>DASCMO010000046.1:0-11918 GCA_036010965.1 Planctomycetota bacterium | reverse complement strand
CCCTCGGGGGTCCGCTCGCCGGTCAGGAACTCGCGGTCGCGCTCGTCCACGTCGGAGGTGATGAGCTGGGCGCTGTCGGCGTCGGTGCGGGCGATCAACACCGTCGGCACGCCCATCACGTCGGCGGCCAGGCGCGCGGCGTTGAGCGTCCGCACGAAGGTCTGGGTGGGCACGAGCACCTTGCCGCCCAGGTGGCCGCACTTCTTCTCGCTCGCCAGCTGGTCCTCGAAGTGCACGCCTGAGGCGCCCGCCTCGATCATGGCCTTCATCAACTCGAAGGCGTTCAGAGGACCACCGAAGCCGGCCTCGGCGTCGGCGATGATGGGCTGAAACCAGTCGATATCACCCTCGCCGTCCATGTGCTGGATCTGGTCCGCGCGCTCGAGGGCGCGGTTGATGCGGCGCACCACGTTCGGCACGGAGCTGACCGGGTAGAGGCTCTGGTCGGGGTACATCTGACCCGCGTCGTTGGCGTCCGCCGCCACCTGCCAACCGCTGAGGTAGATCGCCTTCAAACCGGCACGAACCTGCTGCATGGCCATGTTGCCGGTCAGGGCGCCGAGGGCGTTGATGTATGTCTCGCTCTGCAGGTAGCCCCACAGCTTGCGGGCGCCCGCGTCGGCCAGGGTGTGCTGGATGGGCAAGGAGCCGCGCAAGCGCTCCACGTCATCGGGAGTGTAGTCGCGCTCGATGCCGTCGAAGCGGTGCGCCTCGATGTCCAGCACATCCCTCGTGCTTCCATTGCCGTTGCCGTTTCCGTTCACAGCACCGTTGCCGTTGCTGGAGGCGTGCCCGTTCGAGGCGCCGTTGCAGTTGCGCTGGGGTTGGGTCCGATCGTGTGAGCCGTTGTTGTCAGTCATCGTTGTGTGAAGAGGAAGGGAGCCAGGAAGGACGGGGTCAGCCGTGGAGATCTATTAGCCGCTCGTAGGCCGGCAAGGTCAGGAACTCGCCGCAGCGCGCGGCGGTGGAGAGGGACTCGAAGAGGCGCGCCGCCTCATCGAAATGGCCGGCATCGAAGCGCTCGGCGCCGAGGGTCTCGCGGATGGCGGCCAACTCCTCGACCAGCGTCTCCGCCACCAGCTCGGCGCTCACCCGACGGCCGTCGGCCAGCGCGGCGCCGTGGCGCGTCCACTGCCAGATCTGCGTGCGCGAGATCTCGGCCGTGGCCGCGTCCTCCATCAGGTGATAGAGCGGGACGCAGCCGTTGCCCCCCAGCCAGGCCTCCAGGTACTGGACGCCGATGCTGACGTTCTGGCGCAGGCCGGCCTCGGTGATCTCGCCCTCGGGCACGCGCAGCAGGTCCTCCGCCGTCACCCCCGCCGCCTCGCGCGCCACCTCGATCTGATGGGGCCTGGGCATGTGCTCGTCGAAGATGGCCGTGGCCTCCGCCACCAGGCCGGGGTGGGCCACCCAGGTGCCGTCGTGTCCGTCTCCCACCTCGCGCAGCTTGTCGGCGCGCACCTTCGCGAGGGCCTGCTCGTTGGCCTCGGGGTCGTTCTTGATGGGGATCTGGGCCGCCATGCCTCCCATCGCGTGCACGCCGCGCCGGTGACAGGTCTCGATCAACAGCCGGCTGTAGCTGCGCAGGAAGTGACTCGTCATTCCCACGCTCCCGCGGTCGGGCAGGACAAAGTCGGCGCGCTCGGCGAAGCGCTTGATGAAGCTGAAGATGTAGTCCCAGCGCCCGCAGTTGAGACCCGAGCTGTGCTCGCGCAGCTCGTGCAGGATCTCATCCATCTCGAAGGCCGCCGTGATGGTCTCGATCAGAACCGTCGCCTTGATCGAGCCTGAGGAGATCCCGAGTTCCTCCTGGGCGGCGAGGAACACGTCGTTCCACAGGCGCGCCTCGAGGTGGCTCTCCATCTTCGGCAGATAGAAATACGGCCCACTCCCGCGCGCGAGCAGCTCGGTAGCGTTGTGGAAGAAGTACAGCCCGAAGTCGAAGAGCGAGGCCGAGACGGCCCGGCCGTCGACGGTCAGGTGGCACTCCTCGAGGTGCCAGCCACGCGGGCGCACGAGCAAGGTGGCGGTCTCCTCGCCCAGGGCGTAGCGCTTGCCCGTGTTCGGGTGCGTGAAGTCGATCTCGCGCCGCACGGCGTCCGCCAGGTTGACCTGACCGGAGACGAGCGCCTCCCACGTCGGACACTGGCTGTCCTCGAAGTCGGCCATGAAGACCCGCGCGCCCGAGTTGAGGGCGTTGATGACCATCTTGCGCTCGACCGGACCGGTGATCTCGACGCGCCGGTCGAGCAGGTCGGCGGGCAGGGCCGCGACGCGCCAGTCCGCCGCGCGCACGGCCGCCGTCTCGCTCAGGAAGTCGGGCCGCTCCCCCGCGTCCAGCCGCTGCTGTCGTTCGGCGCGCGCGCTGAGCAGGGTCCGCCGCCGCTCACCGAAGCGCCGCTCGAGCATGGCCACGAAGTCGAGGGCGGCGGGAGTCAGGATACGCGCCGAGCCGGGCTGGACCTGTCCGGTGAGCTGCACTCCATCGGGGAGCAACTGGGCGGACGCGGCGGCGTCGGGCGGCATCATCTCGGGTCCTTCGGTGGGTGCTGGGGAGGGGGTCGACAGGAGGCTCTTCGGCACTCGTGTCATGCAGCTCAGGGCCGTGTCAAGTATTCATCAAAATCGAAATCTGTCAATAAGTCCTTGTTTATCAATGTGTAGTAGCGTTGCAATATCCACTATCAGTATTGTGATAGTGTGTTCAGTGTCATCAGAACAAACCCATCGAGAACTCGCCATGAGCACCAGATCCCGCATCGGAAGCAAGATCCGCCGCCTGCGCCGGGCGCGCGGCCTGACCCAGCGCCGCATGGCCGAGGACCTCGGCATCTCCCAGAGCTTGCTGAACTACATCGAGAACAACAGGCGCGCTCTGACCGTGCCCCTGCTCTTCAAGCTCGCCCAGACCTACGACGTGGAGGTGGCCAGCCTCGCCGAGGACGACGACACGCGCATGATCGGCGACCTGTCCGAGGTCTTCGGCGACACGCTCTTCGCGCGCGAGGAACCCAGCGAGGCCGAAATCGAGGCCGTGGCCGATCAATCCCCCGAGGTCGGGCGCGCCATCCTGGCCCTCTACCGGGCCTACCGCACGACCATCGACGAACGCGAGGCTCTCGCCCTGCGCCTGGCGGACGGCGGCAGCCTGACGGGCGGGCCGAGCGAGCCCTTTCCCTCCGAGGACGTCCACGACTTCATTCAGGAGCACAACAACCACTTCCCGACCCTGGAGGCGGCCGCCGAGGACATCGGACGGGAGATCCTCACCGGGCCGGGTTCCCTGGAGGACGCCCTCTCCGAGCGCCTCAGGGCGCGCCACGGGGTGACGGTCGAGGTCGCGAGTCAGGATCGGGCAGGAGAAAGCGTGCGGCGCTTTGACCCCGAAAACCGACATCTGGTGCTCTCCGAGGTGCTGCCGCCGCGTGCACGCCACTTCCAGCTCGCGCACCAGATCGGCCTGCTCGAACATCGCAACCTCCTCGACGACTACATCGAGCGCTCCCGGCGACGCTCAGCGGAGAGCGTCTCGCTCTGCCGGGTGGTGCTCGCCAACTACTTCGCCGGGGCGGTCCTGATGCCCTACGGCGCCTTCCTGAGCGCCGCCCGCGAACTGCGCTACGACGTGGAGATGCTCGGCCATCGCTTCCGGACCAGCTTCGAGCAGGTCTGCCATCGCATGACGACCCTGCAACGCGCCGGGCACCTCGGCGTCCCCTTCCACATGGTGCGCGTCGACATCGCCGGAAACCTCAGCAAACGCTTCAGCGGCAGCGGCATCCGCTTCGCGCGCTTCGGCGGCGCCTGCCCGCGCTGGAACGTGCACGCCGCCTTCCTCCAGCCGGGCTTCATCCGCACCCAGCTTTCGCGCATGCCCGACGGCACGGCCTACTTCTGCATCGCGCGCACGGTGCGCAAGGAGGGCGGCGGGTTTCGCGCTCCCCAGAGCCGCCTCGCAATCGGCCTCGGCTGTGGGGTCGAGCACGCACGAGAGCTCGTCTACGCCGACGGAGTGGACCTCGAAAACCTCGACGCCGCCGAGCCCATCGGCCCCACCTGCCGCCTCTGCGAACGAAGCGACTGCCGCCAGCGCGCCTTCCCGCCCATCCACTCGCCCCTCACCGTGGACGAGAACGTGCGCGGCCTGTCCTTCTTCTCCTCGGCGCCGACGCCGCCCGATCAGAAGCCGACTCGGTCTTGAAAATGGGGTGGATGAGGGGACTTGAACCCCCGACCTCCGGAACCACAATCCGGCGCTCTAACCACCTGAGCTACATCCACCAACCGGGTCGGGGCGAGAGGATCCACGCCACCGCCTTCCCAGTCAAGACCCGCCCGCTCAGGACCCGCCCGATCGAGTCGGGATCAGGTACGCGCGGAGCATTCAGGAGCCGCGCTCGGCCCGCCCGAGCAGGACCGCCAGCCACCGCTGGCGGGTTCGCCGACGGCCCTCGCCCAGGCGGCCGATGCGCTCCCTGAGGAGGCTGTTCTCGCGCTCGAGGGAGCCCAGGGTGGCACACAGGCGGCGCTCGACCTGGCGGCTCTGCTCGAGGTGCTGCTCGTTCTGTTCCAGGCGCCCCTCCATCCGGTCGCAACAGCGCTGCGCCCCGCGCTCCACGAGGCTGCTGGTCTCCAGGGCCTCCTCCAGGTCCCCGATGCGGGCCTGGTAAGCACGCTCGAGGCGTCCCGGCGCGACTATTCGCAGGGCAGGAGTGGGCTTGATGGGGGCCCCGCGGTCCCCCACGGGAGCGGCCCGTCGTGTCCCGACTCCATCGCTCCGCTGCGCCGTCAGCACGCCCATGCCCACTCCATCGGCAGGGCCGGGCGCTTTCTTTCCCGCGCTTGCTAATCTGTCTCGTGGTGGACCCTCCCGACGCTGAAGCCTCCCTCCCCCGCGATCGAGCCGACGAGGCGCGCGAGCGCGCACAGGCCAACCGCGAGGCCGTCGAGTATTACCGCCAGCGCTCGCGCGCCCCGGGGGTGGCCGAGGGCGGCGGCCCCCGCAATCACTACTGCTTCGAGTGCGACGGGGTGATCGAACTCGAATACGACCGGCGGAAGCCCCCTCCCGAGGTCCCCGAATCCTGCCCCCACTGTGGAGCGAAGCTCGAAGGCGGCGCCCGACGCATGTTCAACTGGGTCGAGATCGACCAGACTCCCGAGAGCGACGCGCGCGCCCTCCTACCCCTGGTCGGCGCCGGACTTCTGCTCCTGGCCTTGGTCGTCCTGGGCGTCCTCAGCGCCCTGCACTGGTTCGCATGAGCGACGCCTCCCAACCCTCCCGACGCTTCGAGCGTCAGGTGCGCTTCGCGCCCCTCGGTACCCAGGGCCAGGCGCGCCTGCAGGAATCGCGCGTGCTGCTCGTGGGCTGCGGCGCCCTGGGCGGCGTCCTGGCCCAGATCCTGACGCGCTCGGGAGTCGGCCGGCTCGTGCTCGTCGACCGCGACGTGGTCGAGGAGACCAACCTCCCGCGCCAGGTGCTGTTCGAGGACCGCCACGCGCGCGAGGGCACCCTCAAGGTCGAGGCCGCCCACGAGGCCCTCGAGCGCATCGGCGGACCGACCCGTTTCGAGCTCCACGCCGAACACCTCGATCCCGACAACGTCGGGGAACTGGCCGAGGGCTGCGAGTTGATCCTCGACGGCACCGACAACCTGGGCACGCGCTACCTGCTCAACGACTACTGCGTCGAGAACGGCGTGCCCTGGATCTACGGCGGCGTCGTCGGCTCGGGCGGCCTGGTCCTGCCGATCCTGCCCGGGGTCGGGCCCTGCCTGCGCTGCCTCTTCCCCGAACCCCCGCCGACCGGCAGCCTGCCGACCTGCGACACGGCCGGGGTGCTCCTGCCGGCGGTGGCGGCGGTGGCCTCCGTGCAAGCCGGACACGCCCTGCGCATCCTGGCCGCCGACCCGACCGACGGCGCTCCCCCGCCGACCCCCCTGATCGAGATCGACGTCTGGAGCGGCGAGACGCGCACCCTGCAGGTCGCGCGCCAGACCGCCTGCCCCTGCTGCGTGATGCGCGAATTTCCCCACCTGCACGAGCCGCCGGGGCGACGCGCGACGATCCTATGCGGGCGCAACACGGTGCAGGTCCGCGGCCGCAAGCCGGCCCCGGACCTGCAGCGCGTGGCGGCCGCCCTGGAGGGCATCGCCGACTCCCTGCGCTTCGCCGGACCGATCCTGCGCTTCACGATCGACGAGCACACGGTGACGCTCTTCGCCGACGGCCGGGCGCTCGTCGAGGGCACGGACGAGATCGACCGCGCCCTGGCCCTCTACGACCGCTACATCGGCTCGTGAAGCCGGCCCTTGTGCTGCTGGCCGCGGGCGCGAGCAAGCGCCTGGGGACCTGCAAGGCCCTCGTCGACCTGGGCGGCGCCAGCCCCCTCGCGCGCCTGCTGGAGGCCGGAGCCTGCCTCGACGAGGTCCCCGCCCTGGTGGTCGCGGGCGCCGACCACGAGGCTATCGCGGCCGCCCTGCCGGCCTCCGCCGAACTGCTCCACCACCGCGCCTGGGCCGCGGGCCGCAGCGGCGGCATCGCGCACGCGGCCCGCGTGCGCCCGGGGCGCGACCTGTGCCTGGCGCCGGTGGACGTGCCCCTGGTCGGGGCACCGGTATTCGCCGCCCTCGAAGGCGCCTGGCGGGCAGCCGGAGCGCCCGGGCACGGCTGGCTGGCGCCGCGAGTCGGCACACGCCACGGGCACCCCCTGGTGATCGGCCGCGAGCTCGTGGCCGCGCTGGAGAACGAGCCCCCCGACACCCCCCTGAGCGCCCTGCGCTGCCGGGCGGCGCCCCTGCTGGAGGTGCTCCTGGAGGCCCGAGAGGTCCTCGACGACCTGGACCGGCCGGCGGACCTTCAACGCTTGCGGGCCCGATTCCCTGGCACCTGAACTCCACTCGCGAGCCCTTGCGAGCCGATAGGGATGGGGAGTCCCCGCTCCAGGAGCCCCGCTCCCCGAGCTCTCTTCCCAAGCACCCCCCCTACCACGATGAGTTTTCAGGGCGACGTCGGCGGCATCGGCCTGGCCGAACTGATGCAGAGCCTGGCGCGCAGTCGCCGTGAGGGCGTGCTGACCCTCAGCGCCCACGGCGGCCTGCGCAGCGTGCTCGGCATCCGAGACGGCGCCCTGCTGCTCCTGCCCCAGCCCGAGGAGGATCCCGTCATCTGGCAGGAGCGCGTCGTCAGGGCCTGGGGAGTCGATAGCGACGCTCGCGTGGGAGCTCTGCGCGCCTCGGAGATCGCCCGCGCAGACCGCATCGAGACGGTCTTCGACCTGCTCGACGGTGAGGGCGTGCACTTCCGCTTCGAGACCAATCGCTCGCCCCAGGCCACCGACGAGGCGACCGGCGCCAACCCGGCGCGCCTGCCCGAGGTCCACTGCGAGGCCGTCTCGGTCGAGTACCTGCTCCTTGAGTACGCGCGCATCAGCGACGAGATCGAGCGCCTGCCCGACGGCCGGCCCTGCTCTCCCTGGCTCGTCCCCCGTTCTTCGGGAGGAGCGCTGGAGGAAGGGAACGCCTTCCTCGGTCAGTGCGACGGGCGCTCGAGCGTGGCGGAGATCGCCGATCGCCTAGGCTGGCCCATCCGCCAGTGTCGTCTGGCGGCCACGGTCCAGCTCGCGAGCGGCGTCCTGCGCGAAGCCCCGGCCCACGAACTGCTTGTCCTCGCCCAGCGCGAGCTGGTCGGGGGGTTCCTCGGACGCGCGGCGGGACGCCTCTCGGCCTGGACCCGCAGCGCCCCCCCCGGACCCATGGCCGAGGGCGACGCCGCCCTGCTGGAGGCCGAATGGCGCGCCAGCCGCATGTCGGCCCTGCTGGCCAGGATGGAACCGCACGCGGCGCGCACCCTCCTGCGCCGTCTGGAACACTCTCTGCCCGCCCCCGGTCCCTGCCTCGGCCACTGGCGCGAGCTGCGGCGGCTGTACCCCTCCGATCCCGTGGTCGGCCTGCACCGTCTGATCGCCGAACACCGCGAGGGCTCCGAGCGCGAGGCGCCCGACCTGGGCGAACTGCTCGAGAGCGCCCGCGGCTTCCTGGCCGCCAAGCACCCTCTGCGCGCGCGAGCCCTGCTGCGCGTGGCCGCGACGCGCCCTCCGGCCACCCACGCGGCTCAGCTCGATATGGGCCTGGCCATGGTCGCCGCGGGCCTGGGCGAGGAGGCCGCTGACTGGATCCTCGAGCCCGCGCGCGAGTGGATCGAGCGCGGGGCGCCGGAGCGAGCCACCGCTCCCCTGCGCGCCCTGATCGAGGCCTGGCCCGAGTGCCGCGAGGCGCGCCGACTCCTGTCCCGCGCGCGCGGCCTGAGCGTCCGCCGCCAGCTGATCCGCAAGCACTCCCTGGTTGGCCTGGCGATCCTCGCCTCGCTCTCGGTCGGCGCCTGGGTCCAGATTGGATCGCAGACCCGTACCCAGCGCGCCCTGGCCGAGATCGAGGCCCTGATCGAGCGCCCGGCCGAGGCCGAGGCCCTGCTCGAGGAGCGCTTCGCGGGGAACGACTCGGCGCAGGTCGCGAACCTGCGGCGGGCGATCGCCGACAGACGGCGGGCGATCGAGGACAGGCTACGAAGCGAGTGGCTGGAGGCGTTCCGCGTCGCGCGCCACGAGTGCATCCTGGGCCAGCACCTGAGAGGGCTCGAGCAGGTCCTCGACCTGCCGTCGCCCCCGCGCCTGCCCTCCAAGGGCGAGGCCTGGCCGCGCCCGGCGGAAGCCCTCGACGCCCTGGTGGCGCGCGTGGCCGCATCCCTCGCAGAACTCGGGCCGCCGGTGCTCGACGACAGCCTGCAGGTCGCGCGCGAGGAGCGTCTCGCCACACTCCTCCGCGGGCTCGCCGATCGCATCAAGGCGCGCGGGTCGGACGAGCGCTGGAGCGCCTTCGCCCAGGACCTGGGCGAGCTCGAGGCCGGCCTGGACAAGCGCGGACGCGAGCGCGCGCTCGCGCGCGCCGAGCGAGCGCGCCTCGACCTGCTCACCCGTCAGGACCTGATGCTGGCGGCCGCCCGGGCCCACGCGGCCAGCGGGGCCAGCGGGCGCGCCCTTGAGGTCTACGAGCGCCTGACGGCCAGCGATACGAGCGGACGGCTGACGGACCTCCTGGCCGAGGAGATGGGCGCGGTGCGGGAACAATTCGAGACCGTGCGCGAGGCGCGCGCCCTGGCAACGGCGGGCGACCACGGGAGCGCCCGCGAGGTTCTGCAGCGCCTGGGGGAAGGGGCCGACCTCGAGCCCCTGCCCTGGCGCCTGACGACCTTCCCCCCCGGTGCCGTGGCGCGCCTGGCGGGCGGCAGCCGGCGCGCGACACCCTTCGTCCTGGAGAGCACCCTCGAACAGGAAGTCACGATCTCCCTCGAACTGGAGGGCTGCGAACCCCTGACCGTGCTCTTCGACGGGCCGGCGGACCGGCTCGTCTCCCTCTCGCGCCTCCCCGAGCGCGCCTGGGCGGGCTCGGGAGTCTTCGAGGCCCCGCCGGTGGCCGTGGGCCCGGCGCACGTCGTCTGCGACCGCGGGGGCGTTCTGAAGCGCCTCGGCGCCGTGACCGAACGCGGCTGGACTGTTCACCTCGACTCCCTCGGCGGCGTGGCCCGCGCTCCGGTCCTGCTGCCGCGCCGCGCCGGTCACCTGCTGTGCGTCAGCGAGGACGGCCAGGCCTGGATCGTGAACGCTCGCAGCGGGGCCGTCGAGGGTCCGCGCGACCTCGGCTCGGCCTGCGTCGCCGGGCCGATCCCGACCGCCGACGGCGCGGCCCTGCGCCTGCGCGACGGGCGCGTGCTCTTCTTCGAGGAGGGGCTCGAACACCTGCCGCGCGCCGATACCGCCTTCGCCGACGCCCTCGACGCCGCGCGCCTCGGCCACGACGCGGGCCTCGCGGTCCTGCGCCGGCGCGCCGCGAGCGGCCACCACCTGCGCTCCCCCTGGAGCGACTGGACCGTGCGCGTGGAGGAGGAAGTCTTCCGCGCCACCCCGCCGGATGACCTGGGCGGGGGATTCGCCGTGCGACGCGCGGGCGATTGGTCCTTGCTGGCCTGGGAAGCCCCCAGCGCGCGCCTGCCCCGCGGGCGCCTGTGGGTCGGGGACGGAGCGGGCCTGCGCGCCTTCCTGCCCTGACAGAACCGGCCCTTCATGTCGGCCGGGGCATCCGTCGTGGACGCCGAACGAGCCCTCTCGGCGCGAGCATCGCGAAGGGGAGGAATCGGCCTGCCCTGGACGGCGCGCGCGGAGGGCGGGAGAATGCGGGCGCGATGCGTGTCCTCTCCGCCACCCTGCTGCTGTACGCCGCCTGCCAGACGGCCGGGGAACCGGCGCCGCCCGAGCGCTTCGCCCCGCCGGCGGACTGGGAGAGCGTGAGTCCGCTGGCCTTCGAGCGCCAGGTCGAAGCCCTCGCGCTGCGCCCCGGCGCCCTCGATGCGGCGGACCTCGCGCTCCTCGAGCGCGCCCTCGCCTACGGCGACGAGCGCAGCGTGCGCGCCGCCGTGCTGCTAGCCCGCAGCCGGGATCCACGGGCGGGGCGCGCCCTGCTGCGACGCCTCGAAGAGCGAGTGAGCGCCCCCACGCGCCACGGCGACGCCGGCGATGTGGTGGCGGCGGCGGCCCTGGCCGGCTGGAGCCCGACACCCGACACCGCCCAGCGCCTGGCGGCCCTGGCGGTCGGCCCGCGACCGCACGCGGACATCGAAGTGCGCGTCGAGTGCGCGGCCGCCGCCCTGGTCGCGGGCCGGGACGAGGTGGTCGACTTCCTGCTGGCGGTGCTCGCCTCCCAGACCCCCGAGCAGGTCCTCCACCCGCCGGACTGGGAGACCAAGCGCACCATGGCCTGGGCCAAGCACCGCGCTGCGCGCGCCCTCTCCCGTCGCGCGGGCGTGCCGTGCACCTTCCGACCCGACGGCAGCTACGAACACCAGCGCACGGAACGTTTGCAACTTCGAAGTTGGATCGACTGCGACGGCAGTAGCCGCTGAATTACCGCGGCGGCTCGCTTGCGGTGCGTGGGGGTGCGCCGCGAGAATGCCACGATCTTGGACCGCACTCGCCTGCTCTTTGCCGCCGCCGCCGCCGCGCTCCTTTTGGGCTCGGCGAACTGGTGGATCGACAGCCTCGAAACCCCGCCCCTGTCGGGCCTGGAGCCAGAGCGCGTGGCGCGCGCGACGCGCCCGCGCACGCCCGCCAAGGCCGACCTGCGGACTCCCGGGAGCGCTCGGCCCCGGCCCGCGCCGGTCGAGACCGCCGCCAGACCGGAGACCGCGCCCGAGGTCTTGGCCGCCACGCCCGCGCCGGTCGAAACCGACAGCACAGCGCAGCCCGCGCCCGAGGTCTTGGCCGACGCCGTGCCCGCCACGCCCGCGCCTGTCAAAACCGACAGCGCGCCGCAGCCCGCGCCCGAGGATCTGGCCGACGCCGTGCCAGCCACGCCCGCGCCGGTCGAAACCGACAGCGCAGTGCAGCCCGCGCCCGAGGTTCTGGCCGATGCCCTGCCAGCCACGCCCACCCCGCTCGAGACCCACAGCGCAGCGCAGCCCGCGCCCGAGGTTCTGGCCGATGCCCTGCCAGCCACGCCCACCCCGGTCGAGACCCACAGCGCAGCGCAGCCCGCGCCCGAGGTTCTGGTCGATGCCGGCCCCGCCGCCCGCTCCGGGCCGCTGTCAATCCGAGGACGGGTCACCGCCGCCGGCCTGCGGCCCGTGGCCGAGGCGCGCGTGAACCTGCTCGTGCGTGGCGCCGACGGCAGCACCCGTGCCCTCTCCTCCGCGCCCTGCGCGGATGACGGCACCTTCTCGATCGAGGTGCTCCATGCTGAGCCCTCCGCCACGTTCCAGCTCTGCGCCCTCGCTCCAGGCTTCGAGCCCACCCTGCGCAGCAGCGCTCGCCCGGACGGCGGCCGGCCCTGGAACCTCGATCTCGCCCTCTGCCCAGGGGAACCGTTCGC
>DASCMO010000045.1:0-3153 GCA_036010965.1 Planctomycetota bacterium | reverse complement strand
GGTGGATAGGTATTCCAAGGTGACGGGCTGCAGTACCCGAGGAGGCCCATAGAGACGGGCAAGGCACGCCCACTCGCGAAACCTGGCTCCTCGAGCGGACTCATCCACTTCTCGGGAGAACCTTGCGTTGAACCCACGTTCGCCACCGCAGGCGGCGGATGCTGAAGCGGGACCTCACGCCCATGGACGCGGAGGCCGTGATGCCTGTCGCGGACAGCGCCCGCCGCATCCGAGCACGACGCCCCAACGATGTCTGGCACGCCGACCTGACGGTGGTTCCGACTGCCGCCGGGCTGTGGATACCGGGCTCGCCCCATGCCCGCATCCAGCGCTGGCCCTTCTGCTGGTGGGTGGCCGTGGCCGTGGACCATGCCTCGCGCAAGCTCGTCGGGATCGAGGTCTTCAAGAGGCGCCCGACCTCGGCGCAGGTCTGCTCCGTCCTCAGTGGGGCGATCCGGAGGGCTGGCGTTACGCCGCGCACCATCGTTACCGACAAGGGCCGGGAGTTCTTCTGCTGGCAGTTTCGGAGTTGGTGTCAGGCGCGTGGGATCCGACCGCGCTTCGGCGCGGTGGGGCAGCACGGCAGCATCACGATCGTCGAGCGCTTCATCCGCTCGCTCAAGTCGGAGTGCACGCGCCGCATCCTCGTGCCGTTCCGGATCGAGGCGATGCGCCGAGAGCTCGAGCACTACGCTGCGTGGTATGACGAGCACCGGCCCCACTCGGGCCTCGAGGGGCGAACGCCTGGGGAAGTGTCTCGCGGCGAGCCAGCTGCGACGGAGCGGCCACGGTTCGAGCCACGGCGTCGCTGGCCGAACGCGGTGGGGGAGATACGCGGGAGAAGAGGAGCGCGGCTGAAGCTCGTGCTCACCTACGTCGGGGGTCGGCGACATCTACCGGTCGTCGAGCTCGAGCAGGCGGCCTGAGGCCGAGACGGGCAAGAGTCCGGGCGCGCAATGCGCAAGCGCTCCGCGCGAGAGGTGCATCCGGGAAGCGCAGGATGCCGGCGCAAATCGGCCCTACGGAGTGTCCAAAGGTCGGTGGACCACTTCACCCCCGACGCCTTCGCCGAGGGTCTCCTTGTATAGGTAGTGGCGCTACGGCGTGAACGTCACTTCGACGCCGTTGGTCAGGTTGAACCCGAAGCCGCACGGACTGCCGTTCGGGTCGCGGTACCACGTCTGGAATCGACGTACGTCGCCGCTCGTCCAGCCGCCCAACGCGCCGAGTCCCGGGCCCCAGCTCGCGTCGCCGTTCACGTCGGGCACCATCACACCGAGGCGAATGACGTTGAGTCCGGCGCAGCGCAGGCCGTCGCCGAACAGGGCGCCATTGCCGTTGTTGACCGCGTTCTCGCCCACGAAGAGCAGGGCCGGCTGGCCCGGGAGCAGGTTCGAGCCGTTGAACCAGAGGAGGTCGGCCGAGGCGCTCGAGCTGCCGAAGGAGCTCACCACGCCGCCCGATCCGCTCGAGTTGGCGCAGCCCTCACCGGCAACGCCGTTGTTGCCGCACGGGCAGGCCATGCCGGAGCCGTCGCCGAAGCAGTAGGCCGAGCCCATGGTTGAACCACCAGAGGACTTGACCGCAATCTCGCACTCGACGCTCAGGGGCGTCGTGTCCTGCAGCACGTTGGCAAAGCCCGTCGACAGGTCCATTTCCGCGAACACCGAGCTGAAGTCACTGTTGAAGAGCGCCGCGTAGAGGATTCCGCTCGACCAATCGAAGTCCATGCCCTGGGCGTATTCCGTCGGCTGGCCGGTCGGGCCGATCAACGTGGCCAGCCCAGTGCTGGGATCGATCGAATACAGCGAGTTGAGTAAGATGTCGTTGCCGTAGAGGTTTCCCTGGACGTCGATCGCGATGTCGATCATGAGCGAGTTCAAACCCATGGTGCCGACGTAGTTAAACGTGCCAGTCGTGATGTCGCCCACCCACAGGTTCGTAGTGAGCGAGCCTTGGTATTCGAGCAAGTACCAGTCGGTGCCATTCTTGGCCGCGGTGAGGCCGGTGATAATCGACGTGGGCCCCGACACCGGGCCGATCGCGGTGAACTGCCCCGTCGTCAGGTCGAAGGTGCCGTATTCCTTCGTCGAGTCCCGGACACCCCACAGCGTCGTCGCCGTCGCGTCGAAGTCGAGAGCGTAAACCTGCTCGTTGTTCGGAGCGCCGATCGGCGTGTACCCGCCGACGAAGTCTCCGGTATTGCTCGTGAAAAACGCGTCGTTAAAGAGATCCAGGCCCCAGACCTCAGTCTGCGCAACGCCGAGCGTCGCGAACAGGGACAGGAACGACGAAGACAGGAATGCAGTTCTCATGAGGACCCTTCTAACTAAGTGGACGTCGACCGCTAGCAGGCGCTGGATCCGATTGGAGGATCCTATTGGATCCGATGATTCTCACTCATTCTCACTCAATGACCGCTTCCCGGCAACAAGAGCCTGGGCTAAACGGAGGTAAGCGTCGCTTGACGCCCACGTGCCAGCGGGGCCGCGCGCTGACCCCGGCGGTCGCGCCTCAGACGCCGGCGAAGTAGGTCGTGACGGCCCAGCGGCGCTCGGCGACTGTGTCCCTCCCCGGAATGTTCGTTCGCTTCGAGGGGCACTCCCAGGATTCTCCCTACGCCTCAGCCCTGCTTCCGGTTCACGCCTACGGAGTGCCGGCCCTTCGCGGATGGACGGATCCACCACCGCACCGCTCCCGCGTGCCGTCACGACCTTCCGTCGCCGTGAGGTTGCGGGACGTAGCCCCCGTGGCGCCGAGGCAGCTCCCCAACCGCGCGCTCCGCGCGATCATCGACCGCGTGGCCATCGCGGCCGCACTCAACGAACGTGACCTACTCAACTACCGGAGGGCCTGACTTCGTCCGGGGATCGTCCGCTTAGGATGCCAAGGGTTTCGTGGGGAACACATGAGTCCTGCGGGCCGCACGATCGATGGCGTGGGACTTTGCTTGACCCAGAGAAAGCAGGAAATGAGGCAAGGAGTCTGACAGATGATGAGCAAGACGCAGCTGAGGTGGATAGGTATTCCAAGGTGACGGGCTGCAGTACCCGAGGAGGCCCATAGAGACGGGCAAGGCACGCCCACTCGCGAAACCTGGCTCCTCGAGCGGACTCATCCACTTCTCGGGAGAACCTTGCGTTGAACCCACGT
>DASCMO010000044.1:0-2614 GCA_036010965.1 Planctomycetota bacterium | reverse complement strand
CAACGACATCCTTCCGCTCGGGATGCCCTTCTACAACTACGAACTCAGCAAGGGCGGGGTGAAGGGGCTGATTTCCGACTGCCACCGCCTGCTCGGCAGGGACGCGACGCTGACGCTGCTCGACAACCTGAAGGACCTGGGGTTCAAGTCCGCGACTCGGGCCGGGATGTCCTTCGCAAAGAACGACATCCGGATCCCCGAAAGCAAGGCCGAGACCCTCGTCGCCACCGAGGCCAAGGTCGAGAAGGTTGAGAAGGCATTCAACAAGGGCGTGATCACCGAGGGTGAGCGCTACCTCAAGATCGTGGACCTCTGGACCCATGCGCGGGAGGAAGTGGGCGACGCGCTGATGGAAGTCCTCCGCGCGGACTTCACCAGCGGTGAGCGCTACGTCAACCCGATCTACTGCATGGTCGCCTCCGGAGCCCGTGGCTCGATCGACCAGGTGCGCCAGCTCGGCGGAATGCGCGGCCTGATGGCCAAGCCTTCGGGCAAGATCATCGAGACGCCAATCAAGGCCAACTTCCGCGAGGGTCTGAAGGTGCTCGAATACTTCTCGTCCACCCACGGCGCACGCAAGGGACTGGCTGATACGGCCCTCAAGACGGCCGATGCCGGCTACTTGACGCGTAAATTGACCGATGTCGCGCAGAACGTGGTCATCACCATGGAGGACTGCGGAACGCCCAACGGGGTGGTCAAGTCGGTCGTCTACAAGGGCGACAAGGTGGCCGTTTCCCTGGCCCAGGGGATCACCGGTCGCATCGCCAGGGACACGATCGTGGACCCGGTCAACGACGACGTGATCGTGCGCGAGAGCGAGTTGATCACCGAGGAGGTCGCTACCCGCATCGAGGGCCTGGGGCACGAACGTATCAAGATTCGCGGTCCGCTGGCGTGCGAGGCTCCCCTGGGAGTCTGCGCTCGCTGCTACGGCATGGACCTCTCGCGCGGCAGCCTGGCCGAACGCGGCCTCGCCGTCGGGATCATCGCAGCCCAATCGATCGGTGAGCCGGGTACTCAGCTCACCATGCGAACCTTCCACATCGGAGGTACCGCAAGCAGGTCGGTGGAGGATTCCGAGCGCAAGATCAAGCGCGACGGGACGACGCAGTTCGGCTCCAACCTCAAGGTCGTCCGCAACAAGGACAAGGAGATGGTCGTTCTTTCGCGCAACGGCGAGGTGATGGTCCTCGACGACCGCGAGCGAGAGCTCGACCGCTATGCGATCCCTCCCGGCGCCGTGCTCCGGATCAAGGAAGGCGAGGCGGTCAAGGCCGGCAGTGTGCTCTGCACCTGGGATCCGCACAATGTGCCGATCCTGGCCGAGTGTGCCGGCATCGTGCGCTACGAGGACCTGCTCGTAGGCAAGACGCTCAAGCTGGAGAAGGACTCCCGCCGCGGCGTCTCGCGCCGCCAAGTCAGCGAGCACAAAGGCGATCTGCACCCGCAGCTCGTGATCGAAGACAAGAAGACCGGTGACCCGCTCGCCCTCTATCCAATCCCCGAGCGCGCCTACGTCGAGGTCGAGGACGGCGAGGAGATCAGCGCGGGCGAGATCATCGCCAAGACTGCTCGCGCGGCGACCGGTACCCAGGACATCACCGGCGGTCTGCCGCGCGTGACGGAGCTGTTCGAAGCCCGTCAGCCCAAGGATCCGGCCGTGATCGCCGAGATCGACGGCATCGTCGAACTGGGGGACAAGAAGCGCGGCAAGCGCACGATCATCGTGCGCGCCCTAGATGAGGACGGGACTGTCATTCAGGAGCAGGAGCACGCCGTTCCCCAGGGCAAACACCTGCGCGTCCACAAGGGGGACGAGGTCCAGGCCGGCGAGCCGCTGGTCGACGGCCCGGTCCATCCCCAGGACATCCTGCGCATCCGTGGAGAGGAGGAGCTGTTGGGCTACCTCCTGCACGAGATCCAGAACGTGTACCGCTCACAGGGCGTGACGATCGACGACAAGCACGTCGAGATCATCATGGGCCAGATGGTGCGCAAAGTGGAGGTCAAGGAATCGGGCGACTCGGACTTCCTGCCCGGGGCCACCGTGGACAAGTTCCTGTTCCGCCGCGAGAACGAGGGCATGCGGAAGGACCGCAAGAAGCCCGCCATCGGCACGACGCTGCTGCTCGGGATTACCAAGGCGTCCCTGTCCTCGGATTCGTTCATCTCTGCGGCGAGTTTCCAGGAGACGACGAAGGTTCTGACCGAGGCGGCCATCGCCGGCCGGGAGGACTTCCTCGTGGGTCTCAAGGAGAACGTCATCCTGGGCCACATGGTTCCGACCGGAACGGGCTTCCGCGACCACTATCGGACGCGGGTCAAGAAGAACATCGACTTCGGAGAGATCGGCACCGGCTCCGGCTTCTCGCCGGCGGCCATGGATGCCGACATGGAAGCGCTCTTCTCGGGTAACCTCGCGCACAGCGATGAGACTGGCGTCGCGGCCCTGGCCGCCGTCAGCGGGGGAGCGGCCACAGCAGTCATCGAGGAGGTCGCCGCCACGGCTTCGGCTTCGGATGCCGCGGCGGTGACCGAGGTCCTGGCGGAGCTCCCCGTGGGTATCGTGCCCGAGCCCGCTCCCGGCACAACGCCCGAGCCCGAAGCGGCA
>DASCMO010000043.1:0-1609 GCA_036010965.1 Planctomycetota bacterium | reverse complement strand
GCATTCCTACACGTTGAATTTCGAGAACTTCTTCGTACCCGCCGAGAACCTCGTCGGCGGCGAGGCAGGGCAGGGTCGAGGCTTCTCTCTGCAGATGGCAGGCTTCGCAGCGGGGCGCCTGCAGACCAGTGGACGCGGCTGCGGCCTGGCCCAGGCCGCGCTCGAGGAAACTGCAAGATACGTGGTGGACCGCACGCAGTTCGATCGGCCGATCTCCGAGTTCCAGCTGACTCAATACAGCCTGGGCAAGATGGCAGCTCAGATCGCCGGCGCGCGCGCGATCACCTACAGCGCGGCACTGGCCTTCGACGAAGACGAACGCGGCGCAGCGCCACTCGCCGCCCAGGCCAAGCTGCTGGCTTGCGACGTGGCCGTGTCGACCACACAGCTCGGGCAGCTGATGCACGGCGGTTGGGGCTATGCCGAGGAGTACCCCATCAGCCGCTACGTCGTCGACGCGACGGTGCTGCCGATCTTCGAAGGCGTCAAACCCATCCTCGAACTCAAGGTCATCGGACGCGCCTTGCTGGGAAGCTAGCAGCCCGCTCACGCGTCGTTGTCGAAGAACGCACCGAACACATCGATCATCGGTTGGACGTCGCCGGCCCCCGCCATCTCGCGACACGAGTGCATCGAGAGCATCGGAGCACCGACATCGACCGTTCGGATGCCGACCCGGGCCGCGCTGATGGGCCCGATCGTCGACCCGCAACCGAGGTCGCTGCGAGCGACAAAATGCTGAGCGACGACGCCCACTCGCGCGCACAGCGCCGCAAAGAAGCCGGCGCTCTCGGCATCGGTCGCGTAAGCCTGGTTGGTGTTGGTCTTGATGACCGGCCCACAGCCGATCCTGGGCCAATGGGCGGGCTCGTGACGATCCGCGTAATTGGGATGAACCGCGTGCGCCATATCGGCCGAAACGAGCCAAGAGCGGGCCACGGCGCGTGCGAGGTTCTGCGGCCCGGCGGCGTCGACACCCGATGCGAGGCGCGCGAGCGTATCCTCGAGGAACGTGCCGGCAGCACCCTGACTGCTTCGACTACCGACCTCCTCGTGGTCGTAGAGAACCACGAGCCGGGTCGCCTCGGCGGGGCCGGCTTCCACGGCCCCTTGCAGTGCGACGAGGGCGGCGTGACTCGACGCGAGATTGTCCAGACGAGGAGCGTGGATGAACTCCCCATTCGCGCCCGAACGCGTCGAGGGCTGGGTGTCATAGGCCATCAGATCGTACGCGAGCAGCTCCTCGGGCCCGGGTCGCTTGCCGCCATCCTTCGCCAACTCATCGCAGAGCAGCTCTGCCAGCGAGCCCTCATCGGAGAGCCCGAGCACCGGTACCAGGTGGCGCTGGGCATTCAGCTTGAGGCCATCATCGCGAATCTCCCGATTCAGATGGATCGCGAGACTCGGCACCCGTAGCAGCGGACGCTCGAAATCGACCCGTCGCGTAGACGTCTGGTCCTGCTCACGGAGGCTCACCCGCCCGGCGAGCGACAGATCGCGGTCCAGCCAGGTATGCAGCAGCACACCGCCGTAGGGCTCGACGGCGAGCTGGTGATAGCCATCGGTGTGCACATCGGGGATGGGTTTGATGCGCAGGTTGGGTGAATCG
>DASCMO010000042.1:0-9324 GCA_036010965.1 Planctomycetota bacterium | reverse complement strand
CGGAATAGTGGACCGGTTACACCGATTATGTCACTTGTTAGGCCGTAAGGATGAAATGGCCACTCCATCGCGAGCTGAGCTTTCGCAATCCCCAGTTTCTCCCCGCAAGTTGATATGCTCCGACAAACTGGCTGATGTGGATTCGAGCCGCCGGCAGTCGTCGCAGGACGACTCGCGGTGGCACAGGGAGCAGGTGGCGGAGGCCTCGCGCGAGCCGGAGCGCGCGACGCCGCCGTGGGGGTTCAGCTACCGCCTTCTTCCGAGCCGCAACCCGCGCAGCCGCCCTCCGCCTGCTCCTCATCAGGCTGCGGCTCCGCGAGCACTTGCGGTGGCGCCACGTCGAGCGCCGCGCGCTCGGCCGGAATCAAGGCCGCCAGAGCGTCGGCGAACGCGGCCTGGAACACGGACGGGGGCTCGAGGGTGCGCGCACGCTCGCCGAGCGCTCGCGCGAAGGCGGGCACCCACCAGGCGACGTGCTCGGCGACGAAATCGCGCTGGGCGTCGCGACAGATCGCGACCCGCTCGGCCCAATCGTCTCCATCGCCGGCGCGGGCGTGGCGCTCCTTCGCCACCAGCCAGGCCAGGAACTCGAGCTCGCAGGCGATGTGGTCGACGCGTTCGGGCGCATCGCGACCGGGCGTGACGCCGAAGGCGTGGTAGAAACCAGCGATATCGGCCAGACGCTGGCTGCGGAAGACCGAGAAGGTCTGCGGGCAGTACTGCACCTCGTACGGGGGACACTCCTTGGAGACCACCAGACCGAACACCTGCGTGTGCTCCTCGACGAACTGTGGGCGCGGTACATCAAGCGCCCGGACCAGCGGAGCGAGGTCCAGTTCCCCAGGCGACACCTCGCCGGGAGCGAGCTGTGCGGCGCGGAGCGTCGGGTCCGCGGCCAGGTGGCACGCGGCCGCGCAGGCGAGCTCCTGGAAGTCCGGAGCGAAGATGTCCTCGAAGCGCTTGGCCGTGGGATCGCTGGCTGCGAGAGACAGAAAGCGCAGAACGTGCTCACGGGCGGCCAGTCGCGCCATCTCGTGGTCGGTAGTCGGGTCGATCGACGTTTCCATGATCAGATCGAGTTCAGATGTTCCTTGGGGCGCTCCCAGGTGGGCTCCTCGACAGTCACACGGACCACCTCCTTGCCGGCGGCGTTGAAGCCACAGGCGGTGTCGTTGAACAGCTCCTGCGTCTTCTTGGTGCCGTTCGGCATGGTCACCTCGACCTCCGCGACCTTCGGGCCCTTCTTGATCTCGAAGCGGAAGAGAATCTGCTGGGTCGCTCGGAAGAGCTGCAGGACGGCCAGGAGCTCGCGGTCGGGGCAGGCGTACTGCTCGATGGCGTCCCGCACGCCGGGCCCGAACATCTGCTCGAGGTAAGGGCGCGGCACCCAGCGCGGCGGGATGTAGAAGCCGTTCGGTTCGGTCCCGAACTGCGGATACAGCGGAAGCGCAACCTGACGCTCGCGCACCAGGTAGTAGAGCGGGTGATCGGGCTCCACGGCCCACTCGCCCTCTTCGGTGATCTTCACCAGCCCCTGCATGCGGATCTTGCCGACGCAGGCGCTCATGCAGCGCGTCTCGACCGGTGTTTGGTCAGGAGTGATCGCCTCGTCTCGGCCCTCGAGCCGCGGGTAGCAGGCGATGCACTTCTCGCTCGTGCGGGTCGACGGTCGGTACATGGACTTCTTGTACGGACAGGCCTCGACGCACTTGCGGTACCCGCGACAGCGGGACTGATCGAGCAACACCACGCCGTCTTCAGGACGCTTGTAGATCACCTTCCGTGGACAGGCCGCGAGGCAGCCGGGGTATGTGCAGTGGTTGCAGATGCGCTGCAGGTAGAAGTACCAGACACGGTGTTCAGGCAGCTGAGCCGTACCCGGCCTGTCTCCCTGCTTCTGGAGCGGTCCGTGGGCGACCTCCTCGTGGATGTTCGGAGCGCGCCACTCCTCCTCGGAGGGCAGGTAGCCGAGCGCGCGAGTCGACTGCGTCTCGAGTCGCTTGCGTTCGGCGGCCTCGAAGATGGTCATGCCTTCGAAGCTGCCGTAGGGCCATTCGGGCTCCTTGTCGTCCTGATCGCCCCACTTCTGCCCCTTGGGATTCACGTCCTCGAGCATGCCGAGCAGCTTCGAATCCCACCCGTGCGGGTAGCCACCGTAGGGCTTGGTCTCGACGTTGTTCCACCACATGAACTCCTGCCCGCGCGACCAGGTCCAGGTGGACTTGCAGGCCATCGAACAGGTCTGGCAGGCGATGCAGCGGTTGATGTTGAAGACGAAGGCGAATTGTCGGTCGGGATGGCTCTCCTCGTAGGGATAGCTCATCGAGCGGCCGAGCTGCCAGTTGTAGACTTCGGGCATCGCGCTTAGCTCCGTTGACAGTTGCTGGGGTCGCAATCGGTACTGGGATCGAGGGCAGGGACGACGGTCGTCCGGACGCGTAGGACTCCGCACCGGGAGAGAACCTGCCGCACACGGTCACGGGTTGCCTCGGCACCGAAGTGGCCGCGCAGCCCATGGGTGGCCAGGAACTCAGGGGTCTCGAACAACTCGACGATCTGCTCCGCGTCGATTCCCATGCGGGAGTACTCCTCGACGAGGCAGTCGAGCATCAGCAGCGGGTCGCCTTCGACACCGCTGGCGGTCATCGTGAGCGGGTCGGCGAGCTCAGCCGGTCGGTTCTTGGGGTGCTCGCTCACCTCAGTCCTCCACGCTCGTCAGGGTGCCGGCCAGGTAGCGACGCATGTCCTCGTTCGGATTGCCTGGGGAGCGCCCGCTCCCGGCGTGGTACCAGAGCCCCTCGCCGCCCTCGCCACCGGGTTCGGCCTTGGTGATCTTCACCAGCGTCTCCTTGGGCACGGTGTTGACGCCGTGGTTGTCGATGGCGAAGCCGAAGACGAAACCGACCGCACCGGTCTTCTTGTGGAAGAGTGTGTCGGTCTGATGCATCGGCATCAGCCAGTTCCGCGTGATGCTCTGGTGCGAGCCGTAGCGGTAGTTCGACTGATAACCGGTGCTCTCCGAGATCGCCTTGCCGTCCGCGCGGGATTCGTGGGCCTTGACCGTGCGCTCGGTCGCGATCCACCCCGTGTGCTTCATGATCGTCATCTCGTACGGAAGTGACGGATTGACCTTGAGACGCACCATGCAGCGGAAGGCCTTCGTGCGCGGGTCGTCGGCGCGCGCGCCGCGGAAGGGCCGGTCGGCCGAGTTGGCATCCACCCACACGTAGTCACCCTCGGCGAGGCCCAACTCGCGCGCGGCGAGCGGGTTCATCTGGATCTGCCGGTCCCCGGTGCCGGGGTCGCGCTTGTCGTGGCGGTACGGGTCGCCGAAGTCGGAGCTCCAGATCCAATGCCAGTCGACCGTGGACCAGGAGGAGTGGGTCGTGTGGCGGCTCTTGGGCGTCGAGCAGAAGAAGCGGTAGCCCTCCTCCCAGAGCGGGTTCTTCGTCTGCTTCACGGCGTCCCAGGGCAGCTTGAGGTTGCGCACGGTGCGCAGGTCCGGGTCCATCTCGTCGGGTGGGATGCCGTAGCTCTTCGGGCGCACGTACGGGCTCGAGGAGACGATCACGTTCGGCAGGTAGGGCGTCGCCTCGGTCCCCTCGCGGTGGACGATCAGGTTCTCACCGTAATCGATCGCCTCAGGCAGGTCGCAGTAGGCGCAGAGCCGTCCGGTGTCCGTGAAGAAAGGCTCGTCGTCCTCAACCTGCTCGACGAATGGAACCCGCGGATAAGTGCGGAACAGCATGAGCGCTGCGCCGGGCTCGCCGCCGTACTTGCCGGCCTGGAGGTCGTCGACCTGGTAGGAGCCCTTGGGGCCCGTCGTGGTCGTGCACGAGTCGAGGACGCGCTGAATGTAGACTCGCGCTTTCTTCTCGGTGATGAACTTCCAGTAGTCCGCGAAGCGCCGGTCGCCCGTCTTTCTCGCGAGCGCGCGGCCAACGCCCGCGAAGATCTCGGCGTCGTCGCGCGAGTCGTGCAGCGGCGCTATGCCGTTGCCGCCCCAGAGTTGCAGGAACGGATTGGAGCAGGAGCCGCCGATCTCGAGGTCCTCGAACTCGACCCAGGAGTTCGCCGGCAGAACGACGTCGGAGTACTCGGCCGAGGCAGTGAACTCCACCTGCTGATCGACGATCATGTCGATCTTGGGGAAGACGTTGACGATCAACTCATAGACCCACTTCGCCTGGTTGATGAGGTTCGCATTGCTGTACCACATCAGCTTGGTAGGCGAGGGCATGTGCGTCTCCCCAGTGAAGACCTTGCGTCCCTCAGGCGTCTCAACCACGAGCGGCCGGTCCCCGTGGCCCCAGAAGGCAACGTCCTCGCCCTTCACGGTCTTGCGGATCTCCTTCTTCGTGATCGTCGCGTTCTCGTCGAGCACAGGCGCGAAGGGGTCCTCGTGCGAGTAGGCGCCCGCCCCGGGTCCCGACCAGGGAGATGCCTGGAACAGCGCACCCTTGTAGTTGCCCGCCCAGGTGAAGACGCCCGCGCCGTGCTTGCCGATGTTCCCAGTCAGCATCATCGGCAGCCAGCAAGCGCGGTTGTGGAGGGTGCCGTGGAAGTAGTGGTTCGTGCCTTCGCCGTGGTGGATCGAGACCGGGCCTCCGGCCTGGGTCACGTCCCAGATGTCCTTCGCCAGGCGCTCGACGAGCGCGGAATCAGCGCCGGAGATCTCGGCGACCGTGTCGAGGCCGTAGTCCGCCAGGTGGCGGCGGTACATCTCGAGCACGGGCATGACTTCGATGCGCTCGCCGTCGACCGTCTGGACCGAGAAGACGCCCTCGAGGGCAGCGCTCATGTTGGCCTTACGTCCGACGTCGTCCCTGCTGACGGCGACGACCTTGTCCAGGGTGGTGTCATAGACCGTGAAGTCGCCAACTTGCTCGCGTTGCTCGTCGGTGATCGCCTGCCGCTCGTAGGACGGCCCGCCGCGCAGGTCCTTCTGGCGGTAGCCGGGGATCACGTCCTCGGGCCGCAGCCGCCGCAGGTTGTCGGTCCGCACCAGGAGCGGGAAGTCGGTGAAGCGCTGCACGAAGTCGCGGTCGATCCACCCGCGGTCGATCAGGATCTTCGTCACCCCGAGGAGGATCGATGTGTCCGACAGCCCCGGCCGGCATCCGATCCAGTAGTCCGCCTTGGCCGACGGCGCGCTGTAGTCGGGAGAGATGACGACGATCCGGCCGCCCCGCTCCATCAGCTCGACCAGCCAGTGCGAGTCGGCCATCTTGTTCTCGATCAGGTTCTTGCCGATCTGGATCGTCAGCTTCGAGAAGCGCAGGTCGCTCATGTCTATGTCGGACGTCTGCAGGCCGTGAACGAAGGGTTGCCCCGGTGCCTGATCCCCGCGCCACGTGTACTCGGTCCACTCGCGGCAGCCGAGGGCCTCATCGGCCTCCTTCCCGCGCACGTGGTGGTCTATCAGCGCGGTCATGTTCGCGAAGCGGAAGAGCCCGAACTTCCCGACCAGGCCGTGCAGCGGGAGGTTCGAGCCGATCTTCATCGTGCGCGTCCCGGCACCGCCCCAGTGAGTGAACATCTCCTGCTCGTAGCCGTCCTTCTCGAGCCTGCGGCGGCCCTCGTCTCCGCTGTAGGTCTCGCCGATCGCGAGCAATCCGCCAGCGACGTAATCGGAGACCTCGTCCCAGCTCACACGCACGAAATCGTCGTTGCCACGGTCGTCGAAGCGGTACTTCTTGCGCAGCTCGGGCTTGTCGGACAAGGACGGGTAACCAGCGTCTGCCCACTCTTTCCAACCCTTGCGCACGACCGGGCCCTTGAGCCGGAACGGCCCGTAGACGCGGCGCTGGAAGGTGTAACCCTTCGGGCAGCCGCGCGGGTTCCACGCCTGGGTGGTGTAGTTGCCGTAGAGGTCGCTGACCCGGTCGCTGTCGTAGTTCTGCTCCGAACGCACCATCACGCCGTTGCGCACGAAAGCGCGCATGCGGCACATGTGTGTATCGTTGGGTGCGCAGATCCAGGTGAACGTGCGGTCATAGGCATACTGATCGCGATAGGCCTTCTCCCAGTCGCGGCCGGGGTAGAAGGCGAGCGGGTTCTCGATCTCCGGGAGCGGCGCGAGAGCACCGGCGAGCGCGTCGAGCGGGGTCGCCGCAACAGCGGCGCCGCTGGACAACAGCGCAAGAAAATCGCGGCGTGAGTGGCGCGGATCGGATGTGGGGTCGGAAATCACCGGAAGGCTCCTTTCAACGAACTTGTGCTCGGGATCGTGGGATTCCATGACCTGGCCCCTAGGGGGCAACCTCGACTCGGTGCCACACGCTGACGGCCTTCTGACCATTCCTGTCGGAGAAGGCACCATCCCAGACGGCGAAGGCGAGGAAGGCGGACAGGCCGGGAAGGAGCGGTGGTTCCCCCTCGATCTCGGTTGCCATCGAGCGTGAGAAGACGACATCCCAGTAGCCGTCGCTCCACGTTCCGCGTGCCCTCCAGGAAGAGGAGTTCCGTTCGCGCGGACCAACCGTACCGAAGCCTTCGGCCATCAGCGCTTCGGCACCGGACGGACGCGCGGCCAGGGCCACGGAGTTCTCCAGCGCCCTGGCGGTGAACGACTGCTCGCCCAGGTCTCCGAGCCGATCGGGGAAGGAGTCGTCGAGCATGTTGGGATAGCGCTCGCGTATGCCGCGCGCGGCGTGTGCGTCCGCTTCCCAGGCCGCGCGCCACAGCGCGATATCGACCGGATGCCCGGTCGTTCCCATGGCGAACAGCGGCGGGTCACGCTCGACCGAGATCTCGATCGCGGCCGAGTCGCTGAACGACTGCGCCCCGAGCAGATCGCCGTCGCGGGCGGCGTCCCGCCAGGAGAGCCGGAACGAGATGGTATCGCCATCGTGCAGCGCACGCACGACCACGCCTTCGACGCGTTGGTCGCGCCACCAGAGCGGCATCAAGGTGATCCAGACCCCGCCCGCCTGCGCCCAGTTCGGGTCCTCCGGACTGGTGGGAGCCTCGCCATGTACTCGCATGACAGAGACCGTGCGGCGGCGCTGGACGACGCGCTCCTCGGCGCCGGGTCGGATCATGCTGCGCACGTAGGCGGCCAGCGCGGCGACCTGTTCCTGATCGTCGAAGTTCGTCGCCGGCATCGGGCTCCCGGGGAGTCCGCCGACAACGCGCCGCACGATGTCGGCGTGCGTCGATCCGCCCTTGAAGATCCCGGCGGTGAAGTCGCGCGCAGAGTTGGGTGTGCCGTCCTCGTTGCGCAGGTTGCCGGCCTCGCTGACCGCACCGCTGCCGGTGCCGTCCGTGCCGTGGCAGGGCGCGCAGGCCTTCGAGTAGAACCGCTGTCCTTCATGGAGCGAGATCGGGTCGCCCGTTGCCGGGGCACCCACTTCGATGGGGTCTCCAGGCACCATTCGTTCGTTGACGATGGCGCGCGCATCCGCCGGCGACAGGTCGTCGTCCTCCTCCTCGGCCCACTCCAGCAGATTGGCGATCTGCCCCTCGACGGCGAGGTGGCGCACGTAGAGCGCGAGGCCCCAGAGGTCCTCTTCAGCCAGCCACCCCCAGGGAGGCATGGCCGAACCAGGCATGCCGCGTTGAATGGTCGCGATGAGGTCGCGTTGCGTCGGCACTCCGTTTTGGGTCGAGATCAGGCGGAAGCGACCGCTGGTGAAGTCTCGCGGAGCGGGCTGCAGGAGGTAGGCGGCCTGCCCGTCACCGCCACCCTCAGCGCCATGGCAGACCGCACAGTGGCGGTCGAACAGAGCGCGCCCGCGCTCCAGATCGCGGATCACCTCCGGGCTCGGGGTGGCGGGCAGCGCTTCGGGGGTCCGGTCTCGACCCTTTGCCACGAGGAACGCCGAGGCGCTGATGACGGCCAACGTGAGCAACCCAGTCCTGACGATTCTCATGGTGGATTCCGACTCAAGGAGAGGAAGACGGCCGAGTGCGTAGATCGGATGACGGCCCGCTGGAGGTGGCATCGGGCACATCCGCACCCGGATCCGGACAGGGCCTGGCCCACGGGTTCGAGTCCCGCTCCGAGCCTGTCGTTCGTGCACCCACTGACCGCCTGTCGCAGGCTGGATCTCGGCCTGGAGCTGCCATCCGCCACAAGCTGGTCAGCTGTCGCAGGGTCCCTCTCTCGGACTGAAGCGAAGAGGAATGGGCTTGCGGTTTCATTGGTGTCACGGTCAGCGCCCGACTTCATCTACCGGGGGGCACGAGTGGACTAGATACCAGAGAAACCGGCCTGGACTAGCGCCGAAACGCGGCCTACGCCCTATTGCCCCGCCGCCTGCGCACAATTCCTCCACGCTGTTCCGCGCGCGTCTCCCCCTCCCCCTTGAACGTCTTCGAGGTGGATCCACGGCGGGACCGAACACGCCACGCCGGCGCACCTGTAGGTCGCGATCAAACGGGGACAGATCTCCAGCCTGGCGGCTGACATCGACGAGAGGACTTCCGCACCGGTGGGGCTCCTCCTAGCCGGAGGAGCCCCGCGAGCGACTGATCAGGAATCAGAGCGCCTGCGCCCGCGCGGTCATCGCGGACAGGAACACCGACGGGCGTTCTTCGCAGGACGTGAGAGGCCCCGTCCCCCTCTCCCGGCCCAAGACCCTCGACTACGCCTTCGCCACGCGAGCACCCCGACGGAGCTCCCGTCTCGCCCGGTCTCCCCCACCGTCCGCGCCCGACCACTCGGAACCCACGACCGGCGGAGGCCACGACGGGGCCGCGACGGCTCGCCCTGTAGGGCCGCCTTCGCTTTCGCAGGTGGGTTGGAAATCATCTGGCTGCCGTGAGTAGCACATGGCTCGTGGTTCTCCTTCCCGTTGCAGAGCACACTCCACTCCACGCACCAGAGATGATCTCGATGAACCTCTCTCTCTCACGCACGCTCGGCTTCCTGGCGTTGAGCCTCGGAGTGCTGGTCTTCACCGCTGCTTCCGTGGTCCGCGCCCAGGAGAGTGAGGACCCGCGCCCCGAGTCAGGCCTGCCCACCGAGGGTGTCGAGGATGTGGCGAACATCCCCGCCGTGGATCACTACGCCAAGGGCAACGAGAAGAAGCGCTATGTGCTGATCGGTCACGACGAGGAAGCCAAGGTGCCCAAGAAGGGCTACGGTCTGATCGTGATCCTGCCCGGTGGAACGGGTGCGATTGACTTCCACGGGTTCTGCAAGCGCATCCACAAGCACGCGGTGCCGGAGGGCTTCCTCAGTGGATAGGTATTCCAAGGTGACGGGCTGCAGTACCCGAGGAGAACCTCTGGGTGAACACGGCTCAGCTGGCCATCAACCGGCCCTCTTCGCAGAGCGGAGGCCCTCAGCGCGCTCACCGTGGCTGGCACAGGGACAGC
>DASCMO010000041.1:0-19910 GCA_036010965.1 Planctomycetota bacterium | reverse complement strand
TTGCGCGCGGGGATGTTCTCGGTGTGGAGCACGCGGATGAAGGTCTTCACGCTGACGCCCACCAGCGCGGCGGCTTCGTCAATGTTGAGGATCTCGCGCTCATCGCCCGTACTCATTCCTGACCGCCTTTCGCCGCCAGACGTTCGCCCATGCGGGCCTGGATCCACTCGGCGATCTCCTCGGTCGGCGACCCAGGACCGAACAGCCGCGCGTAGCCCGCGGCCTCCAGAGCCTGCGCATCCTCGGGAGGGATGATCCCGCCGCCCACGAGCATGATCTCGCCCATGCCGCGCGCCACGAGCTCGTCCCGCACGCGCGGGAAGAGCTCCATGTGAGCCCCCGAGAGGATCGAGAGCCCGACGACGTCCACATCCTCCTGGGCCGCGACCTCGGCGATCATCTCGGGCGTCTGGTGTAGGCCCGTGTAGATGACCTCCATGCCGTGATCGCGCAGAACGGTGGCGACGGTCTTCGCGCCGCGGTCGTGGCCATCGAGGCCGGGCTTGCCCACCAGCACCCTGATCTTTCGCTCCGTCATGGTCTCACTGAAGGGTCAGAGGATCTGCGGTTCCTTGAAGTGTCCGAACTCCTCGCGCAGCACCGAAGCCATCTCGCCCAGGGTGCAGTACGCGTGCGCAGCGCGAACGAAACATTCGAGCAGGTTCGTGTCGCCACGGCAGGCCTCGCGCAGCGCGTCGAGTTCGCGGCGCACCGCGCCGTCGTCGCGCCGCGCGCGCAGGGCCGCCAGGCCCTCCGTCTGCTCCGCGCTGACGCACGGATCGATGCGATGGACCTCGATCAAGCCCTCCCTGTCGGCCTCCTCGGTGTAACAGTTGATGCCGACGATACGCTTCTCGCCCGCCTCAACTGCTCGCTGGTATGCGTAGGCGGAGCGGTGGATCTCGCTCTGGAAGTAGCCCGCTTCGATGCACGGCACGACCCCGCCGCGCTGTTCGATCTCGGCGAAGATGGCCTCCGCCTCGGCCTCCAGGCGCGCGGTCTGGGACTCGACGAAGTAGGAGCCCGCCAGGGGATCGGCGACGTGCGCCACCTCGGTCTCCTCGGCGATGATCTGCTGGGTCCGCAGGGCGATCTTGACCGACTTTTCCGTCGGCAAGGCGAGGGTCTCGTCCATGGAGTTGGTGTGCAGCGACTGGGTGCCGCCGAGCACCGCCGCCAGGGCCTCGAAGGCCGTGCGCACAATGTTGTTCTCGGGCTGCTGCGCCGTCAGGGAGACGCCGGCGGTCTGGGTGTGGAAGCGGCACATCCACGAACGCGGGTCCCGAGCGCCGAACTCGTCGCGCATCTTGCGTGCCCAGATGCGCCGGGCGGCCCTGAACTTGGCGATCTCCTCGAAGAAGTCGAGGTGGCTGTCGAAGAAGAACGAGAGCCGCGGAGCGAAGGTATCCACATCCATGCCGGCCGCCACGCCACGCCGCACGTACTCCATCCCGTTGGCCAGAGTGAAGGCCAGCTCCTGAGCGGCGGTCGAGCCGGCTTCGCGGATGTGGTAGCCGCTGATCGAGATCGTGTTCCACTGCGGCGCGCGCTCCGAGCACCACGCCATCATGTCCGTGATCATCCGCAGGGCGGGTTCGGGCGCCACGAGCCAGGCGTGCTGGGCCTGATACTCCTTGAGGATGTCATTCTGGACCGTCCCGCGGATGTCCACGGGATCCACGCCCTGTTTCTGTGCCGCCGCGATGTAGAACGCCAGCACGATCGGCGCGGGACCGTTGATGGTCATGGAGGTCGAGACCTTGCCCATGGGGATGCCCTCCATGAGCGTCTCCATGTCCGCCAGGCTGGAGATCGCCACGCCGACCTGACCGACCTCGCCGACGGAGACCGGATCGTCGGAGTCGTAGCCCATCAAGGTCGGGAAGTCGAAGGCCACAGAGAGCCCGGTCTGTCCGTGCTCCAGGAGGAACTTGAAGCGCTCGTTGGTCTGGCGCGCCGTCCCGAAGCCGGCGAACTGACGCATGGTCCACAGCCGACCGCGGTACATGCTGGCGTGAACGCCGCGGGTGAAGGGAAACTGCCCGGGCCAGCCGAGGTCGCGCTCCGGATCCAGATCGACGTCCTCGGGTCCGTAGATGGGCTGCAGCTCGTCGCCCGAGATCGTCGTGAAGCCCACCTCGCGCAGGCGCGACGAGGCCATCTGCTCGCTCCACAGGGAACGGGCGTCGATGGGCGTGATGGAGTCGGTGTGTGCACTCATGATCCCGCGATCTCCTCCGGCTCGGACAGGCCGGCGGACACGTCCGCCAGCAAGTCGTCGGCTACATCGTAGGGTGTCGCGCTGGCCGCCAAGAGTTCCCGTGCGCGCTCCGCCAGCTCGCCCGTCCCCCAGAGCCTACGGTCCAGGCCCGCGGCGACAGCGCCACGCACCTGGGCAAGCCGCAGCCGCAGGCGACGGGCCTCCAGTCGGCCCTCCCCGCCCAGGTAGGCCCGGTGGCGCTCAGTGGCCTCCCAGACCCCCTCAATCCCCTCGCCACGGCCCGCGCTGCAGGAGATGACCGGCGTCTCCCAGGCCCCCTGATCCCGCCGGCGTAGGGCAACGGCGTCCTCGAGGTCGGTCTGCAGGCGCTCGGCACCCGCCACTTCCGCCTTGTTCACGACCAGCACGTCAGCGACCTCCAGCAGGCCCGCCTTCATGGCCTGGATACCGTCGCCCGCGCCCGGGCAGAGCACGACCAGCACCGTGTCGACGGCCTCCATCACGTCGAACTCCGCCTGGCCGACGCCCACGGTCTCGACCAGGAGCTCCTCGAAGCCGAAGGCGTCCATGACGTCGCAGGCGTCGATCGCGGCGCGCGCCAGGCCGCCGTGGCTCCCGCGCGAGGCCATCGAGCGGATGAACACACCCGGATCGGCGCTGCGCTCCTCCATCCGAATGCGATCCCCGAGCAGGGCGCCGCCGCTGAAGGGGCTGGAGGGGTCGACCGCCAGGATGCCCACCGAGTTATCCGCGCCGCGCTGCAGGCCCGCGAGCTCGTTCACGAGCGTGCTCTTGCCTGCGCCGGGCGGGCCGGTGACGCCCGTCCGCCAGGCTCGGCCCACGCGTTCGAAGAACGCTCCCAGCGCCTCGCCAAAGCGCGGGTCGCCGTTTTCCGCCCACGAGATGAGGCGCGCGACGGCCGCGCGATCCCCCGCCTTCAGGCGCTCGACGATTTCGGCGGCGGAACTCAAGCGGTCAACAGGTTGCGGGAGATGACGATGCGCTGGATGTCGGTCGCACCCTCGTAGATCTCGGTGATACGCGCGTCGCGGAAGAAGCGCTCGACCTCGAAGTCGTCGGTATAGCCCGCGCCGGCGTGAATCTGGAGGCACTCGTCCGCGCAGAAGTTCGCGGTGGTCGAGGCGGCGAGCTTGGCCTGCGCCGCTTCGAGGGAGCAGCGCTTGCCCGAGTCGCGCACGACCGCCGCACGAAGGGTCAAGAGCCGCGCCGCGTCGAGGCGCGTCGCCATGTCAGCGATCTTCCACTGCACGGCCTGAAACTCGCCGATCGGGCGGCCGAACTGCTCGCGGTCGCGGGCATAGGAGATCGAGGCGTCGAGGCAGGCGCGTCCAATGCCGACAGCCTGCGAGGCGATGCCGATGCGCCCGCCATCGAGGGTGTCCATGGCGATCATGAAGCCGCGGTCGAGCTCGCCGAGCAGGTTGTCCTTCGGGATGCGCGCGCCCTCGAGCAGCACCTCGGTGGTCGAGGAGGCGCGGATACCCGTCTTCAACTCCGCCTTGCCCACCCGCACGCCGGGCGTGTCCATCGGGACCAGGAAAGCCGAGATGCCCTTGGCCCGCGAAACGTCGGGGTTTGTCCGCGCGTAGACGATCGCGAGGCCCGCGATGCCGCCGTTGGTGACCCAGACCTTGGTGCCGTCGAGCACCCATTCGTCGCCGTCGAGGACGGCCGTGGTGCGCAGGGCGGCCGCGTCGGAGCCCGCGTTGGGCTCTGTCAGGCAGTAGCAGCCGATGACCTCCCCGCTCGCCAGCCGCGGGAGCCAGGTACGCTTCTGCTCGTCACTCCCGTAGCGACACAGGGGCGCGCCGAGCAGGCTGTTGTGCACCGAGACGGTCACCCCCGTGGAGGCGCAGGCGTGGTTGAGTTCCTCCAGCACCACCACCATCGCCTGAGTCCCCATCCCCGCGCCGCCGTACTCCTCGGGGATCGTCAGACCCCACAGGCCCAGCTCACCGAGCTGGGTAAAAACCTCAGGATCGATGTAGCTCTGGCGGTCGTGCTTCGCCGCGCGCGGGGCGAGCTCGGTGACGGAGTACTCGCGCGCCATGTCGCGCACCATCGTCAACTCCTCGGACAGCTCGAAATCCATGTCTCGTCTTCTCGTTCAGTCGTAGTCGTAGAAACCACTGCCCGCCTTGCGGCCCAGACGGCCCGCGGCGACCATGCGCCGCAGCAAGGGACAGGGACGGTACTTGTCATCGCCCAGGCCGCGATGCAGCACCTCGAGGATGTCGAGGCACACGTCGAGGCCGATCAGATCCGCCAGGGCCAGGGGCCCCATCGGGTGGGCCATGCCCAGCTTCATGACCGTGTCGATCCCCTCGCGCTCGGCGACGCCCTCGAAGAGGCAGAAGATCGCCTCGTTGATCATCGGCATCAGCACGCGGTTGGACACGAACCCGGGGTAGTCATTGACCTCCACCGGGGTCTTGTCGATCGCCTCGCAGCAGGCCATCACGCGCGCGGTCGTCTCGTCCGAGGTCTCGTGGCCGCGAATGATCTCGACCAGCTGCATGATCGGGACCGGATTCATGAAGTGCATCCCGATCACGCGCTCGGCGCGAGCGGTCGCCGCGCCGATCTCGGTGATGGAGATCGAGGAGGTGTTGGTTGCGAGGATCACCTCCGCTCCCGTGCGTGCGTCCAGCTCCTCGAAGACCGCGCGCTTGATCTCCGCGCGCTCGACGACGGCCTCGATCACCAGGCTCTGGTCGGTGAGCGCGGCGATCTCGGCGGCGGTGGAGATGCGCGCCAGGGTGGCCCGGGCCTCCTCAGCGGTCGCGCGCTCCTTCTTGACCATGCGAGCGAGGCTCTTCTCGACGGCCGCCGTCCCGCGCTCGAGCGCCACCGCGTCCAGATCGATCAAGAGCACCTCGACGCCCTGCCAGGCAAAGACCTGGGCGATGCCGTTCCCCATCGTCCCGGCCCCGATCACCGCAACGCGCTCGAAGGGTTGGGCGCCCATCAGACCGCCCTCTCGACCGCCAGGGAGACGGCGTTGCCGCCGCCCAGGCAGAGGGAGGCCATGCCCGTCGCCGCCCCGCGCTGCTCCATGGCGAAGAGCAAGGTGACGAGGATTCGCGCGCCAGAAGCGCCGATCGGGTGGCCGAGAGCCACCGCACCACCGTTGACATTGATCTTCTCGGGATCGAGCTCGAGCCGCCGCGTGAGGGCGATCGCGGCCGCGGAGAAGGCCTCGTTGATCTCGTGCAGGTCGACGGCGCCCGGCGCCACGCCCGCCTTCTCGGCGCACATGGGGATCGAGTGCTCGGGAGCCATCATCACCCACTCGGGCGCGCAGCCGCCCGTGGCGTAGGCGCTGATGCGCGCCAGGGGTTCGATTCCCAGCTCGGCCGCCCGCTCGGCGCTGGCGACCACCAGCGCCGCGGCGCCGTCGTTGATGGCCGATGCGTTGGCGGCGGTCACCGTTCCGTCCGGCTTGAAGGCCGGCCGCATGCCCGCGATGCTCTCGGCGGTCAGACCCGGGCGGATGGTCTCGTCGGTCGTGAACGAGATCGCCTCCGCCTTGCGTTGAGGAATCTCGATCGCAAACTTCTCCCCGTCCAGGCGACCCGCCTCGGTGGCCTCGGCCGCCTTGCGGTGACTCTCGGCGGCGAACTCGTCCTGGGCCTCGCGACTGATCTCGTACTTTTCCGCCACCAGCTCGGCGGTGATGCCCATGTGGAAGTCGTTGTAGATGTCCCACAGGCCGTCGTGGACCATCGAGTCGAGCAGCCGTCCGTTCCCCAGGCGCACGCCGTCGCGCGCCTCAGGCAACAGGTAGGGAGCGCTCGACATGTTCTCCATGCCGCCCGCGACCAGCAGGTCCGCGTCACCGGCCCGGATGGCCTGGGCGGCGAGCGCTACGGCCTTGAGACCCGAACCGCAGACCTTGTTGATCGTGAGGCTGCCAACCGCGTCGGGGATGCCCGCTCCGCGGGCGGCCTGGCGGGCGGGGTTCTGGCCCAGTCCGGCGCAGAGCACGTTGCCGAAGATGACCTCCTCGACCGCCTCCGGGTCCACCTCCGCACGCCGCAAGGCCTCCCCGATGGCGAGCGAGCCCAGCTCGGGCGCACGAATCCCCGCCAGGGAACCCTGAAAACGGGCGATCGGCGTGCGGCAGGCGCTGAGGATGACAACGTCTCTCACGGGACACCTCTGGAGTTTCTGAAGGGGGGCCGGGAACCCTCCGGTGAGGTCCTGGAGGGGAGGTCCTGGAGGGGCCGGTCGAGAATAGACCGATGACAACTATAGTGCCCGGAGATGGCCTCGCATAGGCCCGCCGGGCCCCACCGGGCGTCCAGGCACGGACCGCTCCTCAGGGACCGAGCAGCCCTCTCTCTCGGATCCAGGCGGCGATCCGCTCCGCGCAGACCTCGTGGCCCAGGGCGGAGAGGTGGACGGCGTCGAGCTGCAGGTCCTCCGGCGCCAGGCCGCGCGCGACCATCTCCTCCACGAGGACCGGGAGCAGGTCGAGGCAAGCCAGGCCCCGTCGCTCGGCGAAGGCGCCCATGATTCGCTGCGGAGCGGCCAGGCGCACGGGGTCCTCGAACTGGACCGAGATGGGGAAGAGCACCAGCGCCAGGGCCACCTCGCGCTCGGCGCACCAGTCGACGATGGCGGCCACGCTGCGCTGAGTGCCGCGCCAGGCCTCCTGGACGTCGTCGCGGTTGGGCTCGAGCAAGAGGTGATACATGCCGAGCTCCTCGCGCTCGCGGGCGCCCCCGACGACGTCGGAGCCGAACTCCAGCCGCGCCCACGCGCGCCGGGCGAAGTGGGCCAGGGCGCTCTCCTGGAGCCAGACCGGGCCGCGGCCGCTGCGGCTCTTCTCGAGCTGCGCGCCCTCCCAGGTGCCACCGAAACGCTGCAGGGAGAGCTGCTCGGTCACGTCGTTCAGGACGAAGCAGAGCACCACCATGTCAGGCGCGTAGGACGCCCCCTCGCCCTCGAGGAACAGGTGCTCCTGCCAGGGCGAATAGCCGCCGACCGCGCCGTTGATGCACTCCACTGGCCGCGCGGGCGTGGAGAGGGCGGCCTCGACGCGCGCCGGGAAGACCAGCTCGTCGTCCTCGATCAGGAAGCCGAAGGTCACCGAGTCCCCCAGGAACAGGATGCGCCCTGTGCCCGGCGGCTTGGCCGGCGCCCGCTCGGGGCCACGCAGGCCGCGCGAGTTGATGCGGGTCGGGATGCCGCCCCAGAAGTCCGCCGCCCCCGGTCGCAGGCGCCAGCCAAGGTCGGGATCCCGCAGAAAGAGGGTCGTGGGGCTCTCGGCGTGGGGCGCAAGGCACAGCTCCAGGGCGACCAGCGGCGCCAGGCCGGTGGCCACGAACAGCACCGCCCGCAGGGCGAGGCGGCGGGAAGGCAGGCGGCGGGCAATGAGCGCCAGGGCCGCTGCCAGGACCAGGAGCCCGCCGAAAGCCCGCCAGGCGGCGAGGCGGGCCTCGGGAGGGAGGGGGTCGCGCTCGGCCAGGGCAGCCACGGCCCAGGGACCCGAGAACAGGCCCAGCAGCGCCAGCAGCGCTGCCAGAGCGGTCAGGAAGGCCCGCGCTCCCTCGGAATCCGCCTTGCGGCTCGTCTCGCTCATATCGAGGTCAGCCCCCCCATCGGGGAGCGCGGGCAGTCTAGCTCTGGAACGCCTGTTTTCCCGCTGTTGAAATGGCCTCCGCAAACCCGTAATCCAGGTTAGCCAACGGGCGAATCGGTGCCCGCCCGGGGCTGGGGATGAGCGGATTGGACGAGCAGCAACTGGTGCGCGGATTGCGCGAGCGACGCGAGGATGTGGTCACCACCTTCCTCGAGCGCTACCGCTCCCTTCTATTCCACTGCATCGGCCACTTCGAGGCGGACCCGACCTCGCGCGACGACCTCTATCAGGAGCTGGTGCTCTACGCCCTCGAGCGCCTGGACGCGGGGCGCTTCGACCCCGCGAAAGGCTCCCTGGGAACCTGGCTCTACCGCGTCGCCTGGTGCCGCTGCGTGGACCTCAAGCGGCGCGAATCGGGGCGCCCGATCTCCATCCAGGCGGCCAGCGAGGAGAGCGTCCCCGAAAGCCCCGACCCGCGGCCGGACCCCACCGAACAGGTCGGGGAGGCGGAATTGGGCGAGCTGGTACGGCGCGCCATGGGCCTGCTCGACGCCGAGGACCGGAACCTGCTCGAGTTGCGCCACATGCAGGGAGAGAACCTGGCCGCCATCTCCGAGCACCTGGACCTCTCTTCCGAGCAGTGCAAGTACCGCCTCAAGCGGGCCTCCACGGCCTTGCGGCGCGTGATCCTGAACGACCTCTCCCTCGACCGCCTGGCGGGCGAGGCTGGCTTCCTGCAAGAAACGGCGAAGAGCTGACCCTGAAGCCATGGAAGCACCGGAAAACTCCGCGGAGATGCGCACCACCCGCACAGGAAAGACCGTGATCCAGCTCGCCACGGCCAGCCGGAGCGAGGTCGAGGCAGCCCTGGCCCGCTGGGACCAGCTCGAGCACAGCTCCCTGGAGGCTCTCGCGACGCACCCGGTGCACGGCCCGCGCCTGCGGATGCTTGAGCTGGCCGAGGCCTGGCTGGGCGAGCAAGGTCCCGCAGGGCGCTCTGCGGCGGTGCGCGACTGCCCGAGCGGCTCGGAACTCTACGACCACGGCTGCGGCCTCGGCAGCGCCGTCCTGGACGCCGAGCGGCGGGCCGAGATCGATCGCCACTTCCTGCGCTGCGGCGCCTGCCGGCGCCTGTCCGCGGCGGCCTCCTCGCGCCCACCCTCACCCCTGGAGGTCGCCCTGCCGAGCGCGCCCCCGAGCTCCCCGATCGGCTGGCGACGCGAGCTCGACGAGGCGGGCGGCGCGGGCTGCAAGCGCGGACGCGAGATCGATCGCGCCCTCCTGCGCGGCCTGCAGCACCGCCTCGAGCACGACCGCGCCCAGGCCGACGCCCAGACCGACGCCCCGCCCGAGCCCGCCGCCCCAGCGCCCTTTCCAGAGCGCTTCCGGCCGAGCACACCCCGAGCGCGCAAGCGCTCGCGCTCCCTCCAGCGCCTGATGCCCCTGGCCGCCGCCGCCTCGCTCCTGGCCACGGCCCTCTTCCTGCCTCGCTTCAGCGACGCCGGCCGCATCCCCGCCCTGCCCGAGGCCCCGCTGCTGCGCGGCACGACGAACGGCGATCTGGCCTTCCCGCGCGACCGCGTGCTGCACATCTCCGCCCCCGACGCCTGGCACGGTTTGCCCTTGGGGGCCCGGCCGATCTTCGAGTGCCTCTCGCAGGCCGGAGCCGGCACCTACCGCGTGGAGGTCTTCGAGAGCGGCGGCACGGTCTTCGACGCCGGCCGGCGCGTCGCGCACCTGTTCGACCCCGACCCGCTGCTCTCCGGCATCCACTCCCTACCGCCGGGCGCCTACACCTGGCAGGCCTGGGCCGTGGTGGACGGCATGCAGTGCGAGCTGGGCGAGCGCGACTTCCGGGTCTTGCCCGACCGCCTCCTGGAGGCCGAGCTGGAAGCCCTCGAAGGGCTCGGTGAACCGGTGCGCACGGCCCGCGCCGTGCGCCTGCTGCACGAGGCAGGATTCCTGAGCGACGCCCGCACCCTTGCTCGCGGCCTGCCCCCCGGGGCCGAGCGCGACGCCTACCTGGGCCGCACGCCCGAGCGCTAGGCGCCCGTGCGCGCGGGCCAGCTAATCCTCCTCGCCTGCCTGGCGACCGGCGCGTTCTGCGCGTCGGCGGCCCCGGCGGGCGATGGCCCGGCCTACGAGCGCGACTACCGCCGCTTCGGCGCCCTGCTCGAACGCTTCCGCCAGGGTGAAGACAGCTTGCTGGACGAGCTACGGGGAGCGGCCGAGCGCATGGCCCGTGACCACGGCCGGGAGGACGCCCTGGCGGTGGCCGCCCACTACGCGGGCATCGACGCCGCCGGGCGCAAGGACGGCTGGCAGGCGTACGGGGACTTCCTCGCCCTGCACGAGCGCGTGCGCAAGGCGCGCGACAAGGGCGACTGGGGCGAGCTGCGCCCGGCGCTCCTGGCCGACCTGCGAGCCCTGGCCGAGCGCGCCGGAGTGGCGGCCGACTTCGTCCCCGCCGCCCGCGCCCTGAGCCTGGCCGCGCGGATCGAGGCGCGCGAGCTCGAAGCGCGCGCGGACCTCTCCCATGGCGACCGCCGGGCCCTGCTCGCGCGCGCGACGGCGGACGCGCGCGCGGCGGCGGCGAGCTTCGAGCGCGCCGGCCAGCGCAAGCCCCAGCTCGAGCCGCGCTGGCTGCTCGGGCGCCTGGCCCTGCTGGACGGCGACGCCGGCGCCGCCCGCGAGGCCTTCGAGCGCTGCCGCCGGACCGCCGTCGGCGTGCGCAACGACGACTACCACCAGCGCGCTCTCCTGGGGCTGGTGCGCCTTGCGCGCGAGGCGGGCGACACGGCGGGCGTGGACCGCCTACTGGCCGAGCTGGCCACCTTCCGCTCCGTCGAGGAGTGCTGGCCCCTGGCCCGCGAGCACGCCCTGCGCCTGATCCACGAGGATGCCGCCGAAAAGGCGCGCGAGTTCCTGCGCGGCACCGCACCCCTCGACGCGCGCGAGCGGGCCGATTGGAGCCGCTGCGTGGTCCTGGCGGACCTGCGTCTGGGGGAGCTGGAGGGGGCGCGGGCCCGCCTGTGGACCCTGGACGGGGGGGGCGGCGCCGAACGCCTGACGCGTGCCGCGATCGAGCTGGCGGATGGGAACACGCAGCGCGCGCTGGCGGAACTCGACGCCTTCGAGGCGCGCGACGCCCACGAGCGCATGGTCGCGAGCTCCCTGCGCGGCGAGGCCCTGCTGCTCGACGGGCGTTGCGCCGAGGCCCTGACGAGCCTGCGCGCGGCCCTGACCGAGGCCGACCGCTGGGAGGCGCGCCTGGCGGACCAGCGGGTGCTGAAGGGCACGGCTTCCTCGGTCTTCGGCGAGCGCCTGGGCCTGCACACGGTGGTCCTCGCCGCGCGCGCCCTGGCGCAGCTCGGAAGGCCCCTGGAAGCGGCCGCTCTGGGCGAGCAGTACCAGTCGCGCGGCTCGCGCGATCGGCGCGCGGTCACCGCCGCCGACCTCGCCGCCTGGGCGGGGCGCTTCGAGCACGGCCTGGTTACCTGGGTGGTCGGCGCCGACGACGCCCTGTGTGTCTGGGTCGCACCCGACGGCGCGGCTGAGAGCCTGGCCATCCCGCGCTCCCGGCGCGAGCTCGCCCGCGGGGTGCGGCGCTTGCGCGAGGCGCTGTGCGCCGACGACGCCCCCCACTGCGCCACCCTGGCCGAGCAACTCGGTCGCGCCCTCTTGCCCGCGGGCCTGCGGCGGCACCTGCGGACCGCTCGCGGTGGCGACGGGCGCCTGTTGGCCCTGGTCCACGGTCCCCTCGAGCGCCTGCCGTTGGAGTCGCTGACGATCGCCGGGCGCGACCTCGAACACCTCGCGGCGACCCTCTTCCTGCCAGGGCTGCCCGGCGAGGCGCCGGGCGCGCCCCCCGCCGCGCCGGCCCAGCCCTGGCGCCTCTTGGGCGACCCGCTCGACAGCGGAGGCAGGCCGCTGTTGCCCGCCGCCGCCGAGGAGCTCGCCGCGGTGAAGGCCCTCCACCCCGACGCCCTGCTCGCGCGCGCGGGCGCCTTCCACCGCGAGGCCCTGATCGAGGCCTTGACCTGTGGCGCGCCGGTGCACGTGGCCACCCACCTGCGCCGCACCTCCGCCTGCGGCGACGGCCGCCTCGCGCCGGTGGGCCTGGTGCTCGACGGCGAGGAGATGTTTTGCGCCGCAGAGCTCCTCGCCCTGCGCACGCCGGCTCCGCTGGTGGTTCTCTCGGCCTGCGAGAGCGCCGAGGGACGCTTCGTGGACGCCGAGGGCCTGTTGGGCCTCGCCCGCGCCCTGCTCGACGCGGGAGCGCGCAACCTGCTCGTCACCCTCTGGCCTGTGACCGACGACGCCGCGGCGGCCTTCACGCCTCTCTTCCACGAGGCTCTGTGCGAGGGCGCGTCCCCGGCCCTCGCCGCCCGCGACGCCCGACGCGCCCTGCGTGCCGCGGGCCGACCCGCCGCCGACTGGGCCGCCTTCCGGCTGTTGGGCCGGGACTGAGCAGCGGGCGCTGCGGGGGGACGCCTCCTGCGCCCATCCCCGCGGGCTCCTCTCACGGCCTGAACCCAACCTCCACGCCGTTGGTCAGGTTCGTGCCGCTGCCGCAGGGCCCGGCGAGGTCGCGCTAGGAGCCCAGGAAGCGGCGGCGATGCCGCTGCGCACGAGTCGTATGATCGGGCCATGCCCCTCGTCGGACCGAGTCGCGCGAAGTTGCCGCTTAACCGCGCCGCGAACGAGTTCAGCGACATCAGAGAGCTCACGGGGGCGCGACTCGACGAACTGGACCCCGCGGAGATCGCGACGAGGGCGTTCCATCCCCTGGGCACCTACGGCATGGGCCGCGTCGTGAACGCGAACCTGCGCCTGACCCGACACCTGCTCGAGGCCTCATGAAGCGCACAGGGCAATCGGACCGGCGCGTCCTCGCGCTCCTCGCCCTGGGCGCCGCGAGCGCCTGCGCGAGCTCCGGCTCCGGCTCGCCGGAGAGCGAATGGACGCCGTTGCTCACCGCGGAGCGGCACGCCGACTGGGAGATGACGGCCTTCGGCGGCGAGGGCGAGATCGAAGCCGAGGACGGTCTGCTGGTCTTCGAGATGGGCTCGCCCTTGACCGGCCTGCACTGGGCGGGAGGCGAGCTGCCGCGCTGGGACTTTGAGCTGGAGGTCAGCGCCTGCCGCCTGGCTGGCACGGACTTCTTCTGCGGGCTGACCTTTCCGGTGGGCGAGAGCCACGCCACCCTGATCCTCGGCGGCTGGGGCGGCGCCTTGACCGGCCTCTCGTGCATCGACGGCGCGGACGCCTCGATGAACGAGACGACGGCCTTCATCGCCTACGAACAGGGGCGCGAGGTCACCGCGCGCGTGCGCGTGACCAGGCGGCGCATCACGACCTGGCTCGACGGCGAGCTGCTGCACGAGGTCGAGCTGGCGGGCAAGACCATCGACCTGCGGCCCGAGGTGCTGCTCTCGCGACCGCTGGGCGTGGCCGCCTTTCAGACCCGCGCAGGCCTGCGCGCCCTGCGCATGCGGCGCGTGGGCGAACGGTGAGTCACTCCGGGCGGATCGAGAGACCGCCCGACGCGCGCAGCTCGACGGAATAGCGCCCTCCCGGGCGCAGCTCGGTGAAGGGCGCTTCGCCGTGGACGGCGCGCAGGCCCGCTCGCTCGGCGAGCTCCCGATCGTTGGCGTAGTCCCAGAATCGTCGCCAGAGCTCGGCGTGGGGGCCCGGCGAGACCTCGTCCCCCGCCACGAGGCCCGGGCGCAGGCCGACGATGTCGAGCTCGGTGCCCTCGACGGGCCGCTGCCGCTCACCCCAGACGCGGCGGAAGAGGCAGATCGACCTCCCGCGCAGGGCGTCGCCAGCCTCGACGAAGTCGTCGGCGAACTTCACGACCTGGGATTCGAGGTAGAGGAAGCGCCCGCTCACTTCGATGGTCCGCGCCGGGGCCAGGGAGTCTCCGTCCGGGCCGAACTCCTCGAAGCGCACCCGCGACACGATGCCGTCGGGGGTCTCGCGCTGATCGACGACCTCGATCGTCGCCAGGCGGTGGTCGAGGCGCAGCAGGCGGTTGCGCAACTCGAGTTCCCGTTTTTGCCGCGCGAGCTGGCGGTTACGTTCGCTGACCCGATCCACCTCGACCCGCGCCAGGTGCAGCTTCGCGCCCTGCTCCTCGATCTCCTCGGTCAGGCCGGCGATGCGAGAATCACGCTCGACGAGGTCGCGCTGCTGTTCGATCACCGAACCGCGGTAGTGGTGCGTCCACCACCCGACGATGCCCACCAGCCCGCCCAGGACCAGCAGGGCGAGGACGTTCAGAACCCTGGCCATGCCCTCATCTCCATCGGCCGTTCGCGGTCCGCTCCGCCGAGGTTTCCGCTGCTTTCACGCCCGATCGGGGCGGTGCAAAGGGCGTGGTAGGCTACGAGGCGTCGGGCCCGCCGCCGCGCTCCCCCGCACCCGCCGCACCTCGACCCCGAAGGCCAGCCATGCGCACGCTCCTCGCCCTCGCGTCAGCCCTCGCCCTCACAGCCTCCGCCGAGGCCGGGGACTGGCCCCGTTTTCGCGGCCCCGACGGCACGGGAGTCTCGGACGAGGAGGGGCTGCCCGAACGCTGGAGCGAGACCGAGAATGTGGCCTGGTCGGCCGAGATCGCGGGCCGCGGCTGGTCCTCGCCGATCGTCACCGACGGCCGCGTGCTCGTCACCAGCGCGGTGCCCGATGGAGAGGACGTCGAGCCCCGCAAGGGCCTGTACTTCGGCGGCGAGCGCAAGGAGCCGGTGGAGATGGACTATCGCTGGACCGTGACCTGCCTCGACGCGAAGAGCGGCGAGGTGCGCTGGGAACGGGTCGCCCACCAGGGACGGCCCGCGACGCCGATCCACATCAAGAACTCCTACGCCTCGCCGACGCCGGTCACCGACGGCCAGCGCTTCTTCGCGAGCTTCGGCGACGTCGGCCTGTTCGCCTACGACCTGGACGGGCGCGAGCTCTGGAAGCGGCCCTTCGAGCCCGTGGCGACGCGCCGCGGCTGGGGCGCGGCGGCCTCGGTCGTCCATCACGATGGCCAGCTCTTTGTCGTGAACGACAACGATGACGACTCGTACCTGATGGCTCTCGACGCCGAGAGCGGCGAGACGATCTGGAAGATCGAGCGCGACGAGGCCAGCAACTGGGCGACGCCCTTCGTGTGGGAGACGAAGGAGCGCACCGAGCTCGTCACCGCGGGAACGCGCCGCGTGCGCTCCTACGCCCTGGACGGAGCGCTGCTCTGGGAACTCGCGGGCATGTCGAGCATCACGATCGCCACGCCCTACGCGGCGGGCGGGCTGCTGTATGTGACCTCGGGCTACGTGATGGATCGGCGCCGGCCGATCTTCGCGATCCGCCCCGGGGCGCAGGGCGACATCAGCCTCGATGGCGAGAACGCCAGCGAGGCAATCGCCTGGTCCCACGGCCGAGGCGCGCCCTACAACCCCTCGACCCTGGTCTACGCGGGACGGCTCTACGTGCTGCTCGACGCCGGTTTCCTCGCCTGCTACGACGCGACGAGCGGCGAGGAGGTCTACGGCAAGCAGCGCCTCGGCGGCCGCACGGGCTTCACGGCCTCGCCCTGGGCCTACGGCGGCAGGGTTTTCTGCCTCGATGAGGACGGCGACACCTTCGTGATCCGCGCCGGCGACGAGTTCGAGCTGCTGCGTACGAACTCCCTGGGCGAGATGTGCATGGCGACCCCCGCCACGGCTGACGGGAGCCTGTTCGTGCGCACCATGAGCCGCCTGACCTGCCTCCGGCGCTCCGGCGACTGACGCCGCCTGGGCGGCGGATTCCCAGCATCGGTCTCCGGCGGCAGCGATCCGGCCGCCCTGAGACGACGGGAGAGGCGCGCCCTCAAGGCGAGGGGGCCGGGGTCCGATAAGCCCGCCTGCCGGTGAAAACGCCGGAACAGTGGGAGGAGACCCGAAATGATCGCCAGCCTTGCCTTGACCGCCCTGACCGCCGCCGCCCCCGGCCTCCAGCAGGTCACGCCCCTCGACGACCTGAGCGAGGTGCCCGAGGTGCTGATCGCCATCGAGGCCACCGGCATCCGGGCCCGGAGCTTCTGCGCCGAGCCCCTGCTCCTGATGCTCGCCACCCCCGATCGGCGCGCGACGGTCCTGCACTGCCTCGCTCCCGGAAGCAGCGCCGAGGGCTCGTTCCCGCGCGGCGCCCTCGACGACGCGTGGATCGAGGTCTTCCTGCCCTCCCAGGCGGGATGGATCAGCACGGGCGCCCTCTGCCTGGGCGCCGCGCCGCGCACCGGCGCGTGGCTGTGGGTCCGACCCGGTGGCCGCCTCGCCGCCCGCGCGGCCGGCTACGGCGAGCTGGACCTCTCCGGACAGACCCGCGGGACCCTGCTCCCCCGCCGCATCCAGCCCTTCGTCACTCGCAGCGAGGGAGCGAGCGAATCACAAAGCCACGCGCTCCCGACTCATGTACCGATCCCTGACCCCGGTGGGAAACCGCCGGGCGACACACCCCCGGAGATCGAGGAAGAACCCCTCCCGCCGTTCTGAGAGAGCACACGGGAGGTTGCAGAGAGAGACCCTCGGGGGCTGGCGGCCACGGCTGCCAGCCCCCACTTCGTTCCGCGCCCGCTGGACTCCGATCGGACGGCGGTAGATCATCGCTCGCCAGGATGAGCCCCCAGATCGCCTACGAGAGGAAGAGGACCCAGCTCGCCCGCGTCCATCCCCGGGGACGGCTGGGGGGCCTGCGAGGCACGGGCCGGTGGTTGGGCGAGGGCAGAGCGCGATGAGCCTTGACGAACCGGTCGAGCTGCTCGCCGAGGGCGAACTGGACGCCTGCCTGGCCGCGCTGGATCGGGGCCGCGGGTTCAAGGAGTGTCTCGAGGAGCTGCTCTTGAGCCTGGACCCCGAGCGCTCCGAGCGGCTGATGATGCTCTTGCGGGAAGCGCGCGGCGCCTGGCATCTGCTGTTGAAGGGACGGCCGGGAAGCACGCTGTTCTGCGGCGACGCACTCTCGGGCACGGTGCTCTCCCTGATCCTGACCGGGCACCGCCCCCTGCTGGTCGATCGGCGGGCCGATCGCCTGGCCTTCGCGTGCCACCGAGCCGCGGCCCTGACCGGCCGGCGCCCCGAGGTCGTACTCGCCGAGGGTGAACGCCTGCCCTTCGCCGCGGGGAGCTTTGATCTGGTGATCGCCGAGGGCGGATCTCCCGGTGAGAGCGCGGGCCTGCCGATCCCCCCGGCCGAGGCCCGGAGGGTCGCCCGCGGCGAGGTGGCGATGACCGTCGACAACCGCCTGGGCTACAAGCGCTCGACGGGTCGGCGCGGGTACTTCACCGTCCCCGGTCCCCTGGGCTACGCGCGCGCCGTCCTACACCCGCGGGCCGGGGAACGCACCCTGGGTGCCTACCGGCGCGCTCTCAGTGCTGCCGGGAGGGAACGCACCAGAGCTCTCGCGCTCTACCCGCACTCGGCGGACTTCACCCATGTGGTGGCCCTCGACGAGCCCTGGCCCACCCTCCACATCGGCCCCAAGGAGCGCGGAAACCGCTGGAAGACGGCGGCCTACACCCTGGGGCTGTTCCCGCTGCTGACGCCCTCCTTCGCCCTGGCGAGCGCTCCGGCGAAGCTGGCCGCAAGCTCCACGCACCTCGAGCGCATCCTGGCCGCCCTGGCGGAGCGCCTCGGCGCCCCGCAGGTCGTCGCGCAGGAGATCATCGCCACGCGCGGGAACACTGCGATCATCCAGACCTCCGGGCGCGACGACCCCGAAGAGACGAACGGCCGGCTCACCGTCCGCATCCCCCTCGGCCCGCACCTGCGCCCGATGGTCCAAGAACACCACGACCGCCTGGGGCTGATCCGGCGCGAGTTTCCCTCGATCCCGGTCCCCGAACCCCTCTTCGCCGGTGACCTCGAGGGCATGTGGCTCACCTGCGAGCGGCGCCTGGGAGGGCTCACAGCGCCGCAGATCTCGGGTCGCCACGGGCTCGTGGCCCGCATGCTGGCCGACGCGGCCGACCATCTGGCCCGGCTGGTGATGCGGCCGGCGGCTCCCCTGGACGCCGAGGGGTTTGAGGAGCTGATGGGCTGGCGCTTCGAGATCGTCAGCCGCCACGCCGCCGTCGCGAGCACCGTCGCGCGCCTCGAGCGCATGCATGACGAGCTGCGCGAGCGGATGGTGGGGCTCTCCTTCCCGCGCGTGCTCTCCCACGGCGACCTGCGCTCCAAGCACGTCCAGACCCGGCCCGACGGCAGCGTCCTCGGCTATCTGGACTGGGGGACGAGCCGTCCCGACGACCTCCCCGGCTGGGACCTGCTGCATCTGATCGCCCACGAGCGCAAGCAGGAGCAGGGCCTGCGGCCGGCCGAGGCCTGGCAGCAGATTCGCCGCCTGAAGAACCTGTACGACCACGAGCAAACCGCCCTGGAAGAGCACGCTCGGCGGTTGGGCGTGGAAATGGAGGTCCTGGAGGCCGGAGCAGAGGCGTACCCCCTACTCCTGGCGGCGATGGCCGAGAGTCACTGGGACTATTCCCGGCCGCGCTGGGTCCACCGCCAGTTCGATCTGTAAGCACAAGGAGGCCGAAAAGGGCCCGGATCGTCCGAGGCAGCCGGTTCGCACCAGTAATCCAGACAAGTTACCCCTATCCGGCGATTGGTGTATGCTTAGAGCAACATCCCTGGTCGAGCCCCTCCCCACGCACGGTGCTATCTGCGACGTCGCATCAATCGAGGGAGTCGGGTTGGCCTGACGGTTTCTGGTGATTTATCACCACTTCATTCACCTGCTTCAGAAGAGTTTCAGCATGAAAGTTTCCGCAATCGCGTTGGCGGTTGTTGCGGGCACGGCTGTTTCGCCCGCTTTCGCCCAATTTACCGACGCTAACAGCGCTGGCACCCCCAAGGTTCCCACGTCCTTCGTGTTGACCCCCGGTGGTGGTGGCTTCCTGGGTGGCAGTGATGCCTGTGCGTCACCCCAAGATATCGGCTCCGGCCAGGTGTTCGGTCAGACCTTTGACACGACCGCCGCTACAACCGGTCCCGAGCACCAGTCCGAGTCACTCTGCTACGCCTTCGGCACCTCCGCCGTCGACACGGACGTCTGGTTCAAGTGGACCTCAGCGGCCGGCGGCAACGCCTCCGTGACCACCTGCAACGGCACGTCCGGCGACACCAAGATGGGTGCCTACGACGACACCGGCGGATGCCCCACGGGCAGCGCCATTGCCTGCAACGATGACTCGTGTGGCTTGCAGTCCACGGTCACCTTCGCAGCGACCCCGGGCAACGCCTACGTGATCCAGCTCGGTGCATTCCCTGGTGCCTCCGGCACCACCGGTGCATTCGACGTCACGGAATCCGCCCCCCCGCCGTGCGGTCAGTACGACAACGGTTCGACCGAGAACGCTCTGGGCCTCACCGCTGGCGGTGAAATGGCTTGGTTGCACTTCTGGGACTGCGCCGGCGCCGTCACGACCGTCCACAGTGCCTACGGCTCCGCGATGTTCCCCGGCTCCGTCACGAACGGTAACAACAGCCAGGTTGCCCTCTACACGGGCGGCGACGCCAACAGCGGCCCCGGCGCGGCGGTCCTCGTGGCCTCCACGACGACGACCGTTACCAACGGCGACACCGACATCCTGAACCCCATCCCGCTCGCGGGAGACATCACCGGTGGCGGCTGGGCCCTTGTCTCCGCCGACCAGATCGGCGGCGAATTCCCGGGTCCGATGGACCAGGACGCTTCCGGTCCCGAGGCGTGGGTTGTGGGTAACACCACCGGCCCCGGCACCATTGACATCACCAACCTCAACAACAACAACGTAGCCCCGCTGCAGATGCAAGCCATCGGCTTCGCGGCCTACTGGTTGCTCCGCATCGACGCTTCTGGCGGCGGCAGCGGCATCGGCACGAACCAGTGCTTCGGTGACGGCTCCGGCACGGCTTGCCCCTGCGGCAACCCGGGTGCGAACGGCGGTTGCGCCAACGCGACTGGCGACGGTAGCACCCTCGGCGCTGAGTCCACCGCTGGCGGTACCCTGAACGCCGGCAACGCCATTCCTGGCCAGCCGGGTCTGTTCTTCCAGGGCGACAACAGCATCGG
>DASCMO010000040.1:0-40850 GCA_036010965.1 Planctomycetota bacterium | reverse complement strand
GGCTTCGACGACGAGTGCGTTCCGTCGGGCTCCTGGCACGTGGTGAAGGACGGCATCTTCCAGGGCTACCACACCAGCCGCGAGTGGGCCGGGCGCATCGGCGAAGAGCGCAGCCGCGGTACGGCGCGCGCGGAGGGCTGGTACGACACGCCCATCATCCGCATCACCAACCTCTCCTTGATGCCGGGCACCTGGAATTTCGACGACCTGCTGGCGGACACCGAGGACGGCGCCATCTTTGCGGACACGGTCAAGATGTGGTCGATCGATCAGCGCCGATTGAACTTCCAGTTCACCTGCGAGGTCGGACGCGAGATCCGGGGCGGAAAGCTCGGCCGCCTGCTGCGCAGCCCCACCTACCAGGGCTCGACGCCAGCCTTCTGGGCCTCCTGCGACGCGATCTGCGACGAGGCTCACTGGGACCTGTGGGGCGTCCCCAACTGCGGCAAGGGCAACCCCATGCAGGTCGCGGAGATGAGCCACGGCGCCGCGCCCGCGCGCTTCCGTGGCGTGACCCTGGTGGACGCCGGGCTCTGAGCCGCCGCGCCTGATCGAACCGCCTACTGAGCGATGATCTCGAGCAGCTCGACGTCGAAGATCAGGGTCGCCCGGGGCGGGATGGTCGGGCCGCGGCCCATGGGGCCGTAGGCGAGGTCGAAGGGCAGGATCAGCTTGCGCTTGCCGCCGACCTTCATGCTGCCCACGCCCTCGGTCCAGCCCTTGATGACCTGGTTCAGTCCGAAGGTGGAAGGCTGGCCGCGCTTGACCGAACTGTCGAACATCGTTCCGTCCACGAGCCAGCCCGAGTAGTGGACCTTCACGCGCGCCGACGGTCCGCCGGGCGTCTCGCCCTCACCGACCACCAGGTCGTAGTACTTCATCCCTGAAGGGGTCTCGGTCCACGAGCCAGAGCAGGGCGCGCCGGGGAAGCGCGGTGAGAGCTCCTTCGACTGCACCTCGCCGAGCGCGTTGACGCGCACCGTCCAGGCCTGACCCTCGGCGTGGACCGTGACCTCGGCGCCTTCGTCGCCCCCGGCCAGCATGCGGCCCTCGCGGGCCACGCCGCCGGCGTCCTTCAGGGCCGCACTGATCGCCGTGGCGAGGGTCAGGGTGTTTGCCCGCAGGGCGCTCTCGACCTCGGCCGGGTCGGCCGGCAGGGTCGTGTAGTCTGCGAGCATGGGCAGGGTGGCGGCGCCGGTCACACCGGCGATGAGGAACAGGGCGAGGGGGCGGATCATGATCTTGTGAGGGTGGAGTGGCCGGAATTCGGCAGGGTATCCGAACGGGGTCGCGGGCGCACCTGCCCGCATGGATGGGGGCTAGGAGGCAGGGAAGGCGGCGCGCGCTTCCCGCAGGGGCGCCAGGGCGTGCCCCACGCAGTCGCGCGACTCCTCGGTGGCTCCGTCCACCGCCGCCGACCAGGCGCGGTTCAGCTGGCGCTCGGCCGTGGCCAGGGGAGCCATGAAGGCGGTCGCGGCCCGCACGCCGTGGCGTGCGCGCAGGGCCTCGCGCCCCTCGACCAGGGTGTACAGCGGACCGCTCAGGAGGGCGTCCAGCGCGGCGTGCAGGGCCGGGGCGTCCAGGGTCTCGACCCGGCCGGCCAGGGCCTCGGTCTCCGCCACGAGGCGCTCGAGGACGGCGCTCGGCTCCTCGACCGTCCCTCCGGCGCTGGGGGTGGCCTGCACGGCGCTGGCCCGCGCGCCGCGGCGGTTGAGGAGCACCCCGGCGAGGATCGCGAGCACCGCGCCCAGGAAGTTCCAGCGCTGGGTCCAGTCCGCCAGGTTCCAGGCCGCGGGCGTCTTGACGTCCACCATCTCGACCTCGGCCTCGGTGAGCTCGGCCAGGCGAGTGGCGTCGAGGTAGGTGCCGGCCGGGATCTGGAACGGCAGGTCGATGTCCTCCGCCAGGCGCGCCTTGCGCCCGAGATCGAGTCCTTCGGCCGTAAGATCGAGCGCCTCGCCGTCGCGCACCGCGAGGGTCAAGACTCCGGCCGCGCGCGCGCGCTCGACCAGATCCCTGGTGATGATGCGACCCGCCCGGATGGACTCGCTGCTTCCGCCGAGCGCCACGCCGCCGTGCAAGACGCGCCCCTCGGCCTCGGCCAGGGTCACGGGTTCGAAAGCCAGTGCCGGTCTGCGGACGCGCACGCGCTCGACGCCGGCGGCTCGCAGACCAGCGACGAGCTCGGCCGAGAGCGCCTGGCCCTGAAGGGCGAGGATCGGGGGGGGATTCGACTCGGGATCGTCCGTCGCGCCGGGGACGTCCAGGAACAGGAACTCCCCGGCCAGATCTTCGTCCCCGGTCAGGTCGACGTGCCGATAGGCCTTGACGCTGTCCGCCGCGGCCAGGGCGCCGAAGACAGTCCCGATCACGAGCAGCAGGTTGCCGAGCTTGCCGATCATCTCCTTCACCCTCCCATGACCTGGATGGCCGCGAAGACGATGCCCAGGAGACCTTCGCCCACCAGCAAGCCGGCGGCGAAGGGGACGCCCCACTTCTCCGTCCAGCTCGCACCCTTCAGGCGTTGCATGAGCATCTGCACGGCGCAGCCCAGGCCGTAGGGCAGCAGGTAGCGCAGGGGCAGGTACATGGAGAGTCCGACCAGCACTCCCAGGCCGGGGATGCCGGAGAGGCTCATCAAGCCGCCCAGGACGCCGCCCATGGCGTACAGCCCGGTGGGGGCGTTGTCGCTGCGGATCGTGTCGATCGCGCCTTGCAAGGCGGCGGCTTGCGGGGCGGGGGAGTCGGTCCCCGGCCCGAAGGCGACGCCGTACTCGCCCATGTTGCGTTCGGCGAGCAGGTACACCGTCGCGAGGCAGACCACCGGTCCGATCCACACCACGCACAGCTCCATGAACTGCTGGCGCAGGGGCGAGCCGCCCACCAGGTGGCCGGTCTTGAGGTCCTGCATCATGTCCGCGCACTCGGTGATCGCGACGCACACCGCCGCGCCGATCAGGACCGCCGGGACGACCTGGTTGTCCGTCAAGAGCAGGCAGACCATGACCGTCAAGAGCGCCATGCCCGAGATCGGGCTCCAGTCGGTCATGCCCGCGCACTGGGCGATCACGATGCCGGCGAACCACATCCAGGCCGTGCCGACGGCGGCGATCAGGGCCGCTTGAGCGAGGCTGCCATCGCTCACCGTGGCGTGGGCGGCGCCGAAGAGCACGCAGAAGGCCAGGCCGATGGCGACGGCCAGCACGCCCAGGGGTAGCTCATCACGCTCGCGGCCGCCCTCGGTGGCGCCGCGCATGGATTTCAGGGCGGCTCCGATGGCGGGGATCGCGAACAGCAGGCCGACCAGGGCGCCGCCCATCAGTAGGCCGATCCCCAGGGGCCGGTTCATGTTCAGCAGGGCCCAGCCCGCCGCCTCGTCGCCTCCCACCGTGGCCGGCATCCACTGGTTGTCGAAGGCCACGGGGGTGATCACGTAGGCCGCCAGGATGCCGCCCGCCAGGACCACCAGGCCCGGGCGGCCGGTGATGAAGCCGGCGCCCAGGGCGAAGGGGGCGATGGCCCAGGTGAACTGGAAGGAGTCGTGCCACAGATTCCCCAGGCCGGGGACGCTCGCGATCCACGACCCGATGTCCAATGCGTCGTCGTGGACGCCGGCGATCCCAAGCTGGCCGTAGCCGGGAATGCCCAGGACCGAGTGGCTCTGGGTGAAGAAGAAGACCGCCATGGCGAGGCCGATGCCGGCCAGCAGCACGAGGGCCTTCTCCACGCCCTCGCCCGGAGAGCGCAGGACCGCTGCCACCGCCGTGCCGGTCGGGAAGCGCAGTCGATCACAGTCGATCATCTGCTTGCGGGTCGGGATGATGAAGGCCACCCCAAGGATCGCGCCGGCGGTACAGGCGGCCACCAGCCACCAGAAGTTGACCTGCACGCCGAGCAGGAAGAGCACCGGGACTGTGAAGATCACCCCGCTGTTGGAGGTGTTGACCGAGGAGGCCACGGTCTGGGCCACGTTGTTCTCGACGATGCTGCCCTTGCGCAGGATCCCTCGCAGGACTCCCCAGCCGAGTACGGCGGCGATCGCGCTGCCACCGATGGTGAAGCCAATCTTGAGGCCTGAGTAGGTGATGGCGGCGTTCATCACCACGCCGATCAGGACGCCGAAGACGACCGCCTCGACGGTGATCTCGCGGTACCGTCGCTGGAAGATGCCGCTGATCCAGCTGCGCTTGGGGGTCTCCATGGTTGCGGTCTCCGCAGGGTGGTCGCCGGCGGGGCAGGGATCTTGGTCCCCGGCTCGGCGGGGAGCAAGCTCCCTGGTGGGGGATGACTCCCTGACCCGGGGTCGCGCCCGACCCTGCCGGCGGAAAGCTCCCGCGCTGGTTTTGCGCGGTGTCACACGAAAAGTACGGTTTTGGCAGGTTTCCGGTGGCGGAACGGCCCTCCAGGCGCCATGATCCCCCTTAGTGCGAGCAAAAACTGGCCGTTTGTGCAGTTCTTGCTTGTAGGTACGGATCTCCCCTCTTGGGCCAATACGCCCCTTTGCCCCTAAACCGCCATGACCAGCACGATCAGCGCGAACGAACTCAAGGCCTACCAGGCGATCGATTCAACAATGGACCGGCAGCAGATCCTGGAGCACGCCCAGGAGCACAACGTGCGCTTCCTGCGCATGCAGTTCACGGACCTGACCGGGATCAACAAGAACATCGAGGTCCCCGCCAGTCAGTTTGAGAAGGCCCTCGACGGCGAGATCCAGTTCGACGGATCGTCGGTGGAGGGATTCACGCGCATCGAGGAGTCGGACATGCTCCTCAAGCCGGACCTCTCGACCTACCGCATCGACCCCTGGGCCTCGGTCGGGCACGGCGGCCGCGATCAAGGTCGCGTGGCGCGTCTGATCTGCGACATCTACAACCCCGACGAGACGCCCTTCGAGGGTTGCCCGCGCCTCGCGTTGCGGCGCATGTGCGCGCGCGCCGCCGAGATGGGCTTCGTCATGAACGCCGGCCCTGAGGCGGAGTTCTTCCTGTTCCTTCAGGGGCCCGGAGGAGAGGCGACCACCGAGACCCACGACGGGGCGGGCTACTTCGACCTGGCTCCGATGGACCTTGGCGAGGAGTGCCGGCGGGAGATCGTGATCGCCCTCGAGGCCCTGGGCTTTGAGATCGAGGCGGCCCACCACGAGGTGGCGCCCGGGCAGCACGAGATCGACTTCAAGTACGACGGCGCCCTGGCGACCGCCGACAACCTGGCCACCTTCCGCTTCGTCGTACGTCGGGTCGCGCGCGACATGGGCCTGCACGCGACCTTCATGCCCAAGCCCATCCACGGCCAGAACGGCTCGGGGATGCACGTCCACCAGTCCCTCTTTCGCGAAGACGGCAGCAACTCTTTCTTCGATCCCGACGGAGAGTACGACGGGATCTCCGACACGATGCGCTGGTACGTGGGCGGCCTGCTCAAGCACGCGCGCGCCTTCTGCGCCATCACGAACCCGCTGGTCAACTCCTACAAGCGCCTGGTTCCCGGCTACGAGGCGCCCACTGACCTGGCCTGGTCCATGCGCAACCGCTCGCCCCTGATCCGGGTGCCTGCGCGGCGCGCGATCGGCACGCGCTGCGAGCTGCGCATGCCCGATCCGGCCTGCAACCCCTATCTGGCCTTCACGGTCATGCTGGCCGCGGGTCTCGACGGCGTGAAGAACCAGATCGAGCCCCCGCCGCCGGTCTCGGCCAACGTCTACCGCATGAGCGCCCGCGAGCGCTCGCGCCTGAAGATCAAGAGCCTGCCGGGCAACCTGGGCGAGGCCATCACGGCCCTCGACAAGGACGAGATCATGAAGGACGCCCTTGGGCAGCACATCTTTGAGCACTTCGTGCATGCCAAGCGCACCGAGTGGCAGGAGTACATCGGGACCGTGCACTCCTGGGAGGTCGAGCGCTACCTGACCACCTTCTAGTCAGCGCCGCCCGCTGCAGCGCTCTTCGGGGCCGCGTCGCCAGGCCGTGGGGCTTGGCGCGCGGCCTCGGCTTTGGTCTGCTGCCTGGCGTGCAGGCGAGAATCCTCACCTCCGGTCGGCCCCGCGGCCGAAGAGAAGAATCCGGAGCGCAGGCCGTCGGGCGCACCGTCTCCCATGAAGCCCTCCCGTAGCGGTCCGAGCGCCGACAGTCCGCAGGGCGCGAGCCTTGAGGTGCGCGCCGCGCGCGGCGAGGACGACGAGGCGCGCGACGCCCTCGTGGCGGCCCATCCTCAGGGTCGCTTCGCCCAGCGCGCCGGCTGGCTGCGCGCGGTCGAGCGCGTGTTCGGCCACGCGCGCCGGGACCTCGTCGCCTGGCGCGACGGACGGATCGTGGGCGTGCTGCCCCTGGCGCGCTGCCGCGGCCTGTTCGGTCCGTCGCACCTGATCTCCGTTCCCTACGGCGTCGGCGCCGGGCCCCTGGGGGAGGACGGCTTCGTCGTGCGCGCCCTGGTCTCGGCCGCCGTCGAGCTGGCTCGCGTCGAGCGAGTGGGGCGCCTGGAGTTGCGCTGCGAGGAAGATCCCGGCCTGGGTGACCTCGTGACGTCCGACCTCTACCTGGCCTTCACGCGCGACCTGCCCGGAAAAGGAGAGGACCTGCTAGCGAGCCTGCCCAAGGAGGAACGGCGTCTCGTGCGCCGGGCGCGCGACCGGCACGGCCTGGAGCTCGTCGAAGGTCCCGATCACCTCGTCGATCTCGAGCGCCTGTTCCACGACAGCAAGCGCCGCCTGGGATCACCGGCGCTACCCCTGGACTGGTTTCAGGCCCTGCAGGAGGAGCTCGCCTCGGGCGCCGTCGTGCACGCTACCCGGCGCGCCGGCCGCACCGTCGCGGCCAGCATGTCCTTCGTCCACGGCGACACCTTCTCGATGTACTACATCGGCACCACGCCCGAGGCCAACCGCGAGTGGTCCGCCACGAGTTTCATGATCGCCGGCCTGCAGGAGTGGGCTCGCGACCACGGTCTACGACGTTTCGACCTGGGGCGCAGCCGGCGCGACTCTGGGGCGGTGGCCTTCAAGCGCAACCAGGGTTTTGAGGCGCGGCCCCTGGCCTACCGCTATCACCTGCTGAGCAGCACCTCGACGCCCTCCTTCACCCCGTCGAATCCGCGCACGCGCGCCCTGCGCTCTACCTGGTCGCACCTGCCGCCCTGGCTCACCCGGCGCCTCTCGCGCCACCTGGCGCGACGTCTTCCCTGAGGACGGGGTTCAGGGCGCGAACGGCGCCAGGGCGCGCATCTCCGCCGGCCGGTCGGTGATCAGGCCGTCGACGCCCCAGTCCAGCAACTCCGTCGCGCGGGCGGTGTCGTTGACCGTGTAGACCCACAGTTCCAGCCCATGCTCGTGGGCTCGCTGCACGGCCTCGGGTGTGAGGGAGCGCTCGGAGACGCCGAGCACGTCGACGCCCATGCGCCGCGCGAGCTCGAGTTCTTCGGGATCCGACTCGCCGCGCAGGAGCAGGGTGCGCACGCGCGGGACGGCCATGGAGGCATCGACCACGACGCCTGGGTCGAAGCTGGCGATCAGGTGCCGGTCCAGCTCGCCGCGCCTTGCCAGCAGGCGCGCGATCTCGGCTCCCACGCCCCGTACCTTGATCTCGATCATCAGGTCGGTGTCCGTGCCCTCCAGCAGCCCGAGCACCTCGCTCAGGATCGGCAGGGGCTCGCCGGCAAACTGTTCGCCGAAGCGCGCGGCGAAACCGACCGGGTGGCGGCGCAGCTGGGCCAGGGGGAGGTCCGCGACCTTTCCGGCAACCCCTGCGGTGCGGTCGAGGGTGTCGTCGTGGATCACGACCAGGGCGCCGTCCGCGCTGCGATGCACGTCGATCTCACACAGGTCGGGCGCGATCTCCAGGGCGAGGGCCGAGCGCACGGCGGCCAGGGTGTTCTCGGGAGCCGCCGAGGAGTTTCCGCGGTGGGCGATCAAGACCGGCGTTCGGGCGCTGCAGGCACCGACCAGGAGCAGGAGCGGAACGAGGAGCAGGTGCAGTCGTTGGGAGTTCTTCACGAATCCATGATCGTCACCGCCTCGCCGCCGGGCAAGGATGCGTCAGCTAGCGGGTTCGGGCAGTCCACCCGCGCCGCCCCAGTCCCGCGCGTCGCGTCCGGACTCGCGCAAGCTCTGCTGGGTGTAGAGAGCGTGGTAGTGCCCCTCGAGAGCCAGGAGTTCCTCGTGCTTGCCGCTCTCGGCGATGCGCCCGCGCTCGATGACGAGGATGCGATCGGCTGAGCGAACGGTGGAGAGGCGGTGGGCGATGATGAAGCTCGTGCGTCCGGCCAGTACCCCTTCGAGTCCGCGCTGGATGCGGCGCTCCGTTTTACCGTCCACGGACGAGGTGGCCTCGTCCATGATCAGGATCTGGGGCTCGGCCAGCACCGCGCGTGCCAGGGAGACGAGCTGGCGCTGGCCCACCGAGAGGCGCCCTCCGCCTTCACCGACCTGGCTCTCGAAGCCCTCCTTGAGGTGCTCCAGGAGCGCGTCGGCCCCCGCCAGGCGCGCGGCCTGCGCCACCTCGGCGTCGGTCGCGTCCAGGCGCCCGTAGCGGATGTTCTGGGCTACGCTGCCGCTGAACAGGTGCGGGGTCTGGAGCACGATCCCCAGCTGGGACTGGTACCAGCCCAGGCTGCGCTCGCGGTAGTCGACGCCATCGACCAGGATCGCTCCAGTGGTCGGCTCGTAGAAGCGGCATAGCAGGCTCACGAGGGTCGTCTTTCCGCCGCCGGTCGATCCCACCAGGGCCACCCGCTCGCCCGCGCTGACCCGCAGGTCGAAGTCCTCGAGGATCGGTCGCCCCCCGTCGTAGGCGAAGCCCACGCTGCGAAACTCGATCTGGCCGATGCGTGCGGCGAGGCCGTCGGGCGCCCTGCCCTCGCGCGCGGGTGCAGCGGCCGTCGCGGCCACCCGCGCCCGCACGCTCTCGGAGTCCGCGATCTCCGGCACCTCTTCGATCAGGCCCATGATGCGCTCGGCCGAGGCCTGGGCCATCTGCAGCTCGGCGAACCAGTGCGAGATCTCGTTGACCGGGTCGAAGAAGAAGCGCGTGTACATCATGAACGCGATCAGCGTCCCCAGGCCCATGCCGCCCGCCGCCACCTGCATGCCGCCGGCCGCCACCACCAGGGCGGTCGCCACGCTGCCCAGGGTCAGGATCAGAGGCACGTAGGTCGCGTTCAGCAACTGGTTGCGAACCGAGCAGGAGAACATGGTTTGCGAGAGCGCGCCGAACTCCTCCAGGTTGGCCTGCTGGCGGACGAACACCTTGCTCGTGCGCTGGCCCGTGATGCCCTCGTTGTAGGCGGCGGTCAGGCGCGAGTTCGTCCCGCGCACCTCGCGCGCGCTGTGGAGGATGCGTCGCTTGAAGAAGGCGCTGATCCAGATCAACGCGGGCACGACAGCCAGCACTCCGGCCGCGAGCAGTGGGTCCATCAGAAACATCGCCAGCGCGATGCCGCTCATGAGCGTCACGGCCCAGAACAGATCCAGGACACCCCAGGCCAGGATGTTGGAGAGGCGCTCGCAGTCTGAGGTCATGCGCGCCATCAACCAGCCCACCGATCGCCGGTCGAAGGCGGAGAAGGAGAGGCGCTGGACGTTGGCGAAGCCGTCGCGGCGGATGTCGTGGGCGATGGCCGTGCGCAGGAAGCCACCCATGTGGATGAAGGTCACGACTGAGAGCACCAGGCCCAGGCTGATCGCCCCGTAGCCCACCGCGTAGGGGAGCAGGCGCACGGATGTTGAGCGGGCTACGAGTTCGTCCAGGAGGTGTCGCGTCAGCTGCGGCAGGGCGACTTCGGCCGCGGCGGTCGTGCAGGCGCAGAAGCACAGCAGCCAGATCCGCAGGCGGTAGGGGCGCGTCGTGGCCCACAGCTTGCGCCACAGATCGAGGTCGAAGCCGCTGTCTGTCGGTGCTTCCTCGGGGAGTGCGGCGTTCATGCCCGGCCCTCCTCGCTGGCCTGGGAGTCCTCGGTCTGGCCCTCGGCGAGTAGCTCCTCGATGCCTCCCTGCACGCTCCACAGGCGGCGATAGGCGCCCGGGCGTGCCAGGAGCTCGGAGTGCGTGCCGCTCTGGACGACCCGGCCCCGCTCGAGGACCAGGATCTGGTCTGCGGAGACGACCGAGGAGAGGCGGTGGGTGGCGATCAGGGTCATGCGCTCGGCGCGCCCGCGTTCGAGCTCCGCGACGATGCGCGCCTCGGTGCGCGTGTCCACGGCGGAGAGTGCGTCGTCGAGCACCAGGATCGGGGGCTTGTGCAGTAGGGCCCGGGCCAGGGCCACGCGCTGGCGCTGGCCTCCCGAGAGGCTCACCCCACGCTCGCCGACCGCGGTCAGGAAGCCGTGCTCCAGCTCGCCCATCGCCTCCACCAGGCAGGCGGCGTGGGCGGCCTCGGAGATCTCTTCTTCCCTGGCGCTCCTCCTCCCGGCGGAGATGTTGGCCGCGATGGTCTGGGAGTAGAGGAAGGGCTCCTGGAGCACGGCGCCCACCCGCGCGCGCAGGTCACTGCGGTTGAAGCAGTCGAGTTCGACACCGTCGATGCGGATCGCCCCACGGTCGTGGTCGTAGAGGCGCAGCAGGAGGTGCACGATGGTCGACTTGCCCGAACCGGGCGGGCCCAACAGCGCGAGGGTCTGGCCGCGCTCGACGACGAAGGACACGCCGTCGAGCACCGTCTCCTTGCCGTGGGAGAAACCCACGCCCTCGAACTCAATCCTCTCGGGCCGCTCGGTGAGAGCGTGGGGAGTGTCGGGAGCGCTCTCGAGCGGCGCGTCCAGGATCTCCTCGATGCGCCCCAGGGCCACGATCGCCTTGCCGGCGTCGGTCAGCACGCGCCCCATGTGGCGCACAGGCCAGATCACCATCGCGATCAGCGTGATGAAGACGAAGAGCTCGCCCAGATCGAGGTCGCCGTCGAGAGCGCGCTTCGAACCCCAGATGAGCACCAGGCCTTGCTGGGCGAAGCACAGCAGGTCCGACGAGGACCAGTAGATGCCGAGCAAGCGCATCAGGTCGTAGGAGCGGTCGCGAAAGGCGTCGTTGGTCACGCCGAAGCGAGTTACCTCGTGCTCCGCGCGCGCGAAGGCGCGCACCACGCGGATCCCGGTCAGGTTCTCCTGCAGGACCGTCGTCATCGACGCCTCGGCCTCGTCCATCGTCTGGAAGACGTTCTTGATGCGCCGGAAGAAGACGACCGCGAAGGTGATGATGAGCGGGAAGATCGAGAGCGAGACGAGGGTCATGTGCCCATCGATCGACGCCAGGATCGGGATCGCTGCCGCCAGCAGGATCAGGGAGCGCCCGATCTCGACCACCTGGGCCTGGAGGAAGACGCGCACGGTCTCCACGTCCGACGAGCAGCGCTGGACCAGGTCTCCGGTCTCGGAACGGTCGTGGAAGGTGCAGGGTAGGCGCTGCAGGCGATCGTAGAGGGCGTCCCGCAGGCGGCGTACGATGGCCTCGGAGGCGATCGAGGCGTGGCGGCCGCGCAGGTAGAGGAACAGGGCGCCCACCGCCGAGAGCCCGAAGAGCAGGGCGGCGCCGCTCCACAGACAGAAGGCCAGGCCGTTCTCCTGTGCGAGGCGCGCGGCGAGCAGGTCGGTGGAAGAGGGCGCCCACAGACCGATCTCGATGCCCGTGCGCACCACGGCCGGCACACCGAGCAGTGCGGCGTCGGTCGCGGAGAGCTCGATGCGCGGAACACTCAGGGGGCCGTCGATCAGGGCCTTGACCACCAGCGGCGAGGCGAAGAGGCAGGCCGTGGTGAGGACGGTCGAGACCACCGCTGCCAGGTAGCGCAGGCGCTGGCCGTTGGTGAGGGCCCACAGATTGCCGTGTGCACGCAGGTTCAAGAGGAGTCTCCCGACCGTGTAGTAGGGACCGACCCCGCCGGGGATGCAAGGCCTGCTGTCGCCCGCCGCGGGCAACCTGGTCGGTCAGGGCAGGACCTCGCTCAGGGAGCGCGCGGCCTCGCGCACGGCGCGCGCCAGGCACAGGGAGAGGTGGCGGGCGGCCGCGCTCGGCGAGCCGTCGGCGTTCTCGATGCGCTGTTCGATCGTGCGGTCGAGCAGCGAGTGTCCCTCGGCGTCCGTCGCGTGAACGACGAGCACCAGGCGCACGCCGGCCATGTCTTCCGTGGCCGCGGGGACGCCCTCGAAGGCCAGGAGTTCGATGTCCACGGAGGGGGCCGCGTGGGATTCCGAGCGCGTGAAGTCGCCCGTTTCGAACAGGGCCCGGGCCAGGGCGCGCTCTACGTAGGCGATCGGCGGCTCACTCCAGCGGTCGAGTTCGAGGAACTCGAGGGTCACCGGGGAGGTGCGGCGTGCCATTCGCTCGCGCAAGTGTCCCGCAGCCAGGGCATCGCGCAGGCGTACCTCGCGTCGCGTGCCCGGGGGGGCCTCGCGCTCCTCGCTCGGGGGCGTGACGCTGTAGTAACGGATCGAGGCCGGCCCGCTCCCGGCCAGGCACGACGAGAGCAGGGTCAAGAGGATGGCGGCCAGGATGTGTCGCATGGGATTCAGGGGTCTTGGGCGCGGCCGCGCAGGAGCGCGCCCGGGTCTCGTTCGAGGAGTTCGGCCAGGGCTCGCACGGCGGTCATGGCCTCCCGGAAGGCCCGCAGGTCGCGGGCGAGCTCGTTCGAGGCACCTCCGGCGTCGCGCGCCAGGCCGCTGATCGCCGCAGAGGCCTCGCGCAGCGAACTGGCGGTGGCCTCGGCGTCCACTTCTGTCAGGACCGCTTCCAGGCGGCGCGCGACGGCCTGCCAGCTGTCGGCGGCGCTCACGAGCGGGCCGTCGGCGGCCTCGAGCCCGCTCATCAGGTCGCGCAAGGCCCCGAGGGCCTCGACCCCAGCCTCGCTCAGGCGTGCGGTGTCCAGGGCGCCAAGGCGCTCCCCGGCCAGGTCGAGCAGGTTGGCCGCCCTGCGCGACAGGTCCTCGGTGTCGATCGCCTCGAGTCGCGCGTGGGAGAGGCGCAGGAGCGCGCTCAGTTCCGTCGCCAGCTCGGGCACGGCCCCGAAGATCATGTTCAGGCCGTCCTCGAAGTTCTTGAGGGTCGAGGGCACGGACGGCAGGTAGTTGTCTCCGGGATCGAAGCTGAGGCGCGGCAGGGGGTGCTCGTCGGGGGGGAAGAAATCGACCAGCACGTACTTGGTGCCGGTGATGCCCGCCATGGCGACCTGGGTGCGCAGGTCGTCGGGACCGATGCGCCCGGTGCCCGTGCCTTCGGGGCTCACCCCGAGCATCTCGAGCACGTCGGAGAAGATGTTCGCGCGCACCTCGACCGAGCGCCGATCGGGAGCGATCGTGATCGTGTCCACGATGCCGACGCTCACGCCTCGCATCTTGACCGCGGACCCCTCCTCCAGGCCACCCACGGGCTCCTGGAAGTAGGTCACGATCTGCACGGAGTCGCGGTTCAGGCGCTGTGCGCCGATCCAGAACAGGGATCCGAGACCGACGGTCAGGCCGATCACGACGAACAGGCCCAGTTTCCAGCGGTCGGTCGGGGCGGCGATCATGTCCGGGCTCCGTGGTTCGGCTCTGCGGTGGAACGGCGCTGAAAGAAGCCAGTCACTCGCTCGTCGTCGGACTCCTCGCGCAGCACGCGCGGGTCTCCGCGCGCGATGATGCCGCGCGCCTCGCGGTCGAGCAGGATGCAACTCCCGCCAATGGTGAAGATGCTCGAGAGCTCGTGGGTCACGATCACGATCGTGACGCCCATGCTCTCGTTCAAGGTCAGGATCAGCTCGTCGAGGTCCGCCGCGCTGCGCGGATCGAGCCCGGCCGAGGGCTCGTCCAGGAACAGCAGCGGCGACTCGAGCGCCAGGGCGCGAGCGATCCCGGCGCGCTTCTTCATCCCCCCAGAGAGTTCCGCGGGCAGGTGGTGTTCGAAGCCGTCGAGACCCACCAGGCAGAGCTTCCAGCGCACCAGGCACTCGATCGTGTCGGGCTCCAGGTTCGTCCACTTCTGCAGGGGCAGGGCGACGTTCTGGGCCAGGGTCAGGGAGCCGAACAGGGCTCCCGACTGGAAGAGCACCCCGAAGGGCGGCGGGCCGTCCGGCGGGCTAGGCCGCTCGCCGATGGAGACCTGCCCGGCCAGGGGCGGGAGCAGGCCGATCATCGACTTCATGAGGGTCGACTTACCGCAGCCACTGCCGCCCAGGATCAGGAACACCTCGGAGTGTGCGACCTGGAAGTCGAGGTGCTCCATGAGCGGCTGGCCGTCGTATCCGATGCTGAGGTCCTCGACGCGGATCATCAGATGCCCAGGCGGCTGAAGAGCAGGGTGAAGCAGGCGTCGGCGGCGATCAGGCTGAAGAGGCTGGCGACGACCGCGGCGGTGGTCGAGCGTCCCACCCCCTCGGCTCCCCCGCGCGTGGACAGGCCGCGCTCGCAGGAGATCAGGGCGATCAACGCGCCGAAGACGAGGGCCTTGATTACCCCTCCACCGACGTCCCAGACGTCGAGGGCGTCGCGCGTCGAGCGCAGGTAAACGCCGCTCGTGAGCTCAAGCTCGGCGGTCGTGATCAGGAGTCCACCGGTGATCGCCACGGCCTCGGCGAGCAGGGTCAAGAGGGGCAGCATGAGGGTCAGGGCGATGACGCGCGGCAGCACCAGGAAACGCAGGGGATCGAGGCGCAGGGTCTCCAGGGCGTCGATCTCCTCCGAGACCCGCATTGTGCCGAGCTCGGCGGCGATCGACGCTCCCGAGCGGCCGGCGACGACGATGGCCGTGATCAGCGGGCCGAGCTCGCGCGTGATCGAGAGCGCCACCAGGTCCGGGACGTAGACGTCCGCGCCCAGCTGGTGCATCTGGGTGGCGGCCTGGTAGGCGGTGATGACTCCGATCAGAAAGGCGATCAGGAGCACGATCGGCGCTCCATCGGCCCCGGCGCGTGCGGCCAGGCGCGGCACGTCGATCCAGTGCACGGAGCGAGGGTCGGCGCAGGCCGCGCGCGTCGAGTGCACGAGCGAGCCGAGGGTGGTCAGCACCGAGCGCGCGAGCTCCCCCAGTCTGGCGGTCGCCTCGCCGACGGTGCGTACCAGGGAGGCACTCGGGGGCGCGCCGTGCCGCTCGCCCTGCGGCGGTCGCTGGGTGGTGAACTCGAGCATCTTGGCCGCATTGGCCGGCGCGCCGGCGAAGGTCGGGCGGGCGCCGGCGGCACCGGCGGCGCACCAGGCCTCGGCCAGGACCGCCGCCGCGGCTCCGTCCAGGCTGCTCACCCGCGAGAGGTCGAAGCGCGCGATGGGCCCCTCGCGCGCGGCAGAATCGAGGCTCCGTCGCAGGGCGTCGGTGCGCTCCAGGACCAGATCGCCGGCCAGGCGCACCTCCACGCCTCCGTCTGCGAGGTCTTGCGCCTCGACCCGGTAGGTCTCCTCCGACACGGGAGCACTATCCCACGCCGTGGATGGAGAGTCCAATCCCGCTCCGCGGCTCGGTCGCCCTATTCGTCCGGTTCGAACTGGAGGTCGTGCAGTCTGCGGTAGGTGCCCTGCGCGCGCAGCAGCTCCTCGTGCGTGCCTTCCTCGACCACCTCCCCGTGGTCGATCACCAGGATGCGGTCCACATTACGAATGGTGGACAGGCGATGGGCGATGATCAGCGCGGTCCGATCGGCGGTCAGCTCGTGTAGGGCAGTCTGCAGCAGGTGCTCAGTCTGGGAGTCCACCTGGGAGGTCGCCTCGTCCAGGGCCAGCACCGCCGGCGCGACCGCCAGCACGCGAGCGAAGGCGACGAGCTGGCGCTCGCCCGAGGAGAGGTTGGCGCCGCGCTCCCGGACGGGCTCGCGGTATCCCAGGGGGAAGCGCGCCACGAGCTGGTCGAGGTGCAGCCGGTCGGCGGCCGCGCGCGCCTCCTGCTCGGAGATCTCGGGGTGGCCGAGACGGACGTTGTGCAGGACGTCGCCGCCGAAGAGGAACACGTCCTGGGGCACGATGCCGATGCGTGAGCGCAGGTCGCCCAGGGAGTAGTCGCGGACGTCGATTCCGTCGAGGGAGATCGATCCCGACTGGACGTCGTAAAGACGGGTCAGGAGTTTCAGCAGGGTCGTCTTCCCGCCGCCCGTGGCGCCTACGATCGCCACGCGCTCGCCGGGAGCGACCTCGAAGGAGACGTCGCGCAGGACCGGATCGGCCGGGTCGTAACCGAAGGTCACGCCCCGGAAGGCGATCACTCCGCGCGTGGCCGGCGGCCGGAGCGGAGCGGGACTCTCGGGGATGATCTCGTCCTTGTCGAGCAGACGGAAGATGCGCTCGGCGGCTGTCATCGCGCTCTGCATCACGGTCACCTTCAGGCTCAGGTCATTGAGCGGCACGAAGAACTTGCGCATGTAGTCGATGAAGGCGAAGAGTGCTCCGAGAGTCATGCCCGAGAGAAGCACGTCGCCCTCTTCCTCGCCCGTCAGCAGCGAGCCGCCAAAGGCCAGGATCAGGGCGACCGTCAGGTGGCTCAACTTCTCCGTGGAGGCGGACAGGACCGACTCCCACCAGACGCCCTCGAGCTGGGCGTCGCGCATCCGGCCGCTGATGCTCAAGAAGCCGCTGCGTACGCGCTTCTCGCGCGTGAACATCTGGACCACCGGCATGCCGATGACGTGCTCGTGGAGGAAGGCGTTGAGTTGCGAGCGGCTGTCGATCATGGCCGCGTAGGCCGCTCGTACCCGCACGCGCATCCAGAGCGTTAGAGCGACCAGCACCGGCACCACGAGCATCACGGCCAGGGTCAGCTGCCAGTGGATGCTGAACAGGATTCCGATCGTCGCGCAGAGGAAGATCAGGTCGCCGAGGACCGTCACCACTCCGGAGGAGAACATCTCCTGCAGGGCCTCCACATCGGTCGTCACGCGGCCCACCAGGCGACCGGTCGGGGTCCGGTCGTGGAACGTCGAGGAGAGGCGTTGGAGGTGGCGAAAGATCGCCGTTCGCAGGCCCAGGAGAGCGTTCTGGCCGGCGACGTCCACCGTCCAGGTGCCGATGGCCCGACCGAGCACCTCGACCGCCGCGAGCAGGGCAAAGAGTCCCAGCAGGAATCCCAGTCCCCGGTCGGGGCTCGGTTCGACGTGCTGCTCGATGATGAGCATGAGGACCCAGGTCATGCCCAGGGCCGCCCCCGACGTCGCCAGGAGCAGGGCCAGGCTGGCCAGGATCAGGCCGCGCTGGGGGCGCACGTAGGGCCACAGGCGGCGCAGCAGGTGCAGGTCGAGGGCGCGTCCCACCCCGACCTCGTGGGGAGCGTGGTGAGCCATCAGCCCTCACCTTCCCGCGCCTCGCGGTGCGCCTGGTGTTCCCAGAGGGTCGCGTAGAAGCCGTCGCCGGCCAGCAGATCGTCGTGGGTCCCGGCCTCGATCACGCGCCCTTCGGCGAGCACGATGATCTGATCGGCGTGCCGCAGGGTGGCCAGGCGGTGGGCCACGAGGAGGGTCGTGCGCCCGGCGCAGAAGGGCACCAGCTGGGCCAGGATCCCGTCGGCGGTGTGGGCGTCCACGGCCGAGATAGTGTCGTCGAGGATCAGGATCGGCGGTTCGATGAGCAGGGCCCGCGCCAGGGCCGTGCGCTGGCGCTGGCCGCCGCTCAGGTTCACGCCGCGCTCGCCGAGGATCGAGTCGAGGCCGTCGGGGAGCTCCGCCAGGTCCCCGTCGAATTGCGCGATGGAGAGGGCGCGCGAGACCTCCTCACGGGTCGCGTCGGGGCGTGCGTAGGCGACGTTTTGCGCCACGCTCTCGCTGAACAGGAACGCGTCCTGGGAGACGAATCCCACGGCTCGGCGCAGGTCCTTCGGTCGCATGAGCGTGATGTCGACGCCGTCGACGAAGACCTGGCCGGGATCTACCTCCTGCAGGCCCGCCAGGGCGCGCACGAGGGTCGTCTTCCCGGCCCCGGTGTGGCCGACGATGCCCAGCGTCGTGCCGGCCGGCACGGTGACCGAGACGTCTTCGAGGACGATCCGCCCGGAATCCTCACCGGCGATCGTGTGCGCGCTCGTCGGTCGGCTGCCGGAGAGGTGCGGCTGTTCGGCCAGGGGTGGGTGACGGATCGTCAGGCCTCGCAGTTCGATGGCCCCGGGGCCGACTTGCGGCCAGGGCGGGCCGCCCGGCGGGTCACCCAGGGTCACCTCGCTGTCGATGATCTCGCGCACCCGTCCGAGGGCCGCGGCGCCGCGCTTCACGGAGCTGATCACAAAACCCAGGGTGCGCGTCGGCGAGGTCAGCATCCCCAGGTAGAAGATCAGCGAGAGCATCGAGCCCAGGGTGAAGCCCGACTGGTCCGCGGGGACGATGCGCGGCGTGCCCAGGAACAGCACGATCAGGGTCGAGAGCGAGGCCAGGCCCATCATCAGCCCGATAAGGAGCGCGCGCTTGCGCGTGACCGAGAGGTTCAGGGCGCGGTAGCGCGCGCAGTGCTCCTCGAAGCGCTCGCTGACGACTTCCTCGAGGGTGAGGGTCTTGATGACGGCCTGTCCCTCGAGGCTCTCGTCCACCCGCGCGCTGATCTCACCCAGGCAGTTCTGGGCGGTGCGGCTGCCCTCCTGGATGTGCACCGCCATGCGCCGCGAGGCGTAGAGGAAGAACGGGAAGGGTGCCAGGGCGACCAGGGTCAGGGTCGGCTCGATGTCCGCCATCATCGGGACGGCGATCGCGTAGAGCGTCAGGGTCTCGGCCAGGTACATGATCACCGGTCCGACGAGCCCCTGGACATTCTGCATGTCGTTCAGGAAGCGCGACATGATCTGGCCCGTGGGGTTGCGCACGAAGAACGAGGGCGCGAGGCGCGTCAGGTGGCTGAAGAGTTCCGCGCGCAAGTCGTGGGCTAGCCGCCGCGAGCTGCCCAGGACCATCAGGCGGCTGATCGTGCGCAGGATCGCCACGATCAGGGCATAGGCCGCGATCCAGAGGGCGATGGCGAAGACCTCCTCGCGCGCCTGTTGGCCCCGGCCGGCGCTGCCCTCGAGGACGTCGAAGGCGTCCTTCAGGAAGGCCGGGATGCGTAGCTTCAGGAAGATGCTGGCGACGACGCAGACGCTCCCGATGACGTACGCAGCCAGGTGGCGGCGCAGGTAGGGAAGCAGGAAGGGGAGCTCGCGGCGCATGACTTTTCGGCTCGGCCCTTAGGCGTCCGCGCGCACGCGCGAGCCGGGGACGATGTCCAGCTCCCCGCTCTCCCAGCGCACCATGCACTTCGTGCCGCCGTCGTAGTCGCGGGCTTCGAGCAGCAGGAGCGCGGGCTCTCCGGCGACCTCGCATGCTCGCTGCGCCGGAGTGTCGAGGTCGCGCCAGATGCGCACGAAGGGGTTCTCCTCCCACTCCTCGCCGATCGTCGTCTCGTCGGTGTGGCCGGGGTGGACGGCGGTGTCGTGGGGTAGGCGCAGGAGGCGCTCCATGATCGAATCGCGCAGCTGGTCGAAGGTCCCGTGCCCCGGCGCGCGGGTCCCGCCCACGGCGCGTCGGAAGAGGGTGTCCCCAGTGAACACCCGCTCCTCGTTGACCAGAAAGGCGAGCTGCCCCTGGGTGTGTCCAGGGATGTGCAGGGCGCGGATCACGAGGTCACCGCTCTCGATCTCCTGGCCGTCTGCCAGCTCCATGTCGAGGTCGCCGAACAGTTCCCGCTCGGCGCCGTGACCGCAGATCGGGCAGCCCAGGTCGCTTGCGTACTGTGCATTGTGCGCCACGTGGTCGAAGTGGTGGTGGGTGCACAGGACGTGGGTGACGGTCAGACGCAGTCTCTCGATGGACGCGCGGATCGGTTCGGTGGGGCCGCCCGTGTCGATGATCACCGCGTGCCCACCGGGCTCGTCAGCCACCAGCCAGGTGTTCGAGAGCCACTGCGGGCTCGTGGTCTTCTCGATGATCACTGCGCGGCCGTGGGCGTCAGAAGCAGATCACCGAGCGGACGCCGTCCTGGGCTTCCATCAGCTCGAAGCCGCGGTTGACCTCGTCGAGGGTGATGCGGTGGGAGACAAAGCCGTCCAGGTCGATCTTGCCCGCCATGTACATGTCCACCAGCTGGGGGACGTGGGTGCGTCCCCGGGCGCCGCCGAAGCTGCCGCCCTGGACCTTGCGGCCGGTGATCAACAGGCGCGGCGTGATCTTCAGTTGCTCGCCCTTGCCCGCCACTCCCAGGATGGTGCAGACGCCCCAACCCATTCGTGCTGACTCGACCGCCTGTTCCATCACGTCGACGCGGCCGGTGCCCTCGAAGGTGTAGTCGCAGCCCATGCCGTCGGTCATGTCGAGGATCTCGGCAACCACCCCGGCGGAGGCTTGCACGAGGTCCGTGGCCCCGTGGCGTCGCGCCAGCTCGAGGCGCTCCGCGGAGAGATCGACGGCGATGATGCGCTCGGCGCCGGCCAGGCGCGCACCGACGATCGCTCCCAGGCCCACCATGCCGGTGCCGAAGACGGCGCAGGTCGAGCCGCGCCGCACCTCGGCCTTCCAGAGGGCGGCGGCCAGGCCGGTGGTCGCTCCACAGGCCAACAGGCAGACGCTCTCCAGGGAGGCCGCCGGATCGACCTTGGCCAGGGCGATCTCCGGCATGACGGTGTACTCGGCGAAAGTCGAGGTGCCCATGAAGTGCAGCAGCGGCTCGCCGTCGCGGGAGAGGCGCGCCGTCCCGTCGGGCAGGACCCCCCGCCCCTGGGTGGGGCGGATGGCCGTGCAGATGTTGGTCAGGCCGCTCTGGCAGTGGGCGCACTCTCCGCACTCGGGAGAGAAGAGGGTGACGACGTGATCGCCGACCGCGAGGCTCGCGACGCCGTCGCCGACCTCCTCGACGACGCCGGCGCCCTCGTGCCCCAGGACGCAGGGCGTGTAGCCGCTGGGATCCGCTCCGCTCTGGGTGTAGAGGTCGGTGTGGCACACGCCGCAGGCGTGGATCTTGACCAGCACCTCGCCCGCGCGCGGCGGGGCCAGGTCCACTTCCTGGACGACGAGCGGCTCACCGAATTGCTCGAGGACTGCTGCGCGGATCTTCATCGGGTTCTCCTGACGACGGGGACGGCGAAGGATACCGAGCCCGCTTTGGTTCGCCAATCCTCGCTCTTCCTCTGGCTCCGCTCACGGCGCTGCCTGCGCGCCGACGTTGGGAGTGCGGGGCCGCAGGGCACGGGGGTGGAGAAGTGGACGAGCGTTGGCGAACCAGAGCGGGCTCGCTAGACGGTATCTCTCTCAGCGCGAGTAGTTCGGTAGGCAGGTGGGCGTGGTCTTGCTCTCCAACTGGTCGATCACTCCCAGCGGGCCGGCCGTCGCGGATAGCTTCGGCTGCTGAGCGCCAGGGGCGAGGCCCGTAGAGGCGAACTATTTCGCTGCTCAGTGCCCGGCGAGGTCTTCCAGGGCTTCGCGCGCGCGTTCCAGATTGCCGTCGAGGTCCAGGGCGCGCCGCAGGTGGGCGCGGGCCTCTTCGATGCGGCCGACCTGCTTGAGGACCAGGCCTCGCAACTCGAAACAGGCGGCGCTCTCGGGGAAGATCCCGGCGGCCGTGGCGAGTACTTCGAGGGCCTGTTCGCTATCGCCGGCCAGGGCCGCTGTGTTGCCCAGGGCGAGCAGGATTGCCAGCTCGTCGCCGCGTACACGCCAGGCGGCGTGCAGGGGGGCCAGTGCCTGGGCCGGGCGGCCCAGGCGCACGCGCGCCGCTCCCAGGTTGAACTGGGCCTCCGCGAAGTCGGGGTCGAGGGCGGCGGCCTTGGCGAAGCGCGCCTCGCTGCGCTCGATCTCGCCCACCCCAAGCCACAGCTTGCCGACCTCGTTGTGCGCCACCGGCAGGTCGGCATCGACGGCCAGGGCGCGCCGGAAGTGGTCCAGGGCGTCCTCCGCCCGGCCGTGCCGGGCGTGCCAGCGACCGAGGCGCAGGAGATCGGCGACGCACTCGGGCTCCTCTTCGAGAGAGTCCAGCAGGGGCTCGAGGCGCGCGACATCCAGCGATCCCGCGACGGCGCGTCGCAGTTCGCCCGTGGCGGCGAAGACGAAGGTCGAGGGCAGGAGCGCGCGCCCGTCGGGCGGGAAGCAGGCGCGTAGCAGTTCGTCGTCCGCGCGCAGGTGGAGGACCGTGTCGCCCGGCGCTCTCTCGGCCCAGCGCCCATCGTCGGGCTCCACTCGCACGGCCACGAAGCGCACGGCGGAACCGATACGCGTGGCCTCGCGTTCGACAGCGCGCGCCCCCGCACTGTCCTCGACGCCGATGAAGACCACCACCGTCGGTCGTTCCTGCGCCAGCACCCAGGCCTCGACCCCGTCGATCCCGATGGCGGAGAGCTCCTTCAGGGACGGGTCCGTCGGGGCCAGGGTCCAGCCGGCGGGCCAGGCTTCGAGGGCGGCGCTGTGCACCTCGCCCTCGCCCTCGCGCAGGACCAGGCGGCGGTCGACGGGCAGGTCGCTCCATTCCTCGACCTCGCCCCCAGGCCACTCGACGCGCAGGTGCTCGATGCCCTCGGCCGTTCCCAGGCCGAAGTGCAGCTCGGCGGGGATCGCGCTCTGGTAGCCGTCCGTGGCCCGCACCAGGCCGCGCCGGGTGACGCCTCCGGCAGTCAGGGTCACCACCGCCCCCAGGGCGCGCGAAGCGCCGTCGCTGGCCCGCAGGCTCACGCGCGCGAAGTGCGCGGGCGGTGCGCGGTTCTCCAGCAGGCGCAGGTCCTGCAGGCCGAGCAGAGCCAGGTCCAGGTCCCCGTCGCCGTCGAAGTCGATGGCGGCGGCGCTGCGCCCGTCGCGTTCGAGGTCGAGGCCCAGGAGCGGGGCGACGTCGACGAAACCCGTCGGGGCGCCCTCGACGGCGAGGAATAGGCGGTCGCGCTGACGTCCGGCGTGCGAGCCGCTGAAGTCGGTCTCCCGTCCGGCGGTGATCGGATCGCGGGCCGTGCCCTGGTGGGCGGCCAGGGCGTCCATGACCACCTGTCGCCAGTGGTAGGTGTCCCAGTCGGGCGCGCGCCGGGCGCTGTGGGTCGTGCCGCCGTTCTGGACCAGCAGCTCGCGCGTTCCGTCGTTGTCGAGGTCGACGAAGAGCGGCGCCCAGGAGCGCCCGGCGCGCGCCAGGGCCGCCGAGTGCACGCCCACGGACCAGGAACCGTCCGCGCTGACCGTCAGCAGGCGGCCGCCGCTTCCGGCGTCCAGGGCCGCGGCGCGCACGGCGGCGGGCAGCCCCACCAGCGCGGGGACGATGCGCCCGGCGGCGCTCGAGTGGGTGCCCGCCAGGTAAAGATCCCAGGACCCCAGCGCCGCACCGGCCTCGAGCGTGATGCCGGTCGTGTTCGACAAGACCCGCGAGAGCGGGTGATCAACGTGTGCCTCGAAGTGCCCGTTCCCGAGGTTCTCATGCAGCCGGTCCGGGCCGCGGTCGTTGCCCTCGATCAGGTCCTGATCGCCGTCGCCGTCCACATCCAGCGCGAGGGCGCTGCGCGTGAGCTGGCGTCCGGCGATGCCGCGCTCGTCCGACTGCTCGTCGAAGGCGAGCCCGCCGCGGTTGATGAAGAGCAGGTTGTCGCCGCCGTCGAAGGTGGCGAAGGTGTCCGGTGCCTCGCGCTCCGTGCGCGAGTCGGAGAGCACGCAGAAGAACAGGTCCAGGCGCCCGTCGCCGTCGAAGTCGGCGGGGACGATCGACTGCACGTCCAGGTCTCGCACGCCGCGCCCGACGGCGAACTCCAGGGCGCCTTCGACGGCGGTCCAGGTGCCGTCCACCCGCGTCCACAGATCGACCCGGGCGCGGTCCGTGGCGATCGGTCGCACCCGGCCGCTCACGAGCTCCTCGAGATCGTCGCCGTCGAGGTCGACGAAGGCCACGCTGGCCGGGCTGTCGGCGGGCAGCTCGAAGGGTACCTCGCCGCGTTCGAACCCTCCGCGGCCGTCGTTCAATAGCAGCAGGCTGGCCTGCCGGTGACGGGTGAGGAACAGGTCGGGCAAGCCGTCGCGGTTCCAGTCCATGACGCTCACGCCGCCCGCGGCGTCCAGGGCGCGCTCGTTCACGAGCTCGCGCGTCAGGGCGCGGTTCGCCTCGGAGAGGTTGAAGTGGAAGCCCATCGGTCCGCTGACGTCCGCGAAGGCAGGCGCGCCGCCCCGGCCGGAGTGGCCCCCGACCCACAGGACGCGCGCGATGGTCCAGCGCGTCGTGGAGTGGGCGACGAGCTCGCAGGACAGGTCGGCTTCGAGCACGGCGAGGCCTCCGTCGGGGAGGGAACCGGCGACGGTCAGGTGCAGGCTGGCCAGGGCGCCGGAGTGGTCTTCGGCGAGCACGAAGGCGTCGATCTCGATCGTCGCCCGCCTAACCTCGTCCCAGTCCTCGAAGTGGGAGCGCAGGGCCGCGACCAGGTCGGCGCGCTCCAGGGCTCCCAGGCCCCCGGCCTCGAAGAGGGTCAGTTCGAGGCCGGCGGCCGACACGGGCCGGCCCTGATCGGCGCGCGGCAGGCGGCCCCGAGCGTCGGGTTCGAAGGCGCGCGTGACCCGCTCCCAGTCGCCCTGGGCCAGGCCCTTGAGCAGGCCCACGCGGAAGCCGCGCCGTGCCCCCTCGGCCGCGCGTTCGCAGGCGTCGACGTCCCTGGCGATCTCTTCCGGGTGGCGCGGGAGGGCGTCGTCCAGTGCACCGGCGGGAGCGGAGTTCGGCGCGCCTCCGTCCTGGGCACAGCAGGCGATCAGCAGCGAGAGCAGCACGCGGTCACTCTACGGGGCGCCCCCGACCCTCGCCAGGGCCGTGCTGCGATCGGGCGTCCACGCGGGCTCGCGAGTTCAGCTCCGGCTTCCTTGTCCTGCTTGTCTTTCTTGGTGCCTCGCTTTCCCTCCTCCCCGAGGAGCCGCTCCCCGATTCGATCTAGCCCACGACCGGGCCACCGCTCGTGGCGTAGTGATCACAGCCGACCCTGGCCAGGAGCGGAGTGTCGACGGCGGCCTCGAACAGGCCGCGCGTGGGGCAGTCGAGCAGGAAGCGGCCAACGGCGAAGGAGACCGGCATAAGCATCAGGGCGGCCAGGCGCAGAGGGCCGGCGAGCAGCAGGGCCAGGGCGAGGTTGGCGCTGACGCACAGCAGCAGGGCAGCGACGGTGAGGACCAGGCCCGGCCCCTTGGCCAGGCCCGGGACGACCACCAGCTGGGAGGTCAGGAGCGTGGCTGCTATGAGCTGGAAGGGGGTCGCCTTGCCGCGCACGATGCGGCGAGTGAAGAGGGCATGGGGCAGGAGGCTCGTGGAAGGGCGTTGGAGAAAGATGTCTCTCACGCGAGAGGGAGAGTAAAATGCCCGGCTCGCGCCTGCCCTTTGCAGGTGCGCGAGTGGCAGCCATGGAGGACGGACCGGTGATGAGCGTCGAGGGACTCAAGAGCCTACTTAAGGAGCATTTCGAAGGCGATGAGGTCCAGGTCTTCGACCTGACCGGTACGTCGGACCACTTCGAGGTGCACATCGTCTCGAACCTCTTCGAGGGCAAGAGCCTGATCGAGCAGCACAAGCTCGTACACGCCGCCTGCGGAGAACACCTGACACAGGCCATCCACGCCCTGAAGATCAAGACCAGCACCCCGTGAAGGGGGCGGAGGAACAGCGATGAACACGGAGCAGATCAAGCAGACCGTCGAGAATCACCAGGTCGTGGTGTTCGCCAAGGGCACGAAGTTTCAGCCCATGTGCGGCTTCAGCGCCCACGCGATGGAGATCCTCAACCGCACCGGACGGCCCTACGAGGTGGTGAACATCTTCGATGAGGAAGACACGCGCGCGAACCTGATCGGCTACAGCAGCTGGCCGACCACGCCGCAGGTTTTCATCGGCGGTCAACTCGTCGGCGGTAGCGACATCGTCGAGGAAGAGTTCGACAACGGCGCGCTCCAGAAGCGCCTCGAGGCCGCCTTCGGCTCCTGAGAGGTCGGGCTCTCGCGTCGCGCGCGCCGTTCTCACGCCGGTGGTTGGCGGGCGCCGAACGTGGGTTGCGGATCGCGCCGTGAAACCTCATTCGCCCGACGAATTGTCCGAGTCGGACCACGGGGCCCACACCCTGAAGGTGTGGGAAGGGACCGTCATCGGCCTGTATGGAGATGACGTCTTCGTCGAGTTGGGGCCGCGCATGCAGGGCGTCCTGTCCGCCCGGCGCTTTTCGGCGCCGCCGCGCGTCGGAGAGGTAGCCGAGTTCACCCTCGGGGGCCGGGAGGAGGGGCTGTGGACCTTGCACCTGCGCTCCGAGCCCAGCCTCACGCTCTGGGAGGAGCTGGAGGTGGGCTGTCTGGTGAGCGCGCGCGTCGCGCGCGCGGTCCCCGGCGGCCTGGAGTTGAAGGTCGGCCCCCTGCACGCCTTCATGCCGCGATCCCAGAGCGGTCTGCCCCGCGGCAAGCCCCTCGCTCCGCTCGTGGGCCGTGAGTTCGTCTGCGAGGTGGTCGAGGTCGAGCGCGAACGTCAGCGGGTGGTCCTCTCTCGCAAGCTCGTCGAGGAGCGCGAGCGCACCAGCGAGCGCCACCGCGAGCTCTCCGGCCTGGCCGCGGGACAGGTGATCGAGGGACGAGTCGTTCGCATCGAGGACTACGGTGTCTTCCTGCGCTTCGGGCGCGGGATGGAGGGTCTGGTCCACATCTCCAACCTCTCCCACCAGCGCCTGCGCCACCCGGACGACGCCGTCTCCCTCGGCGACACCCTGCGCGCGCGGGTGCTCTGCGTGCGCGAGCGCGGGGCGCGCATCGACCTGGGTTGCAAGCAGCTCGAGCAAGACCCCTGGTCGGTGGCTGAGGCCGCCTACCCGCCCGGCCGGATCGTGGCCGGCAGGGTCACGCGTCTGGCCGAGTTCGGCGCCTTCGTTCAGGTCGAGCCGGGGATCGAGGGCCTGGTGCACGCCTCCCAGACCGGCCTCGGTCCCGGCCGCTCCCTGCGCGAGCACTTGCCCGTGGGCCGCGAGGTGTCGGTGCGCGTACTGGAACTGGACGCGGCCTTAGGGCGACTCTCCCTGTCTCTGCAGCACGCCGGTGGTGGGACGATCGCCCTCGAGGACGCCCAGGCCGCCCAGGACGCCGCTGCCTTGCTGGGGGCTCCGCCCGACGGTGCGCCGCGCGGCATCGACCTCCGGGGTCTGCTCGAGCGCGCTCTCGACGAGCGGGACGAGGACGGGCGCGAGTAGTGCCGCGCGCCCTCGGGGCTCGCCGGAACGTCCGGACGCCTTGCGTCCGGGCAGGGCGCCGCCGATGATGTTGGCCGTGAAAGTCACCTCGGTCTGGAACCCGACCACGACCCTGGGCGAGGGTCCCCTGTGGTCCGTCGACCTTGGCGCGCTGCTATGGCTCGACATCAAGGGCTGTGTGGGCTTCCGCTTCACCCCCTCGACCGACGGGCGCGAGGCCTTTGCCCTGCCCGAGGAGGTGGGGGCCGTCGCCCTGCGCCGCGGGGGAGGACTGGTGGCCGCTGCGCGCTCGGGTTTCGCCTTTCTGGACCTCGAGCGCGGCGTCCTGGATCCGATCGCCGATCCGGAGGCCGACTTGCCGGGCAACCGCTTCAACGACGGCGAGTGCGATCCGGCCGGGAGCTTCTTCGCCGGCACGATGGACGACGCCTGCGTGCGGCCCACGGGCTCGCTCTACCGCCTGGCCCCCGACCTCTCGGTCGAGCGCGTGGACAGCGGCTACGTGGTGACCAACGGCCCGGCCTTTGCCCCCGACGGCCGGAGGATGGTCCACACCGAGAGCGTCGGCCGGACGATCTTCGCTTTCGACCGCGACCCCACAGATGGGGCGCTCTCGGGCCGGCGCGTCCTGCGCACCCTCGGCCCTGAGGAGGGGCTGCCCGACGGCATGACCTTCGATGCGGAGGGCTTTCTGTGGTGCGCGCACTGGGCCGGCGGGCGCCTGACGCGCCTCGCTCCCGACGGGAGCGTGGAGCGCGTCGTGCCCGTCCCCGCCCGCGATGTGACTAGCTGCGCCTTTGGCGGCGACGAGCTCGACGTGCTCTACATCACCACGGCCGAGGACGGTCTCTTCGCGGCCGATGTGGGCGTGACGGGCCTCCCGCCGTCGGAGTTTGGAGGCTGAGCGATGGGCGCTGACGAGAAACAAGGCCTGCGTTCGGCCTCCTGGTTCGGCGGCGCAGACCGCGACGGTTTCCTCCACCGCAGCTGGATGAAGAGCCAGGGCCACCCCGCGGACCTCTTCGACGGCCGGCCCGTGATCGGGATCTGCAACACCGCATCGGAGTTGACCCCCTGCAACGCGCACCTGGACGGGATCGCCGAGCGCGTGCGGCGCGGCGTGTTCGAGGCGGGCGGTTTTCCCGTTGAGTTTCCGGTCATGTCTCTGGGGGAGACCAACCTGCGCCCCACGGCCATGTTGTTCCGCAACCTCGCGAGCATGGACGTGGAGGAGTCGATCCGCGGAAATCCGATCGACGGGGTCGTGCTCCTGTGCGGTTGCGACAAGACCACTCCGGCGCTCGTGATGGGCGCCGCGAGCTGCGACCTGCCCGCCCTGGTGGTCTCCGGCGGGCCCATGTTGAACGGCAAGTTTCGCGGGCAGGACATCGGCTCGGGGACCGCGGTCTGGCGCTTCAGCGAGGAGGTGCGGGCGGGCGCCATGGAGCTGGACGAGTTCCTGGACGCCGAGTCCTGCATGTCCCGTTCGGCCGGCCACTGCATGACGATGGGGACCGCCTCGACCATGGCCTGCATGGTGGAGGCCCTGGGGCTCGCGCTTCCGCAGAACGCGGCCATTCCGGCCGTGGACTCCCGGCGCCTGACCCTGGCCCAGCTCGCGGGCCGGCGCATCGTGGAGATGGTGCGCGAGGACCTGCGTCCTTCGCGCATCCTCGTGCGCGAGGCCTTTGAGAACGCCGTGCGCGTCAACGGCGCGGTGGGCGGCTCGACGAACGCGGTCCTGCACTTGCTGGCGATCGCCGGACGCGTCGGGGTCGAGTTCTCCCTCGACGACTGGGACCTGGCGGGGCGCGGCGTCCCAACCCTGGTGGACCTGGAGCCCTCGGGTCGCTTCCTGATGGAGGACTTCTACTACGCCGGCGGCCTGCCGGCGGTGCTGCGGGCCCTGGACGAGGGCGGTCTGCTGAACGGTGACGCCCTGACGGTCAACGGGCACACGATCGGGGAGAACTGCGCTGCTGCTCCCAACCACTCGTCCGAGGTCATCCGCCCCCTCGACCGGCCCCTGTGCGCCGAGGGCGGAATCGCCGTCCTGCGCGGCAATCTGGCCCCCCTGGGTGCGGTGCTGAAACCCTCGGCGGCCTCGCCCGAGTTGCTCGTCCACCGCGGGCGGGCGGTCTGCTTCTCCTCGATCGAGGACTATCACGCGCGCATCGACGACCCCGCCCTGGAGGTGGACGAGAGTTCGGTGCTGGTGCTCCAGAACTGTGGCCCGCGCGGATATCCGGGGATGGCGGAGGTCGGGAATATGGGCTTGCCTGCGCGCCTCTTGGCCCGCGGTGTGCGCGACATGGTGCGCATCTCAGATGCGCGCATGAGCGGCACGGCCTACGGCACAGCGATCCTGCACGTCGCTCCCGAGGCAGCGGCCGGTGGCCCCTTGGCTCTCGTGCGCGAGGGCGACTGGATCGAGCTGGATGTCCCCGCGCGGCGCTTGCATCTCGACGTGTCCGACGAGGAACTCGAGCGTCGGCGGGCCGACTGGACGCCGCCGATCGCCACCATGTCGGGCGGCTGGCAGGCGCTCTACATCGAGCGCGTGCTGCAGGCCGACCGCGGCTGCGATCTCGACTTCCTGGTCGGCTGTCGCGGCGCCGCCGTCCCGCGCGAGAGCCACTGAGGAGGGCGAACGGGGGTCAGTCGGCGCTCGCGCCGCCCGCCGTGCGCTCGCGCAGTTCCTTGAGGAACTCCTCGACGATCCCCTCGGGGACGTCCACGACAAAGCGCACCTCGGCGCTAAACTCGGCTTCCATCGGCTTCAGGTTCATGGCGGCCAGGAGTCCTCGCACGGCGCCCGAACGATCGTAGGGATGGCGCACCGACAGGCGGCGCGTGACCGTGATGGTGCGCACTTCGGCTCGCTCGAGGACCTCCGCCGCCGCCGTGCCGTAGGCTGCGATAAGCCCGCCGACGCCCAGCTTGGTGCCGCCGAAGGTGCGCGAGACGACCAGCAGCACGTCGGTCAATCCATGGCCGTCGATGCGTTGCAGGATCGGTCGCCCGGCAGAGCCGGTTGGTTCACCGTCGTCGTGGACCCGAAAGCGGTCCCCGTCCCGTCCCAGGCGCCAGGCCCAGCAGTGGTGCGTCGCGCCGGGCACCTGGGAGCGCAGCCACTCGAGGTGTCCGGCGACCTCTCCTTCGTCAGCGAGGGGCCACAGGCTGGCGCCGAAGCGCGAGCCCTTGATCTTGTCGATCTCGTGGCGCTCGGGCCTCTGCACCGTGCGGAAGGTGGGGGAGCTCACGGCCGGCACTTCGTGCTTCTTGCCGGATTGGGTCGGAGAGGGGGCACGCGAGCCATCGTAGGGCATCGGTAGCGCCGTGGCCGAGCCGGATCGTTGCGGGGGGGGTAGGATTCAGGGTACCCCGCGATCGTCCCAAACTGCTGTGCGTCCCCTTCTCCGAACCGCGCGGCGGCGGCGTGCCGAGGCGGTTCAACCCTCGTCAGTCCCCTCCACGATGCGTTCTCTCGCTACAGCCTGCGTGCTCCTGAGCTTCGTGCTCGGGTCCTCCCCGGTCTGGGGGCGAGGGTTGGACTGCAACGGGAACGGCGTCCCCGACGACCAGGACATCTCCACGGGCACGAGTCTCGACTGCAACGGAAACGGGGTCCCCGACGAGTGCGATCTCGCGGACGGCAACGCCCTCGACTGCAACCAGAACGGCGTCCCCGACTCCTGTGACCTGGGCTCCGGAACGAGCGAAGATTGCAACGGAAACGGGATCTTGGATGACTGCGACATCTCGAACGGCATCTCGCAGGACTGCAATCTGAACAGTACGCCGGACGAGTGCGACACTGCCGACGGGACCAGCCAGGATTGCAACGCCAACCAGGTCCCGGACGAGTGCGAGCCCGATTGCAACGCGAACGGAGTGCCCGACGATTGCGACATGGCTTCGGGCTCGAGCCCTGACTGCAATCAGAACGGCATCCCCGACTCCTGCGACCTGGCCGCCGGAACGTCCCTGGACTGCAACTCGAACAGCGTGCCCGACGAGTGTGACCTCGCGAGCGGGGGCAGCCCGGATTGCGATGGGAACGGGCAGCTGGACGAGTGCGACATCGCGAGCGGGGGCGCCCTCGACTGCAACCAGAACGCGATCCCCGACGAGTGCGACCTGGCGGACGGATCGAGCGCGGACTGCGACGGGAACGGGGTTCCCGATGAGTGTGATCCCGACTGCAACCAGAACACGGTGCCGGACGCCTGTGACCTGGCCGGTGGAGTGAGCGAGGATTGCAACGACAACTCGGTCCCCGACGAGTGTGACATCGCCGCCGGCACGAGCCTGGACATGAACACGAACGGCGTGCCGGACGAGTGCGAGAACGCCTACAACGTGATCGTCGTGCTGGTTGATGACCTGGCTATCGACGTGCTGGAGCTGTACGACGCGATCAATCCCTACGAGGGGACGACCGACCCGTCGACGAGCCTGCTGTACGCCGACGTGCCCAATTTGCAGGCCCTCGCGGATGGCGGTGTGACCTTCCTGCGGGCCAACGCGGGGCCGGTCTGTTCGGTGGCGCGGGCCAGCCTTCTGAGCGGCGTCTATCCGCGGCGGCACGGCGTCGGGACGGCGATCCGCCACGATCACGTGGGCGAGTATCCCCAGGGCCTGGCCGAGTTCGGCGATCCCGGTTTCGTGTACCTGACCATTGCTGACGTGATGCAGGCCGCAGGGCGCCGGACGGGGTTGTTCGGCAAGTGGCACCTGGGCCTGCCGACGCCCCAGATGGACCCCGGCGGCAACGGGACGCCAGGCGCTCTCGGTTGGGACGGGATCGCCCAGCGCGGTCGCTTCGCCGACTACCGCTGCACTTTCCGCAACCTGGACGACCATCCCTTTCCGCCGGGAGCGCAGGGAGGCTACTACCACTACTACCGGACCGACAACGGAGTCGTGGAACCCCTCACGGAGTACGCGACCACTCTGCAGTTTGCCGAGACCCTGGAGTTCTGCAACGAGGTGCACGAGCCCTTCTTCGCCCTGGTTGCGCCCAACGCGTGCCACTCTCCCTGGGACGAGCTGCCGCCTGCCGGACTCGTCAACACAACGCAGTACCTGGAGGGAGATCCGACGATCCTCAAGAACTACTGCGCGATGGTGGAGGCCTTCGATACGGAGCTGGGGAACCTCGTGAATGGCCTCGATCCGGGGCGCCGGCAGCGCACGATGATCATCGTCATGGGGGACAACGGCACCGACGAGCGCGTGCTCGAATCGGCGCGGGACGACCACCTCTACGACCTCGGAGCGACCTACGACGCGCTACTGGGGTCGGCGGTTCCGCGCTTCAAGAGCTCCGTGTACGAGCGCGGCTTGCGTGCGCCCCTGATCGTCAACTGGGCGGGGATCGACCAGCCGGGCCGGGAATCGGAGGCGATCGTGGACATGGTGGACCTCTTCAAGACGACGATGGACTTCGTCGAGGGGGGTGCGGGGGACGTGGACGGAGTCTCATTTCTCCCCGTGCTCGAGGACGCATCGATCGGGATACTCGGGCACGCCCGGCGGGAATCGCGCGGTGAGTTCCACGAAGACAACGGCGTTCGTGAGCTGGCGCAGGTTTTGCGCCAGGTGGGGTACTCCCTGCTGCTGCCCGATGACCGACTCTTCAAGCTCCACCGCGAGTACCTGGTGCCCTCCATGGCGGTCTCCGACGAACTCTTTCAAATTCGCGCAGCGTCAGGCCTGGAAACCGACCCCTGGGAACTGACGCCCTTGCCGATCGGCGCCGGCCAGCCGTTCCACGACGAGTACCTGATGGTGGCGGAGGAGCTGGCGCCGGGACTCGAGTACAACTACTGCGTTTCCGAACCGAACTCCACGGGCGCGCCGAGCGTCATGGGTTCGGTCGGGAGCACCAGCATCAGCGCCGACGACCTGATCCTGGTGGCGAGCGACATCGCTCCCGGACAGTTCGGCGTGTTCTTCTACGGCTCTCAGGAGACCCAAGTGCCCTTCGGGAACGGCTTTCGGTGCGTGGGCCCGGGAACGGCCGGGATCGTGCGCTTCCCGGTCGGGACGGCCAATCCCCTGGGTAACCTGATCTTCGCTCTCGACTACGAATATGTTGGACCGCCCAACCCGGCGCACATCCACCCTGGCTCGACCTGGAAGTTCCAGGCCTGGTACCGCGACCCCCAGGGCGGAGGCATCGGTTTCGATCTCTCGAACGGGCGTTCGATCACCTTCCTTCCCTGACGAACCTGGTCCGGAATCCGTGCAGGCACTGCCTTGTACGTCATTTCAGGGATGGTTGGGGCACGGGTGGCACCATTTGCCAGGTCGGGGTACGATAAAGTCTTACTTTGCCCCTGCTGTCTAGGGGCTCTCCCCAAGTACATCTCTCATTCTTTTTAGGAGATTCAACGAAGATGTGGCACCTCAGAAAAATCACCTTGGCTGCCGGCGCCGTCGCCGTGATGGCCAGCGCCGCGCAGGCGCAGGTCTGGAGCGACGACATGGAGTCGTATCCGCTCGGACAACTTGACGGCCAGGACCGCTGGAAGGGTTGGGACTCCAATAACACCCTCTTCAGCAACGTGGTCAACACTCAGGCCAATGGCGGCGCTCAGTCGGCGGAAGTGGCCGTCGGTGCGGACACCATCTGCGACTACGACCTGCTTCCCCCGGTCCAGATGGACAGTGGCGGCTTCAGCGTCAGCCAGATGATGCTGTGCCCCACGGGTTCCGTCGGCAAGACGTACTTTATTGTCTTGAACGACTACAACGACTTCGGTCCTTACGAGTGGTCGGTGCAGGTCGGTTTCAACATGGACTCCGGGATCGTGGAGTGCGACTGCGGCACGAGCGGAACCGTCACCGCGCCGATCAACTTCGGTAACTGGGCTGAGGTCCGGTGTGACTTCGATCTCGACGGCGACAACGTCGACATCTACTACGACGGCAGCTTCCTGGCCAGCTACCCGCCCAGCATGGGCGTGTTCGGCACGGACGCCTACGCGACGCTGCACGTGGACGCCCTCGACCTGTACCCGGACGGCCCCGGCTTTCCCAACACGTCGCCGGTCTACTTCGATGACTTCAACATCGACCCCGCTGGTCCCCAGGACGTCGGCACCTCCTTTTGCTTCGGTGACGGCACCGGCACCGGCTGCCCCTGCGGCAACAACGGCGGCGCTGGCGAAGGCTGCGGCAACAGTGGCGGCAGCGGCGGTGGTCTCGCTGCGACCGGCGACTCCAACGCCGGTGGTAGCCAGAGCTACAACGCTACCAACCTGATCCCCGGCCAGCCCGCCCTGCTGTTCAGCGGCGGCAACGCCATCAACGGCGGCCTTGGCATCACCTTCGGCGACGGCCTGCGCTGCGCCGGTCAGGGTGTCCAGCGCCACGGCGTGCAGGGTCCTGACTCCAGCGGCAGCGCCTCGTGGACCTCGCCCCTGCCCAACGAGAACTGGGCCGCAGGCGACACGAAGCACTTCCAGAGCTGGTACCGCGACCCGAGCGGAAGCCCTTGCGGGAATGGTTTCAACCTGACCAACGGGCACACGATCACCTTCAACTGATCGTCGCTTTTCGTTGAATCGAACGCGCCGGGCGGCTTTGCTGCCCGGTGCGTTCTTCTCGTTCTGCGCTCTCCTGAGCGCAGGGTGTGCTCCTCGGCCGAGCAACTTCAGTGCCCCCAGCCTTGCCCCGGTGCGCCGCAAAAAGGTACGAATGCACCTGTCGTGAGCGCGGAACTGCTAGACGAGGAACAGCCTCTGGGGGTCGACTACGAGAGCACGCCCCTCAGCCGCCAGGAGTACATCGCGGCCATCGTGCACCTCTACCGAGGGGAGCTCTACCGAGCCAACGCCTGGCGTCTGCGTCTCGACAACACGACCAACTGGGCCGTGCTGACCACGGCTGGCCTGCTGACCTTTTCCTTCGGCGAGGGTCGGCACTCGCACTGGATCCTGCTCGGCGGCATGGCCGTAGTCTCTGTCTTCCTGCTCTTCGAGGCGCGGCGCTTTCGCTACGCAGATGTCTGGCGGGCCCGGGTGCGCATGATCGAGGATAACTTCTACGGCCCGATCCTGCGCCGTGACCCGGTGAGCCCGGAGTGTGAGTGGGGGAGCCTGGTGGCCGATGACCTGTTTCGGCCGCGCTTCAAGCTCAGCACCCTGGGCGCGCTGCGCTCGCGCCTGGTGCGGAACTACTGGGCCATCTATCTGGTGATCTCCGTGGCCTGGGGAGTGAAGGTCATTACCCACCCGGTCATGGCGGAGTCCTGGGAGGGGGTGCGGGAGAACCTTGGCGGCTCCCAGCTTTTCCCCTGGTGGTTGCCCCTGGCGCTGGTGGGTGGCCTCCTCGGGAGTGCCTTGGGGCTCGTGCTGTTCGTTCGGCGCGCGACGACCTACGACCTCGAGCAGTGGAATTTCGAACCCGGGCAGGACGAGGGTCCGACGGGCTTCGACATGTGAGCGTGGGCGATCTGCACATCGAGACCCCGCTCTGGGAGTCGGCGCCCTTGAGTCGCGCCTTGGGGACCGAGGTGTTGCTGAAGATGGAGGCTTTTCAGCCGACGGGGTCCTTCAAGTTGCGCGGACACGGCGCCGCCTGCCGGGCGGCGCGGGATGGAGGCGCGCGGCGCGTCGTGTGCTCGTCCGGGGGGAACGCTGGCCTGGCCGTCGCCTATGCGTCGCGGCTTCTGGGCCTCGACGCGCTCGTGGTCGTTCCGCACACGACGCCCGAGGCCATGCGTGAGCGCATCCGCAACGAGGGAGGCGAGGTGCTCGAACACGGTGCGGTATGGGACGACGCGCACCTGCGAGCCCTGGAGCTGGCTGACCAGGAAGGGACGGTCTACGTGCATCCCTTCGACGATCCCCTGCTCTGGACGGGGCACGCCGGCCTGGTTCGGGAGGTCGCCGCCGCGGGTCGGCGACCCCAGAGCGTGGTTGTGGCCGTGGGGGGTGGGGGCCTGCTGTGTGGAGTGATCGAAGGCTTGCACGCGGTGGGCTGGAGCGACGTGGAGGTCGTGGCCGTGGAGACCGATGGGGCGGCCTCCTTTGCCGCTTCTCTGGCGGCTGGCGCGCTGGTGAGCCTGGACGGCATCACCTCGTTGGCCACCAGCCTCGGGGCTCGAACGGTCGCCGCCGAGGCCCTGGCCTGGGCCGAGCGCCATCCTGTCCGTTCCTGGGTCGTCAGTGACGAGGCGGCGATCGACGCCTGCGTGCGCTTCGCACGCGACCACCGCGTGCTGGTCGAGCCGGCCTGCGGCGCTGCCCTGGCTGCGGTCTACGAACGGGCGCCGGCCCTGGAGGAGCGCGATCCGGTTCTGGTGGTGGTCTGCGGGGGCGCGGGGGTCGATCTGGAGCGACTGACCGCCTGGCGTGCGTCCGCGGGCTGAGGCGCGCGCCTACTCGACCCAATTCAGGCTGCGCTCGACGGCACGACTCCACTGACGCGCGCGCTCCTGGCGCTCCCGGGGCGCAATGCTCGGCTCCCAGCGCCGTTCCTCACGCCACAGGCGAGCGAGTTCCTCCGGCGGCGGGAAGAACCCGATCGCCATCCCCGCGGCGAAGGCGGCTCCGGCGGCGGTGGTCTCGCACACCGCGGGGCGTACGACGGGAATCCCGAGCAGGTCGGCCTGGATCTGCATCAGCAGCCCGTTGGCGATCATCCCGCCATCGACCTTGAGGCACTCCAGGACCATGCCGGTGTCCTGCTCCATGGCCGCCAGCACCTCCCGTGTCTGGAAGCAGGTGGCCTCGAGAGCCGCGCGCGCGATGTGGGCGCGTTCGACGAAGCGCGTCAGGCCGACGATCACGCCGCGCGCGTCCGGGCGCCAGTGGGGAGCGAACAGACCCGAGAAGGCCGGGACCACGAAGACCCCGCCCGCGTCCTCCACGCTCCCTGCCAACTCCTCGACCTCGCTCGCGTGCTCGAAGAAGCCCAGGTTGTCGCGCAGCCACTGGATCAGGGCGCCGGCGATGGCCACCGAGCCCTCGAGGGCAAAGACCGCCGGCGCGTCGCCCAGGCGGTACGCGACGGTGGTCAAGAGGCCGCTGGTGGAGGCCACGGGCTGTTCGCCCGTGTTCGAGAGCAAGAAGCAGCCGGTTCCGTAGGTGTTCTTCGCGTCGCCGGGGGCGAAGCAGCCCTGACCGATCAGCGCCGCCTGCTGATCGCCCACGGCACTCGTGATCGGGATGGACGCGCCGAAGGGGCCGTCGGGAAGGGTCGCCCCGAAGGCCGTGGCGTCGCTCGAGGAGACGATCGCGGGCAGCATCGAGCGCGGGACGGAGAAGGCCTGCAGGAGCTCTTCGCTCCAATCGAGGGTTGCGAGGTCCATCAGCATGGTGCGCGAGGCGTTGGTCACGTCGGTCACGTGCCGTCCGCCGCGCGGCCCGCCGGTCAGGTTCCAGATGACCCAGGAGTCCATCGTTCCGCACAGGGCGCGGCCCGCGGCTGCCTCGTCTCGCAGCCCGGGGACGTGCTCCAGGGCCCAGGTGATCTTCGGTCCGCTGAAGTAGGTCGAGAGGGGCAGGCCTGTCCGTTGGCGAAAGCGGTCCGGGCCCTCGTCGCCCGCGAGTTCCACGCACAGCTCGCGCGTGCGCGTGTCCTGCCAGACGATCGCGTTGGCGTAGGGCTCTCCGGTGAGCCGGTTCCAGAACACCACGGTCTCGCGCTGGTTCGTGATGCCTACCGCGGCCACGGTGGGAGCACCGGCGGCCTGGAGGGCCTCGCGCACCACGATCTCTGTGTTGCGCCGCACCTCGTCGGCGTCGTGCTCCACCAGGCCGGGAGCGGGCGTGTGCTGCGCGTGCTCGGTCTGGGCGAGGGCGACCGGCTCGCCGCTGGCGTCGAAGAGGATGCAGCGGGTGGAAGTGGTGCCCTGATCGATGGCGGCGATGAGTGCGCTCATCGGGGCAGGGTAGCCCGCGGAGCGTGGCCCGGGGAAGGGCCGCCGAGCAGAGCCTCGGCCTCTTGCGCCCTTGTGTGGGCCCCGGCCGCCGGGCTAGGCTCACGACCATGTTGATCAACCATCGGAAGAAGCCGTGACAGCAGCGCAAGTGGTCGAGATCCTGGGGCGCACACGCGCCTCTGCCATCCTTCGGACGCCCTTCGAAGAGGCCGCGGCGGGGGCCATGGAAGCGGCCGTGTCGGCCGGTTTTCGCGTCGTGGAGTTCACCCTCACCACCCCCGGCGCCCTGGAGCGAATCGGCGAGTTCTCCCGGCGGCCGGATCTCCTGGTGGGGGCCGGGACGGTGCTCGAACCCGAGCAGGTGCGCGCTGTGGCCGAGGCCGGAGCGCGCTTCGTCGTCTCGCCGGTCGTTGACGAGGCGGTCATCGAGGAGGCCAGGTCCCTGGACCTGGCCGCCATGCCAGGAACCCACACACCGACGGAGATGCTGCGCGCTCACCGCGCCGGCGCTCCTCTGCAGAAGCTCTTCCCGGGGCCCGGGGACGGCCCGGCCTTCGTGCGCGCCTGCCTGGGGCCCCTGCCCTTCCTGCGCCTGGTGCCCACTCACGGTGTCGATGCGGGCAACGCCGCCGCCCACCTGGCCGCAGGCGCCCACGCCCTGGGCTTCGTGGCGCCGCTCTTCGACTCCGAGGAGGTGGGGGCCGGCCGCTTCGACCTGATCGAGGCTCGCGCCCGCCGGATCCTGGCGGCCGTCGCTGCCGCGCCTTGAACCCGCGCGCCGAGCGCGCCCTCACTCGCAGTAGGTGACGGCCAGGGCCGCGGTCAGGCCCACGCCGAACCCGGTCGGGTCGGCCGGATCCCGGAACCAGATCTGGTAGTGCTGGGTCGCTCCGGGCGTGCGGCCGGTTATGTCCAGGGCCCAGGATCCGTCTCCAAAGAGGTCGGTCTGGACGGGCCAGGTGCGCAAGAAGGGCGGCGCGAGGCAGAGGGTCCCGCCCATGAAGGGCAGGTTGTTCTGGTTGTCGCTGTAGAAGGCCAGGGCGGCCTGGTTGGGGATCGCGTTGAGGACATGGACCGCGAAGGCGTTCTGGGAGACGCTGGGCTGGCCGGACCAGGTGATCTGCGGCTCAAGCCCCATGGAGGTCGTCTTGGCGGTGCAGTAGGGCTGGGGGTCGTCGCAGGGAGCGGCCGCCTGTACGCCGCTGACGACCAGGGCGTAGTCGACGTCCAGCGCGCCCGTCTCGACGTGGTTGTCGGCGTTGACCTCGTCCGCGAACACCTCGACGGTCCAGGCGCCGGCCAGGGGGCCCTGGATGAACACGTTCTCGATCACGTCCACGGTGTTGGAGTTGCCCCCGCTCGTGGACCAGTTCCCAGACAGCAGGCCGTTGTTCCCCCAGTAGGTGAGGCCGGTCGGCGAGGTGACCCGTAAGGAGAGGTCGTTGATGCGGTGCAGGGAGGAGCTGGTCGTCCCGGCCGGGTCGAGGTAGACCAGGGTCGCCTTCAGGCTCGTCTCTCCGGGCTCGACCTGGAGATCGTAGGAACGACTCTGGAGGTTGGTGAGCAGGTCCTCCTCGTTGACCACGAACAGCTTGTCGCGCAGGTCGTGGAGGGTCCCCAGGTCGGGCAGTCCCCAGCCCTGGTGGGTGCGCGTCAGGTCGTGCCCCGTACCGTTGAAGTTGTAGGACGTGGCGCTGTTGACGAGCAGGGCTCGCACGGTGGTCGCCTTGGCGCGGCGCTCAAAGACCGTGTTGCCCAGCGGGTCGTTTCCAAAGACGCCCTCGGACCACATCTGCTGCACGAGGCCGACGTGTCCGGCCACGCAGGGGGTGGAGGCGCTCGTGCCCCCGAAGCTCGTGGTGTAGTCGGTGTTGGAGTCGTTGTCGGTGGTCCAGATGCTCTCGTACCAGAAGCTGAGGTCGGGCTTGACGCGGCCGTCCGCCGCGGGACCGATGCTGCCGGCGCCGCTCCAGGAGTCGTTGTTCAGATTGGAGTCGTTCTGATGACGGATGCCGCCGCAGGCGATGATGTTCTTGGCCCAGGCCTGGGGGCGCGATTGCTGGTTGCCCGTGTTGCTCTGGGACTGGGTGATGGTGATGTCGAAGTCGAACAGGATGTCGTCCATCTCCATCGAGGTCGAGTTGTAGCTGGTCGTCAGGCTCCCGCCCCAGCTGTTGGTCTGGAAGACCGCGAAGTAGGGTGCTGCCAGCAGCTGCGCCGTGTGCTGGTAGCGGTTCCCGAGGCTGTGGAAGGAAGAGAAGATCGGCTGGCCGTCGGGCAGCAGGCCGCGCGCCGAGGTCTGTCCGGTCCCGTCCCCGAAGACGCAGCCGGTGACCTTCGTGCCATGGTCGTTGTCCGAGTTGTCGTTGCCGTGGATCAGGATCGGGTTGGACTGGAAGGCCACATGGGATTCCCGCACGCCGGAGTCCAGGCACTCGCCGGCGACACCTTCCCCCGAGAAGCCGGTCGCGTTCTCGAGCTGGTTCGCGCCGCCCACGGCCCGCACGTTGTTGAGGTCCACCTCGGGCGCGGACCAGCGGTCGATGAAGAGCACCTCGTCGAAGGCCGCGACCTGGGCCAGCTGCTGCGCGTCGAGGGTGGCCTCGAGGCGGTAGCCATCGGGGATCTGGGCCTCGATCGTTCCGCCCAGCTCTCGGATGCGTCGGGCGACGAGCGCCTTCTGGGCCGGGCCCTTCTCGAAGACCTGGACGAAGCAGCGCACGGGGCTGCCCAGGGTGTCGGCGCTGAGTTGCTCGAGCAGCCAGGATTCGAGCCGGTACTCGGGATGGTAGGGCCCGACCCAGCGCACGTGGGCCAGGCCGGCGACCTCGGCCGCGAGCGCCTCGTCCATGCGCACGAGGTGGGCGTGGTCCGCCAGGAAGTGGTGGATCCGCGCGCCGCGCTCGCGCAGGTCGGCGCGGT
>DASCMO010000039.1:0-5760 GCA_036010965.1 Planctomycetota bacterium | reverse complement strand
AGGCCCATAGAGACGGGCAAGGCATGCTTAGGAGTCTACCAGGGAGCGAAAACCATGGCCAGATTGCCTTGGACGCTCGTGATGGTGATGACCGAGTTCGGCCGCACCTGCCGCGAGAACGGTAACTCCGGCACCGACCACGGCCACGGCGGCTCGATGCTGCTCTTGGGCGGGGAGGTCGCCGGCGGGCGCGTTCACGGCAAGTGGACGGGCCTGGCCGAGGCGGACCTCTACCAGCGCCGTGACCTCGAGGTCACCACCGATTTCCGCGACGTCTTCGCCGAGGTGCTGCACAAGCACTTCCGCTTCGACGTGCCCAAGGACTTCTTCCCCGACCACTCAGCCGGTCGCGTGCGGAAGTTGTTCAGCTGAGGGCGAAGCCCTCACGGCCGGTCGAACTCGAAGACGCCGCCGAGGAGCGGGCGCGCTCCGCCCGGGTACGAGGCGGGAGCGCGCCAGCGGAGCGCGAAGCGCAGGCGCGTGCCCGCGGCGCGCACGGGCGCGTGGGGCCCCACGCGCAGGCGGACCGCTCCCGCCTCGTCGGCGACGCCGAAGGCGAGGACGGCCGTGTCGCTCGTGGTCTCCGCGAAGGGTGCTCCGCCGGCGCCGGGCTCGCCGGTGACCAGCAGGCACAGGCAGCCCACGGCCAGGCCGGCGGCGCTGAAGTGGGGCGCTTGCCGGGTCGTCGCGAGCAGCCACGCTTGCGGGGCGTCGGAAGTCCCGCAGCCGGCGCGCCGACCGGTGACCGGCGGCACGCTCGCCGCGTCGGCCGGATCGCTGCCGAGGTCGAGCTCGTCGCGGTCGAGGGCGCCGTCACCGTCGCGGTCGATGCCCGCGCGCCGCGCCGCGCCGGCGGGGAACTCGGTCCAGGTGAGCCGCTCGCCCGTCAGGGTCGAGCGCAACAGGTGCTCCCACCCGATCGTCTCGCCCTCGCGGTCGGACTGCAATCGACCGCCCCCCGCGTGGACCCAGCCGCGCCGCTCGCCGTTGCGCACGCCCTTGACGGCCAACCCCACCGCCCCCGTCCGGGCGCGAGCCACGGCGGCCGCAATCCGCCCCCACCGGTTCTGCGCGGGCTCGCTGCCTCCGGAGACGGTCGTCTGCCTGCCGACCGCCGCGTGGGCGTCGCGGCTGCGCGTCCCCGGCGGGTGACGCAGGTCGCCCTCGCGGGCCGCGGGCAGGTCGGAGCCCGTCAGGCTCAACAGGAAGGCGACGACGTCCGCCACGTCCTGATCGTCAGCCACGGCGAAGGCGGGCTGGGAAACGAAGCGCGCCAGGGAGTCGACGCTTCCGTCGTGCAGGAACCCGAAGCCCGCGCGGGCGGTCGGGCGCGTGGTCTCGAAGCCGACCTTCTCGTAGGCGTTGCGCAGGTGGGGGATCTTGAAGTGGTGCTGGGACGAGCCGTCCCCGGCGAACAGGGCGTGGTGGCGCTCCCCGCGCGGCCCGGCGGGAATCGGCGCGTAGCCCGTGCCCTTCCAGCGCGAGTCGGTCCCCGCACCGGTCGGCAGGGTGTGGCAGGTCGAGCAGTGCAGCCTGCCCGCGTTGAGTGCGCCTCGGTCGAACAGCGCGTGCCCCCGCCGCGCGTCCCCGTCGGGCAGGGGGCGCCCCGCCTCGCCGAAGCGCCCGCTGGTGAAGTGTCCGGGGAGCGCGACACGCTCGGAGAGGGAGTTGTCGCCGTCGCGGAAGGGGTTGGGCGGGTAGTGGATGCTCTCCAGGAACAGCTTGAAGGCGGCCATCTCCGCCTCGGTGGGGAGCTCGTCGTCGCCTTGCAGGGAGCGGAAGGCCGGCGCGAAGTCCTCCAGCCCCATGCGGTCCCCGCGCCAGTGCAGCGGCTCCAGCCCGACGGCGCCCTGCAGGGTCTGGGTCGTCATCGGCCCCTTCATCGGGTGGTAGTCCTCGAAGCCGGTGAAGCCTGGGAAGCCCGCCCCGAGGTTGCGGCCCGCGATCGGCGTGACCTCGCCGGCGGGATCGCCGAGGTCCCAGGCCAAGCGATCCATGCGCGCGTCCACGTGGCACGAGGCGCAGGCGATGTGTCCGAGACCGGAGGTCGCGTGGGTGTCGTAGAGCAGCCGGCGGCCGGCGCGGATCGCCGGCGGCGTGGGGTCGTGGAAGGCGATGCGCGCCGTCTCGCGCTCCTCGGCGAGGTCCACCACGCAGAGGGCGGCCTCGAAGCGAGCGAGGACGTACAGCCGACCGCGCACCTCGTCGAGGGCGAGACCGGTAGGCCCCTCGCCCACCTCCACGGTGGCCGAGCGCCCCGCGCGCGCCCCGGCGGCGTCGATCACGACCAGGTTGTTCGAGCCCATCCCGCTCACGAAGCCCTTCTCCGTCGACGCGCTCCACACGATGGCGCGCGGGTCGCCCAGGGAGAGATCGCGCCTTGCTTGGGGGACCGTCGCGGCGCTGTAGTCGAGGTGCGGGTTGAGGTCGACGACCTTCGCGCCGGCGGCGCCGACGAAGGCGGCGTTCACGCGCAGGAAGCGGCCGTTGAGGCGCGGTTCGAAGCGGACCTCGTTGGTGGCGTCGGTGCCGACCACGCACACCGCGCCGGTTCGGGGGTGGACCGCGAGCGCCATGCACAGGTTCATCAGCCCGCCGGTGTAGGTGACCGAGAGGTCGTGCGCATCGATCGCGGCCAGGTCGTGATCGACGAGCTCCCAGCCGATCGGCCGCCCCGAGAGGGGCGCGCGCGGGCCACTGACGAAGTCCGTCCAGTCGCCCCCGGTGTCGTCCAGCCAGCGTCCGCCTTCCTTGCGCTTGACGATCAAGCCGACCCGCGGCGGCGGCGGGTTGTCCGCTGCCGGCACCGGTGCGAAGGCGCCGGCGGCGTTCGGCGGCGGGTTGAGCCCCGCGTGCGGCCCGTCGGCGACGCCGACGGCGTCTGGCGGGTAGGAGAAGGGGCGCGAGCCGTCCAAGCCGCCTGAGAGGATGGTCGATCCGTTGCCGGACTCGAAGATCGCGGCGTACACCGTCTTCCCGTCGGCGCTGCGCGCGAGGGCGCGCGGGTCCTCGCCCTCGATCTCGACCGCGAGCGGCGCCGCGTCGAGATCGGCGGGATCGAAGACCAGAATCCGATTCGCCTGGGAGCAGGAGACGAAGGCACGCGGGGGCTCGCCGGCGAAGACGACGTCACAGGGCTCGTCGGCGGTCTCGAGGGTGGCGACGACGGTGCGCGTCGGCAGGTCGACCACACTGACGCTGTCGGAGACGTGATTGGCGACCCAGACCTCGCCCTCGTCGCGGAAGCGGACCGACACGGGGGCGAGGCCGACGGGGACGCCGACGGTCAGGAGGGGGTCGTCCCCGGAGACGTCGATCACCTCCAGACGGCCGTCGGCGGTGTTGACGGCGCAGAGCGTCTTGCCATCGGGCGAGAGGGCGAGGGGCGAGACGTGCGGTGTCTCGAAGTGCACGGAGACGTCGCCCCCGGCGGCGGCGAGGGCGGCGAGGACGGTCGAAGCGAGGATCACGTCGCCGGTGGATAACACCCGGCGCGTGCGTCGGCCGCAATGTCCCAGGAATCCGTGTCTCGCGTTCGCTACGAGTCCGCCGCTCATGCGGCCGAGCCTACCGGTTTCCGTCGCCGGCGGTACTCAGACGATCTCCACGCGCGTCCTGGCGCTTCCGAGGACCGCGCCCGTGTAGTCATCGAGGTAGTCGATCTGGGCGATGTACTGGCCGACCTGCGTGCCGCTCACGAGCAGGTCGTAGCGCTCGCCGGGACCGATCTCCCAGGTGCCCGCGGCGATCGGGGTCGGCATCGGCCGCCCGTCGGTCGCCACGATCTCGAAGGTCAACCCGCCGAGCGACACGCGCGCCCACTGGAAGGCGGCGTTGATCATGCGGATGTAGGCCTTGCCGCCGAGCGGGCAGACGACCTTTGTGTAGGGATCGTCGAGGGAGGCGGGCTCCTCCTTCCCGTTCAACAGGAAGCCGTCGGGGTGGAAGCGCGCCGTCTGCGGGCCCGAACCCATCAGGGAGTGCCAGCTTCGATCGACGGTGTGCAGCTGCCAGAGGACCTCCTCATCGAAGGTCGGTCCGCCGGCCCACGCCTTGTCGATCGAGCCGTCCGGCGGTCGGACGATCACGCCGCCGTGCATCCCCATCGGGTAGTGCAGCACCGTGTCGACGTGGCAGTGGTAGTGATACGTCCCCGCGTGCGGAGCGGTGAACTGGTACGTCGTGCTCTGCATCGGGTAGACCGTTGCGGAGGTCTCCGGCACGCCGTCGTTCGCCTGGTCCACGTCCAGCCCGTGCAGGTGGATCGTGTGCGGCATCATGCTCTCGTTGAAGAAGTCGACCGTGATGAGCTGCCCCTCGATCGGCTCGATGTGGACCGACGGTATCTGTCGGTCTCCCATGAACCCCGTGCCGGGGCCCGTGCCTTGCTCGGCGTAGTACCAAGTGGCGATGCTCTGCCCGCCGACCGTCGCGCTGCCGTTCATGCGTGAACGGAGGGCGAACTGCGTGCCCACGTTTTGTCCTAGTCCGGCCATCGGTGTTTCCTCCGCGAGCTCAGGTGATGTCGATCAGCGCGAGGGCGCCGAGCGGGTAGAACCCGTTGGCCGTGACCGCGGTCAGGCTGTGGGGATGCAGGGGATACACGCCCGCTTGGTTGGGTGTCAGGATCACATCGACAGTCGTGTGGTAGGGCACGGCGATCGTGTCCTTGGGGGGCATCGTCGCGTCGGGGACGGTGTTCTGCGCCACGATCTGGGCGTGGTAGCCGTGGAAGTGGATGCTCTGGCGCATGCGGCCGAAGTTGCCGAAGCGGATGAGGATGTCCTCGCCGAGCGATCCGCTGACGATCGTGTCGGGATCGGAGGCCGAGTCGGGGAAGGCGAGCCCGTTGACCGTGAAGTAGTTCGGCTCATAGGGCTTGGTGCGCGAGGGAGTCGTGCCGCCCATGGTCTGGTTGATGCGACTGTCCGCGTCCTCGTAGATCAGGCCGTACTCGCGGTCGAAGGTCGGCCCGCCGTTGTAAAGCTCCTGCTGGCCGCTCGTCGGTCTCGAGGTGACCGAGGCCGACAGTCCGCTGTGGGTCGGGTGGGCGACCGGGCCGTGGCTGCGGCTCGAGAACCGCGGCGGCGCATGGCCGAAGAGGTAGGAGCCCGCCGGAGGCATCGTGAAGGAGAACACGCCGCTCGTACCCGCCGCGATCTCCGGCCCCTCGGCGACGCCGATCAGCGCCGGGCGCAGGGCGATCGGGAGCTGGTTGTCGATGATCACATCGACGGCGTCGCCCTCGGTGGCCTCGAAGTAGGGCAGCTGCCCGCGCCGTCCGCCGCCGCCGCTGGGGGCGAAGCGGAAGAAGGGGAGCGCCGTGCCGTCGGCGAAGTCGTAGCTGGTCTGGACCGCGCGCAGGTTCCACGTGGTCGCCAGCGGTCGGGCGGAGGCCCGGGGCGCGGCGGCGAGGCCGGCGGCGCTGACGCCTAGGCCCGAGGCCAGGGTGCCGAGGAACTCACGGCGGCTCTTGCCCGGAGTCGGTCGCGGAGGGGGGCTGCTCGTCATGGTCGTTGAGGGGAGGAAGGGAGCAGGAGCGCGTCCACGGAGGATCCGACGCGCAGGGAAACAGGATCTACGACTCCAAAATACTCGACGGGGGCTCGAGTGGATAGGTCTTCCAAGGTGACGGGCTCCAGTACCCGAGGAGGCCCATAGAGACGGGCAAGGCATGCTTAGGAGTCTACCAGGGAGCGAAAACCATGGGCAGATTGCCTTGGGGAGGGGCGTATCGGGGGTGCTTCGCCCATTCGGAGG
>DASCMO010000038.1:0-33316 GCA_036010965.1 Planctomycetota bacterium | reverse complement strand
CCCAACTGGCGTGCCGCATACATGGCGATCGTGGTCGGCACATGGGCCAGGTGAGCGTGGATGTGGGTGATCCCACGCGAGCGCAGGCGGTGGGCCAGGGCCAGGGCGTGTAGGGCCTGAACGAGCACCTTGGGGCGCTGGGCGATGGTCAGGTCGCCCCGCGGCGAGAGAGCATCGGCGAGGGCGCGGGCCAGGGTAGCCCCCGAGCGCAAGGGGCGGCGCAGGAGCGCCCCCAGCAGGTGGCCAGCGAGGTACAGGGGAGGGTAGCTGTAGAGTTCGAGCGTCTCGCGCGCCAGGTGCGCCAGGCGTTCATCTCCGAGGTCGCGCTCGGGTGCGTGGACCGATGCGCTCACGATCTCCATGCCCAGCTCCCGCAGGGCGAGGATCTCCCTGTAGACGAAGGTCTCGGTGCGGGCTGGGAGGACGCTGGCGAGGTAGAGGATGCGCGGCATGGGGCGCGTGCGAGCGCAGGAAGCGAACAGAGGAGGCCGGCTGGGCCGGCCTCCTCTTGGGTGGCAGCATGTCGAGCCCGAGGGGCCGGAAGCGTTCGGACCTGCCCGAACTGGTTCCTAGTAGCGGGTCTCGATCCCCTTGACCTCGTCGCGCACGTCGGTGATCTGAGCGCGGATCAGGATCATGAGCGAGTTGTTCTCGTCGTTGTAGCCTTCCTTCTTGAAGAGGAAGCCCACCAGGGGAACGCGCGCGAGCCACGGCACCTCGGCGCGCCGCTCGACGTTGCGGATGTTGGAGAGCCCGCCCAGCAGGATCGAGCCCCCGTCGGGGATCGTAGCTGTCGTGAAGACGCTCTGCACCTGAAGCTCGGGGAGCTGGAACTCGACCGGCGAGGTGTTGCCGCCCAGGGTGGAGGAGAAGTTGCGCAGGGCGACGACTTTGGCCACCGTGGGCTGCACCTCGAGGGTGAGGTACTTGCGGCTCTGGTGGATCGTCGGCCGCACGTCGAGGACCACGCCCTCGGTCAGGATGTTGACCTGCGGGTCGGCGACGGCCTGGAACTGGGCGACCTCGACGTCGAAGTCCTGGATGTAGGCTCGCTGGTTGATGACCGTGACGTAAGCGCGCTGGGTGTTGTGGACCGAGAGCACCTGGTCGTTGATCAGTTCGAACTGCGAGTTCTTTTCGACCGCCCTCATGATGGCGGAGAGTTCGAGGTCGTTGAGGAGCGTGTACTGGAACGACAGGCCCCCGATGGTGCTGACCGCGTCGCCCAGGTTCTCGGCGAAGTAGTTCTCCGTGCGAGAGCGGAAGTCGCCATCCTGGCCGTCATCGTAGTAGAAGCCGGAGGACGGTGCGCCTGCGGCGTTCTGGCCAGAGGCACCCGTGCCGCTGTTGTCCAGTCCCAGGGATGCCATGTCCTCGAGGCCGTTGGTGATGTCCGAGATCGGGTTCTGGTCGAGCCCGCGGAAGTCGACACCGATCTCCTGGATCCAGTTGTCCCCGACGGTCAGGAACTTGGACTCGATGGTGACGAGCGAGGAGCTGAAGCGACGCAGGTCCTCGAGGAACTGCCTGACCTCCTGCTGCACGCCGGGGGTGTGGACGATGATGACGTGGCCTTCGTAGCTCTCGATGCTCGCACCGTCTTCCCAGCTGCCAACGCCGACGTTCTCCTGGATCATGGTCGCCAGGTCGTCGATGTTGATCATCTCCGGGCGCTCACCGATGCCGCCGAAGGGGCCGCCGCCGTCCTCGTCCTCCATCTCGTCGAGCAAACGGATGCGGTCGATGCGCGGGCCCATGAAGTCGGTCAGGCCGAAGGCCAGGTCGCGCACATCGTGGTGCTGGACGACAGGCTTGCCGAGGGCCTTTTCGGCCGTGGTGATCAGCACTGCGTCGTGCCGGATGACCCAGGTGACCTCTTCGCCCGCCATGTCGGCCAGCAGATTGAGGATCTGCTCAGCGGTCACCTCGTTTTCGAAGGAGAATTCGAAGACGATGCCGTTGTCGATGACTGAGTTCTCGGCTGCCGGGTCCACCACAAGGGGCAGGCCGGTCTGCAGGCGCACGTTGTCGACCACGGCGCGCAGGCTCTCCTCTTCCTCGACCGGACGCAGGCGCAGGGTCGTCTGGCGCAGGCGCAGGCGCAGGGCGCGTTCGGCGCTGCTGACCATCTGCTCCGGGTCGAGTCCCCGACGGGAACCGCGCAGGCGGGTGATTTCGGCCCAGCGGTCGGGGTCCGGCAGGGTGATGACCTCGTCCCACGGAATGCGGGCGGCGTCCATGCGCTCGCGCCAGACGGCGTATTGCTCGCGCTTGCGCTCGACATAGCTCGCGCGCACCTGCTTGCGACCGGCCTTGAAGGCCGAGGTGCGGATGTCCTGCGCCTGATCGTTACGGGGGTCCTTGCGCAGGGCCTCGTCGGCGAAGTACATCGCGTCGTCGAAGTTCTCCTGATCGAAGGCCTCGATTGCCTGCTCGAGCATGTTGCTCAAGACCGCCTGGCCGCGAGTGCGCTCGCGTTCCTCCTGGGCTCGCAACTGCTCGTAGGCGGCACGTTGCTGGGCGATGAGCGTGGCCTCCTCGGAGGCGGTGCGGTTGCTCTTGGCGCGCTCCAGCAGGGCGGCGGCCTCTGAGCTCAGGGTGCCCCAGTCGATGGAGTAGGGGGCCCATTGGATGTGGTTCTGGGCGATGGTGAACTGGGCGATGGCGGCGTCGTAGTCGCCGCGGGCGAGCTCCGACTTGCCCTTGCGGATGGAGTCCTCCGCCTCGATCACGAGCTGCTGCACGCGCAGTTGGTAGACACGGTTCAGCTCCCCGGCGACCGACGAGATCTCCCCGCCGTAGTCGTCACCGATCAGGGCGCTGACCTCGGCCAGCAGGTCCTTGATGGCGAGGTTGTCGGAGTCGTGTTCGAGAGCGGCCAGCAGTTCGTTGCGGGCGTCCTCGAGGCGCAGTTGCTCGCGCAGGGCTCGCGCATTGGCGACGTGCTGCTCGACGAGGAAGGCGCGCCGCTGCTCCTTGAGGTCCACCACTTCGGCGTCCTGACGGAGCTGGTCGGTGTCGTCATCCTGCAAGATCCGCGTGGCGCTGACCTCCGGAGCGGGCTCCGGGGCGAGCGTCGGGGCTGTCGCTTCCGTCTCCCAACTGGCCGCCTGCGGCGCACTGCAGGCGCAGGCGCCTGCGACGAGGGCGGCAAGGGGGAGGGACCAGGCGATGGGCGGGGTGGTTCCGGAGTTCCTCATTCTGGGGATCTCTCAGGCTGCTGTACTGGGGATGGACTTTCGTGAATGCCGACGTTCTCTATCCGCGGAAGAGCGGTGGGCAACGCGAAAGCTGGGGGACGTTCGGGGGCGTACTTCGGGGCGAAACACTCTGCAGGCGCACGCCGCGCGGGCGGGCCTCGGTCTAGACGGGGATTCGGGCGTTGGAGATGACGGAAACGGCGCGCGTTCCTGGCTCCACACAGCGCGCAAGATACCAGCCGCCCCCTTCGGCGGTCAAAGCCTGGATGGAAAAAGCAACCTACCGCGAGGAAAGGACTTATGGCCGGGATGCGGGCCTCGCGAGGGTCTTCAGTAGACCGCCCTCGGGTGGCTCTCCGCCGACGCCCGGTAGGGGCTCGAACCGGGGCTGGCAGGGCGGGGCGCCCTACTCGTAGGAGCCCACGAAAGTGCACTCATCGAACCCGATATCCATCACGATATCGAGGACCTCGATCACATCCTCGTACACCGTGCCCTGGCGAGAGTCGATCGTGGCCGGGCGCGTCTCGTCTGCCTTGTGGAGCTGGGAGAGGCGGGTGGTCAATTCCTCGACGCGCGTCGTCTTGCGCGGGCCGATCGCGTACTCGAGCAGGCGATCGCTACCGAAGGAGTAGCGCGTCCCGGCCTTGCCGCTCCAGGGGCCGAACTCCTGGCCGCGCGGGTGCCACTTGGTGCCCTCTTTCAGCACCTTGATCGTGATCTCGACCTTCTCGATCGGCTCGGCATCCGATTGGTTCACACCCACGTCCTTGGGGAGGTAGGCGGCCAGCTTGCCCTCGAGCGTCTTGAACTTGAGGGTGCACATGAAGAAGATCAGCAGCAGGAACGTGACGTCGATCATCGGCGTCATCGGAAGGTCGCAGGTCTCCTTGGAGAACACCGCCAGGGCGGACTCTTTCTTCTTTTTCTTGGCCATGGGGACGGTGTTCTTCGGTTGTCTTTGGCTGCGCCAGCCTTCGGCTTGGTCGTCGGTGAATGCGTCCGTGGGGATCGGCTACTGCCCCTGGACCTTGCGTTTGGTCGGGTCGTTCGGGTCGGCCTCGGCCGCAGCGAACTGCACCTTCCAGATCTGGATGCCCTTGTAGCCGCACTGCTCCATGAGCTTCTGGACCTCCTTGAAGGGCGTGTACTGGTCAGCGCGGATCAGAAGGGGCTCGTCCGGGAGATCCGTGCCGGGCTCCTTCTTCATCCGATCAGCGACGTCCGACAACCACTCCTTGATCTGCTTGTAGTCGTCAGGGTCCTCGGGGTCGTAGTACTGCCTGCCCTTCACGTACATTTTCCCGTCAATCGTGATGTTGACGACGGGGCGGAACTCGTCTGGCTTCGGCTTGTCGGGTATGGCGTTGATCGCCACCGGCAGCTGCAGGTCCTCGAGGTCCTGCTGGGTCATGTCCGTGATGACCATGAAGAAGATGATGAGCAGGAACACGACGTCGATCATCGGCGTCATGTCCATTTCCATGTCCGTCTCAGGGTCGTGCTGGGCGAGGTTCATGGTGGCGCTCCGCGGCTGCTGGCGGCCTAGGCCTGGTCGGGACGGAATCGCTCGAAGAGGTCCTCGACGATGGCGCCCACCTCGATGATGGACTTGACCAGCCTGTTGCGCAGGAACGCGAAGAAGGCGGAGGTGGGGATGGCGACGCAGAGACCGAACATGGTGGTCAGGAGCGCCTCCGAGATGCCGCCGGCGAGGTCGGCCGGGTTGGCCTGGCCGCCGGAGGACGCGATGACGTTGAAGGCCTTGATCATGCCTCCCACCGTCCCCAGCAAGCCCATCATGGGGGCGACGTTGGAGATCAGTGCCAGCCAGCCGATCTTCTGGTGGAGACGGATCGACTCCTCGTCGCCCATCTCGCCGATGGACTGCTCGATGACCTCGAAGGAGTGCCCGATCTTGGCGACCCCCGCGCCGCACACGCGCGTGAAGAACGTGGCTTCGTTCTCGCACAGCTCCATCGCCTCCTGGTACTGCTTCTCGTCGAAGAGCGCTTGCACCTCGTCGATCAGTTCGGGCGGAGCGAGCTTGTCGCGCTTGAGCGAGACGACGTTCTCGAAGATCACGGCTAGCGCGACCACCGAGAGCAGGACGATGAGGATGCCGATGACACCCGCCTTCTTGAAGACGTCGAAGGCGGACTCGCTCGGAGCCTCCTGCGCGAACAGGGGTGCCATGGTGAGCGAAGCGGCGGCGATGACGGGCAGGGCCTTGGTAGCCAGACGGCAGGTCGTGTGGGCCAAGTAGTTGGAAGCCTGACGAAAGTGCATGCCAGCGATGTCCTTGGATGGGGATCCTGGAGTGGCCCAGGCCGACGGCGTCGGCCTGGGCACCGGGGTGAGTGTCGTTGCTTGGAAAGAGTGAGGGGGCGGCTGACCGCACCCTTGAGAGGTCTGGGCGTTCAGGAGACGGGCTGCTAGAAGCTGGAGGCGAGGGTCTCCCGCGCGACGCGGGCCCAGGGCGTATCGGAGTACTGCTCTACAACGTAGGTCAGGCGCCGTTTCGCCTGGGAGGAGGAATCTGTCGTCCCCAGGTTCAGGTAGCAGTCAGCGAGGCGCACCAGTGCGCGCGCCACGCGGTCGCGGTCCGTGTGATCGAGGGCGGCCACGCTGGCCAGGGCGAGCCTGGCGCTGGAGTAGTCGCGCTGGGCCAGATGGGCCTCCCCGATACCGAGCTGGGCGCCGAAGCGCAGGCTGGGATCGGAGCCGTTGGCGGAGGTCACCCGGGCGTTGAAGAAGGGGAGGGCCTGGCGGGCCTGGCCCGAAGCGATCAGTACGAAGCCCTCGCCGAGCTGCGCGTCGGCCGCGAGCCGAACCAGGTGTCCGTGCTCCTCCGTTCCTTCGCTGGCCTCGGCCAGCATGGAGCGCAGGGCACTGTCGAGGGCCCCGTAGAGCTCGCGGGCCACGAGCGTCTCGCCCGTGCTCGTCGCGGCGCGGGCGGCGGCGAGGCCGGCGTGCATGCAGAGCATGCGCGGGTATCCGGGGGCCGGCGCATCGCCCGACCCGATCTCGAAGAGGGAGTGGTAGCGTTCCGCGGCCTCGGCGTCGTCACCGGCGAGGAGGCTGGCGCGCGCCTGGGACATGAGCACGGCGGGGAGTTCGCGCCCCTCGCCGAAGTCCGAGCGGAAGCGAGCGTATTCGGCCTGAGCCAGGGGCAAGCGGGTCGGGTCGGTGTGCCCGAGGCGCAGCTGGGCGTCACCAGCCAGACGGCGCGCCGAGGCCTTCACGACCTCGCGCTCGTCGCTGTCAGCAGCAGCGAAGGCAAACTTGTCCGCGGCGTTCTGGAAGTCGCCGCGCTCGAAGTACTTCAGCCCATCGCGGTAGTGGCTGGAGGCCTCGCCCCACACGATGCGCTGGACCTTGCCGGCGCCGTAGGTGCGCTCCTTCCCGTCGCGCTCGACGCGGACCTCCGTGAGGGTGTTGGAGAGCACCTTCCCGGAGACGGTCTGCAGCTCTCCACGAGAGTTGTGCACGGAGATGGCGTCCAGGCGGCCCTGGGCGAGGGCGCCGGGAGAACACAGGACCAGGCTGGCGAGGAGTCCCGAACTCAGGAGCGCGGAGTACCTTGCGGCGCTCCCGGTCAGGCCCGTGCGGGCGGCGACGATGGGTCGTTCCATGACGTAGCGGGCGGCCATTCTAGCGGGGGGGGCCGGAGCATCAACTACAAGCTGGGAGCCCGGGCGGTGAATGGGGTCAGGCCGGGGGCGCAGCCCCGGGGCGCGGTGCCACAGGCCACTCATCAGGGCTCGGGATCGGGGCCAGATCATCGCACTCGGGATCATTGCACCTTGGTCCAGAGCCAGAACATGCGGCTACGCAGGGCGTCGGCCCCGTAGCTGGCGGCGATCTCGGCCCCGGCATCCTGACAGGTGCCGTCCACTCCCGGGACGCCGTTCCCGCCCTGGAACTGCGATCCGAGCTCCTGGACGATGGGCTGCAGCTGGCCCTTGGCGCTGGGGCGCTTGCGGCTGTCCTGGGGTCCACCCGCGGCGGTGGCCCAGGTGAGGTAGGTGTAGGCCATCTGGAACTTGTAGCTGTACCACTCGCAGGCCCACTTCTCGACGCCGCCGCTGCGCGCGATCGCGTTCACGGTGTCGATCGCCGTCTGGAACTCCTCAGGCGTCGTTCCTGCGCCCGGCACCTCGACGATCGAGTTGCCCGTGCCCTCGACCCAGCCGCTGATGGCGCGGGAGTGGTCGAGCAGGGTGCGCTTGGCCGGGAGGTTCGCCGTGTCGGCGACGAGGACGTCAAGGATCTCGAGTCCCTCGCCGACGCGCTTCAATTCCAGCAAGGCATGGGACAGGTCGGGGAGCACGTACTTGCTCATGTCCGCCGCGTGTTCGGTCTCGTTGCCGAAGCGCGACCGGATGCGTTCGAGGAGCGTGGCTGAGGTCTCCCAATCGGCCAGCTCCATCCAGTGCTTCGACTCAGCACGCAGGTTGCTGAAGTTGGGCGCCGAGGCGACCTCGTTCCCCAGTTGAAGGAGCTTCGCCATCTCGAGCAAGAGCTCTTCGGCACCCGTGGCGTCCCCGGCCTCGGAAGCCCGGAATTTCCGTTGCTCGAGGGCCTTGTAGAATTGGAGCGACGCCAACCCCGTGCGCTTGCTGTCGAGGTAGTCGCTGACCATGTGCTGGTAGATGGTGCGCGCGGCGGGGATGTCGTTCAGTTTCAGGTGAGCGTTCATGACCATCTGCATGGTCCAAGGCGTGTAGCTCGTCTGATCCGGATAGAGCGTGAAGTAGTCCCCGACCAGGTCGACAACCCGCTGCCAGAGGGCCGGGTCACCGATACCGGCCACCGCGTCGGCGTCGGCCGAGGCCTGGGCGTCCAGGGTGGCGATGTAGCCCCGATAGAAGCCGGCCGTCGTCATGGCGTCGGTGCGCTTGGCGAGCTTGACCTGGCTGCTGCCCGGGTCGTTGATCGGGTCGGTCACGAAGCGCTCGATGTAGTCAGTCAGGAGTCGGCCAGCCTCGGCCGCGTCGCCGCTCCGGAAGTGGCTGACCGCGATCCAGACCAGGGCCTTCTCGTAGCTGTTGCCCGAGGGGCTGACCTGGCCGAACTTGGCGATCGCCGTGGCCCAGTCTTTCTTGCGGCGTGCCTTGTCGCCCTGGCTGTAGACGATGTCGTCCTTGCTTGCCTCGACGAACTGCGCCGCGAGGTTCTCGGACTCCTCGTACATGCCCCTGATCAACTGGTCACCGGGGGAGTCGCGCAGGATCGAGTCCATGGACTTGTAGAAGCCCTGGGCGTTGGGACTGTCGTACTCGGGGTCTCCGACCCAGGAGGTGCAACCCTCGCGGAAGGCCATGGCGGCCTCGAGCTGCATCCCGAGGCGCTGATACGTGCGTCCCATGCGCCAGAAGGTCTTCGGACCGAACTCCGTGCGGGCCGCGGCGTCCTTGCCGTCGAGGGAGCGCAGGACACGCCGGAAGCCCGCCAGGGCCAGCTCGTCGTTGCGTTCGTTGTAGTCACCCTCCGCCGCCTCGTAGAGCACGTCGGTCGCGACCTCCGCGCCCGAGCGCGCGATCACTTCGGCGATCACCTTCTGAGCCCGGACCTGCAGGACGTTGCCGCGGTTCTCGCTGTTCACCTGCTGGGCGATGCGCAGGGAAACCTCGCTGGCCGGGAAGCGCTTGCGCTTGCTCGAGATGGCTTTCTTGGCCTCCTCCTCGCTCGCGAACCAGCGCGTCTCTCCCGCTCCCAGGGTGCCGCCGATCCAGCCTCCCGAGTCGAGCAGGGTCCTGGCTGCCGACAGCAGCGAGGGATAGCCGAGTTGTTTCGAGTAGGAGAATCCCTCGCGCTTCTGCGTGTTGTAGAGGTGCAGGGCGTAGCGGCACGCTCCGGCCGTGTCGCCCATGGCGGTCAGGGCGTCGCACAGGCCCTCCGTGGAGAGTTCGACGAACAGCCAGCGCTTCTCCTTATCGGCGGGGCCGAGCTCGAAGTCGTCGATCATCGTCTTCCACTCGGTCTCGTTCGACGGGATCGCCTGCTCGACGACCGCCTGGAAGAAGTCGCGCGCAGACATCCAGTCTTCCTGAGCCGCATAGACCTGTCCGATCAGGTCGTAGGCCCGCAGGGCGGGCGGGGTCCCCTCGCCGACCGTGAAGACCAGCTCTTCGAGAGTCTGGTTCGCCTGCTCGAAGTTGAAGGTCCCGTTCTCCTGGGTGCGCCCGATGTCCAGGAGCATCCGTCCGCGGTTCAACATCAATTCGTACAGCTTGCGCTTCTGCTCCTCGCTGCGATCGCCGCTCGGGACCGCCTTGAGCTCGCTGATGAGCTCTCCGGTCTTCACGACGGCGCCCGTCAGGACGTCGATGCGCCGCTCGCGTAGGACCGCCACCTCGTCTCCCACGGCGTCCTCCTGGGAGATCTCCAGTGAGCGAGCGAAGGTCGAGGAGATGCGCACGAAGCCCGCCTGGGCGTCGGGGACGGAGCTGGAGGTCGGGTTCTCCGAGACGAAGTCGGAGAAGGCGTCGAGGGCCTGCTGGAAGAGCTCGTTGCGTCGCACGCGGTCGCGCTCATTGAGGGCGCCGACCTCGAAGATCTCGCAGCGGGTGACGCCCAGGCGCTCCTGTTGACTGGAGGACACGCCAACGCGCTCGATGCCCTCGATGACCTCGGTCGCCAGCTCCACGAAGCCCCATTCCTTGGCCAGGCCCTTGGCGAAGGCGATGTCGTCTTGGATCTGGGCATCGCTCTTCTGACCGAAGACGGGGGCGGCGAGGACGAGCGTCCCGAGGAGTGCGCAGGGAACGGGTAGGCGGCGACGGTTCATTGCTCGCTCTTCGTGGTGTCGGCTGGGTCAGAGACCGGCCCCCGTTCGGGTGGGCGGGGTAGGGTCGGATGGGTGATGGGGCGCTCCCCGGCGTCGGCCATTGGAGACGCCGCCGTAGGAGACCTCTTCTATCCGCCCGCCGGCCCGTGGCAACCGAGTCTCAGGGCGGCGGAGGTGTCGGGCGCCCCCGCCGCCCCGCCAGGGACTTAGAGCCCCAGCTGGGCGGGGGTCGGTTCTATCTCGACGGGGATGACGATGTTGGCGTTGAGGAGGATCAGCAGCTTGCGGTTGGCCGAGTAGGTGCCCTTGCGCTCGAAGAAGGCCGAGAGCACGGGGATCTTGTTCAGGATCGGCACTCCCGAGCGCTGGTCCTTCTTGTCGGAGGTCTTCAGGCCTCCGAGCAGGACGGTCGAGCCGTCGGGCATCGGGATCGAGGTCCGCACGCGCTGGATCTGGACCTCGGGTAGCTGGATCGTGACCGAGTTCTGCGAACCGAGGGTGGTGACGGCCTCGGCGATCGGCCGCTGCAGGGTGGCGATCGTCGGGCGCAGCTCGAGGGTGATGAAGCGCCGGTCCGCGGACACCACCGGGCGCACGTCGAGGATCACCCCGTCCTGCACCACGTCGATGATCGGGTCGGCGATGGACGCCGCCTGGGCGATCTCGACATCGAAGTCCTTGACGTACACGACCTGGTTGAGCACCGACAGGTTCGCGCGGCCGGTGTTCGTGACCAGGATGCGCGGCTGGGAGACGAGCTCCACACGCTCGGACTTGCTCACGGCGCGCAGGATCAGCTCCATCTGGACGTCGCCGAGGTAGGCCCACTGGAAGCTGAGTCCACCGGAGGCCTGCAGCACGTCCTCGTCTCCGAGGGCCATGTCGTAGAGCGCCTCGACCCGCGCACGAATGTCACCGTCGCCGCCTTCATCGTAGAAGGCGCCCAGGTCGGTGCCCTGGCCGATCTCGGTGCCGAGCTCGCCCTGGGTGGTCGTGTCGCCGAAGTCGTTGAGGAACTCGTTGGTCCCCATGCCGGGCTGACCGAGACCGCGGAAGTCGAAGCCGATGTCCTCGAGGAAGTTGTCCTCGACGGTCAAGAAGCGCGCGTTGATGTCGACCATGATCCCGGTCGCCTCACGCAGGTCCTCGAGCAGTTGCCCGATCATCGCGTGCACTTCGGGCGTCTGGTTCACGACCATCACGCCCATCTCGTTGATCTGGAGACTGTTGGCCGGATCGTCGTTCCAGGAGTCTACTTCGATATTGTTGCGGATCAGCTCGTCGAGCAGGTCCGCGGTCACGACGTTCGACTCGCGCTCCTCAAGATCCTCTTCCTCGAGGAAGATGCCGCCCGAGGGCTGCACGTTGATCTCGCGTCCGGGGAAGTCGGGGATCGGGTGGATCAGGTCGTTGACGCCGTAGAAGCGAAGGACCTGGCCTCCGACCATCTCCTCGGAGGTGACGAACTTCACCACACCGTCCTCGACCTTCCAGCGCAGGCTCTCGGAGGTCTCGGCGATGATGTCGAGGATCTTGCGCACGCTGTAGTCGGGGAGTTGGAGGCGGATCGTCGTCTCCTCCTCGTCGAGGTCCTCGCGCACGCGGGTGCTGATCAGGAAGTTGACGCCCGTCAGGCTCTGCAGGAACGCGGCCACGTCCTCGAGGGCGGCGCCCTCGTCGTCCTCGCCGCCGAAGTTCGGCGCCAGGTGCGTCTGCTCGAGCCGCTCGAGCACGACGGCCTTCTCGGACTCTTCCGCCCCTCCGTAGGAACTGAACTCCAGGGGCTGGCGCAGCTGTACCTCGCGCCAGCGACGCAGGTCGTCGAAGAGGACGGCCTCGTTCTGGATCACGTTCAGGGTGTCGATGTCCTCGAAGGTGCGCAGCCACTGCTCGCGGTAGTCGCGGCGGTTGCGGCGCTCGGTGGCCATGTGGCGCGACTCGCGGGCGATGTCGCGCAGGGTGCTGGCCGCCTCGTTTTTCCCGTCATGGACGAGGATCTGTTCGCAGAGGGCTTCGGCCCTGGCATAGCGGGTCGCCATGAAGGCCGCGTTCGCCTCGCCGTAGAGGGTCACGAGCATGTTCTCGCGGTACTCGCGCTCACGCCGCTCGGCAGTGTCCCGGGCCCGTTGGGCCAGGTCCTCGGCGCGTTGCTGGGCGGTCGCGGCGGCCTCCCCGGAGGACTCGATCGCGCGCTCGAGCTTGCCGGTGACCAGGCGCTCGTCGATCGAATCGCTGGCGATCAGCGGGTGGTAGCGCAGGATCAGCTGGGCCTCGCGGTAGCGGGCGATGGCGGCCTCATGGTCGCCTTCTCCCATGGCCGCGTCCCCCAGTGTGTCCGCTCGCTCGGCGGCGATGCGGGCCTGGGCGCGGCGCACCAGCTCGCGGTCCACCTCGTCAGCGAGGACGTCGGCGGCGACGGCCACGCGATCGCCGAGCAGGGCTTCCACCTTCTGGAAGCGTTCGCGCGCCTGGGCGTTGGTCGGATCGACCGAGATCGCGTAGGCGTATTCTCGCAGGGCACCTTCGAGGTCGGCCCGCTCGAGCAAGGCGTCGCCCTGTTCGATGGACCGTCCGCTCAGGACGGCGCGCTGCTGGATCTTGACCTGGAGCGTTGCGGCGTCATCGGCCAGCTCCTGGTCCTGGATGCGCGTGGCGACCGCGGAGGTCTCGACCCGCGGTGATGCGGCGTCCTGCGCCTCGGTTCCAGACAGTGCCGCCACGGCCTGCTCAGGCGCGGGCGTGGACTCGCTGACCTGCCCGGGTTCAGCGGACTGGCAGGCGAGGGTCGACAGGCAGGCGAAGAGGGCCGTCGCGATGAGCGGCAGGTGCGGGGTACGCGTGCGCATGAGTACTCGAGCCTTGCTGAGGCCGGGAGGGTTTTGAGGCCGGGCGGGGGATCGGCCCGGCGGCCTCTGGAATGGGGATCAGTGAGAGGGGGAATCGTAAGGAGTGGGTCGACCGTCGCGCGGCCGGTGCACGATCGCCACGGGGATTGACCGACGCTCGCGTCGCACTCGACCCGCGCGGGGTCTGAGTGAAGTCATCACCATGGGTCCGGGCACCCGGAATCTATGAGCCGGGGAGGATAGCGGCAGGGTTGCGGGGGGTCAACAAGCCCCACAGGGACGGGGAACTTGCGCCGCGGGGCCCTGCGCCGGGCCCGGACGGGTCCACATACCCGCCACCCGCTGCCGGGTTACGCTGCCTGTCGCCTTCAGGGGCCCTGGGCTCCGGGGGCGCCACGGGCCAGTTCGGCCATGGCGAGCTGGATGTCCTTCCAGCACTCGCGCTTCATGTGCGGGCTGCGCAGGAGGTAGGCGGGGTGGTAGGTGGGCACCACCCGTCGGCCCCCGATCTCGTGTACCCGGCCCCGCATGCTACCCATCGAGGCGTCCGTGCCCAGGAGGTGGCCCGAGGCGTGGCGGCCGAGGGGAATCAGGACATCGGGCGCCACGAGCTCGATCTGGCGCTCGAGCCAGCCCGTACAGAGCGCCTTTTCCTGGTTGCTCGGGTCCCGATTCGACGGCGGGCGGCACTTGAGGATGTTGGCGATCACCACCTCGGAGCGTTTCAGGGCCATTCCCTTGGTGATGATGTCGGTCAACAGCTGCCCGGCGGGGCCCACGAAGGGCACCCCCTGGCGGTCCTCGTCGGCACCCGGGGCCTCGCCCACGAACATCACCCGCGCGTGCTCAGGGCCGTCCATAAAGACCGTCTGGGTGCGCGTCTCGCACAGGCCGCAAGCCCGGCAGGCGGCCACCTCGCTGCGCAGGGCGCCCAGATCGGCGCAGGCCGCCGCCTGGGCCCGGATCTCTGCCGCGCCGGAATCGACTACATTCGGTCTATTTGTGGTCGTTTGTGATGTTTTTTGGCCAGTTTGTGCCGGATTTGTCGTTTTCTTGGCGTTCTCGTCCGGGGTTATCCCGTCCGAAGTTCCAGTCCCCGGGCTCGCTGCCATCGGCCCCGGAGCCGCCTCCGGGCGCCGGCGCGTCCCGCGCCGCTCCCGTCGCCGGAGCCCGGCGGCCAACCCAGCGGCCAGGGCGGCGACCTCGGCGGCCGGGCCTGGCTGCACGTCTCGCTCGCTCACGGTGCGTCCCCCGCACTGGCCAGCGGGTGGCCGACGAGTTCGACCCCTTCGTCTTCGTCGGCATCGCGCACCGCGAGGCGCACGTGGACCAGGCCGCTTGGGGAGCCGGGGAAGCCCTCCGGATCGAGGCGAACCCGCTGGTAGCGGCCACCCAGGCCGCCCAGGCCCTCGACCACCACCAGCTCCGCGGCCCCCGTGAGGGTCCGTCGCCAGGCGTCGGAGGCCTCCCCGGCGACCTCGCTCAGGAGGGCGCGGCGCTCGCGCACCTGCTCGGGGGCCACCGCCGGGCCCATCTCCCAGGCCGCCGTCTGCGGGCGCGGGGAGAAAGGGAAGACATGCACGCGGGAGAAGCCGACCTCGCGCACGGCCTGCAGGGTGTTGGCGAACTGGCGCTCGCCTTCCCCCGGGAAGCCGACCAGTGCATCGGCGGTGAAGGCCGGGCGGTCGAGGGCGCTGCGGATCCGATCGCAGGCGGCCAGGTACTCGTCCATGCGGTACCAGCGGTTCATGGCGGCCAGGATCTCGTCGTCCCCCGATTGCAGGGGCATGTGCAGGTGGGGAGCGAGGCGTTCGGGTCGGGTGGCCATCAACTCCAGCAGGCGCGGCGACACTTCCGTGGCCTCGATCGAGGAGAGGCGCAGGCGGTAGGCCAGGGGTTCGCCCTCTGCGCTGCGCGGCTCGACCTCCATCAGGACCGCCAGCAGGTCGGCCAGCTCGAGCCCGAGCTCCCGACCCCAGTGGCCGATGTGGATCCCGCACAGGACGACCTCGACGTGGCCGGCTTGCACCAGGTCGCGCACCTCCTGAGCGAGTTCGAGGGTCGGGCGGGAGCGGCTCTTGCCGCGCACGCGCGGGATGATGCAGAAGGAACAGGAGCGGTCGCAGCCGTCCTGGATCTTCAGGAAAGCCCTCGTATGGCCGGCGAAAGCGGTGATTCCGGCCGGAATGCCCAGCTCCTCCGGATCGATGTCATGGCCTAGCTGGCGCAGGAAGTTGAGCGGCCGGCGCGCGTCGCCGTTGCCCAGGACCCACTCGACGCCGGGCAGCTCGCGCAGGACCTCGGGCTCGCTCTCGGCCAGGCAGCCGGTGACGCATACCTTCGTGTCCGGGCGCTCGCGCACGACGCGTCGGATCAGCTTGCGGGCCTTGCGCCCCGCCTCGGCGGTGACGGTGCAGGTGTTGACCACCACCAGGTCCGCCTCCCGTTCCTCCTCGCGCCAGCCCCGGCGGGCGAGGGCCTCGCGCAGGACCTGCGTGTCGTACTGGTTGGCCTTGCAACCGAAGGTGACGAATCGGACGCTTCCCACGGGGAGGATTGTACGCGCCGCGGCCCCGGGCGCGAGGAGGTGTAGAATGCCGCGCCTGATGGAAACGACTCCAAGCCCCTCCGCTCCGTTCGTCGCCTTCCTGTTCCTCGTCATGGCTTGCGGTTCCGAGGAGGGCGAGGTGCAGGGCGTGCGGGCCGGCCGCGAAGCCCCGGCGGTCGCGGCCAGGGTGCGCTCACAGGACCCGTGGGCCGTAGATCTGCGCAGCCTGCTCGACCTCGGAGAGCTCGGGCGGGCGCGTGCCCTGCTGGCCTACCCGCCCGCCGATCTGGGCCTGGAGCTCGAGCTCTTGCGGGCCCGGGCGGCGGCCCTGGCGGGGGACTCGACCACAGCCGCGCGCCGCATCGAGGCCGCGCGCGCCCTCGATGGGGCCGATGCGCGGGTCTTTGCCACGGCCGCCGAGCTGCACGCCGCCGCCGGGCGTCTGCAGACGGCGCGTTCCGAGCTGGAGCGCGGCAACGAGGTCTGCGGACCCACGGCCGAGCTCTTGCGGGCTCAGGGGGTCGTGCTGCTGTGCCAGAACGGCGGGGCCGCGGCCGGCCTGCGCCTGCTCGAGCAGGCCCTCGCCCTCGACCCGGACTTGCCCTTCACCGCCCGCGCCCGGGGCCAGGCGCACCTCTTGCTCGGGCGCCGGGCGCTCGCCGACCAGCTCCCCAGCGCAGCCCTTGACCACGCCCTGCGGGCCGTGCTCTGCGATCCCGAGGACCTGGACTCGCGGCGCTTCCTGGCGGACGTGCGCGGGGCGCGCGGTGAGCTGGAGGACGCCCTGGCGGTCCTCGAGGAACTCGTCGCCGAGGGTCACCCCTTGCAGGCGGAACTGGCCATGCTCAGCCGGCGGGCAGCCCTGGCGGCCATCGTGCGCGGCGGGCGCGAGCGCGGTCTGGACCTCTTCGTCCGCGCCCGCGACCTGGGTCTCTCGGCGGCGGAGCTGGGCAGCGGCGCCTCCATCCTGGCCGAGGCCGCCTCGGTCGCCGAGGGTGAGGGGCTCGAGGCCTACGAGCGGGACGAGTTGGAGAGCGCCGCCGAGCGCTTTCGGCGCGCTCTTTTTCTCGATCCCGGGCGTCTGGCCGCCCGCAACCACCTGGCCGTGGTCCTGTTTCGCGACGAGGACTTCGAGGGCGCCGCCCGCCACTGGGCCAAGGTTCTAGAAGCCGCCCGCGCAGCGGGTGTCGCACTGCCCGAGCCGGTGCACCTCAACCTGGCCCGCGCCCTCTCCCGCCAGGGTGATCGGCGCGGTGCGCGGGAGGTCCTCACGGCAGCCCTCGAACAGGCCCCCGAAGGGCCCTGGGCTGAGGAGAGCCGGCGCGCGCTCGAAGCCCTCGACCCCTGAGCAGCCCAGGGCGCGCCCCTGGGAGGCGTGATGGGAACTCCTGCCCTAGGATGGAGGCCGCGTGCCCCGATTCCGGTGCGCGCCCTCCGTCCTTCCAGGTCCCCAACATGCGACGCACCCTCTCCGCTCTGTTCGTCCCCGCCCTCGTCCTCGCCTTCTCTTCCTCCTCCCTCGCCCTCCAGGCCTCGTCGCCGGGGGCGCTGCCGTTCGCCTCGCGTCACGCATCGACCTGGCCAGGACGCGATTCGCTCGCGACGCCCGCAGTCACCCTCCCTGCCTCGTCGCCCCTGCAGACGGCGGCCCTGCCCGCCGGCGACCTGCTCTTCGTCGGCTCTTCGGTCGGGGGCGCGGCCGACCCGGCCTGGCTCTTCGACGTCGCGCGCGACCGCAAGGTCTGGAGCAACTCGCTCGTGGAGACCAACAATCTGACCGGTGCGGCCTTCGCTGACGAAGGGCGCGAGCTCTTCCTGGCCGGCGGGGACGCGAGCGTCGCCAACCTGACGCGCGCAGACTTGTCAGCTTTCCATCCCACTTTCAGCGTCGTCTACGATCCCCTCGGCAGCGGCCCGTTCGACGTGCACGCCGACGACGCCCGGCGCCTGATCCACGTGCTGGCACACCCGACGCCCGGTCCGGTCAGCGAGGTGCTGGTGATCGACAACGATCCGCAGCACCCGACCTACTTGCAGGTCGTGGCCTCGACCCAGAACCTCACCTCCAATCCGCTCGTGGAGCGCTTCGCCCTCTCGGCCAGCGGTCGGCGCGCGGCGGTGCTCTCGGCGTTCGTTCGGTACCTGCACGTCATCGACACCGATCCCGCCAGCCCGGCCTACATGCAGGTCCTCTTCGAGGGGCCCATTCCGGTCAGCGGGCCCTTCCCTATCGTGACGAGCGCCGTGGTGACCTCGGACGACTCGCTGGTCCTGGTCTCGGTCCAGCGCGGCGGGGGAGCGCCGTCGGCCATCGCCCGCCTCGATCTGACCTCGATGAGCTGGATCGATCACAACCCGGGCCTCGCCGGCATCCAGAACATCGGTCCGGATAGCTCCCCTCCGGCGGCCCTGGGGGCGGCCGTCTTCGACCTCGATATCGCGAGCGATGACACCTTTGCCGTGGCCTGCGGGTGGGGGGGAGCGGGGTGGGCCGGGAGGCTCGACCTGGACCCCGCCGTGCCGGCCTCCTGGTCCTGGGCGGCCCTCGCGCCCCCGGCGGGGCTGACGGACGCCTGGGCCCTGGACCTGGGAAGCGACGACCTGCTGGTCGCGATCGAGACCGAGGGCCGCGTGCTCGTCCTGCGCGCCGATACGGGGGCCGTCGTGCGCTCCTTCCCCCTGTCGCTCGCCTTCAACATCTACCTGGTGCGGCTCGGCTAGGGCGGCGCTGCCCGGCGGACCGTTGACCGGGGCTCGCCGGCTCCGTACGCTGCGTCGCCGTTTTTGCCTGGGAGAGGGCCGTGCCGCGCGCATTGCCCCATCCGGGGAGAACGGCATTGACAACGCGATCCCCGCTTGGCTCCCTGGGTGCAGAATCCATGGGACCGCGCAAGAGGAACATGCTGGAGGCCCTCGCGGCCTCCGAACGGGAGTCCACCGCAAGGCCGGTGTTTCCCGAATCGGGATCCGCCCCGTCGCGGGCGATCTGGCCCGGTACGTCGACCGGGCTCTCCCGCTCGACTGGCCTCGTGCTCGGCTCTCTGGTGGCGGCGCTCGTGCTGGGCGCTGCGTACTGGCTGGGCCGCTCGACCGCGACGGTCGAGGCCGGCGGTCGCGGCGTCGATCAGGTCGACGGACACGTCGACCACAGAGACCAGGGAGCGCCGAGCGGGACGCCATCCTCCAGCGCGGAGAGCGAGTCGCAGGACACGCTCTCCGGGCCGTCGGACGAAGGCGTTCTGGCCCCTGCGGCCGCCGTCTCGACGGGCTCCGATGAGGAGTCCGATGACCCTCGGGATACGGCGGGAGACGGGTCGGCCGCGAGCGACCTGACCGCCGACGATGTCCGGTTCTTCGACAAGTCCAACCGTTTCACGGTGCGCGCCATCTACTACGGGAACACGCCCCGGGGATGGCAGCGTGCCCTCGCCACCTACCGCTACCTGCGCGAGCTGGGCCTTCCGGCCGTCGCCCCGATCGATCAGGGCAACGAACTGGTCCTGTGCGTCGGCGCGGAACCCAAGCGCGAGGACCGTCTGTCCGAATACAGGAGCCGCTTGCGGGCCCTGCCCGGGCCGCCTCCCTCGAGCGAGACGGGCGCCTTTGCCGGCGCCTACTTCGTCAACATCGACGACCTGGTGGAGCGCTAGCCCCCGCGGGCGGCGCGCCTCCCGGCCGGTGAATCACCAGATCCAAACCTCTCATGTCCATTCACCCCAGCCTGCGCGGCGCCGACTCCCTGGTCGGCGAGCGGAGCGTGCTGACGCGCGTTGAGCGCCTGCAGAAGCTGCAGGCCACCGGTAAGTTCGATGCCGAGACCGACTCGGTCTTTGGCCTGCCCAAGGTGCGCACCAAGTTCAAGGTGGCCAAGAAGAAGGTCGTCGAGGACGCCCCCGATGCGGACGCCGCCACGGAAGGCGACGCCGAAGAGGAGACCGACGCCGGGTAGGCGGTCGGCGGCGGAGACCGCGTTCCGCCGCATCGCTCGCGCCGGGGCCCGCTCCGCGACGCTTTCCCCCGATCGGGCGACCAGCATGTCCGAGGCCCCCGTCCTCGAGGTCTTCGCTTCCATCCAGGGCGAGGGTGCGTTCGTCGGCCAGTCCCAGGTGTTCGTGCGCCTCGCGGGTTGTCCCCTGCGCTGCGCGTGGTGCGACACTCCGCACTCGTGGGTCGTCGACCCACAGCGCCCGGCGCGTGTCGCGGCCCTCTCCGGAGAGCGCAGCGAGCCCGCTCTGGTCGATGCGCAACGGGCCGCGGCCTGGGTGGAAGAGGTGGACCCCGGCGGTACGCGACCGGTGAGCGTCACGGGCGGCGAGCCCCTGCTCTACCCGGCCTTCCTGGAGGACCTGGTCGCGGCCCTGGCCCCGCGTCCGGTGCACCTGGAGACGGCCGGTGCCCACCCGCTCGCCCTCGGCCGTCTCGTCTCGTGCGTGCAGCACGTGAGCCTGGACCTCAAGTTGCCTGCCGACCTCGGCGCGCCGGTGGGGGTCGCGGGCGAGAGTGAGACGGCCCCAGCCGACGCGCGGCAGTGGGCCGCTGCGCGGCGCGCCTGTCTGGAGCTGGTGGCCCCCAGCGACGCCTGCGCCAAGATTCCCGTGGCCTCCGGCCGGAGCGTCTCGGACTTCGAGCCGCTCCTGTCGGACGTCGCCTCCTTCGCCCCCCGCTTACCCGTGGTGCTGCAGCCCGTGACGCCCGTACCTGGCTCGTCCGCGCCCGAGCCCGCGTTGCTGTTCGCGCTCGTTGAGCGCGCCGAGGCTTGCGGTCTCACAGCGCGCGTCCTGCCCCAGGTCCACCCACTGCTCGGCGTCGAGTAGGGAGCCCATCGGGTAGAGTCGCAAGCCCATGTCAGCCCCCACCAGCGCCCCCCTGCCGCGCGTCGCGATCGTCGGCCGTCCCAACGTGGGGAAGTCGACCCTGCTCAATCGCATGTGCGGCAGCATGGTGTCGATCGTCGAGCCTACCGCGGGCGTGACAAGGGACCGCATCGCCGTGCCCGCGCGCCTGTTCCGCGGAGCCGAACAGCACTGGGTCGAGGTGATCGACACGGGCGGCGTGGGCATCGTCGATCGCGACGACCTCGGCCCGCGCGTGACCGAGCAGATCGAGAACGCCCTGGCGGTGGCCGAGCTGGTCCTGTTCGTCGTGGATGTGCGCGACGGACTGACGCCCCTCGATCGTACGGTCGCGAACCTGCTGCGCTCCGTGGACCTGCCGGTCTTGCTGGTAGCCAACAAGGCCGAGGCCGAGGTGTATCGTCTGGGAGCCGACGAGTTCCGCGCCCTGGGCGTCGGCGAAGGCCCCTTCACCATCAGCGCCCAGAACGGCGAGGGACTCGAGCCGCTCTACCGGCGCATCGTCGAGCTCCTGCCCGCCTCGGCCTTTTCGGATTCGCCGATCCTGGAGCCGGCCATGAAGCTGGCGGTCGTCGGGAGGCGCAACGCGGGCAAGTCGACGCTCATCAACCGCCTTGCCCGCGAGGAGCGCGTGATCGTCTCCGAGGTGCCCGGCACGACGCGTGACGCGGTGGACGTGATCTTCGAGCGCGACGGCCGAAACTTCGTCGCCATCGACACAGCGGGGGTTCGCAAGAGGAGCAGCGTGGCGGACGCTGTCGAGTTCTACAGCGACGCCCGCAGCCACAAGAGCATCCGGCGCGCCGACGTGGTCGTACTGCTCTTCGACGTCACCGAGCGCTTCTCCGCCATCGAGAAACGTCTCGCGCGCTACGTTGTCGACCACTACAAACCCGTCGTGCTGGCTGCCAACAAGTGGGACATGGCGAAGGGCTTCGAACCCGAGCAGTTCCGCGAGTACATCAGCGATCAGTTGCCGGGGATCGCCTACGCGCCGATCGCCTTCCTCTCGGCCCTCACGGGCCAGGGCGTCGATCGCACCCTGTCGGTCGCCGAGGAACTGTTCGTGCAGTCCCGGCGGCGCGTGGGTACGGGCGAGCTGAACCGCGTCCTGCACAAGGCCCTCGAAGCGCGCTCGCCCAGTTCCAGCGGGTACCGAACGCGGATTCGATACGCTACCCAGGCGGAGGTGACGCCCCCGACCTTCGTACTCTTCGTCAACGACCGCAAGCTGTTCGGCAAGGACTACCTGCGTTACCTCGCCAATCGCCTACGGGAGGAGCTGGAGTTCGGCGAGATCCCGATCCGGCTCGTGCTGCGGAGTTCCTCCGACGCCCCGACCGACGCCCCGCTCTCCTGAACCGCGCCGCCATGAAGCGACTTCTCGTTCCGCTCCTGCTCCTCGCCTGCGCTTGCCGTTCCGCGCCGCCGGTTCAGTGGATCGAAGGCGAGATTCCCGGGCCGAGCGACCGCGTTCTGGCAGAGGTCACGCGCCTGGCGATGGAGGCCCAGGGCTTCCACGTCGTCGTGCGCGGCTTCGATCCCGTCGAGCGCGTGGCGAACTCCGTCTGGGAGCCCGACCTGCACCCCTTCAGCGGCGAGGGTTTCCGCGAGCGCGCGAAGGTGCGCTACGAGCCGGTCTCGCCCGGCCTGATCCTGCTCGGCGTGCGGGTCGAGCGACAGATCAACAAGAACATCGCTCGCCCCCTCGAGCTTGACCACGCGGACTGGGAGAAAGGGGGGGACAACCCCGTGCGCGCCCAGGCGATCCTGCAGTACATCCGCTCGACCCTCGAGGGCACCCTGTCGATCTCCGACGACTCCGCCCCCGAGCCGTCCCCTTGAGCGAGCCCGTCCCTCTCCTGATCGACCCGGCGTCGATGGCCGGTAGGGCCCTGTGCGTCGCGGCCCGCGGCGTCGACGCCCTGCTGTCCTGCGGCGGTGCCCTCGCCCTGCACGCGCGCCACGGCGAACGCCCGACGGTGCTCGTGCTCGCCGCGCCCGGGGAGGGGAGCGGCGAGAGCGAGGCGGCCCTCGCGCCGGCCTTTCGCCGCCTGGGAGTGGAGGACCTGCGCGTCGACACCTCGGAAGATCCCGCGGCGGCCCTGGCGCGCGTCTGCGCGGAGCTCGACCCTGCCCTCGTCTACGCGCCCCTGGCCGCGGCCGTCGACCCGGCTCGTCGGCGGGTGGCCCGGGCCGTAGCCGGCGCCCTGGCCGGCTCGGACGCGCGGCGCCTGATGCTGTACGGCCTGCGGGTGGGGGTACCGGCGCCGGCGCTGCTGGACGTCGCGACTGCGCAGCGCGCGAAGCGGGCGGCGCTGGAGGCCCTCGCCCCGGCCCCGGCGGCCGTCGCGGCGCGCTCCGAGGCCCTGGACCGCTCGCGCGCCCTCGTCCACCCCCTCGTCCTGCACGCCGAGGCCTTCGCCCCGGTCGCGGGCGACGCCCTGGAGGAGTTCGGGAGCGAGATCGCGCGCGAGGCCTGGGTGGCCGGGGGGGACGGCGAGCTGCCGGCCGCGACCGCCGTCCTCTCCTCGTTCAACAAGCGCGAGGACCTGCGCGAGAACCTGCGGGCCTTGCTCGCCCAGGAGCTGCCCTTCGCGCGCGTGGTCGTTGTCGACAACGCCAGCAGCGACGGCACGGGCGAGATGCTGCGCGCGGAGTTCCCCGAGGTGCACCTGATCGAGATGCCCCACTCGAGGTTTGGAGCGTGCGAGACCTTCAACATCGGTTTTGCCGCCAGCCGCACGCCGCTCACGGCCATCCTCGACGACGACATCGTGATGCCTCCGGACTGGCTGGCGAAGGCTGTGCGGCGGCTGGTCGCCGAACCCGAGACGACGGCCATCCTCTCCACCAAGGTGGTCGAACCCGGGATGCCCGCCAGTCACCGCGACGCTGTGGCGGTGAACGCGGAGCGCTACATGTCTACCTTCCGCGGCTGCGCTTCCCTGGCCTGGACCCAGGCTCTGCGCGAGGCGGAGTTCTACGACGAGCGGCTGTTCATCTACGGCAACGAGCGCGACCTGACCTGTCGCCTGTTGAACCTCGGCTACCGCGTCTTGCAGTTTCCCGGGGTCGAGGTGTTTCACCGCACCCCCTTCGGTCTCAAGCCCGGCGCCCGCAGCCTCTACTACCACGCGCGCAACGCCTGGCTGACGATGCTGAAGTACGCTCCGGCGGCCGACCTGGTGCGCATGCCCTGGCTGGTGTTCTCGCGCGTTGTCCTGCGCTCCGGAGGAGCCGAGGCGCGCGGCGAGGTCAGCGATGCCGTGGGGACCATCGGCACCGCCGCCGCCCTGCGCGAGACCCCCGGCGCCTGGTGGATCGTCTGCAAGGCGGCCTTCTCGGTCCTCGTGAACGTTCCCTACTGTCTGCGCCGCCGGCGGCCCGTGCGCGCTGACGACTTCGAACTTCCCCTGCGCTGATCATGAGCCACGACGCGGGAATCGGTCCGGTCACCGTGGTCGTGTGCAACTACCAGGGGCGCGAGCACCTCGGCCCCTGCCTCGACGCCGTGGGCGCCCTGCACGGCGACGTGGCCGAAGTGTTGCTGGTCGACAACGCCTCGACCGATGGCAGCGTCGAGTTCGTCCACGAGCACTACCCGCACGTGCGCACTCTGGTGCGCGCGGCCAACGACGGTCCCTGCGCTGCGCGCAACGAGGGGCTCTCACGGGCGAGCACGCGCTGGGTGCTGGCGCTCGACAACGACGCGGTGGTCGCCAGCGACCTGCTGGAGAAGCTGGCGGCGGCGGCCGCGGCCGAGCCCGAGGCGGTGCTCGTGCAGCCGCGCAGCGTCTTCGATCATGATCCCGAACGGGTGCACTACGACGGCGGCGCCTTCCACTACGCGGGGCTGATCGCCTTGCGCAACTTCTACCGCCCGCGCGCCGAGGCGCGCGGCGAGGGGGTGGTCGAGGTCGACTGCGCCGTGGCCGTGGCGCTGCTCTGCGACCGCGAGCGCCTGGCGGAGCTGGGAGCCTGGGACGAGGCCTACTTCATCCTGTTCGAGGACCTCGACCTCTCGTGGCGCGTACGTGCGCGGGGTTGGAAGATCCTCAGCGTGGAGGACGCATCGGTGCGACACCGCCAAGGGACCGCCGGCGTCAGCTTTCGTGACGGGGCACACTATCCTGAGCGGCGGACCTTCTACCACGCGCGCAACCGCTGGCGGTTTTTGGCCAAGAGCTTCGGAGCGTGGACCCTGCTGTGCGCTGCGCCGGGCCTGGCCTTCTACGAGGCGCTGGGGCTGCTCTTCGCCCTCACCGAGGGCAACGGCGGCGCCTGGCTGCGGGGCAAGTGGGCGTTCATGTGCCAGGCCCGGGAGGCCCGCGGCCGGCGGCGCGCCCTCGGCCACGAGCGGCGCCTGGGGGACGGGGCGTTGCTGGTGGGCGGCCCGTTGACCGTGACGCCCGCCGTGGCCGAGGGGGGCGTGCGCCGTGCGGCCCTGGCGCTCGTCGACGGCGTCCTGCGCCTGTGGTGGGGGATCGCGCGCAGGCTGATCGGCGGTCGGCGCGACTGAGCCGCGACGTGCTTCTTGCACATCCCTGACCGGGCGCTGCGATCTGGTCGCGCGGGAACCGTATCTTCTCGCCTGCCGCGACCCGCCGCCGACCTTCGAGAGTTCCGACCATGCTGACTCCGACCCTCCGCCCCGCACTCTTGCTGCTCTTCGGTTCCCTGCTCCCCGGCGCCTGCGGAGGCGACGCGGAGGCCGGCGGAGCCGTCCTGTGCTTCAGCGCCATCCCCGATCAGAACTCGACCGAACTCGAGGAGAAGTACGGACTTCTCGCGCGGCACCTCACCGGAGTCCTGGGTGTCGAGGTGCGCTACGTGCCGTCGAGCGACTACTCGGCCTCGGTCGAGTCGTTCGTGAACGGCGACGTGCAGCTGGCGTGGTTCGGCGGACTCACGGGTGTCCGCGCGCGCGCCGCGGTCGAGGGAGCGCGCGCCATCGCCCAGGGGGCGGTCGACCCGCACTTCCGGTCGTACTTCGTCGCCCACGTGGACGCGGGCGTGGAACCGTCCGAGTCCTTTCCGATGGAGCTCGAGGGCAAGACCTTCACCTTCGGCTCCGAGTCCTCGACCTCCGGGCGTTTGATGCCGGAGCACTGGATTCGCCAGCACAGCGGCCGGCGGCCCCAGGAGTTCTTCGAGGGCGAGGAGATGAGCTTCTCGGGGAACCACGCCAAGACGGCGCTGCTGGTGGAGGCCGGGACGTTCCAGGCGGGGGCTCTGAACTTCAAGGTTTATGAGGCGATGGTCGCCGACGGACGCATCGATCCCGCGCGCTGCCCGGTCATCTGGGAGACGCCGCCCTACCCCGACTACAACTGGACAGTGCACCCCGACCTCGACCGGACCTTTGGCGAGGGCTTCATCGAGCGCCTGCAGGCGGCCATGGTCGGGATCACCGACCCGGCCCTCCTCGTGGCTCTGCAGCGCGAGGAGGGAATCGTCCGGGCGTCGAACGAGGAGTTCGCTCCTCTCGCCGAGCTGGCCCGAGAACTCGACCTTCTGCGCTGAGCGTTCCCCTGCCTACCATGTCGGCGATGAAGGGCTCTCCCACGGGATTCGAGTTTCGCGGCGTGTCCGTCGAGTACGACGGGAGCGCCGCCCTGCTCGACCTGGACCTCACCATCGAGCCGGGCGAGGCGCTGGCCTTCGTCGGCCCGAGCGGGGCGGGAAAGTCGACGGCCCTCGCCCTCTGCAACGGGACGGTCTGCCCCAGCCGCGGTGTGGTCCTGCTCGATGGAGAAGACCTCTGCAGCCTGCCAGGCGCGCGTTTGCGCGCCCTGCGCTCCCGCATCGCCTTCATCCCTCAGGGGCTAGGCCTGGTGGGAAACCTGCGCGTCTCACATAACGTACTCTCCGGTCGCCTTGGGCGCGCGGGCCTGTTCGCCTCCCTGCGACCTTTGTTTCACGCGCGACGCGCGGAGCTCACTGAGGTGCTGAGGATCCTCGACCGGCTTGGGATCGGCGAGAAGCTGTTCCATCGCGTGGACACTCTCTCGGGGGGCGAGCGTCAGCGCGTCGCCATTGCGCGCGCCCTCTACCAGGAGGCGGGGGTCCTGTTGGCGGACGAGCCGCTCTCGGCGCTCGATCCCGCGCGGGCGCGGGGGACCCTCGCGCTGCTGCTAGAGATGGCGCGTGATGCCGGATGGACCCTGGTCCTGAGCCTGCACGACATCGAGCTGGCGCGCGGGCTCATCGGGCGCCTGATCGGCCTGCGGCACGGGCGCGTGGTGTTCGACGAGCGCAGCGAGGATGTCAGCGACGAGGACCTCGTTCGGCTCTACCACCTTGAGGAGGGAGAGCGTGACGGCTGACGCCCTCCTCGCGCGCCCCTCCTTCCTGAGCAGGCGCGGGCGGCTGCTGACGGGAGTGCTGATCGCCGCCGGTCTGGCCTGGGCCTCCCTGGGGCTTTCGCCCGCCGACGCCCTGCCCGGGGAAGCGGGCCGAGGCATCCTGAGTCTGTTCCTGGAGGGGGCGCTCTCTCCGGCGCTGACCTACCAGGCCGCGGAGGTGCCGGTCGACGCTCCGCCCCTGCTGCTGAGGGTGGTCGGGGCCCTCTGGCAGACCCTGATCTTCGCCGCGGCGGGCATGAGCCTGTCGCTTGTGATCGGCATCGTCTTCGGCTTCCTGGGCGCGAGCTCGTGGTGGGCGGACGAGGGGGGCTACGCCGTGCGCGCTCACGCGAGGTCGCACGCACCCTTGGTGCGCCTGATGCCCTTCGTCCACGTCACCGTGCGCGTCCTGATCGCCCTGATGCGATCGGTGCACGAGCTCCTGTGGGCGGTGCTCTTCCTCGCCGCCCTCGGGCTCTCGAGCTTCAGTGCCGTGATCGCGATCGCGATCCCCTACGGCGGAACCCTGGCGAAGGTCTTCTCGGAGATGCTCGACGAGTGTCCACGAGACGCGGCGCGCAGTCTGCGCGCCATCGGCGTTGGGGGCGTGGGCGTGTTCGCCTGGGGACTGCTGCCGCGCGCCCTGGGTGACATGAGCGCCTACGCCTTCTACCGCTTCGAGTGCGCCGTGCGCTCCTCGGCCATCCTCGGTTTCTTCGGATACCCGACGATCGGCTACTACCTGCGGCTCTCCGCGGAGAACGTGCACTATCGCGAGGTCTGGACCTACCTGTACGCGCTCCTGGCTCTGCTGGGGCTGCTGGAACTGTGGAGCTCGAAGCTCCGCCAGCGGGTGGTGATGCGATGAGCGACCGCCTCACCAGGCTCCATCGCGCCCGACCGCGCAGCCGCCTCGTACGCGGGAGCGTCGTGCTCCTCGGGCTCTTCACCCTCTGGGTCTGGACCTCGGGCGCCGTGGAACTTGGCGACTTCCTGACCCGCCGGCGGCGCGAGAACCTGCTGCGCTTCGTGACCGAGGACATCGTGCCGTTCCCCTTGCGAGAGGGCGGCTTCGACGTCGCCCGCGCCTGGGGCTGGGCGCGCGAGGTGCTCCTCGATCATGGCTTGCAGGCCGCCGGAGCGACCCTGGCGATCTCGGTCCTCGCGATCTTGTTCGCCGGACTGCTCTCGTGGTTGCTCGCGCCCCTGGCCGCGGCCAACGTCGCCACCCTGCGACCCTTCGAGCCCGCCATCGCGACCGACCGCCTCGCCTGGCGCGCTCTGCGGGTCACAGTCCGCGGCGCGATGAGCCTGGCGCGCTCGGTCCCCGAGTACGTGCTGGCCTTCCTGTTGCTCGCGATGCTCGGCCCCAACCATGCCTGGCCGGCCGTGTTGGCCCTCGCCCTTCACAACGGCGGGATCCTCGGCCGGCTGGGGGCGGAGGTGATCGAGAACCTCGACCCTCTGCCTCTGCGCACCCTGCGCGGCACTGGCGCCTCGCGCCGGGAGGTCCTGGCGGTGGGCGTCTTCCCCCTCGCCCTGGGGAACTACCTGCTCTACTTCTTCTACCGCTTCGAGACCTGTGTGCGCGAGGCGACCGTGCTCGGCATGTTGGGCGTCGTCTCCCTCGGCTTCTACATCCAGGAGGCGCGCGCGAAGCTCTACTACGACGAGATGCTGCTCCTGATCGGCCTGGGGGCGCTGATCGTGCTCGCCAGCGATCTCGCCTCTTCCCTCGCGCGGCGCTACCTGCGGGCGCGTGTCTGAGGTCGAGTGCTCTTCGCGTGGGCGCCCCGGCTCCGCGCCCGCTGAGGAACGCGTTTTGCCTGCCAGCCGCCGAAACCGGCGCCCGGCTGGCAACCGGAGGGCGCGGCCTGTCTGATGGGGAGCGCCGCCGCCTCCGAGTGCCATGAGGATCCTGCTCGTCAGCCACCGTTACCCTCCGCTGCACACGGCGGGCACCGAGGTCTATACGGCCGACCTGGCCGCGGGCCTGGTGGAGCGCGGGCACGAGGTCACGGTCTTCGCGACCGAGAAGGACATCGCCCGCGAGCACCTTTCCCTCGGCGAGCGTGAACACGAGGGTGTGAAGGTGGTGGAGCTCGTCAACAACCTCCACTACGACGCCTTCGAGGAGACCTGGAGCTACCCGGCGGCGGAGCAGGCCTTCGCGGGAGTACTCGAGCGCCTGCGCCCCGACCTGGTCCACTTCCAGCACCTGATGTACCTGTCCGTTGGCTGCCTGGAGCGGGCGTCGCGATCGGGGGCGGCGGTCGTGTTCACCCTGCACGATTTCTGGCTCACTTGCCCGCGCTTCGGACAGCGAGTGCACGCCGACGGCGGCTTGTGCGAGAGGGTGGACCTCGACCGCTGCGCCAGTTGCATGGTCGAGTTTCCCTTCGCCCAGTCGGGCCTCGAGCGCCGCGTGGCGGGCTGGGTCGCGGCCCTGCGCGGCGGCACTGGCCTGGATCTGGGTGGTGCCGTGCGACGCATCGGCGGGGTGTTGCGCAGGGATGCGCCCGACGAGACGAGCGCCGCGGACGCCGAGGCCCTGGCTGCCCGGCGCGAACTGCTCGCCGAACGGGAGCGCACCCTGCGCGCGGCCAGCTCGCGCTGGGTCGATCGATTCCTCTCACCCAGCCGCTTCCTGCGCGAGCGCCTGGTCGAGTGGGGCCTGCCCGCCGAGCGCACCCTCTACCTGGCCACGGGAGTGGACCTGAGCCTCTTCGGCGGCGGTCGGCGGAAAGCGCGGGCGGAGCGCCTGCGCGTGGCCTTCATCGGCACGCTGGTGCCCCTCAAGGGAGCGCACCTTTTGCTCGAGGCCTGGGGGTTGCTCGGTGCGGACAGTCGCGCGCGGGCCGAGCTGGAACTGATCGGCTCCGCGCGGCACGAGCCTGACTACCAGGCGCTGTTGAGCGCGAGCGCCGCGCGCGTCGGCGCGCACCTGCGCGGTACCCTGGAGCGCGGGCAGGTGGCCGATCGCCTGCGGGCCACCGACCTGCTGGTCGTCCCCAGCCTGTGGTTCGAGAACGCGCCGCTAGTGATCCTGGAGGCCCTTGCCGCGGGTACGCCGCTGCTCGTCTCCGATCTGGGCGGGATGGCGGAGCTCGTCGAGCCGGGCGTCGGCGGCTTTCACTTTCGCATGGGGGACGCGCGCGACCTGGCCGCCCAGCTCGAGCGCTTCATCACTGATCCTGGACTGCTCGACGCGCTCGCTGCGCAGCAGCCGCAACTGCCGTCGCGGGCCGACCACGTCGAGGCCGTGGCGGCGATCTATGCCGAGCTGCTCGCCGAGGGCGCGAAGGGGCGCAACAGATGAGGGGGCGCTCCGCCCTGTTCGCCCTTCCGCTCGTCTTCGCGTTCGCCTGCGCGGCGCCCCCGGGCGGCAGCGGTCGGGTCGTGGAGGTGGATGAGTTGCCCGAGCTCCAGCGCTCGCTGTGGGAAGCGTGGATCGCCGGCGGCGAGCCCTGGGAGGTGCGCCGCGCGCAGGACCTGCATGATCCTCGCCTGGCGCGCTTCCTGGGCGACAACCTGTTCCGAGTCATGGTGCGCGCCTACTCGAGCGGCGCCCTCGCACGCCGCGGCGAGCTCCCCGGACCCTACGAGCGCGCGCGCCGCGACCTGGTGGAGATGGGCGGCGCCGCGGCGCCCTTTCTGGTCGAGATGGTCGAGGTGGCCGACAGCGTGGTCTCCTTCCTGGCCGGAGACGTGCTCGTGCGCATGGACGACCCGCAGGTCGCCGTGGCCGTGGCCGGCCGGCTGGTCGCCGAGCAGCGCGAGGCCCGCAGGCGCGCGGCGGAGCTGCTGGCTCGCCTGCCCCACGCGCGCTCGCGGGAGGCGGAGGTCAACGAGTCCCTGATGCGATCCCTGGCCGGCGATCTTGAGTGGTCTGTGCGCGCGGAGTGCGCCCTGGCCCTCGGCGCCCGTGGCGCCCGCGCCCGCAGCCGTGAGGACGCGCGGCAGGCTCTGGAGGCGGCCCTGGCCGATCCTGACCGGACGGTGGCGGGGGCCGCCTGCGAGGGGCTGGTGGCGGTCGGCGACCCGCGCGCGGTCCCGGCCCTGATCGACCACCTCGAAGCCCTCGGCCGTGGCCGGGGCGGGCTCGGCGCCCTGCGGGCGACGCAGGCCGCCCTGGTGGCCTTGACCGGCGCCAGCGTGCCCCTCGATCCGAGGAGCTGGCGGGCGTGGTGGTCCGTGAACGGCACGCCGACCGAGGGGTGAACTGGGGATCGCAGGGCTGAGATTGTCCTCGCCGGCCGTGATCGGGGCCCGCCTCTGGCGTAGGCTCGCCGCGGGCGCCACGCGCCCCGATGCCCCATGGACTCCTGGCGATTCCGCAAGAAACACGGCACCTGCACGGCCTGCGAGCGCTCCTTCAGCGACGGCGAACGGCATGTCTCGCTGCTCGCCGTGGCGGGGGAGGAGCTCACGCGCAAGGACCTCTGCGATCCGTGCTGGGAAGTCCACTCACGGAGCGCGGACGACCTCTTCTGGTGGTTCACGCGCTTCGAGACCGGACGCAAGCGCACCCTGAGCCTGGACCTGGCCTCCCTCGAGCGCCTGTTCATCGAGCTCGAGGGGCGGGAAGGCGAGAAGCTCGCGGAGCTGCGCTATCTGGTCTGTCTGCTGCTGATGCGCAAGCGCAAGCTGAAGCTGGCCAGCGTTCGCCGCGACAAGGACGGGGAGTTCCTCGTCGTGCGTCGGCCACGGCGCAAGGAGGCGCTGCCGGTCGCCGTGCACGACTTTCAGCCGGAGCAGCTGGAGGAGGTGAGCGCGCGCCTGTCCTCGATTCTGGATGGTTCGGGCGAATCCGACGGCTTGTCCGCCCACGAGTCATGCGACGAGCGTCTGGGAGCCATGGACGAGAACGCCGCTCGAGACCCCGAAGAGCGCGGGCAGGAGGGCTCGGAGAGCCCGCAGCCTTCCATGCCCGACGACGCCGAAGGGCGGGACGGAGTGGGCACCGGACAGGGCGGGGACTCCTTGTCCCTCGGCGAGGGCGGAAGGTGTGCGCCCCGGGAGGAGCCGAAAAAGCCCTCGCCTGCCCGAAAAAGGGACGCCTAACTCGATTTAGAGATAGTGGTGGCCCGCCCCCAGATATGGGGGCGTCCGGTCAGACTCTCACTCGCGACCCCCACATGTAGTAGGGGCTCGCGCGGTCGAACCGGCCCTCCCAACTCCCTGCGACCGTTTTGTCCCGACTCCCTGTTGCCGATCCCGGCGGTGGAGTCAAAGATAACCATTGTGGACCTTAGTGGGGGAAAGTGGGGCTGGCGTGCCGAGGGTGTCGACCTGGGGTATCCGTGCTCCCTGGAGGGGTGATGTTCTACGACTCCTCGCGCCACACGGTCGATGCGAAGAACCGCGTCTTCGTCCCAAAGCGCTTTCAGCAAGCGCTGGGCCTGGATCCTGAGGGGCACGTGATCGCCTTCCTGACCCTGGGTTTCGAGGGCTGCCTGTTCCTCTTCTCGGAGTCTGGCTTCGCCGAGGTCCGATCGCGCCTGGACAGCTTCGCCTTCTCCGGTCGCGAGATGCGCAACAAGCAGCGCATGTTCTTCTCCAAGACCCAGCGCGTGCAACTCGACGCCTCGGGGCGGCTCCTGCTGCCGGAGAAACTGAAGGCGCGTATCGGGATCGAGCGTGAGGTCGTGATGGTCGGCGTGGACGACCGGGCCGAGGTCTGGCCCGTCGAGGCCTGGGAGGCGCTCGAGGCGGAACACGACGCCGACTACGACGAGCTCGACTCCGTGTTGTGCCGGGATCCGCTCGGCGATCGAGAATCTCAGGGATAGCGAACCAATCAACAACGAAGGGGGGGACGAATGCAGGGCGCGGAGAGGGCGGCCAGTTGCGCGACGGGTGATCTCGATCGAGATCACTGCGAGGGGCGCGACGTTCAGGTTCACGTACCCGTGCTCCCGGATGAGGTCGTTGCAGCCATCGCCGGCGAGCGTCCCGAGGACCTCGACGGCTGGATCGTGGACGGCACCTGCGGCGCGGGGGGACACACGCGCTCGATGCTCGAAGCCGCGCCCCTAGTGCGCGTCCTGGCTCTCGACCAGGATCCCGAAGCGCTCGATCTCGCGCGCGAGAACCTCGCCGGATACGGGGATCGCGTGCGCCTGCGGCGGGCGCGGCTCTCCGAGCTCGCGCGAACGATCCGCAAGGAGCGCATCGGCCGGCCCCTGGGCGTGCTGTTCGACCTGGGCGTCTGCTCCCTACACCTGGACCGTCCCGAACGCGGCTTCTCCTTCCTCGCCGACGGTCCTCTGGACATGCGCATGGACCCCGCCCGACCGCGCACTGCGGCAGACATCGTCAACGGCTGGGACGAGAGCGACCTGGCCGACCTGTTCTACTTCGAAGGCGGCGAGTCCCGGGCCCGCCGCATCGCGCGCGACATCGTCGAGGCGCGCCGGCGCGCACCCTTCCTGCGCACCGCCGGCCTGGCGGAGGTGGTCTCGCGGTCGATCGGGCGCGCCGGTGGCCGCATCCACCCCGCGACGCGCACCTTCCAGGCCCTGCGCAGGGCCGTCAACGAGGAGGGTGACGAGCTGCTCGGAGGCCTGGCGGCGGCCGACCACTGGCTGGCTGACGGCGGGCGACTGGCCGTGATCTCGTTCCATTCCGGGGAGGACCGGGCCGTCAAGCACTTCCTGCAGCGCGGCGGACGAGAGGGGCGCTGGGACATCTTGACCCGCAAGCCCCTGACGGCTTCCAGTGCCGAGG
>DASCMO010000037.1:0-22436 GCA_036010965.1 Planctomycetota bacterium | reverse complement strand
TCCACGTGAACGGCGCCGCGGTCCGGAGCAAGCTTCGTTTGCGCTGGTATGGAGCTGCTCGCGGACAGGTCGCCCGGCCCGTACTCGAGATCAAGGCGAAGGTGGGGGATGTCGGCCACAAGCCCTCGTTCCCGCTCGGGCAGGTGGACATCGGGGACCGGTGGGACCGCACGGCCTTTGCGCACTGCATTGACTCCGCGGGCGTCCCACCTGCCGTGCGTGAGCGCCTGGCACGGTCACGCCCCTCGCTCTTCAATCGCTACCATCGGCGGTACTACGCCACGACCGACGGTCTGTTCCGACTGACGGTCGACACCGAACTCCGATTCCAGACGCTTGGTAGGCGCCCGTACGGACCCCGGCGGATCTTCGAGGAGCGCAACCTCGTGATCATCGAGTTGAAGTACGCGGGCGAGCACGACGCTCTCGCCCAACGGATCTCCGCGGGTTTACCCTTCCGGCTCACCAAGATGTCCAAGTATCTCCACGGCGTTCAGGTGCTGGCCGGACTGGGCGAGTGAAGCCCACCGCCGCCGGGCTGGGTGTTTCCTGAGGCCTAGGTCACCCAGGACTCTCGCCCCTCAAGTGGTCGAATCGGTCATGAAAAGGGGGCTGGCGGCGTGGGTTGCGAGATTCTGGGCACGCCCGTAGGGTCGATGTGCTGGCGGAAGTTCACACCCGACCTCCGTCACCCCGAACGAAACCTGGGCCACAGCCGACCTCATACCTCGCCGGCTCAGCGCAAGAAGGAGATCGCCCCATGAGAGTCCGAGCCCAGTGGCTGGCCACCGTACCAATCTTGCTCTGCCTGCTCGGCGAGCAGGCCGGAGCGATGGCCCAGGGATCGTCGCCAGCGCTGCGCGACCGCCGTTCCTGGAACCTGGCTTCCTACCCCATCGCGGCCCGCGACGCTCTCGGCTCGAGCACAGGATCCGCTTCAGTGGCCTTGGGGCGGCCCGATTACCGTTTCGTGAACGACCTCGGCCTGGGCTTCGGCGGCAACAACTCCGATGTCTTCGATCCCGGGGAGTCGACGATGTTCGTCTTCCCTACCGAACTCAGGAACATCCCCGGCCAGGAGGACCTGGTGGTGTCCGCCTTCGTGGGCGGGCTCGGGGCAACGGACAGCGCGCAGGTCCAGGTAGAGACCAGCAGCGACGGCGCCAGCTTCCAGGTGGTCGGCGTGTTCGACACGGCCGAGGGCCGGGTCGACTACGAGTTTCCCTTCGAGGAGGACTTCGAGAGCGTCAAGCACTTCAAGATCGAGTTCGGCGCCGAGGACCATGTTCGGATCGTGCGCCTCACGAATCTGGGAGGCACCCTCGAGGGATTGCGCCTGGATGCGCTGGAGGGCGTGCACGCGAGCCTCGCGAGCGACCATGCCTTCGAGATCCGCTTCGAGCGCTATCGCGGCGACTGCTGTGAACGGTTCATCGTTCGAATCAAGAACATCGCGCAGGAGGGCGGCGTCGCTATCCGCGAGTTCCGGATCGACGAACCCACGAGCCTTCCCTCGAACATCGAGAGCACCTACCGCACGATGTTCGGCCTTCACGGGGACCTCATCTGCATTGAGAACTGCATCCCCGACAACGGTCCCGACATCGACTTCAGCCGCCATGTCTGGTCCTTGGACGGCGTGACGGAGGCGCCGCCGGGCCTCGGCCTGGATCCGGGAAGACAGACCAGACACGCTCGCTGGAACAACTTCGATGTCGACTCAGTGAACGACACCTTTCTCGCGGACTTCTCGTTCACGGTCACGTTCACAGACGGCGTGGCCCACACGTTCAACTACGACACCGACGTCATCCCCCTGAACGAAGTCGGCATGGAGTTCCAAAAGTACCTCTATTTCGACTCCACTCCGGTAGAGAGCATTCCGCGCCCAGCCTACTACTACCAGTTCGCGGACTAGATTCGGTCCTCGAGCGCTCGTACGCCGACGGCGCGGCGGGAGACGATCGTGCGCTCTCTAGCTGGCGGGAGAACGGCGGTGAGTCTGCGTCACCGTGCCGTCATCGTCGCCGATCAGGGCCGTGTGGGCGAGGTCGATGAACAGGCCGCTCTCGACGACGCCGGGCAAGCGCGCCAGTTCTCGCTCCAGAGCTGGGGCGTCCGCGATGCCCTCGGCGAAGCGACAGTCCAGGATGCGGTTGCCGTTGTCGGTACAAAAGGGTGCCGATGGACCGTCGAGACGCAAGACGGGCTCGCAACCCAGACGCCGCAGCTCGCGAGACACGGTCGGCAAGGCGAAGGGGACCACCTCCACGGGCAACAAGAACGAGAGCCCGAGACGCTCGACCACCTTCTCGCGTCCGACGACGATCGCCACACGCTCGCTGATTGACGCCACGACCTTCTCCCGCAAGAGAGCGCCGCCGCCGCCCTTGATCATCTGAAAGTCACCGTCGATCTCGTCCGCACCGTCGATCGTCAGGTCGAGACGCTCGACGTCTTCGAGGGTCGTCAGGGGGATGCCCAGCTCGCGCGAACGCGTCTCGGTGTCGATCGAAGTCGGCACGCCGCGCATCTCCAGGCCCTCCTGTTCGATGCGTTCTGCCAGACCCAAGAGGGTGAACGCGACCGTTGAACCGGTCCCCAGACCGACGGTCATGCCACTCTCGACGAGCTGAGCGGCCTGCCGGCCGGCCACTTCCTTGGGGTTGGCCAGGGGATTCTCCTCGCACCGGCGGGAGGTCAGGGGATTGACCGTTCCTGCCATAGACTCAGGATGGCTAAAATGAGACTGGATCTCAATACCGATCCAATTCCCATGCCCCGCCTGTCCGAAATCCCCCCCGGAACCCGCGCCCGGCTGCTCTCCGTAGGCGGCGACCGCGGCCTTCGCCGACGCCTGATGGAGATGGGCCTGCTCCCGGGAACACCCGTGCGCCTCGTGCGACGGGTGAAGGTGGGCGACGTGCTCGAAGTCGAGTTCCGGGGCTGCCATCTCACCCTGCGCTGCGGGGATGCCGCGCGGCTCGAGGTGGGCGTCGAGGGCCGTTGAGCCTCCACGATGAGCGGCTCCCTCCCGACGATCGCACTGGCCGGCAACCCTAACGTCGGCAAGACCTCTCTCTTCAATCGCCTCACCGGAGCCGACCTCAAGGTCGGGAACTATCCTGGGATCACGGTCGAACGCGTGACCGCCGGCGTGACTCTGCCGTCCGGAGCGCGCGTGAGCTTGATGGACGTCCCGGGCACCTACAGCCTGTCGGCTCGCACCAAGGACGAACAGCTAGCCCTGCAAGCTGTCGCGGGACTCCCTCCGCATCCGGTTCCCGATCTGGCGCTGGTGGTCATCGACGCGACGCAGCTCTCGCGCAACCTCTACCTCTTGTTGCAAGTACTCGAGACCGGCGTCGGGGTTGTCGTCGCCCTCACGATGGTCGACCTGCTCGCCGAGCGCGGCTCCGAGATCGATGCGGAGGCACTGGAGCGCGCCCTGGGCGTGAGCGTCGTGATCGTCCCCAACCGGGGCGAGGAGGGCCTGGACCTGTTGCGCTCGGCCCTCGAGCGTGCCCTCGGCGCGCCAAAGGAGGCGCGCAGCGCGGCATGGCGCTGGAAGGGGCAGGGAGAAGCGCTCGAGGAAGATCTCGAACAGGTCGAGCGAGCCGTGCCCGAGGAGTGGACCCACGCCGATCATGAACGCCGCCGTGCCCTCGCGGCCTGGGCCCTCCTATCCCTCGACTCTGAGGACGAGCTCGCCGGCATCCCTGACAGCCTGCGAGAGGTCGTTGAGGAGCGGCGGGCGCGAGCCGAGGTTGCGGACCGATCGATCGAGGAAGAGCTGATCGGCGGCCGTTATCGCTGGATCGAGGAGCACACCGGGAAGGTCATGCAGGAGCCCGCGCAGCCGCGGCGCGGGCGCTCGGAGCGGATCGACGGGCTCCTGCTGCACCCCGCCGCGGGCTTCGCCCTCTTCCTGCTGGCCATGGGCATCGTCTTCCAGTCGCTCTTCAGCGGCGCCGATCCCGCGATCGCGGCGGTCGAGAGCGTCTTCGGCACCCTGGCGGACGGCGTGCGAAGCGTCCTACCGCCCGGCCTCCTGCGCGACTTCGTGACTGAGGGCCTGATCGCAGGCGTGGGCAGCGTGGTCGTCTTCCTGCCACAGATCCTGCTGCTCTTCTTCTTCATCGGCGTGATGGAGGACACCGGCTACATGGCCCGCGTGGCCTTCTTGATGGACCGGGTGATGCGCTCCCTCGGCCTCCACGGACGGGCCTTCGTGCCCATGATGTCCGGCTTCGCCTGCGCGATCCCGGCCATCATGGCGGCGCGCACCATGGAGCGCCGCCGCGATCAGCTGCTGACCATGATGGTCATCCCGCTGATGACCTGTTCCGCGCGCCTCCCCATCTACGCCCTGATCATCGGCGCCCTCTTCCCCCCCGACCGCCTCTTCGGCTTCATCGGCGTACAGGGACTGCTGATGGTCGCGATGTACCTGTTCAGCACCGTCATCGCCCTGGCCTGCGCCGCGGTCCTGGGCCGCACGATGATTCGAGGCACCTGCGCCCCTCTCGTGCTCGAGCTTCCGCCCTACCGGATGCCTCGCTGGCGCAACATCCTGCGCATGATGTGGCAGCGCAGCTTCCTGTTCCTGCGCGAGGCCGGCGGGGTCATCCTCGTGTGCACGATCGCCCTCTGGCTCTTGCTCTCCTTCCCGCGCGAGCCGCGGCTGGATGTGGACTACTCCGCCCGGCGGGCCGCCATCGAGCGCGAGGTCTCCGGCGACACACTCGCGGCCCAGCTGGCCCTCATCGACGAGGAGGAGCGCGGCGCCGTCTTGCGCGCCTCCTACGGCGGTCGCCTGGGACAGGCGGTCGAGCCCCTGCTCGAACCCCTCGGGTTCGACTGGAAGATCGGCGTCGGCATCATCGGCGCCTTCGCGGCGCGCGAGGTCTTCGTCAGCACTCTGGGCGTCGTCTATGGCGTGGGCGACGGCGTTGACGAGAAGTCGGTCACCCTGCGCGAAAAGATCCGGCGCGAGACGCACGCTGACGGTCGACCGGTCTACACACCCCTCGTGGGCCTGTCCCTGATGGTCTTCTTCGCCCTCTGTTGCCAGTGCTCGAGCACCCTGGCGATCGTGCGCAGGGAGACTCGCAGCTGGCGCTGGCCGACCTTCCTCTTCGCCTACATGACAGGCCTCGCCTGGGTCGCGAGCTTCTTCGTCTACCAGGGCGGACGCCTGTTGGGCCTGGGCTAGTCCGCACCCGCCACCAGCTTCCCCGCCAGAGCGCGCTCAGTCCTTCGCGCTCTGTCGAGCCTCGCGCAAGAAGGCTGTGAATTTCTCCACGCTGAAGTCCCGTGCGCCGTGCTGCACGCCAAGCTGCTCACCGCTCTCGGGGTCCAGGACCACGTAGACGGGGGTCGCGTAGGAATCGACCATGTCAAGCTCAAGCTGGCGCACCTCTTCCGGTGTAGGCCCGTCATTGTGGAGTCGAGCCTCAATCATCCGATTCAGTTCCTCGGCGACCGCCGGGGCGGGGAAGACGGATTGCTCCATCTGCCGGCAGGCTGCTCACAACTTGCCCGTGAAGTTGATGAACAGGAGTCGGCCTTCTTCCTGAGCGCGCCGGCGCGCTCCCTGGTAGTCGTCTTCGATGACCGGGTGGGTGGCGCGCGAGGCCGCGGTGCCGCCCTCGCCCCCTCCACCAGCGCTCGCGGCGACGGCGTAGCCCGGGGGCGGAGTGATCGCGTACATGATCCCGGTGACCTGGTTGCCCTGGGCACCGTAGAAGCAGTAGATCGCGAAGAGCGCCATCGAGAGGCCGCCCACGAGCTTCCCGGGGCTCGAGCCCGTTCCCTCGCCCGCTTTCAGCTTCAGCCAACCGAAGAGGTAGGCGGCGCCGGTCAGAAAGATCCCGGTCCACAGCAACAGAAACAGCTCCATCGACAGCAGCTGCCAGTCCCAGGCGATGTCCGCGTTCGAGATGAACTTGAGCGCGGCCGCCACCTCCACGAAGCCGAGGGAGACCTTGAGCGTGTTCATCCACTCGCCACTCTGGGGCATCGCGTGAGCCTTCCCCGGCAGGAGCGAGAGGAACACGAACGGGATCGCCATCGTCGCGCCGAACACGGCCATGCCCAGGGCAATGCGCGCGATGCTCCCGCCCGAGGCCCCGACCGACAGGAGGCTGCCGACGAAGGGCGCGGTGCAGGTAAAGGAGGTCACGACCAGGGTGGCGCCCATCACGAAGACGCCCGCGTAGCCACCCTTCATGCTCGCCTTGCCTGCGACGTTCATGAGGAACTGCGGCGGACGCAGATCCAAGGCGCCGAACAGCACGGCGGCGAAGAGCAAGAACAGCAGGCCGATCGCGAGGTTGGTGAGCGGGTGGATGGCGAAGCGGATGATCACGGGCCCGACCACCACACCGATGGCGACGAAGATCAGGACGATCCCCGCGCCGTAGGCCAACGAGAGCGGCAGCACCTTGCCCCCGCGCGCGTCCGCTTGCTTGGTGAAGAACGAGATCGTGATAGGGATCATCGGGTAGGTACAGGGCATCATCAGCGCGAACAGTCCGCCGCCGATCGCCAGCAAGATGAAGGCCAGCAGGCCGTCGCCGGAGCCCTTCTCCTCGCCCGAACCCGCGCCCCCGCCGGCGTCTAACTGGCTGGTGTCCTCGCCGTCAGCTTCGCCTCCGCGCGGGAAGTCCGCGAAGACACTGTCCGGCCCGCGCCCCTGGGACTTCACGGTCGCCGACCAGGGAATACACGACCCGCCCTCGTCGCAGGTCAACCCGTCGAAGCGCGCCGAGAGAGCGGGCAGTTCGTCGCCATCCGTCAAGGTCCCCACGGCGTAGAGGACGATGTTCCCTTCGTGGCCGAGGATGTGCGTGTCGCCGCCGCCTGCCCCAAGCCCCTTCTGCTCGTAGCGCACGGGCTCGGGGAAGATCACCGGGCCGAACTCCACGCCCTCGCCGGAGAGCTTCACCTTGGTCGGGAGCCCCACGGCGTCCGCGGGACCGAGGTCGTCGTGGTAGAGGTGCCAGTGGAAGTCGATACGCACGCGCATGGCGATCTCCACCTGGTCTCCTTCCAGGCGCGAGTACATCGACACCCGCGCCTTCGATCCCTGGGCGGAGGCGGAAGCGGTCAGGGCGAAGAGAGCCGCCAGAGCGGCCAAGATGATGAATCTGGGTCGTTGCATGATCGTTGGTTCCGAACACGGGCGGCCGGAGGGCCGCGCCGCGGGCTATCTTCCCAGCCCGGCCCCGGCGCGGGCAAGGGTATCGCCGCTCACGCCGGATTCACGTGGACGGCGACCTGTACGATCCGCTGTCGGCAGCGCGTGATGGAATCCTCGACTTCGTGGGCGATCTCGTGGCCTTCCGAGACGCTCAAGCGCCCCGCGACGCTGATCTCCATGTCTACCCGGCAGGTGGTGCCGAGGGGATGGATGCGGATTTTTCCCACAGCCTCGACCCCCGCCACCTCTCGGGCGATGGCCCGCAACTCCTCCCGCATGCCCGTGTCGGGCACGCGGTCCATCAGGACATCGAGGCCCTCGGAAATGCTCCGGCAACCCATGATGCAGATCCAGACACCCACCCCGACGGCGACCACCATGTCTGCCAGGCCGAGCCCCACCTGACTCCCCGCGATGCCGGCCATGACCACCAGACTCGTCAAGGCGTCGGAGCGCTTGTCCCGGGCCAGGGCCCTGAGGATGGGGCTCGAGAACTCTCCCGCTGCGCGCGCGTTGAAACGGGCCAGGGCCTCGCAAGCGAGCGCGGAGAGGGCGGCCGCGGCGAGCGCCAGGCTCCACGACGCACTGGCCTCGCCTCCGACCACGCGTCCGGTCGCGGCGCCGTAGGCGACCGCCAAGCCACTGCCGAGGATGATCACACCGATCACGACCGCGGTCAGGGCTTCCGCGTTGCCGTGGCCGTAATGATGATCCTCATCCGGTGGCCGCAGGGCGATGCGCTGGCCCACCCAGGCCAGCACATTGCTCAGGAGGTCCGCGGCGTTCTCCACGCCGTGAGCCACCAGGGAAGGTGAGCCGGTCGCCAGTCCAATAAAGACCTTGCCCCCAGCCAGGGCCATGTTGACCACGGCATTCAGCTGGTGAACGCGCAAGGCGCGCTTCGCGGCCGGTATATCGGGAAGACCTTTCAATGGATCCACTCGCCCCCGAGGCGGCCGGGGAGGCACCGACAGTCTATCCTGGGGCGCGCGCCACTCTCACCAAAGGGAAGGACACCATGCGCCCCTCGATCATCGCCCTCCTCGCACTCATGCCGCTCGGAGCCCTCGCGGTCGGCCACGCCGACCAGGACGAAGGTCCCGCGCCGGCGGACGACCGCGAACTCCCCACCCCCCCGCGAGAACTCAACAGCGGCCTCCTCGCACGCATGCAGGGGTGCTGGCGCCTGACCGACGCCTCCATCAGCGGCCTGCACGCGGAAGGGCGGAAAGACAGCGCGATCCTGCTCGTCTCGGAGGAGTTCATGTCCATCGAGATGCACATCGCCTATCACGAGCGCGACGAGCAGGTGGACGAGATCCTCCAGACCGGCACCCACCGACTGCACTTCAATCACGCGGGCTACCTCGACACGACGGGCCTGATCGGAAGCCTCGGCGATGAGGGGGAGTTCACCTTCTTGCCCACCGGGGAGCAGGGTTCCTACCGGGTGCTGTTCGCATCCGAGCAGCTGATCCTCACCAACCGCCATGACGGATCACGCTTCACCTTCGTGAAGATCGCCTCCTCGCCAGGCTACGAGGGCGACTTCTTCGGGCGGCGTGCCGCACCCGAGCCCGATCCCGGTGACGGGCGCCGTTGATCTCATCCGTCTCTCCGGGACCGTCGCCCGGGAGGGGGAGGCTGCGCGCGCAGCCATCTTGTATGGAAACACTCTCGCCCAGGACGCGATGGCCCTGGGCGAGTGTGGATGGCGAGGCAGCTCAGCACTGAGAGCGAATCAGTACTGAGAGCTAAATCAGCACTGACTGAACCCGCAGCCGTAGCACTTCACGCAGCCCTCCTCAAAGGCCAGGCTCGCCGAGCACGAGGGGCAGACGATCTTGTACTGCGATACGCCGCGAGGCGCCGAGGTGTTGATTGGGTCGGCGGTCTGCGGTGCCTCGTCGCCGATGGCCTCGGTCGAAGCCTTGCCGAGCAGCAGGTTGTGGAGGCCGTGCTCTTCCTTCGCCTTGAGATAGCGCCGCAGGGCTCGCGCGAGGCCGTCGGCAAGGGACATGATGCGGCCGTCCTTGGTGGGAACGGTCAGGCTCGATCCGATGCCGTCGAGTTGCTTCACGGCCAGCTCGAGGCTCCCGTTGGAGCGCAACCACAGAGAGAGGATGCGACAGATGGCTTCGAGGTCAGAGTTGGCCACATCGCCTCCCTTGCCGAGCTGGGCGAAGACCTCGCGCTCGCGTGAGGATGCCGGGTCCACGGAGACCTTTACGTGCATGTTGCCGAAGGGGGTCATCTGCCGGATCCGCAAGCAACTCATGATCTCGGGCAGCTTGATCGGAATCAGCATCGGCCCGCTGCCGTCATCCTCCTCGGCCGCCGGCATCCCGGAGTGTTCCGTCCCCGGCTTCGGCTTCTCCTCGCCAGACTGTTGCTTGAGGGACATCGGCTGCATCTCGCGGCAACCGTCCCGGTACACAGTGACACCCTTCACTCCCTGGTCGATCGCGAGCTCGTAGATCTCGCGCACGTCGTCCGGGGTGGCATCGCGGGGAAAGTTGATCGTCTTGGAGATCGACGAGTCGCAGTGATTCTGGAACGCCGCCTGCATCCGCATGTGCCAGTAGGGCGTGATGTCGTGGGCCGTGACGAAGACGTTCTTGATACTCTCGGGCACCTCGTCGAGATGCTCGAGGGTCCCCTCTGCGATGATCTTCTCGACCATTTCTTCGGAGTAGAAGCCGGTCTCGCGCGCCAGGTTCTCGAAGACGTAGTTGACCTCCTTCATCACCGTCGGGCGCCCCATGTTGTCCTTCATCACGTTGCGCTCGAACGCGAGGCTGAACATTGGCTCGATGCCGCCGGAGCAGTTGGCGATGATCGAGATGGTGCCCGTGGGGGCCACGGTCGTCGTGTAGGAGTTGCGCAGGCGGCGTCCTTCCTTCTGCCAGTCAGAACCCTCCCATGCCGGGAACACCCCTCGCTCCTCCCCCAGGATCTCCGAGGCCAGGTGTGACTCGTCGTTCAGGACCTCCATGATGCGCGTCCCAAACTCGGTCCCCTCATCGGAGTTGTAGGGGATGCCGAGCTTGTACAGAGCGTCGGCGAAGCCCATCACCCCCAGGCCGATCCGCCGCGTGGTCTTCGACATGTTGTCGATCTGGGGCAGCGGGTAGCGGTTGACCTCGATCACGTTGTCGAGGAAGCGCGTCGTGGTGTGGATGATGGTGCGGTACTCGTCCCAGTCGAAGGTCGGGGCCGCCGTCCCCGTGTTGGAATCGTGCTTGACCAGCACGCCCAGGTTGATCGAGCCGAGATTGCACGAGTCGTAGGCGTGCAGCGGCTGCTCGCCGCAGGGGTTGGTGGCCTCGATCAGGCCAACGTTCTTGATCGGGTTGCGCTCGTTGATGCGGTCGATGAACACGATGCCCGGTTCGCCGCTGCCGTGGGCGTGGTCGATGATCAGGCTCCAGAGCTCGCCGACGGTCCAGGGCTCGCCTGCGGGTTCGCCATTGTCGTCGATGCGGGGCATGGTCGCCCACTGCTTCGTGCGCGGGTTCTGCACCTGGTGCACGGTGTCGGGATTCGCCTGCAACTCCTCGACGAAGCGATTGGTTACGGCGACGGAGACGTTGTAGTTCTCCAGCTTCGCGCGGTCGTCCTTGAAGGAGATGAAGCGCAGGATATCGGGGTGGTCGACGCGCAGGATGCCCATGTTGGCCCCACGCCGGAAGGCGCCCTGCTGGATGGCGTCGGTCGCCTGGGAGAAGACCTGGATGAAGGAGAGCGGCCCTTCGGTCGTACCACCCGAGGAGCGCACGAGGTCGCCCTGAGGCCGCAAGCGCGAGAAGCTGAAACCTGTGCCGCCGCCAGCCTTCTGGATCATCGCCGTGGCCTTGATGGCGTCGAAGATGCCCTCGATCGAATCCTCGACCGGAATGACGAAGCAAGCTGACAGCATCCCCATTTCCCGCCCGGCGTTCATCAGGCAGGGGCTGTTGGGCATGAACTTGCGCAGCGCCATCAGCTCGTAGAATTCGCGAGCCACGAGCAGAGCGCGGTCCGCGCTGCCGCCGTCGTGCTCTGACTCCGGGCGTGCGACGCAGGTTGCCACGCGCCAGAAGAGCTGCTGCGGCGTCTCGACGACCGCTCCGGTCGCGGGATCCTTCTTGAGGTAGCGTCGTTCGAGCACGCTGATGGCGTTCGCGGTGAGGTCCGGCTGGACCAGGTCCGCCGGCGGTTCGCAGGCCGCGAGCTGGCGCTTGGCGCTTTCAGAATCGGCGGACATGGCGGAGTTCGCCTGGAGCGAGACTTGGCTCGTTGATGACACTGTAGGGTTCACGTGTTTCTCTTCTTCTTCTCTGCTACTTGTCTTCCGGACCCGAACTCGTCTCTCTCCGTGGTGCGCGACAGGCACCCCCCTTATTGCGCCCGGCGCACCGTCCCAGGGCGGCTCCGAGCCTCTACTCTCTAGGTTTCCTCAAACCGCTACCGGGCAATCACTTACGGCGCTTCAGTCCGACCCTCCGGGGCAATCTCGAGACCACGGCGCAGGACGAGGAAGGTAGCCGCTGCCGGTCCGTCCACCAAGAGCTTTCCACTCTCGACTCCGAGAACACAGCCCTAGGGATTGCAGGCAGCGGACTTAGGGTCTCCCGGCCAATTACGGCGTCGGGCCCGCGCAAAAAAACGGTCCGAACTCACGGCGCGGCGGCTTCAGGAGTCGAACATTCCGGCGAGGATGCTCGTCGCCCTCTTGCCGTCGATGCGGCTGCGGTGACGCCCCATCAGAACCTTCATCACCGCGCCCGTATCCTTACGGGTAGTGGCGCCCGCCTCGGCCACGGCCTCGGTCACGGCGGCCTTCAGCTCCTCCTCGCTCATCGGCTCGGGCAGGAAGAGGGCGATGATCTCGATCTCTGCGCTCTCCCGCGCGGCCAGCTCCGCCCGCCCGGCGGCCTCGTACTGTTCCAGACTCTCCTTGCGAGTCTTGACGCAGCGCTGCAAGACCTTGGCGGCATCATCCTCATCGAGCTCTCGGCCAAGCTCGATGCGCTTGTTCTTCAGCTCCGCCATCACCATGCGCAGGGTGTCCCGCTTCAGGGTTTCCCCTCCGCGCATGGCCTCCTTGACGGCCTGCGCGACCTGATCCGGGAGAGAGGTCATTCGCCGCCCGCTTCCCCGGCCTCTTCCCCGGCCCCTTCCGAGGCCTCTTCCGCCCCGGAGTCAGTCTCCGGCCCGGGGGACGCTTCCGGCAGCGCGTAGCGCTCGAGGTCACTCTCGGAGACCACGTCCATGGCCACCAGGCTGTCGCCAGCCTTGAGGTTTACCAGGCGCACGCCCTGGGTGTTGCGCCCTATGACGCTCAGGTCGACGCAGGGCGTGCGAACCATCATTCCACTGCCCGTTATGAACATGATGTCGTCCCCGTCACGGCAGAGCCCCACGCCGACGACCCGGCCGTTGCGGGCCGTGACCCGGATGTCGATCACTCCATAGCCACCGCGGCCCTTGATCGGGTACTGATCCACCGGCGTACGCTTGCCGTGGCCGGTCTCCGTCGCGGTCAGGAGGCTCGCCTCGGGGTCGGCGACCACCATGCCGACCACCTCGTCGTCGGCCCGCAAGCGGATGCCCCGCACTCCGCGCGCCGTGCGCCCCATCTGGCGCGCCGCCGCCTCGTCGAAGCGGATCGAGCGGCCGTTCGCCGTGGCGAGGACGATCGTGTCCCCAGGTTGGGTCAGCCCCACCCCGACCACCGAATCGTCCGCGGCGAGTTGGATGGCCCAGATACCGCCCTTCTTCGGGCGCGAGTAGGCCTCCAGGGCGGTCTTCTTCACGACTCCCCGTTGGGTGGCGAAGAACACGCAGCTCTCCGAGTCGAACTCGACCACGCGCTGGACGTTCGTGATCTCCTCGCCCTCCGCCATCGGCAGGAGGTTGTGGATCGAGCGCCCCTTCGAGGTGCGCGAGCCCTCCGGCAAGGTGTAGACCTTGAGCCAGAAGACCTTCCCGCGGTTGGAGAAGCACAGCAGGAAGTCGTGGGTGCCAGCCGCGAAGACGGACTTGAGGGCGTCACCCTCCTTGGCGTCGGACCCGCGCACGCCCCGGCCCCCGCGGCCCTGTGCGCGGTAGATGTCGGCCGGCACGCGCTTGATGTATCCGTCGCGCGAGACCGTGACGACCATCAGGTCCTCGGCGATCAGTTCCGCGATGTCGAAGCCGCCGTCGAGCTCCTCGTCGGAGATCTCCGTGCGCCGCTCGTCTCCAAAACGGGCCTCGAGGTCGGTCAGGTCCGCCTCGATCATCTCGACCACGCGCGCCTCACGGTCGAGGATGTCGTTGAGGTCGGCGATCTCCGCCACCAGCTCCTCGTATTCGCGCTCGAGCTTCTCGCGCTCCAGGCCCGTCAGGCTGCCCAGGCGCATGTCGACGATCGCCTGCGCCTGGCGCTCGGACAGGCCAAAGCGCTCGCTCAGCTTGGCGCGCGCCCCCTCGCGGTCGTCGCAGCTGCGGATCAGAGCGATGACCTCGTCGATGTTGTCGACGGCGATCCGCAGGCCCTCGACGATGTGCTTGCGCTCCTCGGCCTTGCGCAACAGGTACCGGGTTCTGCGTCGGATGACCTCCTTGCGGTGGTCGATGTAGCTGTCGAGCAGCCCGCGCAGGGTCAGGGTGCGCGGCTGGCCGCGGTCGATCGCCAGGTTTATGATGCTGTAGGTCGTCTGCAGCGGCGTGAACTTGAAGAGCTGGTTGGCGACCACCTGCTCGTCCTCGCCGCGCTTCAACTCGACCACCAGCCGCATCCCGCTGCGGTCCGACTCGTCGCGCACGTCCGCGATGCCGGTGATCCGCCCGTCCCGCACGACATCCACGATCTTCTCGATGATGAGCGTCTTGCGGACCTGATAGGGGATCTCGGTGATGACCAGGACGTTCTTGGTCTTCTTCTCCTCGACGTGGTACTTCGCGCGCACGCGCACCTGCCCGCGCCCGGTCGTGTAGGCCTGGTGGATGCCGCGCCGCCCCATGATCACGCCGCCGGTGGGGAAGTCCGGCCCGCGGACGATGCCCATCAACTCCGCGGTCGTCGTGTTCGGATCGATCAGGACCGTCCGCATCGCGGTGCAGATCTCGCGCAGATTGTGGGGCGGCAAGCTGCAGGCCATGCCGACCGCGATGCCGTCGGAGCCGTTGCAGAGCAAGCTCGGGAAGCGGCTGGGCAGCACCGTCGGCTGCATCCGCGTCTCGTCGTAGTTGGGCTCGTAGTCGACGGTCTCCTTGTCGAGATCGGAGAGCATCTCGACCGCGACGCCGCTCATGCGCGACTCCGTGTAGCGCATGGCCGCGGGCGGGTCGCCGTCGATGGAGCCGAAGTTCCCCTGGCCGTCGATCAGCGGATAGCGCAAGGAGAAGTCCTGCGCCATGCGGACGAGCGTCGGGTAGACCACCGCCTCGCCGTGCGGGTGGTAGTTGCCCGAGGTGTCGCCGGCCACCTTCGCGCACTTGCGGTACTTGGCGCGCGGGCCGAGGTTCAGATCGTTCATCGCGACGAGGATCCGTCGCTGCGAGGGCTTGAGCCCGTCGCGCACATCCGGCAGCGCTCGCGAGTGGATCACCGACAGGGCGTAGGTGAGGTACGACTCTTTCATCTCCCGCTCGATCGAGCGGGGTGTGATGCGTTCGCCTGCCTGGGGGGTCTCTTGGTCGGCCATCTTCGTTGAGCTACGGGCGGGTGGAAATCCAGGATGCGGCCGGCGTCACGGCGCGCTCTGGGGGGTCGGAGCGCAAACCGCGCACAAAGATGTCGGCGGGGCGTTCGAGGCCGACCTCGGTCAGCCAGTCGTCCACCAGCCCAAGGGGCACTCGCTCGTAGAGCTGACGCTCGACGACCACGCCCTCGGGCGCGTCGTGCCACAACAGCCAGGGCTCCCCTTCACACCAGTCGGGTAGGCGGGCCTCGCCCTCGGGAGCCAGCTTATCGCTGGTCGCGAGCACGGCACTGGGCACTTCCTGGCGGCGGGCCTCTTCGAGCAGGGCGCGCGCTCCCACACGCGCCACGAAGCAGCCCGCGCCGACCGTCTCGGCCCCCAACCAGACGCGGTCGGCATCCCGCACACAGGCGAGCAGCGCGGCGTCGTGGACGAGGCGAACGGCCAGGCCGGCGGCGGCCAGGCGACTAGCCATGCGCTGGCCGCCGAGGTCGGGGGCGCCTTCAGCCAGGGTGACCTCAACCGCGCGACCAGCCGCCTGGGCGGCCTCGCACGCGTCGGCGACGGTCTCGGAAAACCCGTGCGCCAGGACGGTCTCCCCTTGCCCCAGGAGGGCGACGGCTCCCGCGCAAACCGCGCGCCGGCTCGGCATGCGCTCGCCCGGAGTGGTCCAGGCGTTGAGTTCGGCATCCAGGGCGGCACGCATTTCGTCGGGTGAACAGGAGGCGAGCAGCTCGTCGAGCGCCACACACAGGCGCTCGCACGGCGCACGCCAGCCGTGGACGGCGCGCCAAGTCGCGAGCCCCGCGACGAAGTGCGCGCCCAGCTGCGGCGCTGACACGCTCTCTCCAATCGCGCGCATCCAATCGCGCAGGCACTCGGCGGCTTCCGCCGCCAGGGCTTGGGCAGTCGACGCGCGGTCCTCCGCTCCGGCGCTCAGGGCCTCCCGCAGGGCCTCGGCAAGGTCCGTCCCTGCGCCCCCGAGCGGTTCGGGATGGTGGAAAGAGAGGTGGGTCGAGGACATCGTCTTGGGGCTGAAAGCGCCTGGCCGAGGACGAGCTGGAGGCCGGGCGCGAACGCGGTTTCCGGGCACGCGTTGCCCCAGCGCGAACCCGCATTATCACCCCCGTGGAGGGGCGTTTCCAGCACAGGAGACCACTATATTATAGTCACTGGCCCAACCCCCTCTCCCCTGCCCATGACCGCCCCCCAACCCAGCCCTCTCGCGCGTGCCCTCGGCCGCGTCCCCACCGGCCTCTACATCGTCTCCTCGCTCCTCGACGGACGCCCCGTCGGCTTCGTGGGTTCGCTCGTCATCCAGACCGGTCTCGTCCCGCCCAGCCTCTGCGTCGCCATCGCCAAGGGCCGCGATCATCTCCTCGCCCTGCGCCAGCAGCAGAGCTTCGTGGTCTCGATCCTCGACGAGCAGAGCCAGGGGCTCATGAGCTCCTTCTTCAAGGACCGCTCCGACGGTTCCTCGCCCTTCGACGACCTCTCGACGCGTCCGGCGCCCTCGGGCCCCCCGCTCCTGGAGGACTCCCTGGCCTGGCTCGACTGCCGCCTGGCGAGCGAGCACGCCACGGCAGACCACATCGTCTGCTTCGGCGAGGTCACCGCCGGCGAGTGCCTGCGCGAGGGAGACCCGAGTGTCCACCTGCGCGTCGACGGCCTGTCCTACTGAGATCGCGCTGCGCGCGTGAGCCAGCGGGCGATCGCGCGCGCCGGCACGCTCTCATCGCCTTCCAGGGCGGCGCGGGCGTCCTGCCAGCGCTCCTCGCCTCCAAGCTCGAGCGCCAGGGCGCAACGGCCCGCGGACTCGTTCCCCGCCAGCTCCGCCAGGCGCAGCCAATCGCGCGCCGCTGCCCACTCGCGCTCTTCCAAGGCCCGCGCGGCGTGCTGGCCGCAAGCCGCGGCGGCGGCGGCCCGGTCGGCGTGGTCGATCGCCGCCCCGGCGGCGGTAATGCTGGCGAGCAGGCGCGCGGACTCCTCGGGGAGGTCGCCGATACCTCGCGCGCGCACCGCCGCGTGCGCGTAGCGGCCCAGGCCCAACTCCACGGCGACGCGCTCGGCGGGGAACGCGGTCAGAACGGTCCCGGCCTGCAGGGCCCCGGCGATGCAGAAGACCGTGACGCTCGCGACCGCGATCCTGCGCAGGCGGCGGCGGAAGGCCCGCACAAACGTGGGATCGACAGCCGCTCGCTGCAGGAAAGCGACCCGCCGCGGAGCGCTGAAATGGCGCCAGGACGAGCGCTCGCCACCCAAGCTCGCGAATGCGCTCTGGAGAGCGAGGGAGCTGCCCGTCAGCTCGTGGCAGTAGAGGTCGGCGTCGAGCTCGATTCGGCGCGAGATCCAGCCGAAGGCCACCGCCCAGGCGATGAAGGTCGGCACGGCCACTCCCAGGGCAACCCACCCGCCGCTGGGGTCGATCGCCATGGCGAGCAGGTGGGCCGTCATGAAGGTGGCGCAGGTCATCGCCAGGAAGAGCAGAGCGTGGCCCTTCTTGGCGTGGCCCATCTCGTGTGCGAAGACGGCCTGCACCTCCTCGGGATCCAGGATCGAGAGCAGGACATCGGTCAACAGCACGACCCGCGAACGAGGCCACACCCCGGCGATCATCGCATTGGGCATGAGCCCGCCGGTGTTCCACAGGCACAGCTCCCGATAGCGGAAACCAGCCACGCGGGCGAGCTCCTCGAGGCGCGCGCGCAGGGGCCCGGCGGGCAGGGGCTCGCAGGCCCAGATGCGGCGCAGGAAGGTGGGCAGGCCGCGCAGGAGCAGACCGAGGAAGAGCGCGAAGAAGAGCGCGCCCCACAGGCTGACGCCCTCCATCTCCAGGCGCAGGCGTTCGGACAGGCTGAGCAGGGAGACGCCAATCACGAAGACCGCCAGGGGCAGGGCCGCCAGCAGCAACATGCGCAACTGGAAGCTCCGCAGGGCGCGGCGGCGCTTCGGCGAGGCCGGCGAGAGACGCGCGGCGGCGTCAATGGCCGCCACGGCCAGGACGGCGTAGGGGGCCAGGGCGACGAGAACCCCGAAGAAGGCCAGCGAGGAGGCCTCGGCTGCCAGGCCCTCGAAGACCCACAGACGCCAGCCGCAAGCGACGGTGGCGACGATGTAGAGCGGGAAGGGGCTCAGGGCCACCAGGGTGCGCAGGCGCGCGAGGGAACGCGCGCGAGCGCCCAGGGCCGCGCGCCCGGCGAGAGCGAGGGCGTGAGGCACGAGGAACAGCAGGGGCACGATCCAGGGCCGCGCCGTCTCGCTCTCCAGGCCGCTCTCGGCCGCGGAGAGGGCAAGGACAGCGAGCAGGGCCTGAACGACCACCCCCAGCGGGCCGTTCATGGGCGACCTCGCGGCGACTCCCAGCCTGCCGGGTCCTCCTCTCGGGCATCACCGATGAGGAACAACTCGCCCGTGGGGTCGAACTCGACCGACAGCCGCCCGCCGGCCATCTGGATCTCCACGCACCCAGCGCCCTCCCCCGCCACGCAGAGGGCCCAGGCCGCCGCGCAGGCGCCGCTACCGCAGGCGTGCGTCTCCCCCACGCCGCGCTCGAACACGCGCAGATGCCAGCGCTCGTCACGCCGCGCGAGAAAGCCGACGTTCACGCCGTCGGGGAAATCGGGGTGGGATTGCAGGCGGCGCCCGAGGACCGCGACCGGAGCGCGGCGCTCGTCGGCCACGCGCAGGACGAGGTGCGGATTGCCCAGGCGCACGGCGCGAGCCGAGAAGCGCTCGCCCTCGTGTTCCACCGGCGAACTGAGGGAGACGCCCTCGGCCCTGCCCATCCCCGCGCGCAGCACGGCCCCCGCCAGTCCGCGCCTGACGAGCTCCACCGTGCGCTCGCCGGCGTCGGTCTCGATGCGCGCCGCCCGCGCGCCGATCTCGCCGCGTTCGAACAGGTACAAGCCCACGCAGCGCAGACCGTTGCCGCAAGCGGCTGCCCGGCTGCCGTCGCGGTTGGTGATCTCCAATCGCGCGTCGCCCCCCACCCGGGGCGGCACGAGGCGCAAAGTGCCGTCCGCGGCGGCGGGAGTGTCCCTCACAGACCGCGGTGCTCGCGCGCGCTGGGCAGCGCCGGCGCACTCCTCGCGCTCATCCACCAGCACGAAGCGGTTTCCGGCACCCGAGAAGCCCCGCATGGCTCAGCCCAGCCGCCGCTCGACCTTCTGGGTGTTCTTGAAGTGCAGCTTGGCCACCGCGCCCAGGGCTTCCGCGCCGTGCAGTCGAACGAACTCGACGCCGGCCAGATCGACCGGTGTGCCCGCGCCCTTGCGCAGGTCGACGCCGTGCTCGTCGGAGAGCTCGCCCAGAGCCGTCAAGAACGCCTCGCGGGCGATGATGCTCGCGGCCGCCACGGCCAGGTTCTCCTCCGCCCGCGGCCTCTGCTCGATCGACAGCCCCAGGCCCTCGAGGCGGCCGGCGACGAGCGATTCATCGCTCGCGAAGCGGTCCACGAGGACGTGCATCCCCGGGCGGCCGAGCTCGCGGATGACCTCGGCGTGCAGCTCGGCCAGCATCACGTTGACGTTGCCCGTTCGCTCGCGGGCGGCGTTGTAGTCGGGCGGATCGAGGCGCCGCAGGGCCCAGGGCACGCTCGCGCGCAGGGCCGCCCCCAGGCGCAGAGCCCGCTTGTCGGTGAGCTTCTTGCTGTCGCACACCTCGCCGTCGGCCATGGCGCGGGCGGTCTCGGGCTCAAGGCGCACGGCCGCCACCACCAGCGGCCCGAAGTAGTCGCCCTTGCCGCACTCGTCGCTCCCGATCAGCCCCGCAGCGGGGATCTCGACCGAGGCCGCGCTCTCCCGCGGAGCCTGCGGTGTCGAGCAAACCCCTTCGCCGGGCAGGAAGCGCTCCACGAAGAGCTCGCATTCGCGCCCCTGAACGACGAGCTTCCCTGAACGGTAGAGTGTGGCGATCACCCCCGAACCGCGCGCGCTGAAGACCGCGTGCGGCACCCTGCGGAACTCGAAGGCCTCGGCGTCGAGGCGCTGCCTGAGGGCCCGCTGTGTCGTCGCGGGGAGCTTGAAGACGAGGGTGCTCTGGGTCACGGCGCCGATTGTGGCACGGCGCCCAGCCCGGAGGCAGTGTTTCCCCCGATCGCCGGGAGCGAGCGCGGCGGCCTTGGCGCGTCCTCCCGGTCGCCGGGGCGGGTACACTCGATCGCGCTCGGTCCGGCGCGAGGCGGCGGCCGGTCACGCTCCCAAGCGCAAGGAAACCTGTGGCGAAGATCTACGACTCCATCCTCGAGGCCATCGGCAACACGCCCCTCGTCCGCCTGCATCGCATCGCGCAGGGGACGGACTGCGAGCTGCTCGCCAAGTGCGAGTTCATGAATCCCGGCGGCTCGGTCAAGGACCGCATCGGCCGGCGCATGGTGGAACAGGCTCAGGCGGCCGGGCGTATCAAACCCGGCGACACCCTGATCGAGCCCACCAGCGGAAACACCGGGATCGGCATGGCGATGGCGGCCACGATCAACGGCTATCGCATGATCATCACGATGCCCGAGAAGATGAGCCGGGAGAAGCAGGTGACCCTCGAGGCCCTCGGCGCCGAGATCATCCGCACCCCGACCGAGGCCGCCTGGGACGCGCCGGAGAGCCACATCGGCGTGGCCTTGCAGTTGCGCGAGATCCTCCCCGACGCCCACATCCTCGACCAGTACGCCAACCCCGACAACCCCGACGCCCACTACGAGGGGACCGGGCGCGAGATCCTCGAACAAACCGACGGCCGGCTGGATGTGTGCGTCATGACCGCGGGCACCGGCGGGACGATCTCCGGCGTGGCGCGCGTCCTCAAGGAAGCCCTGCCCGATGTACGCATCGTCGGTGTGGATCCGGTCGGCTCGATCCTCGCCGGACCGGGGCCGATCACGCCCTACAAGGTGGAGGGCATCGGCTACGACTTCATCCCCGATGTGCTCGACCTCGACCTGGTGGACGAGTGGATCAAGTCCGAAGACCACGACTCGTTCCTGATGGCGCGCCGCCTGATCCGCCAGGAAGGCCTGTTGTGCGGCGGCAGCTCGGGCGCGGCGGCCTGGGCGGCGCACGAGATCGCCCGGCGCTCCGAGCCCGGCACGCGCATCGTCACGATCCTGCCCGACTCGGTCCGCAACTACATGACCAAATTCATGGACGAGGGCTGGATGAAGGACAATGGCTTCACCGAGCACGACTGGGCGACCCAGACCGTGGGCGACCTGCTGCTGCGCCTGCCGCGGCGCAGGGTGCTCTGCGCGAAGAGCACCGACACGATCGCCGACGCCGTGGCGCAGATGAAGGAGCACGGCGTCAGCCAGTTGCCCGTGGTGGACAACGGCGCGCTGACGGGCATCGTCACTGAGTCGGACCTGCTCTCGCGCCTGGTCGAGGGCAACGCGTCTCTCGCCGGCGCCGTGGCCGAGGTCATGTTTCGCAAGGTCTCGACCCTCGAGGCGAGCGACGACGCCGGCGCCCTGCTCGAGCTCTTCGCGCGCGACGAAGTGGGGATCGTGATCGATACCGAGCGCGCCGTGGTGGGCATCATCACCAAGATGGACCTGGTCGAGAACCTGACCGGGAGCCCCTCGGCCTGACCGTCGGGGCTCACGCGTCGAGTCGGTCGGCCAGCTCGGACAGGCTCGCGGCGCGCAGCGCGGGCTCGCAGCCGGAAGGCTCACCCTCGCCGCGCCGGTCAATCCAGGCCGTGCGCCAGCCCAGGAGCTCGGCGGGCGCGAGATCGTGGTAGGGGCTCGCGGCGACGTGCAGGACGGCCTCGCGCGCCACGCCGAGGCGCCGCAGGCCCTCATCGAAGTGGGCCCGGCGGGGCTTGTAGGAGCGAAGGTCGTCGGCCGTCACGAGCACCTCGAACCCGACCCCCAGGAGAGCGACGCTCGCCAACAGGGTCTCCCGGCCCACGTTCGAGAGGATGCAGAGCCTGAAGCGGTCGGCGAGGCGCGCGAGGGCCGCGGCGCTGTCGGGGAAGGGCGGCCAGGCGCCCATTCCGGCGGCGAATGATTCGGCCTCCGCTCCGCTCACGGTGCGGCCCTGGAGCACCGCGGCGCTCGCCAACGACGTCCGCAACACCTCATCGTAGGGTTGGTAGCCCTCGGCGGTCAGGGCCCGGTCGGCCGCCTCCCGGTCCTCGAGCAGCCGCCCGACGTCGCACCCCGCGAGACTTGCGGTCCCCTCAACGGCGGCCTGCACGCCTGAGTCCCAGTCGATCAGGGTCCCGTAGCAGTCGAAGGTCAGGCAGCTCGGTTCTTCCACGGCTCCGAGGGTATGGCCTGGGCCGGCGCCGGGGAACGGCGGTTTCGCGCTTGCCCAGGCCCTCGCCCCGGCCCTGTCGTTCGCGTGCGCAGCCGCTTACGCTCCTTCCATGGTCGCCGTCGCCGTCGCTCTGGCCTCGCTCGCCGCCCTCGGCCTGGGCTACCGCTTCTACTCGAACTACCTCGCCCGGCGCGTCTTCCAGCTGCGCGACGACGAGCCCCTGCCTTCCGTCGAGCGCGAGGACGGCGTCGACTTCGTGCCCACGCGCCGCGAGGTGTTGTGGGGACACCACTTCGCCTCGATCGCCGGCGC
>DASCMO010000036.1:0-20478 GCA_036010965.1 Planctomycetota bacterium | reverse complement strand
CCGGCGCACTCCCTGGCGCGGACGAGTTGCGCCCGGTCATGTCGCTCCACTGCCAGGTCGCCCTCGTCAAGGAGCTCCCGCCCGGCGCGACCGTCGGGTATGGATCGACCTGGAGCGCACCGCGGCCGGCGCGCATCGCGACCCTCTCGGTGGGTTACGCCGACGGCGTCCCCTGGAACCTGGGCAACCGCGGCGAGGTCTGTGTGCGCGGAGCGCGAACGCCGATAGTGGGCAACATCTCGATGGACTACGTCACGATCGACGTGACCGGCGTGGAGGGCGTCAGGCCGGGTGACCGGGCGACCTTGTTCGGGAGCCCAGAGAGCCCGACGGTCGAGGAAGTGGCGAGCCAGGCGCTGACCATTCCCTACGAGATCACATGCTCGGTCGGCCGGCGTGTCCCGCGCATCGTCCGCGGTGGCGAAGAGCTGCTCCTACCTAGCGGCGCCCGGCCTGGTATCCGATCCCACGTACGGGCAAACGCGGCGCGCGACTCGCAGGGATCCCCCGCCGGCGGGGATCAGGCGCGCGCCGACGACCTCGCCACGAGCCTCGAATGAACAAGCTCAAGAGTGTCGCGGCACGGCTGAGCCTGGGCCTGGGCTGGGCGGTCCTCGCGGCCCTGGCCACCCTCACCGCCGTCGAGGAGACCGGCCTCTGCGAGCGCTGGCTTCTGGACCTCTTGAACACGCGCCTGGGCGCCGTGGGTACCGAAGTCCAGATCGAGGGGGCCGAATTCCGCTGGTCCGAGCCGGGCGTGGTCCTGCACGGATTCAGCGTCCGGGGCCAGGGTCGCCTGATCCGCCTCGATCGCCTGCACATGATCGTCGGCTTCGACTCCGCTCGCGGCTTCGCCCTGCGCTCGGTTGAGATCGACGGCGGCGAGGTGCTCGTGGGGCGGGACCTTACGCGCGGAACGCGCGACCTGCTCGATCTGCAGGAGACACGGCAGCGCGGCGCCCCGGGCAGCCTGCCCCAGATCCAGGTCCGCTCCCTGAACATCGCCGTCGAGGGGCCTGCCGGGGAAGCGCTGGAGGTCGGCCGCCTCGACCTCTCCCTGACGCGTGCGGACGACGGACACTCCGCGATCAAGGGTCGCCTCGCTCTCCCGCGCTCGCCCTACGCCACCGTGGCGTCGGCGGTCTTTCTGACCGGACACGGCTCCGAGGAGGAGGGCCTGGAGTTCCGGGCCAGCGGGCACGCGATCGACTTGCGAGCCGTGGCCATCCCCGAGGCGAGCTTCCTTGACCCCATCCGCGATCTCGAGCCACAGGGATCGGTGATGCTGGAGGGCTGGGGGAAGCTGAGCGTGCGCGGCGACTTTCCACCTTCCGGCAAACTGAGCGTCAGCCTGCGTGACGGCGCGATCCTGCCTCCCACGGGCGAGCGACCGATCGAGGGGGTGGAACTCGACCTGCGGGCCACCTTCACTCCCGACGACGATGACGCCCTGTGGGATCCAGAAGCCTGGGATGGGCGCGCGCGCTTCGCCGGACGCTGGGATGAGCACGCCTTCGGTGGCGGGGCGCGGGTGGGCGCCGCGGCGCGCGCAGGGTTCCTCTTAGAGAGCTGGGCAAACCTCAAGGACCTACCGTTCGACGAGCGCACCCTCGATCTGCTTGGGCGGCCGCGCTGGCTGGAGCAGCCCTGGCGCGCCTCGGCTCCTCGGGCTCAGGTCGACGTGACCCTCGGACTGCGCTGCCACGATACGTGGAAAGCGCCCGATGATCCGATTCCGTACATCGAGTACGTCGCCCTAGTGGGGACCGTGGGCGAGGCGCGCGGAACCTGGCACGGCTGGCCGACGAGCACAGGGGAGCTGCCGATCGCCTTCCCGCTCCCCATCATCTGCCAGGATGTGCGCGTGCTCTTTGCCCACACGCCACGTGTCCTGCGGCCCGATTGCATCGGGCTGACCCTCTCAGGTCGGCACGCCGAAAGCTCCCTCGAGCTCGCCTTCCAGGCCTGGTCACCGCCGGTCGACATGCCGCCCTTCGCTCCCGGCTTCGGGCGACCCGAGGAGGACTTGACCCTGCGCTGGACGGGCGTCGTGATTGACGACGAGGTTCGCGCGGCGATGAAAGGCCTGGCAGGCCTCAAGGCCCTGGCCGATGTGGAGGAGCGCTACTCGCCCGACGGGGGGACGGTGGACATCGGCGTACACCTGTCCCGGCGCAGCGGCCTCGAGCACATGGCCGCAGAGGTGAACCTGGAACTCACCAATCTCAGCGCGAGCTGGCTCCCGGTCCCCGCCCCCATCGCCGGAATCAACGGGGAGATCCAGTTCATCGATGACGGCCGCGGGGACTCAGCCGTGCGCCTGGCCCTCGAGGGCAGGCTCGATAGCGCGCCTCGCGTGGCCCTGAGCGCTCGAACACGGCGCGAGCGCGATTCCGTCGGGGAGCAGAAGCCGGGATCCTCGCTGGATGTGCTGCACCTCGAGGTGCATGACCTCGACCTGGCGGGCAGCGATCGCCAGGTGGTCGGCGCGTCGCTCGAAGGCGTCGGAGACACGATCACCGCCTTCGCGCCCGAGGGCGACGCCCATCTGCTCCTGACCCGTACGCGGCACGGCTGGGCGGGCGACACGCGCACGCAGATCGAGATCACGCCCGCCGCGGGCGTTCGCCTGCGGCCGGCCGCCTTCCCTATCCTTGCCCGGGACGTGCGGGGTCGCGTGCTGGTGGAAGTGGTCGAGCCCGGGTCCAAGGACCCCGAGTCGCGGCCCCAGGCGCTCGTGAAGACGGTGGTCTCGCCCCTGATCGGACGCTGGCGGGAGAACATCCCGGTGACCTTCACAGCGACCTTCCCCGCCGGGGAGGACGGTAGCGCGATCGTGACCGGCGCTGCCCTGCGACCTTCCGACGACGCCCTGCTCGCGGACCTGCGTGGCGCTCTCGAAGAGCTCACTGACTCACCCGAGATCCTGGGCGCCTCCGCCGACGTCGAACTCCTCGGTGCCCTGGACTTCCAGGCCGAGGTGAGCGTCCCGCGCTCCGGAGAACCGCCCACGACCGAATATCGGTTCCACCTTCGAGCCAACGACTTCCGCGGCAGCGAGGGGTTCCTCCTGACCCACCTGGGCGGATTCTTCGACCTGAGCGATGGACGCCTGTCCGGCGAAGGGCTGACCGCGCGCCTGGGGTCGACGCCGATCGACCTCGCCCACGCCGAGCTGGAACTGGGCCAGGGGAGCTACCGCCTGCACGCAGATTTTGCAGCCCTCGACGTCCCCCTCGATCGCGAGCACCTCTCCTTCTTCCTCGCCGAGGAGACGATCAATGCCCTGATCGAGGACCTCAGCTGGCGGGGCCGCGTCGAGGTCCCCGCCGGGCACCTGGTCTTCAGTCAGGAGTTCACGGGCACTCCACGCCTGGAGATCTCAGGTGACCTGCGCCTCTCCGACATGTCCCTGGAGCTCGGCCTCCCGATCTCCGTCGGCTCGGCGACGGCGCGCATCGAGCAGCTGATCATCGAGGACGGCCGCGCGCGCGGCTGGGGCACCATCGACGAGCTGTACGGTCATGTCCTGGGGCGCGACCTGGGTCCCTCGCACATGCTCGTGAGTTACTTCGACTCGCGCCTCAGCCTCGACGAATTGGAGGGGGCCTTCGTCAACGGGCGCCTCTCGCGAATCGGCACCGACAGCGCATCCGGGACCCAGCGCCCAGGACCGGCCTTCTCCGTGGACCTGGAAGCGCCCTTCCCCTTCCAGCTCGCCGTGGCACTGGAAGAGGCCGATGTCGGTGAACTCCTCGCGGGCCTGTTCCCCTCGACGGTCGCGGACCGCGGCAGCCTGACCTGTGATTTGCAGCTCTCCGGATCCCTCGACGATCTGCTCTCGATCCGTGGCTCCGGAGCGGGCCGGCTGAAGGAGAGCCGCCTCTGGTCCGTCCCGGTATTCCGCGACCTGTTCACCCAGCTGGGCTTCGAGAACACCGCGGTGTTCGACGAGATGAGCACGCGCTTTCACGTCTCCGATGGCGTCGTCCACATGGAGGACATCGTGGTACACAGCCCGATCCTGAAACTGATCGGCCGCGGGCAGCTGGACATGGACGGGACCCTGCACCACGACCTGGCGATTCGCTACAGCCTGGTGGACAAGATCAAGCCGCTGACCCAGCTGATCTACTTCTTCCAGAACACGCTCCTGGCGGTCTCCATCCGGGGCAACATGGCTCGCCCGGTGGTGGTCCTTCAGGGCGCGTTCGCCTCGGTCTTCAAGGGCGTCGACGATTCCTACCGGCGGCTGCCCGCGCCCGACCTGTCCTCGCTGCCTGTCCGCTTCTGAGCACGCTACACTCCCGCCATGCGAGACGAGCACCTCTTCGCCGTGATCATGGCCGGCGGGAGCGGTACGCGCTTCTGGCCCGCCAGCACGCGCGCGCGTCCCAAGCAGTTCCTGGCCGTCGCAGGCGAGCGGCCGATGATCAGCGAGACGGTCGAGCGCCTGGCGGGGCTGATCGACCCCGAGCGCGTGCTGGTGGTCGCCGGGGCCGACCAGGAAGGTCTGGTGCGCGAATGCCTCCCGGACCTGCGGCGGGAGAACATCCTGCTCGAGCCCATTGGACGCAACACGGCGGCCTGCGTCGCTCTGGCGGCCTTCGAGGTCCGACGCCGTGATCCGCAGGCGGTCCAGGTGGTGCTTCCGGCCGACCACGTGATCCGGCCCGCGGAGAGCTTCCGGCGTACGATCGTCGCGGCGGCCGCGGAGGCGAGGCGCGACGCTCGCCTGGTGACCCTGGGCATCGTGCCCGATCACGCGGCCACGGGCTACGGCTACATCGAACAGGGGGAACTGCTCGCCGACCATGGCGGGATCGGGGCTTACGCCGTCCTGCGCTTCGTCGAGAAACCCGACGCAGAGCGCGCGACGGCCTTCGTCGCGAGCGGCCGCTTCCGCTGGAACGCGGGGATCTTCGTGTGGGAGACTTCGGTGATCCTCGAGGCCTTCCGGCACCACGCGCCCGCGATCCACGCGGCGCTGGACGGACCGGGTGACGCCGCCACCCTGGCGCGCGTCTACCCGACCCTGCCGTCCCTGCCGGTCGACGAGGCGATCATGGAACGCTCCGATCGCTGCAGCGTGCTGCCTATCGACTACACCTGGAACGATGTCGGCTCCTGGCCGAGCCTGGCGGATGTGCTCGCGCAGGACGCGGATGGCAACCACGTCGGTGGCGGCGAGCGGCTCATCGTCGAGGATGCCCAGGGTTGCGTTGTCCACGGCGACGGAGGACTGACGGCTCTGATCGGAGTACGGGATCTGGTCGTGGTGCGCTCGGGCCGGACGACCCTGGTCTGTCCTCGCTCCCGGGCCCAGGAGGTCAGGGCGATCGTGGCCAGGCTCGCGGAGAGCGACCCGGATTCCTAGGAGCCCGATGAAGGCCGCCGTCCTCGCCATCGACCACGGAACCCGCCGTACGGGGTTCGCCGCCAGCGACCCTCTGCGCATCGCCACGCGCCCTCTGGAGGTCTGGGAGGGAGCGGGGGACGGTGACGAGCTGGTGGAGCACGTCGCGGAGATCGCCCTTGAGCGAGAGGTGGGCACATTGGTGGTCGGCCTGCCGATGAACATGGACGGCAGCGAGGGCCCGCGGGCCGCACAGGTGCGCGCCTTCGTGCGCCGACTGCGCGCGCGACTGCCTCTGATCGCGATCGCCCTGCAGGATGAACGCCTCTCTACCAAAGTCGCCGAGGAGCTCCAGCGCGAGGCGCGCGTGCCGATCACGAAGCGGCGCGTGCTGCGCGACAGCTGGAGCGCCCTGGTGATCCTGCGCGACTGGATCGAGGGCGGCGAGCGCGTCGACGAGGTGGACTGACGAGCGGGCAGGGAACGCAGGTCGCGACCTCAGACCGAGTCTACGACCTTCTCAGTGAGCCAGTCGCCAACCAAGGCGATCACCTCCGCACGGCCAACCTCGTGGAAGAGATCGTGGCGCAGGCCATCGAAGTGCCGCACATCAACGCCTTCGCCCTCCAGAGCGCTCACGCCATCGGGGTCGCCGATGGCGTCCTCGCCGCCCTGGAGTATCAGTACCGGGATGTCGAGTGCAGCGAGCCGGCGCGCGACCTGATCAGCGGCCTCGGACGCCTGCTCGGCTGCGCGCAGGGTGATGATCTCGTGGACCAGTTCATCCTCTTCCCAGGCCCGCTCCTCGGTGGCGTCGGAGGTGAGCAGATCCGACCGGTAGAGCGTCCGCCCCGGCGAGGTCGGGCCGATCTTCGAGAAGAACCTCTTCAGGCCGCCGGGGGCCGCGGGAGGTTCAAAGCGCGGAGTGAGCAGGGGCGAGGCGAGGACCAGGGCACGTACGTCGCCGCCCTCGGCGGCGGCGGCCAGGGCGTAGAGGGCGCCGAGTCCGTCGCCGATCAGCACACGCGGCACATCGGGCGCCATGTAGGCCAGGTGCGCCTGCACATCCGACAGATCCCGCACGACCTCGTTCAGCCCAGCCGAATGCCCGCGCGGGCCCTCGCTCCGTCCATGGCCGCGCATGTCGGGCATGGAGATCGCCCAGCCGCCCTCCGCCAGGGCGCGAGCAAGTTCCACGTACCGGCCCCCGTGACCGCCGGCGTCGTGGATCACCGTGGCGGCCCCGCAGGGTTCGCCGCGAGCAGCCATCTCCTGGACGAAGAGCAGAAACATGCCCCCCGGGGTATGGCTGAGGCCCGCGCCGACCTCGCCGCTCTCGGTCGATTCGCGCAGCTCAAGGTTGACTGGAAATAGCTGCTCGTCGCTCATGACCTCTCTCTGCGCGCTCTTTCAGCGCGAGGTGTAGGAGCCGCCGTTCTGCTCTGCGAGGGACCGCAGCAGGTAGGCATCCTGCGCTCCGGACAGGCCGATGGTGTGGATCACGACCCCGGCGTTGGAGTTCATCTCTCTCACGAAGGCCAGCGTCTCATCGGCGTCGGTCGAGAGGCCCACTGTCGCGCGCCCGTCGGAGAGGAAGAAGATCGTGTCGATCTTTGGCTCGCTCCATTCGTCGCCGCCCGTCGCACCCGCCTGCTCAAGGGCGACCTTCAGGGCGCCGTAGATGTTGGTCGCCCCGACCGCTTCGAGCGACTCGCAGAAGCGCATCGCCTCGGAACGGGTGTCGGGTTCCATGACGACCGTCTCGTCGTTCCAGGTCCAGACATCGCTGGCGTAGAAGATCATATTGAAGACCGAGCCGTCCTCGACGCCCCCCAGTGCCTTGACGATCGCGCGCTTGGCAGCGGTCAGGCGCGAGATCTCGCCCTTGCGCGGTCGATCGTAGGGCTTGCTCGGGTCATCATTGGGGTTGTTGCGCGGCACCATCGAGAACTCCATCGAACCCGAGAGGTCGAGCACGAAAAGCACGCGCCGGCTGTCGCTCCGGATGCCGAAGAAGGTCATGCCGATCGACTCACGCGCCTCCTCGCTGGCCCGCGCTTCCAATTCGTCGAGCTCCGGCACCACGAAGTCGTCGCCGTGCTCGGCAAACCAGCGCCGCCATAGTTCGACGTTGCCGCCGAAGTCCTCCCCCGTCAGGGAGCGCAGAGCTCCCTGGATGTCCGTCCCCACCCGACCTTCCTCGGCCTCCAGGCGCTCGATCAGGATCGGAACGGCATCGCGCGCGCGCAGGCGCGCCAGGGCGGCCGCGGCGCGGGCGCGCACATGCCAGCTCTCGTCCGCGAGGGAGCCACCGAGCAGCAGCTCGGCCAGCCCGACGTCACCCGCGGCGGCCAGGGCGTCGATCATCGCCGCCCGGGCGCTGGGCTCCTCCTCGCCCTCGATCATCTCCCGCAGCCGGGTCCGAACGCCCTCGTCCTCGACGCCGCCGAGCATGGCGAGGATACGCTGGCGAGCACCGTCACGGCCCTTCTTCTGGGAGCGCAGCAGGGTGCTGAGCGAACGCTCCTGGACCTTGCCCTCTTCGCGCGCGAGCCCGCGCGCCCCGGCCGACACCGCCGCGTCGGCGAGGAAGCTCAGGTAGGTCACGCGCCGCTGCAGATCCGAGGCCTCCTTCTTGGCGCGGTTGTACTGCTCCATCAACGACCGGCTCATGCCCCCGTCGTTCTGTTCTTGCTCGCGCTGCATGCGCAGCTCGAACTTGCGCACATCGACCATCAGTCGCGGCAACTTGCGCTTGAGCTTGCCGCTCTCCGAGCAGACGTCGAAGATCAGATCTTGCAAGCTGACCGCCGTCCCGTCGGAGCCGCCAAAGCCCAGCATCTCCATCGCGGCCAGGCGTGCGGGCAAGTCGGCCGCCTCGTCCTCGATCGCGTCCCAGAGCGCGCCCTCGATCTTCTTGCGCTTGCTCGGCTTGAGGGCTGCGAAGAAGCGCCCCGTGCCCTCGCCAAGCAGGTCGTACCAGGGGTCGAGATCGGCGAGCGTCTCGCGCTCTCCGGCGAGCTCCTCCGCCAGCTCGGCGACCCGCTCGTGCTGGGGCTCAAGGTACTCCTCCAGGCTCGGATCGCGCTCGGCGTTGAGCTTCATGCGCGCCAGGAGCTCGCGCTGGCGATCGAGGGAATAGCGGGCCCGGAAGGCCGCGTCCCGCGCGCCACGCAGCTTGATCGAGACGCGCGCGAACTCCGCCTCAAGGACCTCCGCCTGCCCATGGTCCGCCAGGGCGACGAGCGCGTCGAGCACCTCCCGGCGGTCCGCGAGGCTGCCCGTGAGCACTGTGCGTCCGAAGCGCTCCGCCAGCTCGGCGTCGTCGTCCACGCTCCCGCGCGCGGGCAGCGCGCGTGGGGCAAGGGTGAGGCCGATCAACAGCAGGGCAAGGAAAAGGGAGTTGCTGCGCATGGGATCCGCTGGGGGCGTGGACGGGGATTCTAGCGCGTCCTGGGATGTCGCAAGCGCCCCTTCGGGTTGCTCGGGGCAGCGGGGCAGACGGGAGGGGCCCTGGTTGGATAGGATCTGGGCGGCGCGAGAGGACTGGACGGTCGTTCCGCGGGGTTCGCCCCACGGGGAGGAAAGTCCGGGCTCCACGGGTCGAGGTGGTTGCTAACGGCAACCGGCCGCGAGGCCAGGGAAAGTGCCACAGAAAACAGACCGCCGCGGGCGGCCTCCGGGTCGGAAGCGGTAAGGGTGAAAAGGTGCGGTAAGAGCGCACCGCGGTCCTGGTGACAGGGCTGGCAGGGCAAACCCCACCTGGAGAAAGACCAAATAGGGAAGGCTATCGGTTGATGACCCACATCCAGCGCCTTCCGGGTAGGTCGTTCGAGGCCGGGCGCGAGTCCGGTCCCAGAGAAATGACCGTCACCCCTCCTCGGAGGGGAACAGGATCCGGCTTACAGGTCCTCTCGCGCCACTTCTTCGCTCATCGGCAATCTGCCTGACTTGCGGGGAGCGGATTGGGCACTAGCATCAGGTCTGTGGGGCGAGGATCAGGCACCCTCCCGATCCTGAGCAAGGACCGGTGGGGAACGCGGGGAGTTGCCCGGAATAGCCAAGAAATCTGATAGCCTCGGCCCGCTGGGCTCCTACTCGCGTGGGAGTGCGGGTTGCGGACCCGAATCACCGCCATCCCACCATCCACCATCCACCATCCCGGACACCGCCATCCCGGGACGGCATCGCGCCAACAGCCACGCGGCGCACACGATCACGCCGCGCAGACCATGGAATTCGTCCACGTCGTCCCAAGGGAGGATCTCTTCCCTGACTGCTACCCCCAGGGCTTCACGCCCTTCGGGACGGGATTTTCGTACGCCGACTTTGCGTCGCGCGTCTGCGAGCACGGCTTCTTCGTCGAGCGCCGACACGCCGAGCATGAGCCGCGCCTGAAACAGGTGATCCCCTACTCCCTGGTCGCCCGCTCCGACGAGGTGCTCCTGCTGCGCCGCCTGGGTACGGGCGGCGAAGCGCGGCTGCACGACAAGCTATCGATAGGGGTCGGTGGGCACATCAACCCCGTCGACGCCAGCGATGGTCGCGAACGCGTGCTGCACGCAGCCACGCGGAGGGAAATCGAAGAGGAACTCCACCTGGAGGGCCCCTGGACCGCCCGACCGCTCGGGATTTTAAACGATGACTCCAACGCCGTGGGTGCCGTGCACGTAGGACTGGTTCAGCTGGTCCAGGCACCGGGCACCGTCGAGATCCGCGAGACGGACCAGTTGGAAGGCAGGCTCGTGAACGTCCGAGAGCTCGAGCGGCTCGCGGCCGAGGATGCGAACTTCGAGACATGGTCCCGATTGCTCGTCGCCCGCATCGACGATCTGGTCGCACCGGCGGCCGCTTCCGTCCACTGAACACACATCCGACCTCGCCACAGAACACGAAGGAAACAGGGAACTAGCCGTGATGACTTCCGCCAAGAAGAGCCGAGAACTCCTCCCGGAGAAGATCTACGACGTGCTCCTCAACCTGAGGACCGCCTCCAAGCTCACGATCCACTTCAAGGACGGCCGCGTCGTGCAGGGAGCGCTGATCTTCAACCCCTTCAAGGGAACCGGACGCCTGATCAACATCGAGCAGGAGCAGAGCGTCGACTTCAACGTCGATGACATCCGCGACATCAAGGTCGCTCCTCCCCAGAGTTGACGAGCGGCGGCCGAACGCCGCCCAGATCGAACACGGCGCCCCGCCCGCGATCCGCGGGCGGGGCGCCGCTCTCGTGCGGGAGGCGCGCTCCCTCAACCCCGGGGGTCGGCCGGCATCTCCTCCTCGAGGTCCACGTGGATCGCGTCGGCGACGCGGTTGATGTAGTTGAAGTAGGAGATGACCTGGATCGCGTCGTGAATCTGCAGGTCGTCGAAGCCCACCGCGCGCAGGGCAAGGACGTCCTCCTCCCTCATGGCGGCGGAGTGGTGTGTCAAGCGTTCGGCGAAGTCGCACAGGGCGCGGTCCTCGGCGGAGAGTCCCGCCTCGCGCCAGTCCGCCCGAACGGCGTTCAACAAGGCCAGGGTCTGTTCGTCCTCGGTCTCGGAGATCTCGTCACGGAGATCCCAGGAATGCGCGTGGGTTCAGTAGTGGCAGTCGTTGGAACTGCTGACGACCACCGCAAGCAGCTCGCGCTGGACGCGGCTCAGGCCCTCCTCGGCGAACATGATGCGCCGGTAGAGAGCCAGGGAAGCATTCATGATCGAGGGCGAGAGGCTCATGGCCCGCACGATGTTGAACACCCGTCCCGCGCGCACGACCGCGCCCTTGTACAAGCGCTTGAGCCGGCCCTCGGCCCGCTCCGGCGCGACAGTCTCGATCCAGGTCATGGGGCACAGGATAGCGTGCGTGCTCGCTCCCTCACCCCTGACGTTCGTGCCGCCGCCTGTGGTTTACGGAGCACGAACCCGAGCCTCCGGACGCATCAGGGGCCGAGGTCGAGGATCTGCTCCAGCTTGCGGCGCTCGCGCGGGAAGACGGTGCGGCGGTAGAGGGCTTCGAGGGGGCGCCGCACGCGCACGTCGTCGAGGGCTCCCAACGCCCCGATGACCGTCTGCCGCAGGCGGAAGCGGCGCGTGTCGAGCAGGTTCAGCAAGCAGGCGCGCACGTCGTCATCGCCGAAGCCCCGGTTTCCGAGGGCCCTCGCCGCAGCACTGCGCACGGCGTCGGGAGCCTGCCTGTCGCGCGCCCGCTCCAGCAGGGTGACGGTGATCTCCCTGCCCGTCATCCCTCCGAGCACATCGATCAGACCCGCCTCGAGCACGCCGTGGGGCGAGGGCGTGTCGAGCCGCTCGCTGATCCAGCCCGCGGCCGCCGCCGGGTCAGCGCGCGCCGCGAGTCCCGCGGCGGCCTTCATCACGTTCCAGCTGTAGCCTTCCTCATAGACTCCGCGTGCCATTTCCGCGAGGGGACTGTCGGGGGCGAAGGCGCCCAGGGCTCCCAGGGCAGCGACGCGCACGGAGGCCTCGGGATCAGCGGAGGCCGCGGCTGTCAGGGCGTCGCGTGCGAGGCCGTCGGCCGCGCCGGCCAGGGCGCCCGCGGCGGCCACTCGCACGGCGCGCGACGCGTCCCCCGCGAGGCGCTCGGCGAGGGCGTCGCGCAGGATCGCCTTCACGCCGAGGTCCTCCTGCTCGGCGAGCAGGCGCCCCAAAGCGCCCACCGCGTCCCGCCGGCCGTTGACGTCACAGTCACCCTCCGCGATGGCGAGCCACTCCGTCGCCGTGCGCGAGAGGGACAGGTGCATTGGCACCCAGCCGTGCTTGTCGAAGCGCAGCCAGAGGGGGCGCTGTTCGGCAGGGAGCAGGAAGCGGTGCTCGCGGCGCTCGACGCGCAGTTCGTGCAGGAGCGGGCCGTCGGGGCCCATCACTTCCACATCGAGCGGCAGGTCGAAGGAGTGCGGCGTCCCGTGCGAGGGGCTTTGCACCTGGCGCACGACGAGCTCGACTCGGCGCTGCTCCTCGCGCCAGCTCCACTCGATCTCTAGCTCGGGGAAACCGGGGCTGAAGAACCACTGCTCGAAGAACCAGGTCAGGTCGCGGCCGCTGGCGGCCTCCATCGCCCGCCGCAGGTCGGCGGTCACGACTCCGCGGCCGGCGTTGTCGGCCACGTACTGGCGCACACCGGCAAAGAACGCATCGTCTCCAAGCTCGCGCCGCAACAGGTGCAGGCGCGAGGCGCCGCCCGGGTAGGTGTGGCCTCCGAAGAAGAGGTCCATCGGATCGCGGTAGACGTCGTGGACGGTCGGTCGCCGGCCGTTGCCGACATCTCCGGCCATGTAGGCCCTCTGGGCGTCGCGCATGCGGACGCGGAAGTCGTCGATGCCGCGAGTGCGTTCGAAGTAGAGGGCGGTCATGTAGGTCGCGAAGCCCTCGTTGAGCCAGATGTGCGACCAGTCCGCGCAGGTCAGCAGGTCGCCGAACCACTGGTGCGCGGCTTCGTGGGCGACCAGGCCGTGGGAGGTGTGGTCGCGCTGGCCGCGAGCGTCGGTCAGGGTGTCCTCCGTCATGGTCGTGGCGGAGATGTTCTCCATGCCCCCGAAGGGAAAGTTCGCCACGCAAGCCTGGCTGTACTTCGCGTAGGGGTAGCGGCGGCCCGTCACCTCGGAGAGGAAGGCCAGGATCTCATCGGTCTGTTCGAAGGAGGCCTCCAGCCACTGCGCCTGGTCGGGGGCTGCGAGGGTGGTCAGGGGGATGCCGTCCCAGGAGTCCTCGACGAGGGTGAACTCGCCTGCGACCAGGGTCACGAGGTAGCTGGGATGGGGCACGCTCATGCGCCAGTGCTGGATCCGGCGCCCGTCCACGACGGTCTCGGCGATGCGTTCGCCGGCGGCGACCGAGGTCCAGTGCTCGGGCATCGTGACGCGCAGCTCGCTGGTGGCGCGCTCCGCGGGATAGTCCATGCAGGGAAACCAGTAGCGCGCGTCCTCGCACTCCCCCTGGGTGAAGACCTGGGTCGGCACACCTTCGCGTTCGGCGCAGAACCACAGGCCCTTCTGGGGTGAACCGCCGTAGGCGATGGCGACCTGGAGCTGCTCGCCTCTCGCCAGGGGCCGTCGAGGTCGGATCCACAGGCGGCCGTCGTCGTGCCGGAAGTCGAGGGCCGCGCCCGTCCCATCGCGGACCGAGAAGACCTGCAGACCGACGAGGTCGAGCTCGAACTGGGCCACGACGGTGGCGGCGGCCACCAGGTGGACGGTGCAGGTGCCTTCCAGCCAGCGTTCGGCGGGTTCGAGGGCGAGGTCGAGGAAGAGGTGCTCCACATCCACCGGTTCCACTCGCGGCGCGTGGGCGCGGGCCCGCGGGACGCGCAAGCGGCCGCCGCCCGGGGCGCTCTGGCAGGCGCACAGCAGGGCGAGGGCCAGGGCGAGGGGGGCGCGCCGGGCGCGTCGATCGGTCGTCATGGCGGGTCTTCGCGACATGGACATGGGGGAGCGCCGATGTGCGCGCGGGCGGAATCCTAGCAAACGCTCCTCGCATCGAGCGGGCGGTTGCCTCCCGTGGCACCCTCGAAGACACTCTGCGCCGTGGACTTCCTGCTCGAGTGCATCGGTTTCCCTCCCGAAATCGACGAGCGGGCCCTGGCGGCCCTGGTGCGCGAGTGCGGCGAGCCCACGCCCTGGCGCGGCACCGACGGCCAGCACTGGCGCCTGCCCATGGCCGACGGTCTCGAGCTGCGTCTCGACGGGAAGGCGGGCAGTGACGAGGTCTCCCTGCTGCCCTTCTTTCGGGTTCCGCATCGCTTGCGTGTCGCCGTGACCTCGATCGGAGCGGCCGCCGATTCTCGGTTCGACGCCGTCCTGACGGGTCTGGCGAACCCGCCCGCTCCAGCGCGGGCGCGCGTCTCGTCCGAGCCTGGCGAGTACCCCTTCACGACCTGGTTGACGGACGCGCGCCGCTTGCCCGCGTCCGCTCGACCGGGTCAGGTGCTGGCGGTCAGCACGGCGGGCTACGCCCTCGACGTGACCTACGTCGGGCCCAACGACGGTGTCCGTGACAAGCGGATCCTCGAGCAACCACGCGGCGCCCACATCAGCCTGCTCGAGGACCCGCAAGACGATCTGCGGGCCGCGAAGGGGCGCGATGTGCGCGAGGAAGCCTTCAGCGCGATCTCGGGTTGCGTCGAGCTCTCGGCCCGCGTGCGTTCCCTGCGCCACCTCTCCAACCCCCTCACGGGTCGCTCGGTGGATCTGGTCGAGGTCGACGCACCGGGCCGTCCCTTGCAGCTGTTCATCAGCCCCTGGCACCTCGAGGCGGAGGGGCTTCCCGCGCCGCGTCCCGGCTGGCGCGTCGAGGGTGCGTTCCTGTTCCTGGGCAGGGTGGCCGGCGGCCTTCCCGGACCTTCGGCCCGTGCGCGGCGCGTTTTCGGGTGAGTTCTATGGCATCGCATGCGCCGGGAAAGCGAGCATGTCGCCCTGCGGGGAGCGCTGCTCCCCCGTCGAGGCATCGAGCACCCCGAGGAGCGCGGACATGAGCAATCAGGGAAGCACCGGAAACATCATCGCCGCTCTGTGCAATTTCGTGCTGCCAGGCCTCGGCCAGCTCGTGCAGGGACCCTGCTGAAGGGAGTGATCATGTTCGTCCTCTCGGGCGTCCTGTGGATCTTCGCCCTGGGCTGGATAATCCACATCTGGGCCACTATCGACGCCGCCGTCTGGCGCCCGCGCTCCTGAGGGGCGCCCTAGCGCCCCGCGTCGCTCTCCGGCGCGGGCTCGGTGACGGTGAGGGTCGCGAGCAAGGCGCCGAGATCGGCGGCGGGGACGCCGTGGAAGAGGGTGAAGGAGACGGCGTCCGGTGCGGGGGCGGCGAGGCGCAGGCCAGCACCGGCGGAGTTCGGGTCGAGGGCGGCGAGGGAGGACTCGATGGCCGAGCGGCGGGACTCGAGGGCGGCGCGGAAGGCGGACGCCTCGGCGGCGTCGTCCCAGAGCGTCGCCACGTGCAGGACGCGCGCGTCCCCGCGACCGAGGAGCAAGGCCTCGTCGCCGTCCCAGCCCGACGCCGCGGCGTTGGTGAAGCTCATCGAGGCGACCGCCATGGGATCGGTCAGGTCGAGGGGTGCGCGCTCGCTCTCGTCCGCCACCACCAGGGCCAGGAGCAGCTCGCCCAGGACGGTCGAACCCATCGACTCCCAACCCGACGGCAAGGCATCGATGCGATGGACGAGGACGCGCGGAAGGTCGAGGTGCTCGCTCTCCCAGTACTTCTCCGGATGGAGCACCTGCTCGGTCGAGAGCGGCGGCGCACCGAAGGCGTGGGCGACGACGTCGAGGAAGGTCTTCCCCTCGCGCCGGAACACGCGATAACCGCGGTTGAGGAAACGCTGGCCCTGCAGGTAGGTCGCGAGCATCGGCTTCCACAGATACGGCGGTGCCTTCGCCATCGCATCCGCTCCCATGTCGCCAGCATCGGCCAGGTCCTCGGGCGTCAGCTGGCCGATGTGCTGCATCGTCCACAATCCCATCAACGCCGTCCCGCTGCCCTCCACCACGGCGGAGAAGGCCGCGGAGGCATCGGCACTCTGCACCCTCTCGGCGAGCGGACCGTCGATGCCGAAGAGCTGATCGTCGAGCGCGTGCGTCAACTCGTGGGAGAGGATGATCTCCGCCACCTTCCCGGTGAAAGATTCCATCAGGTAGAAGGTGTCCGCGCCGGGATCGTAGAAGCCGCCCACCGCCTCGCGCAGCAACGCCATGGACTCGGCCCAGACATCCATGTCGTGGGGCACGAGGGCGAGCATGCGCGCCATCGACTGGTCACGCTCGATCATGCCATCGGGGATCAGCTCCTCCACGCGCGACTGGATGTGCGCGAGGAACCCCGCGTGGTCGGTGATGCGCACCTGCACCGGACGCAGGAACCTAGCTCCGCGCAGCTTCTCCACGTCGGCCTGGATGCGAAGGGTCACGGCCTCGAGCTGCTCCTGGGTCCACACGTCATCCCTCACCGGAAGGCCGCCAGGGGCGGCCCCCGCCGAGGCACAGAGGAACGTGAGGGAGGCGAGGACGGGGACGAGAAGGCGCATCAGGAACTCCAGACAGGGTTGATCGACGCGAGGCCGAGCTTACGGGACGAGTTCGAGGAGGCTCCCAGCCACGCCACCATTATCGGGCTCCGGGGCAGGAGGGAGCGGTTTGCAACCCCCGAGCGTCCCTGGCAAGCTCTCGGCCCCGACCGCCGACCCCCAGCAAGGAACTCCATGCGCCTCCACACCCGTACCCTGTGCGCCCTGCTCGTGCTCGCCCTCGCCGCCCTGACGGCTCCGGCGGCCCTCGCACTAGACCCCACAGCCGACCTCGCCTCCGAGGCCGCCCCCGCCGCGGTCGTGGACGAGAGCGCGGGAGAGGAGACCGGGTTCAGCGTCGACGCCATGTTCGGCAAGGTCAACGAGGTGATGGTCAAGGTGATCTTCCTCGACATCTCCTTCGGGAAGGTCGAGAAGGGACTTCCGATCGCCGTGGTGATCCTCGTCCTGGGCGCGATCTTCTTCACGATCCGCATGGGGCTGCCGCAGCTGCGCTCCTTCGGACACGCGATCGCGGTCGTGCGCGGCAAGTACGACGACCCGAACGCCAAGGGCGAGGTCACGAGCTTCCAGGCCCTCACCGCCGCCCTCTCGGCCACCGTGGGCCTCGGCAACATCGGCGGCGTCGCCATCGCCGTCGGCACCGGCGGCCCGGGCGCGACCTTCTGGATGATCCTGGCCGGTTTCCTCGGCATGGCCTCCAAATTCACCGAGTGCACCCTGGGCCAGATGTACCGCGAGACGCGCCCCGACGGTCGGATCATGGGCGGTGCCATGTACTACCTCTCGCGCGGGCTGGCGGAGATCGGGCTCGGCGGTCTGGGCAAGGTGCTGGCGGTGCTCTTCGCCGTCATCTGCATCGGCGCCTCCTTCGGCGGCGGCAACACCTTCCAGGTCAGCCAGTCCGTCGGCGCTGTGAGCCACGTCATCCCCTGGTTCGCCGACCACCAGGTGGTCTACGGCCTGATCATGGCTGCCGCCGTGGGCGTCGTGATCCTGGGCGGCATCCGACGCATCGCAGCCACGGCCGAGAAGATCGTGCCCTTCATGTGCGGCATCTACGTCCTGGCTTGCCTGGTGATTCTGCTCATGAACATGACGGCCATCCCGGCCGCCATCGGCACGATCATCTCCGGCGCCTTCTCGCCCGACGCCATGTTCGGCGGGTTCATCGGGGTCCTGATCCTGGGCTTCAAGCGCGCCGCCTTCTCCAACGAGGCCGGCATCGGCTCTGCAGCCATCGCCCACTCCGCCGCGCGCGTCCCCCACCCCTCGCGCGAGGGCATCGTCGCCCTGCTCGAGCCCTTCGTGGACACGATCGTGGTCTGCAGCATGACCGCCCTGGTGATCGTCATCACCGGCGCCTACGCCCCCACGACCGAGGTCTTCGGCGACCAGGCCGTCGCGATGGCCGGCTACATCAAGGGGGACAACGGCGCCGCCCTGACCTCGGCGGCCATGGGCAACGTCCTGCCGTTCATGCCCCACGTCCTGGCGGTGGCGGTCGTGCTCTTCGCCTACTCGACCATGATCTCGTGGTCCTACTACGGCGAGCGCTGCTGGGCCTACCTGTTCGGGGACAACAGCTCGATCGTCTACCGCATCCTGTTCGTGGGCTTCATCGTCCTGGGCTCGGTGGCGACGGCCAAGAACATCCTCAACTTCGGAGACCTGCTGATCTTCGGCATGGTGCTGCCCAACATCGTCGGCGTCGTGCTGCTGAGCGGCAAGGTCAAGGTCAAGTACGACGACTACTGCAAGCGCCTGGCCGCGGGCGAGTACGCGACCTTCAAGTGAGCCCCCCCGAGACCGCTTCCCCCATCGCACCGATCGATCTCGCCGCCGAGCGCGCCGAGCTCGGACCGGCGCTCGAAGAGGCCGTCACACGTGTCCTGCACAGCGGTCAGTACGTGCTGGGCCAGGAGGTCGAGGCCTTCGAGCGCGACTTCGCCAGCTTCCACGGAGCACGCTTCGGCGTGGGCGTGGGATCGGGCACCGACGCCCTGATCGCCGGCCTCAAGACCCTCGGCGTCCAGCCCGGCGAAGGGGTCGTGACGAGTCCCTTCACCTTCTTCGCCAGCGCCGGAGCGATCGCCTGGATCGGCGCACGACCGATCCTGGCCGACGTGGAGGCTGAGACGGGCCTGCTCGATCCGGCCAAGGCCGCGGCGGCGATCGACGAGCACACGACGTGCATCCTGCCCGTCCACCTCTACGGACAACTGGCGGACATGCGCGCCCTGCGCGAGCTGGCCGACGCCCACGGCCTGGCCCTCTTGGAGGACGCAGCCCAGGCCCACGGCGCGCGACGCGACGGGATCCGGCCCGCACAGCTCGGCGACGCGGCGGCGTTCTCCTTCTACCCGACCAAGAACCTTGGTGCAGCCGGGGAAGGCGGCATGGTCCTCTCGAACTCCGAGGAGACCGACCGGCGCCTGCGCCGTCTGCGCGACCACGGGAGCGCGGCCAAGTACGTCCACGACGCCGTCGGCATCAACACACGACTGCACGCCATCCAGGCCGCCGTCCTGAACGTCAAGCTGCCCTACCTCTCGTCGTGGAACGACCGCCGGCGCCTTGTCGCCGCGCGCTACGACGCCGGGTTCGAGGGCCACGCGACCGTCCGCCCCCTGGCGCGAGTCTGCGAGGAGGGGCACGTCTTCCACCAGTACACCGTACGCGTGAGCGCGGGAGCCGAAGCTCGCGAGCGCGCCGCCGACCGACTGCGCGAGCTGGGCATCTTCGCCGGCGTCCACTATCCGCGCCCGGTCCACCTTCAGGAAGCGGCCCGGGAGTGGGGTTTCGGACCGGGAGACTTCCCCGTCGCCGAGGCCCTGGCGAACGAGGTCCTGTGCCTGCCCATCCACCCCTTCCTCGCCGCCGGGCAGGTCGATCGGGTGATCGAGGGGCTGTTGGGGATCCTGGAGGCCTGAAGCAGGGTCAGTGGCTCTGCCACGGCGCCTCGAGAGCGCTTCCCGCTCTTCTTCTGCAGGTGGAGGGCCGCGGACGTCGATCCACGGGGTGTGGATCGCCGGCGCCGACTCGCGGGCTCGCAATCCCTCCCCACCTGACCCACAATCCCCCTCGGCACGCTCATGATGACCTTCCGTTCCCTGTTCACCCTGGCCCTGGCACCCCTGGCCGCGACCGCCCTCGGCTTGGCGCTCGCGGGTGCTCCCGTCGCTGGAGCTCAGGACCGCGGGCGGGCGAGCGCCCAGCCTCGCCGAGGCCCCGCGACAAGCCGCGGCGCCCTGCGAGACGACACCGACAGGGGACGCGCGCCCTCCGAGGCCCCCTCCCCCGACATCATCCTGGGGGACGCGTACTTCACGATCTGCGACTACGACGAGAACGGCTGGATCAGCTTCCGGGAAGCTTCCCAGGCCCTCGCCATCAGCCGGCCGCGCTTCTTCGCCTTCGACCGCAACCGCGACGGCCGCGTCGTACGCGACGAGTTCCTCGCCATCTACCGCGACACCGTACAGCGACTGGGCGCCTTCCAGCCGCCCACGCCCCGCGAGGGAACCCTGGCCGAGGCCCTGCCCGATTCCATCGCGCCCGCAGCCTCGGGCGAAGCGCTGATCCGCGCCGCATCGGTAGCCGAGCTCTTCGGCCAACCCGTCTCCCGCGAGGACGCCGAGCTGATCTCACCTCTGCCGCCGCGCGTCCCCGGTCCGGTGCCCCACTTCCTGCGCCTTGACCTCGACCGCGACGGGCTCATCTCTCCCGCCGACCTGCACGCGCTCTCGCGCCCCGTGCAGCTGCCCGTGCGCATCAACACGGTGATCGCCACCCTCGATCTCGACGGAAACGGGGGCGTGGACGCCGACGAGCTACGCCGCTCGATGCAGAACAACTGAACCGCTGTGGCCCGATGGGCCGTGCGCCCCGCCATCGCCTGGCGATTCGCCGCCATCCCGAGGGAAGCAGGCCCGGAGGGACTCCACTCAGGCGTCGTGCAGGGCGACCAGCGGCTCGAGACGCACTCCGCCCTCAGGATCGGCCACGGCGTACTCGCCGCCGCCGCGCAATGTCACTCCAGCGGTCTTCCCGTCCAGGCCCAGGACGTAGAAATTCAAGCCAAAGGCCGGCAGGCCCTGCTCGTCCAC
>DASCMO010000035.1:0-57700 GCA_036010965.1 Planctomycetota bacterium | reverse complement strand
CCCCCCGCGCCCGCCCTCGAACGGCTCCCCGTGGGCCGGGCTGGTTGAGGCGTATACCCTCTGCGGCCCGATGTCCGCCCCCAAACCCGACCTGTCCGTCCTGAAAATCGACCGAGCGGACCCCGCTGTGCGCTCCGGGCCGGGGGCTGCGCGCTCGCCCTGGGCCGCGCGCGGCGTCCTGCTGGCGGTCCTGGCCGGCACCGCCTGGCTCTTCCAACGCCCCGTAAGCGACTTCATCGACCGCATGCGCCTGGCCGAAGTGGAGGTGACGCGCGCCGTCCTGCGCAGCCCCGCCGCCAGCGCGGTCTCCGGAGCGGCCGCCAACGGCTACGTGGTGGCCCGCACGCGAGCGGCTCTGTCAGCCGACACCCCCGGACGACTGGTCGAGATCAACGTCAGCGAGGGATCGCTGGTGAGCGCGGGCGACGTCGTTGCGCGGCTGTACTTCGAGGAGTACGAGGCCGCCCTCGAGCGCGCCAAGGCGGACCTCGAGCTGGCCGAGGCCGGGCTGCCGCGCGCCCTCGCAGAAGAGGGGGCGGCCGACGCCGACCTCTCCCGGCGGCGAGCGGAGGCGGCCGTCGCCCAGGCCGCGCTGAACGAGGCCGGCGCCGACCTGGATCTGGCGCGCGCGAACCACGAACGATCACGGCAACTGTTCGACAAGGGGCACGTGACACGCGCGCGACTCGACGAGCGGACCAGCGAGCTCTCCGGCGCCGATGCGCGACTCGAGGCGGCCCAGGCCAGCCTGGCCTCTGCCCTCGCGACGGCCAGGCAGGGGGAGTCGCGCGTGCTCGTGACCACCGCCGCCATTACTGAGACCCACGCGCGCATCGCCCTCGCACGGGCCACTCGCGATCAAGCGCGCGCGACCCTGGAGAAGACCTTCGTGCGCGCGCCCTTCGACGGCATCGTCGTGCAGAAGGAAGCCGAAGTGGGAGAAGTGGTCTCGCCCAACTCCCAAGGCGGCAGCCTCGCTCGCGGCTCGGTGGTGACGATGGTCGATCTCGCCTCGCTCGAGGTCCAGGCCAATGTCCCCGAGACCAGCCTGGCGGCGGTGCGCCTGGGCGCCCCGGCCCACATCTACCTCGACGCCTGGCCCCGAGAGCCCTACGGCGGGCACATCGATCGCATCTGGCCGACCGCCGACCGGCAGAAGGCGACAGTCGAGGTGCGCATCGCGTTCGACGCCCTCGACGAGCGCCTGCGCCCCGAAATGGGCGTGCGGGTGGTCTTTCTCGAGGGCGAGCCCGAGGCGGGCGAGCGAGCCGCCGCCGTGCCCGTGGTGATGGTGGATGCCCGCGCCCTCGTGCGAGTCGAAGGGCGCGCGGGAGTGTTCATCGTCGATCGGGGGACAGCGCTCTTCCGTGCGATCAGCGCGAGCGCCGAGCGACTGGGCCGCGTGGTCGTCGAGGAGGGTCTCGAAGGCGGGGAGACGGTCGTGCTCGCGCCGCCAGCAGCCCTCAGCGATGGGGATCGCATACGAGTGAAGAAGGAACAGGAATGAGCGAGCCGATCATCGTCCTTGAGGGCGTGTCCCGCATCTACCGACGCGGCGGCGAAGAACTGCACGCCCTCGAGCGCGTCGATCTCGAGATCGCCGCGGGCAGCTTCTACGCGTTCATGGGGCCGTCGGGGTCGGGGAAGTCGACCTTGCTGAACTTGATCGGCGGCCTCGACCGTCCCGACGAGGGCACCGTGAGCGTGGCGGGCCAGTCGCTCGCCGACCTCTCCGGCGCCGACCTCGCCCGCTGGCGGGCGTCAAGCGTCGGCTTCGTCTTCCAGGGCTTCAACCTGATCCCGGTGTTGAGCGCACGCGACAACATCGAGCTGCCGCTCCTCCTCGCGCCCCTCTCGCGCGCCAAGCGCCGCGAGCACGCGGCACACGCGCTCGAGCTGGTGGGGCTCACCGACCGCGCGGACCACCGGCCTTCCCAGCTCTCCGGGGGCCAGCAGCAGCGCGTGGCCATCGCGCGCTCGATCGTCAGCGATCCAACGATGATCCTGGCTGACGAACCCACCGGCGACCTCGACCGCGCTGCGGCGGACGGCGTGCTCGAGCTGCTCGCGCGACTTCACGAGCAGCTCTCCAAGACCATCCTGATGGTCACTCACGATCCGCGCGCCGCGGCGGTTGCCGAGTGCACGGTCCACCTCGACAAGGGCCGCCTCGAGTCGATCGCGCGCAACGAGACAACGGCGGGCGCCTGAGCCATGCCCCTGCGCCTGATCCTGCGAAACCTCTTCAAGCGCCCCCTGCGCTTCACCCTGACCGCCCTCGCGCTGATGATGGCGGTGTTCCTGGTCTGCGTGCTGCAGAGCCTGGTCGTGGCGCTCGACGCGGGCGTGCGCGACGCCAAGTCGGACCGCCTCGTCGTCCAGTCCGCCGTCAGCCTGTTCGTCGGCCTGCCCATCGCCTACCAGAGCAAGATCGAAGCCGTCGAGGGCGTCGAACTCGCGATGAAGATGCAGTGGTTCGGCGGGATCTATCAGGACCGCTCGGGCTTCTTCGCGCAGTTCGGCGTGGACACCGACCGACTGCTCGATGTCTACGATGAGGTCCAGATCGTCGAGGGCTCGCTGGAGGAGTTTCGGGCCAGCCGCACGAACTGCCTGATCGGAACCGGGCTGGCCCAGCGCTACGGTTGGGAGCCCGGAAGCCGCATCCCGCTCCAGAGCCAGATCTACCAGCGCGACGACGGCGGCCCCTGGGAGTTCACCGTGGCCGGCATCTACGAGTCCAACTCGGTGAGCATCGACGAGAACACGATGTTCTTCGACTTCCGCTACCTGGAGGAGACCCTGCGGGCGAGCGGCGAGGAGAACATCGACGCGGGCACCTACATCCTGCGCATCGCGCCGGGGACCGACGCGATGCGGGTGATGGCCGAGGTCGATTCGATGTTCGAGAACGACTCCCAGCGAGTCCAGGCGACGAGCGAGGCCGAGTTCAACGCCCAGTTCGTCAGCATGCTCGGCAACATCCCCTTCTTCGTCTCCTCCATCGGCGGCGGCGTGCTGGCCGCCATCGCCCTGGCGGTGTTGAACACGATGATCATGGCCGGCCGCGAGCAGACGCGCGACGTCGGGATCCTCAAGGCCCTCGGCTTCACCGACCGCACGGTCTTCACCGTTCTGCTCGGCCAGTCCCTGCTCCTGTGCATCCTGGGCGGCTCCCTCGGCCTGGGCCTGGCGCGACTCGCCTCGGGTCCGATCTCGATGGTGCTCTCGAACCAGTTTCCCGGCTACGAGGTGACCTCCGGCGTCCTCGCCCAGGCGGCGCTCGTTGCCCTTTGCATCGGCCTCCTGGCAGGGATCACCCCCGCCTGGCGCGCGAGCAAGTTGCAAGTCGTCGACGCCTTGCGGGGGGACGTCTGAAATGGCCCTCGTCCCCCTCTCCTACAACGCCCGCAGCCTGGCCGTGCGCTGGGGCTCGACCCTGCTGACGGTCGTGAGCATCGGCGCCACCGTGGCGGTGGTGGCCGGCGTGCTGGCCCTCGAGCAGGGCTTCTCGACCCTCTTCAAGAAAGCCGGGCGGGAAGACGTGGCCGTGCTCCTGCGGCCGGGAGCCACCAACGAGGGCATGAGCGGCATCACGCGCGCGAAGACCGACGTGATGATCAAGACCTTGGAGGAGTTCGCCACCGACCCACAGGGTCGGCCGATGGCGGCGGCCGAGATGTACCTCGCCGTGCGCATGCAGAAACTCGGCGGCGGAGAGACGAACGTGCCGATCCGCGGAGTGCAGCCCATGTCCTTTGAGATCGTGGGCGAGGGGCTGCGCGTCATCGAGGGCCGTCGCTTCCGGCAGGGGACCGACGAGGTGATCGTGAGCGACAAGCTCGGGCGCCGCATCCGCAGCTGCGTCCTGGGCGAGGTGATCCACATCAACACAGCGCCCTTCGAGGTGGTCGGCGTGTTTGCGAGCGACGGCCCCTACGGTTCGGAGATCTGGGGCGACGTGGATCGGCTGGCCGACGCCCTCAATCGACCGGTCTTCAACCGAGTCGTGGGGGTCGTGCGCGAGGGCGTGGACATCGAAGTGTTCGCCGAACGACTGAAGGAGCACGACACGGTGCCGGCCATGGTCCAGAGCGAGCGGGCCTACCTCGCGGCACAGACGCGGGCTTTGTCGGCCATCCTGAACGTCCTGGGGGGATTCCTGGCGGTCGTCATGGGCATCGCGGCCGTCTTCACGGCCACCAACACCATGCAGGCCGCCCTGGCGGCGCGCTCGCACGAGATCGGCATCCTGCTCTCGGTCGGGTTCCGCCCCTTGGGAGTGTTCCTCTCCTTCATGTTCGAGGCCCTGCTGCTGGGCCTGCTGGGCGGGACGGTCGGAGTGCTGATCGTCTGGCCGCTCAACGGTATCGAGACCGGCGCGACGAACTTCGACTCCTTCACCGAGGTCGCCTTCGCCTTCCGGCTCACCCCGCGCGTGCTCGTCAGCGCCGTGGTCTTCGCCGTGGGCCTGGGGTTGTGCGGCGGCGCCTTGCCAGCCTGGCGGGCAGCGCGCCTCGATCCGGTGGATGCCCTGCGGCGCCATTGATCGGACTGCGTTGGGCTGGGCCGCCCCCTCCCCGGTCGGGATCGGGGGGTAATATTGGACATGAGCCTGCTTCCCGATCGCTCCCGCGCTCCCGGCGCTTCCCCGGGCGAGCTCGCGCCACGCCCGCGGCGCACGGGCGGGTTGGGCCTCGATCCGGAGGATCCGCGCCACGGGCAGAAGCTCGCCATGCTGCTGGACCTGCTACGCGCCAACCTCGCCCTGCGCGAGTACAGGCGTCCGCGCGAGAGCGCCGCCTGAGCAGACGATATGCGGGCTTGGGCGGCCCGACCTTCTGCACTACTCTTCCTGCTCGGGCATGGAGACGCGCACCGATCGCTCCTCGGCCGCCGGCCGGGTCTTGTTCCTCGCTTACCTGACCCTCGTGGTGAGCGCGGCCTGGTTCCATCCGCGGCCTGACTGGGATCTGGCGGGCTACGCGGGCTGTGCCCTCGAATGGTCGGTCGAAGACGCTGAGCGCCTGCAGCGCGAGACCTTCGCTGACCTCGAAGCCTCTCTCACCCCGAGCGAGATGGCCGACCTGACCGGGCGCAACGCCTACCGTCGCACGATGGCGAGCGACGCGGAGTCGTTTCGCCAGCAGCTTCCCTTCTACCGGGCGCGCGCCGTCCATGTGGGAGCCCTCGCTGCCCTGCACCGGCTCGGGTTTTCCTTCCTGCAGGCCGCGGCGGCGATCTCGGCGCTCTCCACCCTCGTCCTGGGCCTGATCATCTTTCGCTGGATCTCGCTCCACATCGGCGGCCTCGCCGGCGCCCTGAGCGCGATCGGTGTCCTGGTGGCAGCGGACGCCCTCGGCACGGCGCGCTCGATGACCCCCGACGCCCTCTCGGCCGCGCTCTTCGTCGGCGCCCTCTACACCCTCGTCGAAGGACGCCGGCCGCGCGCCGCCCTGTTCCTGGCGCTCACCTCCTTGCTGGCGCGACCCGACAACTTGCTGCCCGCCCTCGCCGTGCTGATCGCCCTGTGGAGAGCGGGCCGAGGCGCGTGGGCCATGACCACGCCGCGCTTCGCTCTGTGCAGTGGGCTCCTGATCGCGGTCACCGCGGGCGCCGCCGCCCTGGCCGACGCCCACGGCTGGTGGGTGGTGTTCAGTCACAGCTTCGGCGGCTGGATCGAGCGTCCCGAGCTCTCGGTGCCAGCCTTCTCGTGGTCGGCCTACGCCGCCACCGTCGCCGGCGCTCTGGGGCAGCTGCACTCCCTGCCGGTAGCCATCCTGGGCCTGGGGTGTGGAGCGGCGTGGGTGGCGGGCAGGCGCACCTGGCTCGAGCGGCCACTCTTCGCCCTCTGCCTCGCAGTCGCCGTCTCCGTCCTCGTTCGTTTCGCACTCTTCCCCTCCCTCTCCCCGCGCTTGTTGACCGGCTCCCTGGCCGTCGTCGGCGTGATGGCGCTGGCAGCGGTGGGCGAGGCGCCTAGCGACGAGCAATGACCGTGATCTCGATCCGGGCGTCGCCGGGGAGACGCGTCACCTCGACGCAGGTACGCGCCGGGTAAGGGGCAGGGAAGATTGCGGCGTAGAGCTCATTCGTCTCGCCGTAGCGCTCCATGTCGGTCAGATGGAGGGTCACACAGACCACCTCCGAGAGTGAGGAGTCATGGCGCTCCAGCTCGGCCTCGACGGCATCGATCGCGGTCTCGACCTCCCGAGCGTAGGAGCCGCCACGCTCACCGATCTTGCCCGCGAGGAACAGGAACGGTCCGGACTCGACGGCGGTGGAATAGGGGCCGAGGGCTCCCTCGGCGCGGTGATGGCGCAGGCCCGATGATCGCCTGGCGCCTGCATCGAGGTGCACCGCGCAAGAGGAGAGGGTGAGCGCGAGGGCCAGCGTCGGCAGGGCGTGCTTCATCGCGTCAGTATGGCGCGGCGGCCAGCGGCACACACACACATGGCGCCCCCTCCCGCTCCGCGGGTATCCTCGCGCCCCATGAAGATGGCCCACACGATGATCCGGGTGCGCGACCTCGACGCGGCGCTGACTTTCTACACCGAGTTCATCGGCCTTCGGGAGCTGCGCCGCAAGTCCATCGGGGACGAGGCCACGCTGGTCTTCTTGTCCGACGCCGCCGAGACCTACGCCATCGAGCTGACCTGCAATCACGACGGCCGTGACTACGCGCCGGGCGATCAGTTCGGGCACCTCGCCTTCACGGCCACCGATCTGGAAGCGGTGGTCACCGAGGTCGAGCGGCGCGGCTGGTGGTACCGCCGCAGTCAGCCCGGCGCGCCGGCGAAGTACATCTTCGTGCACGACCCCGACGGCTACGACGTCGAGATCCTCGAGGAGCCCTAGTCCGCGTCCAGGGCTGCCGCGAGGGGGCCGATGGCAGCCAGCAGCAGGGCACAGAAGCTCTCGGCGATCTCCTCGCCGGCGGCGACCACTTCTTCGTGCGAGAGGGGCTCGTCCCCGATCCCCGCCGCGGCGTTGGTGATGCAGCTGACGGCGGCGACGCGCATCCCAGCATGGCGGGCGGCGAGGGCCTCGAGGACGGTGCTCATGCCCACCGCGGACACGCCCGCCTCGCGCAACATGCGGACCTCGGCGGGGGTCTCGTAGGAAGGGCCGAGGAGGCCGGCGTAGATGCCGTGGTGAAACGAATTACCGACCTCCTTGGCCACCAAATCCAGGACGTCACCCATGACAGCGTCGTAGACGACGTCCCTTCGTCGTGAGTCACCCGACTCGAGAGCGAAAGCTCTCTTGCCAAGTGCGACAGGTTGCATGTTGACGTGATCGGTGACGCGCATCAAGGACGGAGCCTTCCAATCCTCTTCGAGTCCACCGGCCGCGTTGGTGAGGATCAGGCCAGGAACGTCGAGTCGCGCGAAGGCGCGCACCGCGCGCGTTACTTCCAAGGCACTCCATCCTTCGTAGAGATGCACGCGCCCTTGCTGGACGACGACGGGAACGCCGTCGACCTCGCCCAGCACGAGGCGCCCTGCGTGACCGGGCACTGCACTCTGCGGCATGCCGTCCAGCTCTGCGTAGGGAATCGCCCGCGCGGAGTCGAGGCGATCCGCGAAGCGCCCGAGGCCCGAACCGAGGACGAGCGCGAGACGCGCCTCGCCGACGCCGTGACGCGCAAGGGACTTCGTGAGGGCGTCGAGCGACGAGGTCGAGCTCTGTGTCATGGCGTCGGGCGTTCCCGTGGAGAGGTCGCTAGAGAAAAATGCCCGCCACCGTGGCGGTCATCCACGACGCGAACGCGCCTGCGATCATGGCTCGCAGGGCGAGTCGGGAGAGGTCGGCGCGGCGCTCGGGGGCGAGGGGGCTGATGCCGCCGATCTGGATCCCCACCGAGGCGAAGTTGGCGAAACCGCACAGGGCGTAGGCGGCCATCTTGAGGCTGCGGTCGCTCATGGCGCCTTCGTTGGCCATTCCAGTCATCTGCGTGAAGGCCACGAACTCGTTCACGCTCACCTTCGTTCCCAACAGCGCGCCGAAAGACTGGCAGTCCTCCCACGCGACGCCCATCGCCCAGGCCACGGGCGCGAAGATCCAGCCGAAGAGGCGCGACAGTGTGAGCGGCTCCTCCGCGATCGTGATCGCCCCCAGGGCCCAATCCACGAGGGCCACCATGGCGACGAAGGCGATCAGCATTGCCAGGACGTTCAGATAGAGCTTCAAGCCCGCGGAAGTGCCCTCGGCCGCGGCGTCCAGCACGTTGGCGGAGGTTTTCTCGGTTCTGATCTCCACCGAGCCCGTGGTGGCGGAGGTCTCGGTCTCGGGCACCATGATCTTGGCCATCACGAAGGCAGCCGGTGCCGACATGAAGCTCGCGGCCAGCAGGTGGCCCGCGTAGCCCGGGCCGAGCAGGCCGATGTACACGGCCAGCACCGACCCGGCGATGGTGGCGAACCCGCCGGTCATGAGCGCCATCAGCTCCGAGCGGGTCATGGCCGCGATGTAGGGCCGCACGACGAGCGGCGCCTCGGTCTGTCCGACGAATACGTTGGCGGCCATCGCGAGAGACTCGGCACCCGAGACGCGCATGGCCCAGGTCATGAAGCGCGCCATGAGGGCGATCAGGCGCTGCATGATCCCGAGGTGGTAGAGGATCGCCATCACCGCCGAGAAGTAGATGATGGTCGGCAGGGCTTTGAAGGCGAAGGCGATGTCGATGCCCTGACGCGCCTGCTCGTCGAGGTGAAAGGGATAGCTCGCGAACCACTGCAGTTCGCTCGGCGCGGCGCCCTCGACCGAAGGGTCGTGGAAGAACCCGATCAGTGGGCCGAAGACCATCGCGGCACCCTTCTCCCCAAAACTCAGGAAGAGGGTCACGCCGTCGGAGAACCACTCCAGCGCTTTCTTGCCCGCCTCCCACTTGAGGATCGCCAGGGCCAGGGCGAACTGGATCAGCAGGCCCCCGGCGACGACGCGTGGGTTGACGCGTCGCCGATCGCTGGAGAGCAACCAGGCCACGAGACAGAAGAAGGCCAGGCCGAGCAGGGCGCGAAGAATCGGCATCTGTGTGAACGGTCGTGCGTGAAACAGGCCGACCGCCGGAGCAGCATCAGACCTCCGGGGCTCGGTGCGTTCAAGACCGAGGGGCGGAGCGCGCGCACCGGGGACGCCACCTGCCAGGGCATTTAGCGGCGCGGGCCTGCTCAGGCGTCGATACGTTCGAGCACGAGGGCTCGTTGATCGACCGGCTCGCCGACCGCCACGGCGTCGCCCAGCAGAGCGCAGGCCCGCTCCAGGCCGGCCCCGCCGCTGTGGAACACCTCGGCAATCAGCTCGCCCCGGCCCACCTCTTCACCGCCCTTGCGCTGCCAGCGGATGCCGACCGCCATGTCCACGGCGTCGCCCGGGTTGCGGCGACCTCCGCCCAATTCGAGCAAGGCATGGCCGACGGCGCGCGTGTCCTTAAAACACAGCGTCCCATCTGTGGGAGCCTCGATGTGCTCGATATCGGGGGCTTGCGGCAGGAGAGAGGGATCGTCCACGCAACGCGGGTCGCCGCCCTGGGCCTCGATCGCGCGCCGCATCACCTCGCGCGCGCTGCCGTCCTCGAGGGCGGTCGCGATGCGCTCGGCTCCCTCGACTGCAGAACCGGCGAGCCCGCCCAGGACAAGCATCTCCCCACCCAGCAGGCGCACGAGGGCGGCCAGGTCATCGGGGCCCTCGCCGGCCAGGCAATCGAAGCTCTCGATGATCTCCAGAGCGTGGCCGCAAGCCGCGCCCAGGGGCTGACACATTGAGGTCTGGAAGGCCGTCGTGGGGACGCCCAGGCGCTCTCCCAGGCCGATCATCGTGCGCGCCAGCTCGGCGCCGCGCTCGGGCTCGATAATGAACGCCCCGCTGCCAAACTTCACGTCCAGCACCAGACCGTCGAGCCCCTCCGCCAGCTTCTTGCTCATGATGGAACTGGCGATCAGCGGGATCGAAGCCACCAACCCCGTGGCGTCTCGCAGGCGATAGAGCTTGCGGTCGGCGGGAACGAGCCGGGCAGTCTGGGCCGCGAAGACCATGCCGGTCTCCGCCAGCACGCGACACAACCGATCCTCGGAGAGTTCGGTGCAAAACCCGGGGATCGATTCCAGCTTGTCGAGGGTGCCGCCGGTGTGCCCGAGCCCGCGACCGGAGATCATCGGCACGGCCAGGCCGCAGGCGGCGACGGCGGGCGCGAGGGGGATCGACACCTTGTCGCCCACTCCCCCGGTGGAGTGCTTGTCGATCCGCGCCAGCCCGCTCTCACCTCGCTCGAGGGTGATGCCCGAGCGCAGCATCGCGTCGGTCCAGTGGGCGAGCTCCTGCTCCTCCATCCCGTGCTCATAGATCGCCCGCAAGAGCGCCTCGGCGTCGGCGTCGGAGAGGTGCCCCTCGACATAAGCGCGCATGAAATCGAAGACCTGGCCCTCACTGAGAGCGCCACCACCGCTCTTGGCGGCCAGGAGGACGGAAAAGTCCATCAGGAGGCCAGGAGCTCGGTGAAGAACGAGGTGCCGGGCCCGCCGGGCACGAGGCCCAGGGCCTCCTCCACCGTCGCGCCGATGTCCGCCATCGAATCGCGCGTTCCCAGGTCGACCCCGCCGGCAATCGCCGGTCCGCAGGCGAGAACGGGCACGTACTCGCGCGTGTGGTCCGTCGTGGCCAAGTGGGTCGGGTCGTTGCCGTGGTCGGCGGTCAGAATGACGAGGTCCCCCTCGTCTAGCTCGCGCTCGAGAGCGACGAGATCGGCATCGAAACGCTCGAGGGCGCGGCGGTAGCCGGCCGGGTCGCGGCGATGCCCGAAGAGCATGTCGAAGTCCACGAGGTTGTTGAACACCAGGCCGCGCTCGAAGGAGCGGGCTAACTCCACGGTGCGCCGCATGCCGTCCTCGTTGCCTTCGGTGTGGACGGACTCGCTGACCCCGCGCCCGGCGAAGATGTCCTCGATCTTGCCCACGCCCACCACCGGCACTCCGGCGGCGGTGAGCCGGTCGAGGCTCGTCTCGCGCGGCGGCTTCAGGGAGAAGTCGCGGCGGTTGTAAGTGCGCTGGAACGCACCCGGCTCTCCGAGGAAGGGTCGGGAAATGACGCGCCCGACTCCAAAGGGAACGAGGATCTCGCGCGCCACGGCGCAGACCTCACCCAGGCGCTCGAGCCCGAACACCTGCTCGTGGGCTGCGACCTGAAAGACGCTGTCGGCGCTCGTGTAGACGATCGGCTTGCCCGTGGCGAGGTGCTCCTCGCCCAGCTCCTCGATGATTGCAGTGCCCGAGGCGGCGCAATTGGCCAGCACGCCCGGCAGGCCGGTGCGCTCGAGCCAGGGGTCGATGATCTCGGGCGGGAAGCCTTCGGGGAAGACCGGGAAGGCCTGGTCGAGGGGGCAGCCCATCATCTCCCAGTGGCCGGTCGAGGTGTCCTTGCCGACGGACTGCTCCAGGCAGCGGCCGAAGGCGCCTGCCGCCGCGGCCGGCCGCGGGAGAGAGGTGACGCCCGGCACCAGACCCAGGCCCAGCTCCAGCAAGCGCGGCGCATCGAGCCCGCCGGCAGCCTGAACGAGGTGGTCGAGAGTGTGGGCGCCGCCGTCGCCGAAGCGCTCAGCGTCAGGCAGGGCGCCCACGCCCAGGGAGTCGAGGACGAGCAGGAAGACGCGGCGCACGCGACCTCACTTCCCGGCGACCGCCGCCGCGATCATCTTCTCGACGGCGTCCTCGAATCCGTCGGTCCACTCCTCACCGAAATCGCGCTCGAGCAGGTCGCGCTCTGCGAACTCCCAGCGCCCGGAGGCCGCATCGAAGTCGAACTGGTAGTCGTGTTCGCTGCCATCGTCCTCGGTGACCATCACCATGACGATGTTATTGGGAGCGTCGAGCTCCAGGCGGTAGCTGGCCATCTGTAGAGTCCTCGGGGGCCGCGGGCGGCTCAGGATCGGGGAGAGGCGGTGATTCCTGGGTGTCAAGTCCCCGCCCGCAGGCGCGGGAATTGTGTCTATGATAGCGGATACGGCCCCGGTCGGTCCCATGCGCGCCCCCCTGCGACAGATCCGCTCTCATTTGCTCGTCGCCGGCCTGCTGTTCGCGGGCTGTACGACCTGGCAGCAGGCCGGGGAATTCAGCGGCTGGAGCCTGTATGTCCAGGACGACGCCCCGATCCCCGTGGCCGAGTACCGCGAGGCCGTCGACAGAGCCTTCGATGCTGTCGCGGCCTTGATCGGGACCTTTTCCGACCACGTTCGGGTCCACGCCTGGGACGGTGGGGTCGAGATGAGCAGCGGTAACCGCGGTCGGATCCGCCACGGAACGGACGGCGCCCTGCAGGAAATCCCGGGCATCGGACCGGCGCGCGTGCGCGCCTTCCACGCGCGCTCCTCCGGCGGCCCGTTCGAGCCCTCGGGAGTGTTCGTCGGAGCCGCCGACACGGGCACGGTCGCCCACGAACTCGTCCATGCGCGGCTCGCCCAGGAATCGCAGCCGGTGCCTCTGTGGTTCGAGGAAGGCCTGGCGACCGTGCTCGGCGACGGCGCCGTGTTCGCAGACCGCTGGGTGGTCGACGGCCTGGCCTGCTGGCCATGGCGCGAGCTGGGAGAGGAGAGCCTGACCGACGAGGAGCTCTCCGAACTGCTGGCCATCACGCCCAGCAGCGATCACTCCTTGCGCGACAACGTCCTGGTGCACTTCGTCGGCTGGGCCGTGGTCTTCGACCTCTATCGGGAACTGGGCGTACTCGACTGGGAGGTGCTGCTAGAGCGTTTCCGCGAAGCTCCCGACCCGCTGGCCGAGGCGCGTCGGAGGATCGAGAACACCACGCGTGAGGACACCCCCGTCGAGTGGCTCGAGCAGCAGCTCGCCCAGGAAGATCCCGCCCGGCGCATGGCCGCCATCAAGGGCACCTGGAAGCTGTACTCGAACGCGGTCGTCTCGCGCCTCTTGCGTAGGCTGCGCAACGAGACCGACGCGGAAGTCCGGGTCGCCCTGGCGGTCAACGCCCTGGCCAGCGCGAGCGAGACGCACCTCTCCTGGCGCCAGCGCGGCCGGCTATGGCGCAGCATCTTGCCGGTGCTCAAAGAGGCGGACCTGCCCGACGAGAGCGAGCGCACGGCCCTGCGCAGCCTCTACCGGTCTTACCGCTACGGGACGAGGAACTACGACATCCAGGCGGCGCTCGGACGCCTCTCGCGCTTCTGGGAAGAGTAGAGCGATCCGCGAGCGGGCCGCGGGTTCCAGGAGTTATGTGGGCCCGCAGCTCGGTGTGGCGCTCGGGTCACTTGCGCGCGCGAGGAGCGAGGACGGAGGCGCCGCTATACTGACGGCACCTCCCCGACTTCCCGCGAACCCTCCATGCAGACCATTTCTCAGCCGACGCTCGAGTCCCTCTCCCGCAACTTCCATCACTGGGAGAAGACGGGCGACCTGATCGACCAGTGCATCGACCTGATGCTGAACCTGCGCCAGAGCGGCCACCCCGGCGGCTCGCGCTCCAAGGTCCCGCTGCTGGTGGCGTCGACCCTGGGGGCCGGCATGCGCTGGGACGTGCGGCGGCCAGAGAAGGCCTTCGGCGATCGCTTCGTGCTGATCGCTGGCCACTGCTGCCCAGTGGTGTACGCGATGCTGGCGGTCTACAACGAGGCGCTGGCCCTGCGATACGAAGAGACCGGCGACGAGCGCTACCTCGTGCCACGTGCCAAGGAGCGCGCCCTGCGCTGGGACGATGACCTGCTCTGGCTGCGCCACAATGGACACCTCGCCGGCCACGCGGAGATGGAGGGCAAGACGCTCTTCTTCAAATGGAATACCGGGCCCTCGGGACACGGCGCGCCGGCGGCCCTGGGAGAGGCGATGGCCCTCAAGCACGCCGGCGCGGGAGACGTCAGGGTCTTCGCAATGGAAGGAGAGGGCGGGCACTCGGCCGGCTGCCATCACGAGGTCAAGAACTCGGCCTTCGGCCTGGGGCTCGACAACCTGATCTATCTCTTCGACTGGAACGACCACGGCATCGATCGCTTTGCAAACTCAGACGTCTGCGCGGGGACGCCGCGCGAGTGGTTCGAGCCCTACGGCTGGCGCGTGGCCGGGACCGAAGAAGGCGAGTCCTACGAGGAGATCACGCGTGCCATGCTGGAGATCGTCCACGCCGAGGACACGGGCGGCCGCCCGGGGATGATGTGGGTGCGCACGCGCAAGGGCCGCGGCTACCACCTCTTCGACGCCGCCTCTCACGGCGCTGCGCACAAGCGCAATTCCGAGCTCTTCTGGACCTGCCGCGGCGAGTTCCAGGACAAGTACGACGTCTCTTTCGACGGTTTCGGCGACACGACCGATCCCGGAGAGGTGGCGTGCCGCGAGCAGAGCAAGGCCTGGTTCGAGACGGTGTTCGGCGTCTTGCGGGATGATCCAGCGCTCGTGGAGTACCTGGCCGACACGCTGATCGAGCTCGGGGATTCCGTGCCCGAGCGGCCTGAGGATTTTCGCGAGAGCGCGGTGAACCTGTCGGCCGACCGCTCCTGGCTGGCGGTCAAGCAGTTGCCCACCGAGCTCTTCGCCGCGCCCGGGGAGCGCCAGCCCAACCGCAAGGGCTTCGCCTCCTTCGCCGCGTGGGTGAACGCCCTGGCCCACGAACGGACCGGCCGCCCGCTGGTCCTGGCTTGCTCGGCGGACCTCGCGGACTCCACCAACATCTCCGGTTTCGGGGCGGGATTCGGAGAGTTCGAGGGCTTCGGCTGGTACGAGCGCAACACCAACCCCGCGGGGAGCGTGCTCCCCCAGCAGATCACCGAGTTCGCCAACTCAGGGCTCTGCGTCGGGGCCGCGTCGGTCAACTTTGCCTCCGATCCCGAGCAGGAGTTCGACGGCTACTGGACCGCGTGCTCGACCTACGGTTCCTTCTCGTATCTCAAGTACGGGATGATGCGCCTGTTCAGCCAGCTCGCGCAGGACTGCGACCTGGCGGTCGGCAAGGTCATCTGGGTCGCCGGTCACTCAGGCCCGGAGACCGCCGAGGACAGCCGGACACACTTCGGCATCTTCTCGCCGGGGGTGACCCAGCTCTTCCCCGAAGGTCACGTGATCAACTTGCACCCTTGGGAGCACAACGAGGTCGCGCCGGCGCTCGCCGCCGCGCTCGCTTCCGACGCGCCGATCATCGCCTTGCATCTGACCCGCCCGGCCGTCGAGATCCCCGACCGGCGGGCCCTGGGGGTCCCCTCTCACCTCGAAGCCGCCCGCGGCGCCTACATTCTGCGCGATTTCGACCACTCGCGGCCCAAGGAGGGCACCGTGATCGTGCAGGGCACCAGCTCGACGGAGTCGATCTACACCCTCTTGCCACTCTTCGAGAGCGGCGAGGCGCCCAACGTCAAGATCGTGCAGGCGGTCTCGTGGGAGCTGTTCAAGTTGCAGGATCGCGACGTGCGGAACGCAGTCCTGCCGCGACCGGACTGGTTGGACTCGACCGTGATCACCAACGGCGCGCGGCGATTGATGCACGACTGGCTACCGCACAAGATTGCCGAGCACTACGCCATGAGCTCGGATTGGGACAATCGCTGGCGAACGGGAGGCAGCGTCGAGGAGGTGAAGGTCGAGGCGCACCTGGACCCCGAACACCTGCTCGAGGGCATCCGCCGCTTCGCCGCCGACCGAGACGAGCGCCTGAGGTTGCTCGGGCATCCAGGCTGAGGGCGGACGCGCATCCAATTCGCCCATCAGGGCCGCGGCCTGCGTGAACTTCATGCGCAGGGTCAATCGCGGAGGCGATGGATGTGGATGGCCTGCGCCGTGGGTGGCGGAGAGGATCCGGCGCGATGATCGGTAGAAAGGAACGCGCTTCGACCTCAGAACCCCCAGGAGACGGAAATGGTCGCGTCCTCGCCGTTGAGGAAGATCAGCGATGTGCTCAGTGAGGAGTGGCGGTAGGTCAGCATGGGATGCAGGTTGTCGCCGTCGAAGATCAGGCTGGCCCCCATGGCCTCGCCGAGGGGGTAGTTCAGGCTGGCCGGTACGCGAACGCGCTCGTCCTCCAGTCCGTAGGAAATGCTGACGGTCCCGCTGAACCCCGCGCCGAGGTGTTGTGCGGCGGTGACGAACACTGCGCTGCCGTCCACTTCGCTGGAGGGCCAGGCCGAGCTGACGCCGAGCGCCAGGGCCGGGTGTTCATCGTTGGCGTCGAGAAAGCGCCAGTTGATCAGTGGGTAGAGCGCCCCTTCTTCCGGATCGTATTCGACGCCGACCTGCAGGTTGTCGCGCAGGCGGTGTGCCAGGGAGAACTCGACCGGTGAGCGGTCGGAGTCCACGAGCACGAAGCGCCCCGTCAGACTCCACTTGCCCGCCTGGATCTGTCCGGCGCCCCGCACGGGGGCTCCCTCGCCAGGTCAGCCCGGTCACATGGGGATGGGGGGCGGCGCGGTGTCCTGGAGCTGGTGCGGGTGGCCGACCAGCGCTCCTGGATGGGCCCAGAGCAGGGGAACTGCAAGGAGAAGCGGTGTGATCATGGTGGTCGCCCGGACGGGCGTCGGGTCAAGGATACTCCATCTCCCCCCCCGGGAAGGAGGGCGTGCTGATGAGGTTCCTAGGCGCTCAGGGGCGCGATCACAACCCGCAAGGTTTCACGGCGATCCTGGCGGGCGCCGGCGTTCGGACACCGCTCAGCTACGGGACCACCGACGCGTTCGGCTGGAAGGCCGAGCAGGACCCGGTCAGCGTCCACGACTTCCACGCGACGATCCTGCACTTGCTCGGTCTCGATCACACGCGCCTGACCTACTACCACAATGGGCTTCAGCGGCGCCTGACGGACGTTCACGGCGACGTGGTCGAGGGCATCCTCTCCTCCTGAGGAGCCCGAGCCGGGGCGAACGCGGACCTCACTCTCCCGGCCATCCCGATGATGACTCCCGTTCCTGCTGGTGGGAGAGGACTCAGAGCACCTTGCTCAGGATGGTGCCGATGAGGAATGCGAGTGTTGTCCAGGCGAGCAATCGGATTCCATTGACCGAAGCCTTGATCGTCCCGATGTCGCGCTTGAGCTCTGCGATGTCGTCTTTGAGTTCATCTTCCATGAACCAGAGGATACTCCGCGGCGTTGGCGCCGTCACAGCTCGGACACGCGGACCACTCACGGTAGAGGTCGAGGTAGTCCTCGGGAGCATCGTCCTGCTGGTACTCCATGAGGATCGCCATGCCCTTCTTCCTCATCTGGCGCAGGTACTGGGCGAGACTGGCGCGCTGGACCTCGGAGAGCCGGGAGCGCTCGAGCCGACGCTGGACGAAGTCTTCCACGACCCCCCGGATCGCTTCGCTCCGCTCGGCGGCGTCCTCGGAATGCAGGCGCTCCCGCAGCGCGGGCCCGACGCCCGGTCGAGCCTCCCGCTTGAGCGAGGCGGATCCCTGGCGGTCTGATTGCCGTTGGGGGCGTCGGGCGGCAAGAATCACGGCCGGCGCCAGAGGCACCCTTTGCTAGCCTTGGCGGGCATGGAAACCAATGTTCAGATCGGACTCGTGATGGCCGCGGCCCTCAGCCTGCTCTCGATCGGGCTGATCCTGACCGGGGCGGTACTCGCCACCGCCAGACGCGCCTTCTTCCTGGCCATGGGCCTGGTGCTGCTGGCTCTCATCCGAACCGGTCACCTGCTGACCTGGGAAGTCCCGCTCGCGATCTCCGGCCACCCCGCAGATTTCATGCTCGAGGGCGGGCTCTCGCAGGTCCTCAACTGGGGCCTGCGAGGGATCGGCATCCTGGGCTGGGGCCTGGTGGCGCTCGGCGCCGCCTTCCTGCCGCGCGCTTCGGCAGCTCGAAACTGACCGCCGGGGGGACGGGAAGCTGGTGGGCCCTCCAGGACTCGAACCTGGGACCGATCGATTATGAGTCGACTGCTCTAACCGACTGAGCTAAGGGCCCGCGGGGGAAGCGAGGGTGAGAGTAGCGGGCAGAATCACCCCCCGTCCAGCGGCGCGTCTTGTCAGCGCGCCAGGTGGGCACGGAGGATGCGCGCGGTCTCGTCGAGGAGGTCGGGGGTGAAGACCGGATCGTCATGGTCGAGGACGAAGGTCGCGGCGTAGGGCGCCCCCGCGGCCCGCAAGCTCGAGATCACGCGCCCCGCATCCGCGGCGCGCTGAGGGTGCTCGGAGCGAGTGACGGAGAGGAAGCTCGCGTAGTGGCGCGCCTCGTCGGCCATGATGCGCCGCATCAAGGCCAGGAAGGGCCGACCGAGGTGCGCGTAGAGCGGAAGGTTCGCGCGGTAGGCGCGCACCGTCGCCAGCTCGTCGTAGGCGAGGAGGCACAGGATCGTGAACTCGTCCTCGAAGAAGGCGGCCAGGGGCGCGAAGTCCGGTCGCCGCGCGCCGAGGCGCTGATCGAGTTCTCGCTGCTGGCCGAAAGCGGCGACCCAGGCTGCCCGGGAGCAGAGGTGGTGCCCGAGCTCGTCGCACTCCCAGGTCTTCACCGCCGCCCGAAAGCCCGCGCTGAACTCGAAGCCGAGGCCGGCGAGCCAGTCCCCGAGGAAGCGCGCGTCGTACTCCGAGGCGACGTCCTCCCAGAGGGAGTGGCGCAGGTCGGCCTCGAGCTCGGCAGAGAGGCCTGCGGCGTGCTCGGCAACCGAGGCCTCGATGGCGGCGAGGCTGAACCCCGCCCGCGCAGCGACCCGCTCGCCCGCGCGGGAAGCGTCGTGCGGGGTCGGGCGGGCGAGGTGCTCGGCAGCGGTGAGAGTCATGGCGGAGGTGGGTGCAGGTGCAGAATCTACGCCTGTCGGGCCATCTCTCAAGCCCTCATCGCTACCAACCGGGCCGAGCGAGTAGACTGCCCCGCCGCGCGGACGAGCTCCGCTCCTCCACCACGCCCACCCCCGGTCCCAGAGTGTCCGATGAAGCGTCCCAAGCCCGCAGTCCGACCCAGCTCCCTTGACCTCAGCGCGCTAGCCCTCTGCCTCGCGCTCACAGCAAGCTGCAGCTGCAGTTGCGGCGGCGAGGGCGGCGGCGAGAGCGCCGCCGCGCCAGCAGCCCCTTCCACCGGCCTGCCCTCCGCGAGCGATCTCGAGGGCATGTACAACCTCGACATCCCCACGGCTACCTACCGCTGGGATCCGGCGGCGGGCGATCCGAGCGTCTCCGCCGAGATGGGCGGCCCCGGCTTCACCGGCGAAGGCTGGGAGACCAACATGACCTTCCCGGCCCTCGGACAGGCCGGCGTGCCGCAAGGCGGATCCATGACCGTCTCGATCGAGGACTGGCCCGCCACCCTGCGCATGGCCGGCAAGGACTGGAACACCTACGTCACCTATCAGATCCGGGACCTGTGCTACGAGTCGCTCCTGACCATGCACCCCACAACCTTGGAGTTCATCCCGAACACGGCGACGCACTGGTGGATCTCCGAAGACCGCATGACCTACCGCTTCCGAATCAATCCCCAAGCGCGCTTCGCCGACGGATCGGAAGTCACCGCCGAGGACTTCGTCGCCTCCTATCAACTGCGCATGGACCCGACGCTGCTCGACCCCTCCTCGATCATGACGTTTGAGAAGATGGAGGAGCCGGTGGCGCTCTCCAAGTACATCCTCGAGGTCAGGTGCAAGGAGAGCAACTGGCGCAACTTCATCTACATCGCCGGCAGCGCCCTGGCCGTGTTCCCCAAGCAGGCCATCGACATGAAGGGCTCGGAGTACCTGGACACCTATCAGTTCAGCCTCGTGCCCGGCAGCGGGCCCTACCTCCTGGCCGAGGAAGACATCGCCATGGGGAAGAGCATCACCCTGCGACGCAACGAGAACTGGTGGGGGCAGGACAACTCCGCCTGGGACGGGCTCTACAACATCGGCACCTACAAGTTCATCGTCATCAAGGATGACATCCTCGAGTTCGAGAAGTTCAAGAAGGGCGAGTTCGACTACTTCGTCATCGGCCGCGCCCAGTGGTGGGCCGAGGAGTTGCCGAAGGTCGACGCGGTACAACGCGGGCTCATCGTGCGCTGCAAGATCTTCAATGACGCCCCCAAGGGCACCTCTGGCATGGCCATCAACACCCAGCGGCCGCCCCTGGACGACCTGCGAGTGCGCAAGGCCCTCGCGCACCTCTACGACCGCGACTTGCTGATCTCCAAGTTCATGTTCCACGAATACATCCCGCTCCAGAGCCACTGGCCGGGAGGGAAGTACGAGCATCCCGACAACGAGAGCATCGAATACGACGAGCTCACGGCGGTCGACCTGCTGGAAGAGGCGGGGTGGGGCGAGATCAACGAAGAGGGCTACCGCACGAAGGACGGCACGGCGCTGGCCTTTGACCTGACCTACTCTTCAAAGGGCTTCGAGAAGTACCTGACCATCTTCCAGGAAGCGTGCAGGCGGGCGGGTATCAAGATCGAACTGCAACTGCAAACGCCGGCTTCGCGCTGGAAGTCGATGAGGCAGAAGGAATACGACCTGACCAACACCGCCTGGGGAGCGATCACGATCCCCAACCCCGAGACCTCCTGGAAGGGGAGCCTGGCGGGCCTGGTCAACAACAACAACGTCACGAGCTTTTCAAACGAACGCGTGGACGAGCTCTGCCGCGCCTACGACGAGGAATACGACTCCGCCAAGCGCGCGGCCATCGTGCAGGAGATTGACCACATCGTGTTCAACGAGCACCCCTACGTCCTGGCCTGGTACAAGCCCGCCGAGCGCGTGTGCTACTGGAACAAGTTCGGCATGCCCGAATGGGGTGCCAACCGGACCTGGGACTACAAGTACATGCACTACTCGTGGTGGGTCGATCCCGAGAAGGAGCGCCAGCTGGAGGCGGCGCGCGAGGACGCGTCCCTCACCCTCGATACACCGCCGGTCGAGAACCACTTCTGGACGGCCTACCGTTACGCGGAGCAGGCCGGCGGGCTGTAGCGTTCTCCGGAACAGTCCCACCCAGGTCCCCGCCCCATGTCTGCGTACTTCCTGCGGCGCCTGCTGCTCTTGATCCCCACCTTCCTGGGGATCACGATGCTCGTCTTCACCATCACGCGCTTCGTCCCCGGCGGGCCGATCGAGCAGATGGTGATGAAGATGCAGATGTCGAGCGCGGGCCCAGAGGGCGGCTCGGGCAGCGGGGACATGGCGACCAGCGTCGAGCTCCCCCCGTCAGTGCTCGCAGAACTCGAGAAGGTCTACCACTTCGACAAGCCCATCCACGAGGCCTACCTGTACTGGCTGCGCGACCTCGTGACCCTGAACCTCGGCAAGTCCTACAAGTACAACATCCCCGTTCACGAGCTGATCTTCAGCCGCTTCCCGGTCAGCATCTACTTCGGGTTGATCGGGTTCACCCTCGCCTACCTGGTCTGCATTCCACTCGGCGTCTTGAAGGCCATTCGCCACGGCGGACTGTTCGACTTCGCCTCGAGCGCGACGGTCTTCATCGGCTACTCGATCCCAGGCTGGGCCCTGGGGGGGATCCTGCTCGTGCTGTTCGGCGGCGGCAGTTTCTGGGACATCGTCCCCCTCGGTGACTTCCGCTCGGCGGACTGGGACGAGATGTCGGTCTGGGGGAAGATCGTCGATCAGGCGCACCATACCTTCCTGCCCGTCCTCGCCTACGCCGTCGGCAGCTTCGCGACCCTGACGGTGCTCATGAAGAACTCGCTCATGGAGAACCTGGGCCAGGACTACGTGCGCACGGCCTTCGCCAAGGGACTGCCCGAGCGGCGCGTGATCATGCTGCACGCCCTGCGCAACTCCCTGATCCCGATCTGCACCGGCCTCGGACACGCCATCAGCCTCATCATGGCCGGCAGCTATCTGATCGAGAAGGTCTTCAACATCGACGGTATCGGCTACCTGGGCTACACGTCGATCATCGAACGCGACTACGCGGTCGTGATGGGGATCCTGGTCATCAACACCTTCCTGATCCTGCTCGGGAACATCCTGAGCGACGTGCTCTACGTGCTCGTCGATCCCAGGATTCGCTTCACCTGATCCGCCGTGGAGAAATCGAAGCGAACTCCCAAAGACGAGCACATCTCCGTGCTCCGGCGCCGCTGGCGCAAGTTCAAGACCATCAAGCGCGGCTGGTACAGCTTCGTCGTGCTGTGTGTCGTGTACGCCATCAGCTTCCTGAATCCGCTCCTGATCAACAGTCGGGCGCTGATCGTGAAGTACGACGGGGAGCTCTTCTTCCCCGCCCTCGGCACTCACTACGAGGCCAGTTCCTTCGGCCAGCGCCGCATCGGCGAGGCCGACTACCGCGAGCTCGAGAAGGCGTTCGCCGCTGAGGGTGGAGACAACTGGGTGTTGATGCCGCCCTATCCCTACCACCCCAACGAATCGCTCTTGACCCAGGCGCACCTCGTCGGCCCACCACCCCATCCGCCCAGCACACACCACTGGCTCGGCACCGATGACCGGGACCGCGATGTGTTTGCGCGCCTGGCCTATGGGTTCAACACCTCCATCACCTTCGGCCTGTGCGTCGTTGCCTTCTCCTATGTGGTCGGCATGCTGCTGGGCGCCTGCTTCGGCTACTTCGGGGGGCGCGTGGACATCTACGGTCAGCGACTAGTGGAGATCTGGGCCGGGATGCCCTTCCTCTACACAGTCATCATCATCGCCTCGATCGTGAAGCCCAACGTCTTCACGCTGATCTGCATCCTGGGCGTGTTCCGCTGGATGTCGATCAGCTTCTACATGCGCGGTGAGTTCTATCGCGAGAAGGCCAAGGACTACACGTCCGCCGCCATCTCCCAGGGCGAATCGAACGCCTCGATCATGTTCCGCCACATCCTCCCCAACTCCCTGACGCCGATCATCAGCTTCGCCCCCTTCGCCCTGGTGGGCTCGATCGTGGCCCTGGTCTCCCTGGACTACCTCGGCTTCGGCGTTCGCCCCCCGACGCCGAGCTGGGGAGAGCTCGTGGGCCAGGGACTCGACAACATCAAGGAGTGGCACCTCGTGTTCTTCCCGCTCGGAGCGCTCTTCACGACACTGATGATGGTGGTCTTCATCGGAGAGGCCGTCCGCGAGGCCTTCGATCCCAAGATCTTCTCCCGCCTGCGCTGAACCGTGAACGACACCTCCAACCAGAGTCCGGCGGAAGTTGTCCTGCAGGTCCGCGACCTGCACACCTGCTTCGACATCGAGGGCGAGAAGGCCTGGGCGGTGTCCGGCGTCTCTTTCGACGTCCACGCCGATGAGTTCCTGGGCATCGTGGGCGAATCCGGTTCCGGAAAATCGGTCACGGCGCTCTCGATCATGCGCCTGATCCCCGATCCGCCCGGCAAGATCGCGCACGGCCAGATCCACTTCGGTGGTCGAGACCTGCTCGCGCTCGACTACTCACAGATGCGCAAGGTGCGCGGGCGAGAGATCGCCATGATCTTTCAGGAGCCCATGACCTCCCTCAATCCGGTGTTCACCATCGGCATGCAGGTGATGGAGACCCTTCGCCACCACGAGGACGTCGGAATCGAGGCGGCCCGCGCGCGCGCCATCGACGTCCTGGAGCAAGTCGGCATCCCCGACGCGGCCCAGCGCCTCGGGGACTACCCGCACCAGTTCTCGGGCGGCATGCGGCAACGGGTGATGATCGCCATGGCGCTCATCTGCCGCCCCAAGGTGTTGATCGCCGACGAGCCGACCACGGCGCTCGACGTCACGATCCAGGCTCAGATCCTGGACTTGATGAAGGAGCTCCTCTCATCGCGCCGGGGTTCTTCGGTGATCCTCATCACCCATGACCTGGCGGTCGTCGCGGAGACCTGTCAGCGGGCGATCGTGATGTACGGGGGAAAGATCCAGGAGATCGCCGACATCGATTCGCTCTTCCACGACCCGCGGCATCCGTACACGCGCGGCCTGCTGGACTCGATCCCCAACGAACAGAACAAGGGCCAGCCCCTGCGCGCCATTCCCGGCAACGTGCCCGGAATCCTGAGCTTCCCGGCGGGCTGCAAGTACTGCACGCGCTGCCCGGAAGTGGTCGACCGCTGCAAGACCGAAGAACCGCCCCTGGTCGAGGTCGCTCCCGGCCACCACGTGCGCTGCCACCTGGTTGACGGCGACACCGGGGAGGGGGCGCAGTGAGCTCGGAGGAACGCTCGCTCGTCTCGGTGCGCGATCTCAAGGTGCACTTCCCCGTCTACGGCGGGGTTTTACGCCACCAGGTGGGAGCCGTGAAGGCCGTCGATGGGGTCAGCTTCGATCTCGCCCGCAGAGAAGTGCTGGGGCTGGTGGGGGAATCCGGTTCGGGGAAGACCACTGTCGGACGAGCCATCGCGAACCTCCTGCGGGCCATCTCGCCCGATGTGCACCTCGAGGGTTCGATTGATCTCGACACGCCCGCAGGCGCGATCAACGTGAACGGGCTCGCGCGCAAGGCAATGAAGCCTCATCGCAGCATCGTGCAGATGATTTTCCAGGACCCCTACTCGTCCCTGAATCCGCGCATGACCGTGCAGGGCCTGATCCAGCGACCGCTGGACCTGCACACCGCACTCTCCGACGCGGAAAAGCTCGAGCACGTCCGGTACCTCCTCGACCGCGTCGGCCTGCAGCCGGAGTACGCCAACCGCTACCCGCATGAGTTTTCCGGCGGACAACGCCAGCGCATCGGCATCGCGCGCGCCCTGGCCACGCGCCCCTCCCTGATCATCGCCGACGAACCCGTCAGCGCCCTCGACGTCTCCGTCCAGGCGCAGGTCATCAACTTGATGCAAGAGCTCAAAGACGAGTTCGCCCTGTCCTACCTTTTCGTGGCCCACGATCTCTCGGTCGTCTACCACATCTCCGACCGCATCGCGGTGATGTACCTGGGCAACATCGTCGAACTGGGAACCGCCGACCAGATCTACAAGGATGCCCGCCATCCCTATTCGCGAGCACTGCTCTCCGCCGTGCCGGTCCCCGACCCGCGCCACGAGGCGCTGGGCCGCATCCAGCTAGAGGGAGACATCCCCACGCCCATGGCCAAGCCTTCGGGGTGCGGCTTTCGAACCCGTTGCCCCATCGCTCGCGACGAGTGCGCGCGGGATATTCCGGTTCTGATCGACAGCGGAGAGGGACACATGGTGGCCTGCCCGTTCCATGCCGAGGACGCGAACTCCGTCCTGCAACGCGGACCGCGAAGCGCATGATCGCACGCGGCTTGCCCTTCTTGCTGCTCGTCGCCTGCGGCGCCGAGGGTGTTCCAGCCGACGATTCGCTCGGGACTGTCCGCGCGGCGAGCCAGGACACTCCGACCGCCGCCGCGCGAGCCCTCCGCGAACTTCAGAGCCCCGCCCCGCGCGCGAACGCGCGCTTCGGCCATGCGACCGCCGCTCTCGATTTCGACGGCGACGGTAACCAGGACATCGCCGTGGGAGCGCCTGGAGAGCCGGCGGTCTACCTGTTCTTCGGCCCCGGCTTCGAGCGCTCGCGACGCTTCGCCCCGCCCGAAGGGCGTGCGGGGGATTTCGGTCACGACCTCGCCGAGGGCGACCTCGACGGCCGGGTGGGTGACGAGCTCGTGGTGGGAGCGCCGAAGACCGACCGCGCTGGCGACACGGCAGCCGGCGCGGTGTACGTGCTCGCCCACGGCCGCGAGCTAGCCACAGCGCTTGCCGTACGGGCCGGGCCGGGAGCGCTCCTCGGCACCTCCGTCGCCCTGGCCGATTTCAACGGTGACGGCGCGACCGATGTGGCCTGCGGTGCTCCCAAGCACAGAATCGAGGGACTGCAGAGTGGCGCGGTGTTCCTCTTCTGTCCCTCCCGGGAAAGCGAGTGGATCGTCCCCAACCCCGTCGGCCCCTGGAAGCACGGCAACTTCGGCCATGACCTCGTGGTCGCGGACGCCGACGGCGACGGCAAGCCCGATCTCTTCATCTCGGCCCTCGGCAACCCCTCGACCGACGGCGTGAAGGGCGCCGGACAGGTCTTCGTCCTGCGCAACCCGGTGGGCGACGGCGAGGTGATCGCCGTCGAGGACCCCGGGGCCACCAGCGATGACGGCGCTCGCTTCGGAATGTCGATCTTCGCCCGCGACGTGAACGGCGACGGTAAGGCGGACCTTTTGGTCGGAGCGCCACGCAAGAACGGCGGCGGCGTCGAGGACGCAGGGCAGGGCTTTCTCTTCTTCGGGCCCGCGTTCGCCGCAGAGGACCACCGAACCTTCCTGCGCCCCGCGGCCAAGCCCCACGACGTGCTCGGATTTCGCGCCCTGGCCGCCGATGTCGTGGGCGATCCCCGGATCGATGTGCTCTTCTGCTCCCTCGCGCGGCACCAGGACATGGCCATCGTCGCCTGGAGCGGGGCCGATCTGAGCGCTCCTCCGCGCGTCTGGACGCCACCCTCCGATGCGGGCCACCACTTCGCCCAGGGCCTAGATCACGGCCGCCGCGCCGCCAGCGCCGAGCCGCTCCTGATCGGGGACCCGACCTTCTCCCGCTCCGGCCTGCTGGAATCGGGCCGCGTCCTGATCCGGCTCCTCGACGCCGGTTCCTGAACGGAATAGCCACCGAAGGCCTCCGTGCTGGAAGGACCCGCCGGGGCACGCCCGAGGCTCCGCCGCCACTCATCTCAAGCCGAGCCACAGACCTAAACCCGGGCGGTTCGTGGTCCGATCCCGCCACCGGTTATTCTCTGGAGCATGAAATTCCCTGGCGTCACCCTGCTGTCCGCCACCCTGGCGATCGCCTGCACCTCCACGGTCGTGAAGGACTACAGCCAGCCCTTACCGGCCGGGTCCCCCGCGCTGCTCGAGGTCACCGACCCCGAGGGGTGGCCGGACGTTTCGGAAGCCTGGTACCGACCCGACGAGTTCGCGCGGGCCCTTGACGGGTCCATCGCCTGGATGGACTCCGATCACGCCCGGCAGTTCTTCCCCATGGAGGGGGTCTCCCACGCGCGCGCCCTGGCGAGCCTCGTGGTCTTCCGCGAACTGCTCGGCACGGCCTTGAGCCCCGAGGAGTTCGTGCGGTCCGTTCACGAACGCTTCACCCTCTATGAGAGCGCCGGCTGGGACGGGAGAGGTGGCGGCGTGCTCTTCACCGCCTACTGCACTCCCATCCTGGACGGAAGCCTGGAGCGCAGCGAGCGCTACACCTATCCGCTCTACGGGCTGCCCGACGATCTGGTGAAGGGAGAGGGCGGAGCGACCCTGGGCCGACGCTCAGGCGACGGCAGTGTCGCGCCGTACCCGACGCGCCGTGCTATCGAAGCCAGCTTTCTGCTGGCCGATCGAGGTCTCGAGCTCGCCTGGTTGGCCGACCCCCTCGACGCCTTCATCGCCCATGTCAACGGTTCCGCCTTCGTGCGACTCCCTGACCGCTCGATAGCTCGCTTTGGATACGCGGGGAACAACGGCGGCGACTACACCTCCCTCGCGCGCGCCCTGGTGGACGCGGGGAGGCTCGACGGCGATGACTCTAACCTGGCGGCGATCCGCCGCTGGGCGCGCGAGTTTCCCGACGAGGTCGCGGGCTACCTGCACCGCAACGATCGCTACATCTTCTTCGCCCCGATCGACGGCACGCCGCGCGGGAGCCTGAACGTCCCGGTCACTCCCGAGCGCACCCTCGCCACCGACAAGAGCCTCTTCCCGCGCGGATCGCTGGTCTTCGTCGAGACGCACCTCTCCGGCTCCCGCTACACCGAGGGCAAGGAGTTCCACCAGTTCATGCTCGACCAGGACACCGGCGGCGCCATCCGAACCGCTGGCCGGGCGGACATCTACCTGGGGGTCGGTGCCGCAGCCGAGGAGCTCGCGGGCTCCACCCGCGTCGAAGGCCAGCTCTACTACCTCTTCCTCAAGCAGTAGAGATCCTTCGGCGCCTCCGTCGCGGTTGCGCCGATGCATTACTTCATGCTCCCGCCTCTCCGAGTCCTCGCCGTCGCGGGCCTGCTGTCGGTGGTCGGCAACACGGTCACGCGCGCTCAAGGCGAAGACCCCCCCACTCCCGACCCCGTCGCCGTCCGGACGCACCTGAACACCCTGCGCGACAGACGGCTCCCGGCCGAGCGGAAGGTGCCAGCCATGCGGGCGCTGCTCGAGTTGGGCTCGAACGCGCGCTACCAGCTGGCCTTCCACGCCGGGCGGGAGTGCGCGCGCTTCGAGAAGCGCTTCACCGCCGGCAGTGAGTCATTCCTGCACGATTTCGAGCGCGAGGCCGGGTCGCTGGTATCCCGGCGTCTGGATCGCGAGACCCTGGCCGAGATACAGACCCTGCGGGCAACGGTGGCGGGCAACGCCCGAAACGGAGACCTGGCACGCAGCGCCATCGAGGCGCGCTCCGATCCGGCCATGGCTCGCCTGGGAGTGATCCTGACGGTCCGCCCCAATGACGTCTACGATCACAACGAGGACCTGTTCTCCGATCTCGTGGTCCTGCTCGACAACCTCGACGAGCGCAAGGTCCTCACCGATCACTGGAAGATCGCGCGCGAGCGCCTCGCGCAGGACACAGCGCTTCGGACACGCGTCGCGCGCCTGGAGACTCCTGCCGACCCGCGCGCCGAGGAGAACGCGCTCTACTCGCAGATCGAACTCCTAGCTCTCCTGTCCACTCCGATGGAGAAGGCCGATCGCCAGGCGTTGCTGGCGAATCTCGAGCTGAGCGAGAAGCACGACGAAGAGGAGATGCGTGGCATCGACCAGCTCAATACGAAGCGCATCCACGCCGGCCTGGCCGCCCTGCGCCTGGACGTGCGCCTCGGCGAGGCCTCGCGAGGTCACAGCGAGGACATGGTGCGGCTCGGCTTCTTCAGCCACACCTCGCCCGTCAAGGGCAAGGAGTCGTTCGGTCGGCGTGCGAGCCTGGCGGGCACGAGCGCGTCGGGCGAGAACATCGCGGCCGGGCAGAACACCGGGAAGGGAGCGATCCGGGCCTGGTGGTACAGCCCCGGCCACCACCGCAACATGATGGGCGGTGGGCATCGGCGCATCGGCCTGGGCAGGTGTGAGGCGACCTGGACGATGATGCTCGGGGGCTGATCAGGCCAGCCGCGAGCGGACCAAGGGCTCGAGGCCGCCCGCCAGGATCAGGTCCTGAGCGGCCGGGCCCAGGGGATTGACCGGATAGTGTGCGCCGTCGAGCGAAACGCGCGAGCCCTCGAAGTCGATCGAGAGGTCGAGACCCGTGCGGCGCGTCGGCGGCCCCTCGGGAAAGCGCCGGCGCAGCTCCTCGACCAGCTCGGGGCAGTCGATGCAGAGGAAGCCGTTGTTGAAAGCGTTGCGCTTGTAGGTCTCGCTGAATGAAGCGGCGATCACGAGCTGGATCCCGAAGAACATGAGGCAGGTCACCGCCTGCTCGCGCGAGGAGCCGGACCCGAAGTTATAGCCGCCGACAAGCACATCCCCCGAGCGCGCGATCGATCGAAAATCGGGGTCGTAGTTCTCCATCGAGTGGGACGCCATCTCCTGGGGTGAGAGCCCGTCTTGATAGGTCCAGTCCTTCCCGTAGATGCCGTCAGTGTTCAGGTTGTCGGCGTCGAGAAAGAGCGCCTCGCCCGTGAGCGATTCAGCAAAACCCTCCCGCAGCTCCACGGCGCCGGACTCAGCCGGCGCGGCGTCGTGGAGCGTGAGGGTTCCCGGAGGCTCGGCCGACCCCTCTCCGCTCGAGCCCGCGATGTGGCCAGCGATGGCACTCTTCGCCACCACTTCCGGGCTGGCGAGGTAGCAGCGCGCCGAACGCGCGCCCATGCGACCCTTGAAGTTGCGGTTCGTGGCGCTGATGCCAACCTCGTCATCGCCCAGCAAGCCCTCGCCCAGGCCAATGCAGGGACCGCAACCGGACGGTAGGAAGCGCGCGCCGGCTTGCTCGAGGCGCTCCCAGTCCCCGCGCTCCCGCACCTCCCGCTCGACCTCCGAGGATGCCGCGGCCACGTAGAGCTCGACGCCCGCGGCCACGTGCTTCCCGTCCAGGACACGCGCCGCCGCCGAGAGATCATCGGCTCGCCCGTTGACGCACGAGAGGATGTAGGCCTTGTGAACAGGAATCCGCTCACGCTCGATCTCGCTCACCGGCCGCATCTGCTTGACGTGGTCGGGGCCGGCGACCGCCGGCTGGACCGCCGAGAGATCGAGGGTGATGGTCTGGTGGTAATGGGCGTCCGCATCGGCGGCGGGCGGCGCGCTGCGCAGGGCGCCCAGGCGCTCGGCATCGAGGTCGCCCCGATTGCGACCCTCGGCCTCGAGCATGGCCAGCCGCGCCTCGAGCCACTCGAGGGTCCTTTCATCGGTCTCGAACACGCCCGCGAGAGCGCCCCACTCGGTGGTCATGTTTGCGATCGTGAGCCGCTCGTCCACCGACAGGGTCTCGGCGCCGGTGCCGCAGAACTCCAGGCCGTGGTTCAGCACCTCGTCGGCGTTGAACCGACCGCAGAGGGTGATGATCACGTCCTTGCCGCTGACGCCGTCCCGCAGAGAGCCCTCGAGCACGACGCGCGTGAGTCGCGGAACCTGGTACCAGGTCTCGCCGACGGCCCACAGCGCCGCGGCGTCGGTGCGGACCACGGGCGTCCCCAACGCGCCCAGGCCACCGTACAGGTTGGAGTGACTGTCGGAGGCGACGACCATCGTTCCCGGCAGCACGAAACCCTCCTCGCACATCACCTGGTGCCCGATCCCGCGCCCGGCCCCGAAGAACTCGACCCCCTGCTCGCGGGCGAAGGTCTCGATCCCCTCGTACTTCGCCAGGTTGGCCTGCGAGCGGTTCTGCACATCGTGGTCGAGGGTGAAGACGGGCTGCCGGGGATCGAACACCTTCGCGGCACCGATGCCCTCGAACTTGGGGATCACCGCGCCGGTGTTGTCGTGGGTCATCACATGCGCGGGACGGACCCTCAGGAAGTCGCCCGAACGCACGAGATGGCCGGGGGCAAGGTCGAGGGCGTGGGCCTGCGCGATCTTCTCGATCAGGGTCTGGGACATGTTTGGAGTCGGCTGGCGGGCTGCATTCCTGGCCGCCCCGCGGGCGGTGAGGTAGTTTACCGCACCATGAACGAGTATGAAGTCGAGAGCTACGAGGTGAAGGCCGTGGAGGGGGATGACCAGGTCGAGGTCGTGATCCTCGCGTCGGACGGCAACAAATGGGAGTACGGCATTCCCTTCAGCCGCACCAGCGGCCGCTACACCTTCGAGGAGATCGACGTGCTGGCCATGGACTTCGGCGAAGAGTTCGCCGAAGAACTCACGGCCAAGCTCGACGAGCTGGTCGCTTCCCTCTCCGCTCAGTAGCCGTTGCCGAGACGAGAGCGCTACGAGCCGCCGGCTACGGGAGCATCCAGCAGCTCGATCAGCTGCACGCGCCGCGTGGGGTCTAGTTCGACTTCCAGCGCACGGCGAACCATCTCAGAGGCAGCCTCGCTGTCGCCCATGCGCACATGCAAGGCCGCCAGATCGGCCAGGACCGCGGCATCGGCCGGGTCGGTCTCGATCGCGCGCCGGTAGTGCTTCACGGCGTCCTCCAGGTTCCCGGCAAGCTCGCTGGCGCGCCCGAGCAGGTGGTGCGCCCATGTGCGCTGGGGTTCGCGCTCGGCGACCTGCGCCGCCCAGCCCCGCGCCAGCTCCACGGATTCCTCGCGCACGGCGCGCACGGACTCCTTCAGGCCAAGGGTCGCCGCAGCCAGCAGTGTCCCTCCATCGCCCGCTCGTGCGAGAGCGGCGGCCCGCTCGTAAGCTTCGAATGCCAGGGCGTCCTCGCCCCCCGCTGCGCGCGCGCGGCCCAGCAGGGTGAAGGCTTCGACGCTCCCTCCGGAGAAATCCACCGCCCGCTGCAGGGGCTCGAGTGCGGCGATCTCGTAACCGAGCTGAAGGCGCAAGCGGCCCAGGGCGATCAGGCTGTATATGCGGTCGGGATCCACCGCGACGGCCCGCGAGTGGCTGAGCTCCGCGGCGCGTCGGTACCCGCTGGCCTCCAGCACGCGCCCGTATAACTCGAGCAGATCGGGGTCGCGGGGATAGGCCTCCAGCCCCAGTTCGACCATCGCGCAGGCGCTGTCGACGTCACCCGCGAAGAACAGCGCTCGCGCGCACTCGCGGCAGGCGACCTTGTTGCGACCGCCGTCGTCGAAGTAGATGCCGTGCCAGAGCGCAGCGGCTCGCACCCACTCTCCTCCGCGGCTGGCCTCCTCCGCTGCCGCGACCTCCCCTGACCGCCGCTCGTCTGGGGCGACGCAGGCCGCCGACACGAGGGCCAGCCCCGCCGCGCAGCACAGGAGGAGCACGATCCGCCCAGGGCCGTTGCCGCGCGAGCCCGCTTTGTGGGAAACTCCCATCCCTCCCATTCTGGGCTCCAAACCATGACCCTCAAGTCTGTTTTTCGAGACGTCGGCCGCGCGCTCCTCTTCGAGCGCTCCCTGCGCGAGGGCGTCAGCACCCGAAAGGATCCGCGATGAGCGACGCGGAAGAGGTCGAGGAACGCCTGGCCGGGCTCGTCCGCTCCTTCCGGGCCCTCTCGAGCGTGGTCGAGGAACGCTTCATCGGCCAGCCCGAGGTGGTCGAACAGCTCAGCATCTGTGTTCTGGCCGGCGGCCATGCTCTGCTCGAGGGTGCTCCCGGTCTGGGCAAGACGACCCTGGTCCAAACCCTCGCCGACGCTCTGGGCATGGGCTATCGGCGCATTCAGTTCACCCCCGACCTGATGCCGCCGGACATCACCGGCACGCGCATCCTCGAGGAAGAGCCCGGCGGCGGTCGCCGCTTCAGCTTCGAACGCGGGCCGATCTTCGCCAACGTCGTGCTGGCCGACGAGATCAACCGCGCGACTCCCAGGACCCAGTCAGCCCTGCTGGAAGCCATGCAGGAAGGGCAGGTGACCGTCTTCGGCCAGACCATGGCCCTCGACGAACCCTTCTTCGTGATCGCGACCCAGAACCCGATCGAGATGGAGGGGACCTACCCACTGCCGGAAGCGCAGCTCGATCGTTTCACCCTCAAGATCAACATCGACCACCCGACCCAGGAGGGCCTCATCGCGATCCTGGGCGCCACGACCGGAGAACGGCCGGCAGCGGCACGCGCGGTCATGGCAGCCGGCGAGCTGCTCGAGATGCAGCGGTTGGTGCGCGATGTCCCCGCCGGCTCGGAGGTGATCGAACTCACCTCGCGCCTCGTACAGGCCACCCATCCCTCGAACTCGCTCGCGCCCGACGGCGTCCGCCGCCTGGTGCGCCACGGGGTGAGCCCGCGTGGAGGGCAGGCGCTCCTGGTCGCGGGCAAGGCCCGGGCAGCGGTCCAGGGTCGCCTGCACGTGACTTTCGAGGACATCGAGGTCCTCGCGCCGCCCGCCCTCCGTCACCGCATCATCCTCGGCTACGAAGGCGAGGCGTCCGGTGTGAGCCCCGACACCCTGGTGGAGGAAGCGCTCGCCGCTGCCCGCCGCGGCTGAGCCGTAGCCGAGAGGTGACGATCACGAGCCGCCGCAAGCACCCAGCGGCTATCATCTCCCCCGCGCCGCTCGCCACCCCTCGGGGGCCGACATGGACGCCAAGATCCACCTAGCACAGGTCGAGCCCACGCTCGGCAATCTCGACCTGAACCTCGAGATCCACCTCGCCGCCGTGGACGCGGCGCTCGCGGAGGGCGCGGACGTGGTCCTCTTCCCCGAACTCTCCCTCAGCGGCTACTTCCTGAAGGACCAGACCGCCGAGGTCGCCCTGGGGCTCGATGCCGAGCCCCTCGCGCTCCTCTGCGAGCGCTCGCGCGAGATCTCGATCGGCGTGGGCTTCGTGGAGCGCGGGCGCGACGGCCGGCGCTTCAACGCCTACGCGTTCCTCGAGGGAGGCGCGCCGCTCCACGTCCACCGCAAGGTGCACCTGGTGACCTACGGCATGTTCGAGGAGAGCCGTGACCTGGGACCCGGAGAGCGCTTCCAGCTGATCGACAGCCGGCACGGGCGCCTGGGCGTGCTGATCTGCGAGGACGCCTGGCACCTCACCGGGGGCTGGCTGTACTTCCTCGACGGCGTGGACGCGCTCATCGTGCCCAGTTCCAGTCCGGCACGGAATGTGTCCCGAGACGGCGAAGGCCTCGGCTCCTCGCGCAAGTGGTCGGCCCTGCTCGCCGCCCAGGCGATCCTGTTCCAGTCCTGGGTCCTCTACGTCAACCGCGTGGGTTGCGAGGACGGGGTCACCTTCGCCGGCGAGTCACGCGTGATCGACCCCTTCGGGGAAGAGGTCGCGCGCATCGAGGGGCTCGACCCGGGCTCCCTCTCCCTGGCGCTCGACCCGCACGCCACCGAGCGGGCGCGGCTGAAGACGCCCCTGCGCCGCGACGAGAAGGCCTGGATCGTCCGGCGCGAGCTGGAGCGCCTGGAAGAAGCCCAGCAGTGAACGACACGGGCCTCGACATCCAGGTCGAGCTGACCGAAGCCCTGCTGGTGCGCTTCTTGCGCCGGGAAGCCGGGAAGTTCGGCTTCTCGCGGGCGATCGTCGGGGTCTCTGGCGGTGTCGATTCGGCCGTCACCGCGGCCCTCGCGGCGCGCGCCTTTGGCCCGAGAGACGTGCTGGCGGTCAACATGCCCTATCGCACTTCCGATCCCGCCAGCGCGGCCGACGCCGAAGCGGTCGCCCAAGCTCTGGGCGTCGCGACGCGCAGCGTGGACATCAGCGCCATGGCCGATGGATACCTGACGGAGCACGACATCGAGGACCGCGGGCGACGCGGCAATGTCATGGCCCGCTGCCGGATGATCGTGCTCTATGACCTTTCTGTCGAATGGAACGGGCTGGTGATCGGCACCAGCAACAAGACAGAGCTGCTGCTCGGCTACTCGACGCAGTTCGGCGACAGCGCGAGCGCCCTCAACCCTCTCGGGGACCTCTACAAGCACCAGATCTACCAGCTCGCCCGCCACCTGGATCTGCCGGCCGAGGTGATCGACAAGGCTCCATCAGCCGACCTCTTCGAGGGCCAGACGGACGAGGAGGAACTCGGTTTCACCTACGACGAGGCCGACCGCCTGCTGTTCTTGCTGGTGGACGAGCGCCACGATGCCGCTCAGCTCGCCGAGCGGGGCTTCGACCCCAAGCTGGTGGAGGGCGTGGTGCGCAGGATCGTGAATAGCCAGTACAAGCGTATCCCGCCGGTGGTGGCGAAGATCAGCGACCGCACGGTCAACCAGGACTTTCGCTACCTTCGCAGCTGGGGGCGCTGAGAGCGCCAGTCGTCCGCCAGGAGCGCCCAGCGCTCGTGGTCGCACCAGTCGCCGTTGATCTCGAGGTAGCGCGGCGAATACCCCTCGCGCTGGAATCCGGCGCGCCGCACGAGGGCGATCGAGGCCTCGTTCTCGGGACGGATGTTGGCCTCGACGCGGTGCAACTCCATGCCCTCGAAGGCGTGGCGCAGGGCGAGGGAGAGTCCTTCGCCCATGTATCCGCGGCGCGCGAAGTCGGCGCCGATCCAGTAGCCGAGGTAGGCGCTCTGGAAGGGCCCACGCACGATCTCATTGATGTTGACCCCGCCCAGGATGGCGCCGTCTCTCTCCCGACACAGCAGCAGGCGCTCGCGGCGCTCGGTGTGGCTTCCCTCCAGGAAGGCCGCGAAGGCCGGGCCGCCGTGGGGATCCAATCCACGGGCGGGACGCGGCTCCCAGGGGCGCAGGAAGTCCGCGCTCGCATGCCGCAAGGCCACGAACTCGTCCCGGTCCTCCTCGCCTGGCCGCCGCAGCAGCACCTCTGCGCCCCGGACCAGGGGCTCTGCTTGGCCGCTCACCCGGGAATTGTATCGATAGGGGTGCCAGCGATCGACGCGCGGATCTGCTCCGGCCCTACTCCAACTCGCCCAGTCGGTGGGCCAGCTCATCGATGTTGCACACCTCGACCTCTTCGGGCGCGATGGCTCCCATCAACTCGAACTTGCGCTCCTCCTCAAGGGAGGTCATCTCGACGCGCGCCCCCTCGGACAGCTCCTGGAAGCAGAAGGGCTCGCCTTCGGGGAGATCGAAGTCGTTGACGCACTCGAGGCTCTCGGCGAGCTCCGAGGGCAGGGCCTCGCGGCGCTCCAGGGCCACACGCGCCCGGGTGCACACATCCAACGTGCTCTGCAGGTTGGTGCGGATGCGGGAGAGTCGTTCCAGGTCGGCGTCGGTGCTGGCCATCGAGCGCCGCACGCGCGCCATGGCCACCTCCAGCAGTGCGATCAGGCAGTTCAACTTGCGCATCAAGCGGTCGCGGTACTCCGGAGAGTCGAGATCCGATTCCGAGAAAGACTCGTTCCTGTGGTCGCTCATGGTGGGGTAGGGGGTGCCTGGAGGGGGTTTTTGGCGTTTCCGCCCCACTCCAGATCAAGACTACCCCACGCAGAAGCCCGGGGAGAGCGCTTCAGCGACGGGTGGGCCCGAGCGCGCAGGCCGACAGGGGCGCGCAAGGTCCGCGGGCGCGGCCCTACTCGAAGGCCGACTGGAGCATCCCCAGCAGGTCCTGCTCGTCGACCTTGCCCATCACGAAGACCGTGTGGCCCTCGATCTCTCCCTCGATGACCGTCCACGCACCAAGAGAGAACACGCTCACCGAGTCCGTGCCCGGCAGGGGGCCGCCACTCGACTCAGGGCTGTTGTGGAGCAAGAAGATTTGCTCCACGCCGTCGTGGTGGACGAGCTGCAACCAGGGCTTGCCGCCGACCACGAGGGACGCGGCGTGGTCGAGCTGGAATCCCTCCGGCGGCAACTTGGGTCGCAGGAGACTGAAGGAAACCTGAGGAGGCGGGCCCTGGTCGGGATCGAAGGGCACCCACTGGGAAGGTCCACCGGTCAAGGCGCCATCGGAGAAGTCCGGGTCGAGATCGATCGATTCGAACTCCACCCTCGCGATCGGCTCACCGCTGATGAAGGTCTCCTCGTAGCGCAGGATGAGCCCGGTCTTGGGATCGACGGCAAGGACGTACTCCCGCTCGGCGCCCTCGCGCAGGCTCACCTCGAGCACCTGGCAGGCGCGGCCGGCGATCTCCTCCTCTTGCGGCCTGACGGCGACCTGATAGCGCTCCATGAACAGCTCCAGGTCGCGAACCTGGAAGTCGCGATAGCGGAACATGAACCCCTGGCGCTCCTCCTGCAGCATCAGGAACAGTTCCAAGGCGGTCTGATCAAGGGGCGGTGAGATGACCTCGATGGGCCGCACGAAGAAGGCGCCCTGTCCGTCGCTCCCGACCTCCTCGCGATACTCGATCGAGGAGCCAACGGAGAGAGCGGGGTTGAACACGTGTACGCGACGCATGCCGCGGTGGCCCACTCGCTCGGGAGCGCCCTGCATGGCGGCCAGCAAGGGCAAGTCCGAGGGCGAGAGATCGGACGAGCCCGGGGCCGAAGGCAGGGATCCGCCGGGCACGCCGCCCCCCAGGGCAGGGCCGGTCACGGCGCGGTGCCTGGAAGAGGGCCGCGGGCCGAAGGCCGCGCCGGGCGTGGAGCGGGCCGCCACCAGCAGGTCGTTGCCCATCGGGCCCATGAGCCTCGCGCTCTCCAGATCCGCCACCGACTCGAGGTGGCGTACCTCGAAGCGCAGGACCATCGGCAGCCCCTCCTCGGAGGGCTCGCCATCCAGCAACCAGCGACCGCCAGTCCAGGCCACCACCAAAGTGGCCGCGGAGAGGGCGGCGGCCAGGCCCAGCACCCAGCGCCGATCCCGGCTGCGAGGGTAGGAGCCAGCGATCCCCCCGGCGAGTTCTTCGGGGGCCTCGTGCCGGGGCAACTTGCCCGCCATCCGGCCGCTGAGGGCGTGCGGAAGGTCGTCGAGGTCCTCCGCCACGCCTTGCTCCAGGATGGAATCCAGGGTTTCCGACAGGGTCCCTTCGCCCCTCGCGGCGGCCATGCGCCGGTCAAGATCCTCCGGCGCGGCAAGGCGTCCTGAAAGCCGTCGGCGCAGGTTCGCCACCGCTCGATCCTGCCGGTAGCCCGCGTGCATGGCCGCCACCACCAGCCCCTCCAGCTCCGCGGGCGCCTCGCGCTGTTCCAGGAGGCCCAGGTTCGCGGCGGCCCGGACGCCACGGGCTGCGGGCAGGCGCTCCCCGAGAGCCCGGGCCCGCAACTCGTCGGGGGCCGGCACGGACGCGAGCGACCCCAGCGCTCCGACCAGTCGCACCTGGCGGCGGGCCCAGGCCTCACACTCGCCGCAAGCGGCGAGGTGGAGCTCGGACTCCTCCGTCCAGGGACGCGGCGCGCTGACCTCACAGGTCATGCGCGCTCGGTGCTCTCGACAGGTCTTGGGCATGGGTGATGGGGATCGGCTGATCCGGCGCGGGGGATGGTCCGGCCTGGATCAGGAGGCAGACGTCAGGTGTACACGATCGAGTTCGAGGTGTCGTGAGGGGTCATGAGAGGTAGTGCTTGTCCAGGACCGGTGTGAGCTCGCGGTCGAGGGCCTGATGCGCTCTGGCCAGGCGCGATTTCACCGTACCCAGGGAGATTCGGAGCGCTTCGGAAATCTGATCGTAGGAGAGCCCCTCGATGTAGCGCAGCACGGTGATCGCGCGCATTTTCGGGGAGAGGCGCAGGATTGCCTGCTGGATCTCCTCCTCCAGCTCGTGGCGCGAAGCGGTCGCCATGGGGCCTTCGGCGTCCTCGTCCTCGAGCGGGGCCCGTCGCCGATCGAGCCCCGCCTCGTCGATGTGAACCACATCCAGGGACGCGAGGGTGCGATTGCTCGCCCGGCGCTTGAGGTCGATGCTGGCGTTGACAGCGATGCGATAGACCCAGCTGGAGAAGCGCGACTCGAAACGAAACCCGTCGATCTTGCGGAAGAGGATGCCGAAGGTCTCCTGGGCGGCATCGAGGGCGTCGGCCGGATTGCCGGTGATCCGATAGCAAACGTTGTAGATCCGGTCCTTGTACTGCTCGTAGAGATCACGAAACCCACCCTCCAGCCCTTCGGGCGGATCGGCCTGGCAGGCCATGACGAGGTCGCGATCAGGATCCAGAGACATGGTGAAGCTCGTGAGGTTGCCGGCAGGGGCCCCTTCAGAGTGCTAAGACGGCCGCGAGGGCCCCTCGGTTCCCCCTGAGTGGCCAATCATGCACCTTCTCGCTGGCCCCGGACGCTGTGCCCGAACACCATCCGCCCATTGCCCGAAAGGGGCAGGCGACCGGCCTCCCCCTGGGTGGCGGATAGGGATGCCGCAGGTGATCAGCCGCCCACGAGCGAGCCGGGATCAAAGGTCGTGTAGGTAGACCCGACCGAGGCGGCGCAGTTGGGCTTGCAGTAGGAGTCCCAGCCCGAAATGCACTCGGCGGTGATGACCTCCTGGATCACGATACCGCCCTGCATCCCGACGACCTGGGTCGTCTGGTAGCAGATCTCGCCGGGGATCCACTCGCTGGGCAAGCCGCCCGACCCCCCGTCCGCAGGGATCGGAGCATAGACCGAACCCTGGCCCGTGAGGCCGCCGCGGTTCCCCATACCTGGGATGCCGTTCTGGGCGGGCATCACCCAGTGGACGACGCCGTCGACGCTGACCACCTGCATGGCGGCGGCAGCGGAGACCGCCCCCTGACCCTGGGAGCTGAGGGTCGCATAGATGGACAGGCTGCCGAAGGAGTGCACGAGCTGTGCGCTGAAGGGAATGTCGATCAACACCAGTGCGTCGGCGGGATCGCTGGCAGGAGCGAGTGTGATCGTCGCGGTACTCAACAGGTACCAGGTCGGGACCTCGATCACGTTGTTGTCGATCACGAATCCGAAGCCCAACTCCTTGTCGTGGAGATTGCCTCCCTCCACATAGATCACGACGACGGAGTGGATCGAGCCGCCTTCACCTCGCGCGACCATGCCGATGTCCATGCTCGCGGGCAGCGGTGTTTCGAGCGCCGAGTACGCCGATGTATTGCGCGCGGCCTCCTCGGTGTCCACGAACCCGTCCCCGTCGGTGTCCGCCTTGAAGACCGAGGTCTGCATGACTTGCTCTTGTGCATCGCTCAGCCCGTCCCCGTCGGCGTCGCGGCTACCCAGGTCAGCTGCGTTCAACTCCCCTCGTGGAGTCATGACCCCCGCCAGGACCGCGCCGAGAACGGCGAGGCCCGCCACAGGAATCGGCCAGCGAGACCGGACGGCGCCTTCGCGGCCCGGTCGACCCAGGGGAGAGAGTCTCTTCGTCATGACAGAGCGCTCGGAGCCAAGGGGGGGGAGGAAATGAGATCGAGAGCCCAAGCATCCTAGGGCGAAGGCCTCCAAATCGTCAAGGAGGACCCTTTCTCTCACCATTGCAGGCTCCTATCAGGAAGCCGCGCGGGGCGATGCACCGAACGGCCCGCCGCGCCTTTCTGTTCCCGCGGTGGGGAGAGCGGGCCCCGAGCGGGCCGGCGGGGCCTCCCATCCGGCGCGATGTCGCCCTACCATGTGCGGCCCTTCGGGGGTCCTCTTCACGCGCCCGTAGCTCAGCTGGATAGAGCGTTCGCCTCCGGAGCGAAAGGTCACAGGTTCGAATCCTGTCGGGCGTACCACCCTCCCGACAGCGTGGCGGGGCTCAGTCCATGTGAGCCACGACGCGCTCGTCGCCCATCTGCAAGCTGAGGGCGACATGGCGGGGCGTGAAGAAGCGGTCGATGTAGCGCGCGAACAGGGTCTCGTAGACGCGCAGGGCGCCCTTGGTCGCCACGCGCCGTGTGAAATCGACGATCGCCCAGTGCCTTGGGCCGCGCAGGCCCTGCACACGCGAGTACAGCTCCTGCTGCTCGGCGACCATGTACTCGGAGTAGAGCATGTACATCAGCAGGTAGAGCCACGAGAGGCGGCGCACACGCACAGCCCGGCGCCCAATGCCCTCGAGCCAGGGATAGCGCACGACCAGCGGGAACCACTTGTGCAGGTTTTCGATGACATGCTTGTCATCAAACTCAATCGCGCTGGTGCGGTTGAACTTGACCGGGAAATCGTCATAGCCCGACACCGCGTACCCCATGTCCTTCGTCATGTCATTGATGTCGAACTCGGGGTAGGGCTGCATGATGGAGACGAGCGGGTGGTCGACCTCGCACTCCATGTTGAGCTTGACCGTCTCCCACTCGTCCTCGATCGTCCCGCCTGGGCCTCCGAGCATGTTGAGGGAGCCGAGCCGAATGCCGTGGTCCTTGATCCAGCCGGCGGCGTCCGTGAGCTGCTTGCGGGTGGTGTTCTTGCGGAAGACCGCGTTACGAATGTAGTCGCTGGCAGCCTCGAAGGCGATCCGTGCGTAGACGCAACCGGCCTCCTTGAGCATGCGGATGTGCTTCTCGGAGGTCATGTTGGCCATCAAGATCACATCGAAGGGCAGGCCAATCTCGCGCGGGTACTTCTCGCAGAACTCCTCCAGCCAGTCATTGCGCAGATTGAAGATGTCATCGAGGAAGTGAACGAACTTCAGCGGACACTCCGCGCGCACCTGCTTGATCTCCGCGATCACGTGGTCAACCGAGCGCTTGCGCGTGTACTCCTTGTTCTTCACGCCGTAGACCTTCTTCTTCCACGCGTGGTGGAAGCAAAAGGAGCAGTTCATCGGGCACCCTCGCTGGGTGACGAAGACCTTGCGCTCCGAGTTGCGGTAGAGCGCGCCCGCGTCGTAGATCAGCGTGCGGTCGGGGAATCCGAGCGCGTCCAGATCCTGCACCAGCGGTCGCTGCGGATTGCGAACGACCTCTCCGGTCTCTGCGTCCTTGAACCAGAAGTTGCGGACGTCGAGGTAGTCCTCACCCGCCTCCAGCCTGTCGAGCAGCTCCACCATGGCAAACTCGCCCTCGCCCCGGCAGATCGCGTCAACCCCCTCGGTCTCCACGTACTCGGGAGTGAAGGTCGGATGGGGCCCTCCGCCAACCGTCATGACCTCGGGCATCTCCCGCTTGACCTTGCGCATGATGTCCGCGAAGTAGAGGTGCATGCCCGTGGTGGTCGAGAAGCACACGACCTGCGGATCGATCTCACGAACCTTCGCCAGCCAGTTCTTGTCCGGCAGAAACAGGGCCTGCATCTCGTGGCCCGCGTCCTTGACGGCGCGCGAAATCCACATCGCCCCTAGCATCTCCTGGGGGAGGTACTCCTGGACGTACAGAACTCTCATCGGCAGTTACCTAACTCCGGATAGGGATGGATATCCGGATGGGCGAAAAAGGGGGGGTTAGTCAACCGCGGGACCCGCGCTGGCAGCGCCCCGGTGGACCGGAGCTGCGCGGGACGCCTCAGGCGACTCCTTTGCAGTATCAGTATATCGGCCATCGAACCCGGCAAGTGCAGCCCTGAGATCAGAAGCTCTATCTGACGGGAGGTTCAGTGCCAGACCCCGCCGCGGCCTCCTCCAGAACCTCAAGGACCTGGGCGAAGGTCCCCTCGCGGCTGAAAAGCGCCCTGCGAGCCTGACCGCGCGCCGCAAGCGCGTCCCCCAAGCCTTTATCTTCCAGCAGTTTGCGAACAGCGCCTGCCAACTCCAGGTGATCGGCCGGATCGACCAGCAGGCCGTTGACCCCATCCTCCACGACCTCGGGATTGCCACACGCGCGGCTGACCACCATGGGCGTTTCGAACTGCAAGACCTCCAGAAGGGTGTGCGAGAGGCCCTCGTAGCGGCTGTTCAGAACGAACACGTCCGCTGCTCGGATCAGGAGCGGGATCCGGTGGTGGGGCACGTTGCCAAGAAAGTGCACGCGCTCGCCCAGGTCGAGGTCTGCAGCCAGGGCCTTCCAGGCCTCCTCCATGTCCCCGTCTCCCGCCACGAGGAGCTCGATGTCTTCCGGCAACTCGGCCAGAGCCTTCAGGATGCCGTCGACGCCCTTCCAGATCATCAACCTGCAGATGGTGAGCACGATCCGCCGCGAGGGGTCGAGGCCCAGCGCGGCACGTGCCTCGGCGAGAGTCTCGGTCACCGTGTCGGGGTCGGGGCCGTGGTAGGCGTTGAAGATCCGCTGCACCTTGTCCGGCTCGACGCCATGGTTCTCGATCAGGATCTGCCGCAGGAACTCCGAGCAGGAGATGATGTGCGTACACCAGCCCCACCAAACGCGCTGCAGAGCCCGGGTCAGGCGGACGCGCCAGCCATAGGAGCGCCCCTGGAAGGTCACGATGTCGTCATCCCCACACCACCCCTTGCGGTGGGCGATCTCCCACGAGCCATCGACCATGATGCGGATCACGACGGGGACGCGGCGCAGGCGTGCGGCGAGCACGTGCAGCAGGGCCAGGTGCTCCTGAACGTAGACCACGTCCGCGGTCGGCGCCTGACGCCAGACCTCGATGAAGGCCTTCAGGTAGCGCAGGGGCATGAGGCCGCGCGGGATCGTGATGACCTCGAAGGGATGCCCCGTGGGGTTCGCCTCGGAGCAGAAGGCGATCACCTTCACTTCGTGGCCGCGCTCGACGAGATAGCGGCCGAGGCTCGGCACATACACCGCCGGCCCGCCCAGGTCCGGCGGGAAGACTGGCGAGGTGAACAGGACGCGCATGGTGGGCCGGGCGGGCGGGACTGTAGGCCCCCCGGAGCGCGATCTCAACCCGGTCCCGGGCCGTTCAACCCCCGCAGGGGACCTCGTCGCGGTGCTTCGTGCGGTCGCCCTCGATGGCCCGCAAGCGCTCTACGGTGATGTCCCCGGTGGGGTACTCACCGTTGAAGCAAGCGTTGCAGAACTTCTCGATGCGCGGGTTTCCCTGGCGCGCGGCGGCGTTCATGCGCTCGCGGTCGAGGTACACCAGGTGATCGACCCCGAGGCTCTCGGCGACCTCCTCGAGATCTCGACCACTCGCGATGAACTCCGTCTTCGTCGCCATGTCGATCCCGTAGGGGCAGGGCGACACCAGCATCGGGCTGCACGAGGCCAGGTAGACTCGCCGGGCTCCAGCCTCGCGGGCCATCTGGACGATGCGCCGGGAGGTGTTGCCGCGCACGATCGAATCGTCCACGAGCAGCACGTCCTTGCCCTCGAACTCGAGCTTGATCGGGTTGAGCTTGCGCCGTACCGAGGACTGCCGCCGAGCCTGGTTGGCCATGATGAAGGTGCGGCCGATATAGCGGTTCTTCACCAACCCCTCGCGGTAAGGCTTGTTCAGCGCCTGAGACATGGCCAGCGCCGCGTCGCGCGAGCTGTCGGGGATGGGAATCACGACATCGGGTTCCGGGCTGCCTGTCTCCCGCCACTGCTCGGCGAGGGCCTCGCCGAAGCGCGCGCGCGTCTTGTAGACGGAGATGTCGTCGAGGAACGAGTCCGGCCGGGCGAAGTAGACCAGCTCGAAGACGCACGGGCGGTGGGGCTTGTCCGCCAGCTTGCGGTGGAAGATGCGCTGCTCGCTGTCGACGAAGACCGCCTCGCCCGCTCCGATGTCGAGGGTGCGGGTGTAGCCGTTGACATCCAAGACGACGCTCTCGCTGGCGCAGGCCAACCAGCGCCCCTTGTCGGTCTCCTTCTCCCCAAAGCAGATCGGCTTGATCCCGTAGGGATCGCGAAAACACACCATGCCGACATCCGCGAGGGAGGCGACCACCGAGTAGGCGCCCTTGACCTGCTCGTAGACGGCCTTCACCGCGGCGAAGACATCCTCGGCGTCGAGGGCCTTCCCCGGACGAACGCGCTCGGTCAGCGCCGTGGCGAACACGAACAGGATCACCTCGATGTCGCAGGAGCTGTTGACCCTGACACCCTTGTTGGAGAAGTGGCGCTCGACGAGTTCGGCGTAGTTGCTGACATTCCCGTTGTGCGCCATGGCGATGCCCATGGGGAAGGTCAGGTGAAACGGCTGAGCGTCGTCGTTCTGGTTGCCGCCGATGGTCGGGTAGCGCACGTGGCCGACGCCGAGGTTCCCCGTCAACCGGTCCATGTTCTTCTGGTCGAAGACCTCGAGAACGAGCCCGAGCCCCTTCTTGACGTGGAAGCTGTCGGTGAAGGTGATGATCCCGGCCGCGTCCTGGCCACGGTGCTGGACCGCGAGCAGGCCCTCGTAGATCTCGGGCGCGACGTCGGCACCTTCGGGGCCGTGAATGCCGATGAATCCGCACATGCCGGTGAGTTCGGAGTCTGGGGGAGGGGCGGGAACCGGCCCATAACTTAGACCATGGGCGGTCTTTCCCGCAGCCCGCAGAGCCAGAAAGGCCTCGGCCCGGCAGGGGGCGTCCCCGCCTAGGCCGGAGCCGCGATCCGCACCACCCACTCGACGACGGCCGCCACCATCTCCCCGCATGCCGGGCCGCCGAAGACGTGGTCAGCGCCCTCGAGACGCACCAGTTCCACCGGACCGCCGGCGCACTCGTGGATCGCGAGGGAGTCGTCGATAGGCACGACCTCGTCGGCCGTGCCGTGGACGAGCAGCCAGGGGGCGAGGACCTGCTCGCCGTGCCCCAAGACCGAGCCGATCTCCTCCATGTCGGCCATGAACTGCGCCGAGAGCGGGCATTGGGGTTGGTCCCACATGTTGTCCTTGCCCGCGGTGAGGTGGCCGAACTTGCGCTTGGCGAAGGCGTGCGTCTCCACCATGCCGGCCAGGGAGACGAGGTAGCGAATGCGCTCGTCCGCGCCGGCCGCCAGCACACCCACCGCTCCGGCCATGCTGTGGCCGCAAAAAACCACGCGCCTGCCCCCCAGCGCATCGAGGACCGCGCCGAGGTCGGCCACCTCCTTGGTCACCGTCGCCTCCTCGAAGCGCCCCTGTGAGTCCCCATTGCCCGCGAAGGACACTCGCAGGACCGCCACCCCGGCCGCCTCCAGGCCAGAAGCCAGCGCCAGAAGGAAGGGCCGGTCCTTGTTGCCCGTCACGCCGTGGCCCAGCACGACCAACAGGTCGGAGTCGCCCTGACCGGGATGGTAGGCCGTGTCAAGGTGCTCGCCGGCCGCGTTGCGGATGTCATCGAACATGGTGCGTGAGAGGTTACCGAAGGAAAGTGCCCGGTTCCCGCGCCTCGCCCCGCAGGTCAGAATGACCTCCGTGCCTCTCCGCGTGCCCGTCCAACTCGCCGCCGGTTCGGATCTCCTCCGGCCCCTGACCGCGACCGCTGCGCTGACTCAGGTCCCTTCGCGCTCGTCGATCCAGCGCGCGAGGCGCCGGGCGGCCTGCGCGGGGTTCGTGGCGTCGAGGTCGAAGGTGACCTCGCGGCCCGTCTCCGAGTGCCGGTAGAGAGGATCGTAGTAGCGCTCCAGCAGCACCTCGACCAGCTCACGCTCGCGGCCGGTTTCGAGCAGGGAGACCAGCACGCCGGACCACTTCTTCGCCCCCAGCCGGCCCTCAATGAAGGGCAGGCGGGTGTGCAACTCGGCGCGGTTCGCCGCACTCGCGAGGTAGTCCTCGATCAGGACGTCCTTGCGGCGCTCGAGATCAGCCACCAGGCGCACGTTCACACCTCCCTGCAGGGCCCCCCACACGCGCTCGGGGACGATGGCGTCGCCGACCTTGCGGCTCTCGCCCTCGATCACCATCGGGCCGCGAAAGCCCTCCCGCAGGCGGGCGGCGATGCGTGAATCGAAGGTCCGCTGACTGCAGGGGTCGAGGCCGACCATGCCGAGGACCGAACTGCGGTGGCCGGCGCAGGCCTCCAGGTCCAGGGTCGCCCGGGGTCGCAAGCGCTCGAATTCGCGCAGCACGAGGGTCTTGCCCACACCGGTCAATCCGCGCAGCACGACGGTCGGCGGCGCCTCCCATGCCCCCAGCTCCTCCAGCACCCGCGTGCGGTAGGCCTTGTAGCCTCCCGCCAGCCCGCAGACGTCCCGCCAGCCCAGGGCCTCGCGGCAGAAGGCGATCACGCTGCGAGACCGCAGGCCTCCTCGCCAGCAGTGCAGCACCAGCGTCGGGCCCGCGCCCAGAGCGGTCGGGCGCGGTGCGAGGGCGCGGCTCATGCCCTCCAGGCCACCTTCGCAAAGGGTGCGCGCCCAGGCCGTGGGATCGCCCGCGGGGAGCGGGCGTCGGGCGGCACGCGCCAGCTCTTTCACCAGGCCCGCGATGCGGCCCTCGGTCACGCGCAGGCCTTCCTCAAAGGCGCGCTGGGGGGACTCGCGCTGGTAGAGGGTCCCGATCAGGGCGCGCTCGACATCATCGAACAGGGGAACATTGCCGGCTCCGGGGAGATGATCGGCGGCGAACTCCGCAGGGCTACGGAGGTCGATGACGGTGGCCTGGGGAGCGGCGAGGACCGCTGCAGCCTCGACTGTCGGCACGGTCCAGGCGCTCGGGGGGCTCTCGCGGGCGGCGTCCATGGAAGCCGCAGGATACCCGCCGGCGCAGGGTGCGTGCGCAGATGGCTAGGATCGCCTGGAGTTGTCGTGGCCGGCGGACTGGTAGCGCCCACGGCGCGCGCCACCCTCGCCGCTACGATCACTCGGGCGGTCCACGGGCCGCTCGCGTTCGCGAGGGTCCGGGCGCGGGCGGGCGGGAGTGGCCCCCCGACCCCGGAGCGGCTCGCCGCGGGCCGGAGGCCGCTGGTCCCTCGGGGAACCTGGGCGCTGGCCTGGCCGGGGTCCCTCGCGAGGCACGTCTCTGGGCCCACCCGGGGGCACATCGTGGGAAGGTCGGTCGCGCGGAGGGCGGTGGCGCGGAGGGCCCACCTCGTGCAACAGGCGACGCACGGCGGAGAAGAACTCACCGTCGTTCATGGCCTCGATCCGGGCCAACTTCTCGGGAGCGAAAGCCTCATGGAGGCGGAGGATCTCCACCACCCGCTGGCGACGGCCGTGTTCGACCTGCGCGCGCCGCTCCTGCGGACTGAGATGAGCCAGCTCGAGGTGCTCCTCGGGAGATGCACGCATGGCATGCAGGATCCGATCGGCCGCGCGACGGCGGCGCTCCGCCTTGGGCAGGGCTCGTATGCGCTCGGGATCCATGGGCGGGGCGTCGTCGGCTCGGCGGTCCAGGCGCATGGCCACCTCGTAGAACTCTCGGGGCGAGAGCAACACGAGTTCCTCCCAGCGCCCACGGGAGAGGCCCTCGGGGAGCCCGTCCCTCTCGACCGCCTTGGCCTCGATGCGCTTGCGCAGCTCGAAGACCATCTCCACTCGCTCGCGCGGGGGAAGGGCCTCGATGCGCCGGACCTCCTCGCGGTCGAGCTCGAGGGCGCCGGCGAGCTCGGTGATGGCCCGCAGGCTCATGCGCGGGAGGGTCTTCTCCTTGAACTCGACGAAGAAGCGCTGGCGTTGCTCCGGGCTCGCACGCTCGAAGCGCTCCCGTAGGGAGTCGGGCAGCTTGGTGCGCAGGCGCCGTCCTTCGGCGCGCAACTCCTCCTCGACCAGTTCGCCGACGATCTCGCGATGCGCGCGGTCGGCGAGCTTCGAGAGACGCTCGCGCATCTCGGGCGAGAGGTCGCTCTCCACGCGCCGGCGCGTGCGCTCGAGCTTGCGGTGGCGATCTTCCAACTCGCGCCGCTCCTGTGAGCCCATCTTCTGGAAGCGCTCGAAGCGCTCCTTCATGCGAGCCTTCTCCTCATGCGACAGGCGCCCCCAGCGCTCGCGGGCGCTGGGCGAGGAGCCGCTGTCGTCCTGAGCCAAGGGGGCAGCCGACGCCGAAACCGACGACGACGCCAGAATGGCGAGCGAGAGCGCGGTCGCGAGGATTCCGAGCGGGGCCTTCATCGTTCCGGGGCGGGGCCTAGCCGCCCTCTTCCTCTGACGGTCCCTCGGGGAACTCGTAGTCCATGAGTACTTCCTCCCGCGCTCCCAGGGAGAGGGAGAGGTCCACTTCCAGGCCGTCCTCGCCCTCGAGGAGATCGTCCTCGAAGAGCAGGTCCTCGGACAGGACATCGAAGAGATCGAGCATCCCCGGCGGGGGCTCGGAGAGGGCGAGATGGTCGGCCGTCGGCGCGTCCGCGCCCGGGCGCCAGAGAGCAAAGGCCGCGATCAAGAGGCCCGCGGCCGCGGCGTAGGCCCAGCGCGAGGTCGCCAAGCGCAGCACGAACGGCGTGCGCAGGGGGAAGCGCTGGTCCTCAAGGGCGTCCAGGACGCCCTCCGCCAGGCCGGCGGGGACCAGCGGGTCGGGATCGCGGGCCAGCAAGGCGTCGAGCCGCTCGTCGGCCCGAGCCTCCATCAGCGCTGGCGCGAGGCCCGAGAGCAGGCGTTCGGACAGGCCGTGGGGAATCTGTGGCGCGGGGTCGCGAGCCAGCAGGGCGTCGAGCCGCTCGTCCACCGTCGGGGTGCGCTCCTCTTCGAGGGCGATCAAGACCCGGTGCGCGAGCCCCCCGGGGGCCTCGGCCCCAGCATCCAGGGCCAGCAGCTCATCCAGATCACCGAGTCCTCGCCGCACCTCGCGCAAGCGCTCGAGGACGCGCCGGGCCAGCTCCGGTGACAGGCGCGGAGTGGGGAGGGTGGCGAGGAGTTCCTCGAGAGCCTCTTCACGCTCCAGCAGCTCGCGGCACTCGCCACAGCCCAGGAGGTGTTCGTGCCAGGAGAGTTCTCGCAGCCCGGCGGGGGCGGGTCGCCCCGAGAGGGCCCGCTCGAGGCCGCGCCGGAACCCGTGGCAATCGGCGTTGTGATTCACACCGCCCCCCCCTTCTGCAGGAAAGGATTCAGTGTCTCCCGCAGAGACTCGCGGGCACGGTGGATCAGCGACTTGATCGCCTTCTCGCTCGAGTCCAGGACATCGGCGATCTCCGTGTAGGAGTAGTCGTGGTACTTGGCCAGGATCAGCGCCATGCGCTGGTTCTCTGGCAGGGCAGCGATGGCCTCGCGCACCGCGACGACGATGTCATCGCGCTCCATGGCCGCGGACGGCCCCTCCGCCGTGGATTCCTGCAACTCGCCCAGGGACCCGTACTCGTCATCGCCCGACCCGAGGGGCCGGTCCAGGGAGAGCGGGGTGTGGCCCGCGCCGCGCTGGGTCTCGTTGACCGAGAGGTTGAACACGATGCGATAGAGCCAGGTCGAGAAGCGAGCCGTGGGCTGGTAGCGCTCCCGGCTGCGGATGACGCGCAGGAAGACCTCCTGGACCATGTCCTCGCGCACGGAGCGGCGCCCAAGGAAACGGGTCAGGAGCGCGTAGACGCGCGGGGAATACTCCTCAACCAGGCGTTCGAAGGCCTCCTCGTCGCCTCCCTGCCAGGCCAGCATGAGCTGGACGCCAGGATCGCTTGAGTAGGCCGAACCGATCCCCTGGGGATGTTCAGGTCGGTGTTCGGTCGTCATTGCACTCTCTCGCGGACATAGAACCAGGGATCCTCGAGGGGGTTTCGCGGGCTCGCCTCCAGTCATCATCGGCTCGCGAAAGGGCCCCCATGGCGCCTAATCCGCCGTGGATCGTGCCCCTTGGAGGCGTCGGGCTCGATCCGGAGGCCAGACCACCGCCCAGGGCCGGCCCACGACCTCCGCCTGGGGCGTGGGCCCCCAGTGGCGGCCGTCGCTGCTGGCGGCCGAGTGGTCTCCCAGGACGAACAGCTCGGCGGGGCCGAGCTGGAGCGCCTCCCGGCTGGCGAAGCTCCCCTGGGGGGTGTAGTAGACGTCGCGCCAGACGCGCAGGTCCGTGACCCAGACCCGACCGCCCTCCCCGCCCAGCATCAGGTTGTAGCCGAAGGTGCGGCCCTGGTGGTGATGGTCGCTGGGGTGGAAGCGGTTCTCGGCGTAGCTGGCCGTGAGGGCCCGCTCGCCGTCGATCGCGACGGACAGGTGATTGTCGATGTTCTCGAAGCGAAACCGATGCCAGGAAGTCGGGTCGGTCGGGATGCGGGCCTCCCCCAGGACCTCTCGCCGGTTGTTCCCCGACAGGCGCGTGAGCTTCACCGCCAGGCTCTCGGCGCCAGCACTCAGCTCCAGGTCGAAAGTGTCCCCCTGCTCGACGAGGAGCACGCGCACCAGGGCCGGCGGGTCGCCGAAGCGCAGGCGCGCCGCGACGGCGAGGTCGTTGACCTCGGCGCCGCCGGCGGCTTCGGGGTGTCGCTCTGTGGAGAGCTCGAACATCATCATTCCGGCCCGGGCGCCCGGGGAGATGGTGGTCGCGTCGAGCTCCCACGCCCCCTCCTCCGCAGACCAGAACTCGGGCTCGAAGTGGAACCACTCGCGCAGGTCGTCGCGCGTGCTGTCGAACACCTCCAGCAATGGGGGGCGCGCGGCGTCGGGGGGCAAGGGGCTGCCGTCGATCCACAGGTCGCCCAGGTGCAGGGCGACGGACTCGCCCGGCAGTCCCACGACGCGCTTGACGCGCAGCTCGTCGGCACCCTCGGGCAGAAACACCCCCAGATCGAAGCGGGTGAACTCCGGTCGGCCGAAGAGCACGAGCACCTGTTCGCCCTCCTCCAGGGTCGGCTCCATCGAACTCCCGGTCACCGGATGGACCCTGAAGAAGAACATCCAGCCCAGAGCGAGCAAGCCGACGAGGACGGCCAGGGCCGCCGCGGCGCCGCGGGCCACGACGGCGGCCCTCATCGCTCCAGCATCAGGTGCGCCACGACGAGATAGAGCGCGGTCCCCGAGATGTCGCTGATGGTGATCAGGAAGGGCCCGGCCACGACCGCGGGGTCAATTCCCACGCGGCGGCAGCCCATGGGGATCAGGCAGCCCAGGAGGGCGGCGAAGGTCACGGCGGCGGCGATTGCGGCCCCCACGGCCAGGGGGAAAGCCGTCGCTCCCGTGGCCGGTTCCGTGACCGAGATCACGGCCCAGGAGGCGCTGCCGCAGATCAGGCCGATCAGGAGCCCCGCCAAGGTCTCGGTGGCGAGGACGGAGGCCTCCCGGTCGGGCTCAACCTCCCCGGTCGCAAAGGCTCGCACCAGGATCGTGGAGGACTGAATCCCCACATTGCCCGCGAGGCCGATGACGATCGGCACGAAGCGCAGCAGGTCCACGTCGGGGGAGAGCTCACCCGCGTCCCGGAGGGCCAGGTCGATGATGGCGGCCGTGGCCAGGCCGCCCGCGACGGTCACGCCCTGCAAGGGAAGTCGCCCCATCACGCGCTTGAGGACCGGCAGGCGAGTTTGGTGTACGGGCGAGGCGCCGACGATCTTGAGGATGTCCTCGCTGGCCTCCTCTTCGAGCACCTCGAGGGCGTCGTCGGCCGAGATGATGCCGACCAGGGCGCCTGCGGCGTCGACGACCCCCAGTTCGGTCAAGCCGTAGTGCTCGATCTGGGTCGCCGCCTCCTCCTGGTCCACCTCCAGGCCGACGGAGATCGGCTCCACCATCATCTCGTCCACCGTGGAGTGGATCGAGTGCGTCAGCAGCATGCGGTCGGACACGTAGCCGATCGGGCGCCGGCCCCCGTCCAGGACGAACAGACCCTGCCCCTCCTCCGCCTCCTCGCCCTCGGTGCGGATGAGCTTGATCGCGTCGCCGATGCGCGTGCCCTGGGGCACTGCGATGACCTCGGTGGTCATCAGGCCGCCGGCGGTGTCCGGCGCGTGGGCGGCAAGCTCCCGCAGCCCCCGGGCGCGCTCGTCATCGACGAAGGCGAGGACCTGTTCCGCCGTCTGGGCATCCGCCAACGCCAGCAGGTCCACGACCTCGTCCGCCGGCAGGGTCTCGACCACGTCCTTGAGCTGATGCGGGGTCAGGCGCTCGACAAGCTGTCCACTCAGGGCATCCTCGGCGTGCTCGAGGACCTCCGCCCGCGAGTCGATATCGAGGCTCTCGAAGACCCGCCAGGCGTCCCCCTCGGGGAGGTCCTGCATCCACTCCGCCAGGTCGGCGTTGTGGACCTCCGCCACCAGAGCCGCCAGGGCCGCACCAGTCCCCGCGAGGCTCTCCAGCAAGGACTCCTTCTGGCCCTGCAGCTTTTCCTGATCCGACATGCTCGACCTGCCGCCGCTCGCGGCGGGACGGGGATTGTCGTTCCCCCGTGGCCCTCAGGCCAGAGCCACCTCGAGGAGCCCGGCGTGCAAGGCGCGCACCGCCGCCACGCGCTGGGCCGGATCGATCAGGAATGCCTGCACCAGGCCACTGCCCAGGAAGGCCCGCTCGACCTCGATTCCATCTCCCGAGAGGAGTTCGAGGGCGCGCGCGCCGAGCACGGCCCCCCCGTGCCCCACGACCGACACCGAAGCGACCTGGCGCTCGATGCTCGCGCCGCGCACGCCGCTTGCGACCCGCTTGATGCCCTCGCCAGCGGGCGCGAAGACCGTCAGTCCCCCGCGCTCGGCGACGGTGAAGCGCGGCGCCACGCTCTCGCTGTCCATGCGAGAGAAGAGTCCCGCGAGGGCCAGGCTGCCCCCCGGGCGAAAGAGGGCGGCCAGGGCCGGCTCGCTGGCCACCGCCACGGCGCCGTCCCCGCGCTCGGGCTCGTCCCGCCCCTCGATCAAGGTCCCCCCCGCCGCCGGCTGGGTCACATCGAGCACGCGCACCGGCAGGCCGGCGCGGCGGGCGGGCTCGAGGGCGCGAGGGTGGAGGACCTCCGCTCCCTGGCCGGCGAGCTCCGCGGCCACAGAGAAGCTCATCGCCTCGATGAGGTGTGCCTCGGGCACGAGCCCGGGGTCGGCGCTCATCACCCCCGGCACGGTCTTCCAAAGCTGGACCTCCCCGGCCCCCAGGGCTTCGGCCAGGAGCGCGGCGGTCAGGTCCGATCCGTTGGGACCGAGAGTGGTCAGGTTCCCGGCCCCGTCCTGAGCCAGAAAACCCGTCACGACCGGAATGCCCGGCACGGATTGCAGGGCGGAGCGCGCCGCGGAGTGGAAGGCCGCCTGGTGGGGCACGGCGCCCTGGGCGCCGTCAGAAGTCAGGCCGAGGTCGAAGGCGTCCACCGGAGTCGCCGCCACGCCCCCCGCGCGCAGGCAGGCGGCCACGACGCGCGAGCTCATGCGCTCCCCGAAGGAGAGCACGAAATCGAGCTCGCCCTCCCGCATCCGCCCGCGCCCGCGGAGCTCGTCGAGGATGCTCGCGAGCTCCCACAGGTGTCGATCGAGCAGCTCGGGATCCAGGCCGAGCTGGGAGAGGAGAGTGTGATGGCGCACGCGCACCTCGTCACCCCGCGCCTTCCCGGCGGCGGCCGCACGCGCCTCGCGCTCGAGCAGGGCGGTCACGCCGGCGTGGGCACTGACGACCACCGCCGGGCGTTGGTTCGCGCACTGGGCGACCACGGCGCAGACGCGCCGCACCGCCGCCCCGTCAGCCAGGGAGGCGCCGCCAAACTTCATCACGGGGAAATGGACCATCGGGGGAGGACAGCCGTGGATCGACGGCTCGCGCCAAAGCGAGTGGCCGGGCGCATCCGCGTCCTGGGCGAATATAAGAGCCGGACGGAGCGATGGAACACCCCTCTCCGCCGAGGGCCCGCCACGCCGGGTACAATGCCGCCATGAGCGACGAGCGCGACGAGCTGATCTACGACTGGAACGGGGCGGGCGCCCCGGCGCCGAGTGGAGTGCAGTTCGATGACGAGACCCTGCGAGACGGCCTCCAGAGTCCCTCGGTGACCGACCCCCCCCTCGACGCCAAGGTGCGCTTGGTGCACCTGATGGACGAGCTCGGCATCCAGACCGCCGATGTGGGGCTGCCGGGCGCGGGCGCCCGCGCCCGGGAGCACATCTCGACCCTCATGCTGGAGATGGCCGACCTCTCGATCACACCCAACGTCGCCTGTCGCACCCTGGTGAGCGACATCGAGCCGGTGGTCGACATCGTCGCGGAGACCGGATCGCCCGTGGAGGTCTGCGCCTTCATCGGCTCCAGTCCGATCCGCCAATACGCTGAGGGCTGGGACTTCGAGCACATGCTGAAGCTGTCCCGGGAGGCGATCGAGTTCTGCACGCGCGAGGGGCTGCCATCGATGTTCGTGACCGAGGACACCACGCGCGCCCATCCCGACCAGGTGCGTGCCCTCTACACGACCGCCATCGAGGCCGGCGCCGCGCGCATCTGTGTCTGCGACACCTGCGGCCATTCGACACCCGAAGGCGCACACGCCGTCGTGTCCTTCGTGAAGAGCGTCGTGGATGAGCTGGGAGCCGACGTGGGCATCGACTGGCACGGCCACCGCGACCGGGGCCTGGGGCTGATCAACACCCTGGCCGCCATGGAAGCCGGCGCCACCCGCCTGCACGCCACGGCCCTGGGAGTCGGGGAGCGCACGGGCAACACCGAGATGGACCTCTTGCTGGTCAACCTGCGCCTGATGGGCGTGATCGACAACGACCTCTCGCGCCTGGGCGAGTACTGCCGCGTCGCCTCGGATGCGGTGGGCACCCCCTTCCCGAACAACTACCCCGTCTTCGGGGCGGACGCTTTCGAGACCGGCACCGGCGTCCACGCCTCGGCGGTCATCAAGGCCCTGCGAAAGGGAGACACCTGGCTCGCGAACCGGGTCTATTCGGGCGTCCCCGCGGACCTCTTCGGGCTGGAGCAAAAGATCCTGGTGGGACCCATGAGCGGACGCTCGAACGTGACCTGGTATCTCGAACGCCGCGGCCACGAGCCGGACGAGGCCGCTGTCGAGCGAGTGCTCGAGCTGGCCAAGCGCACTCCGCGCCTGTTGACCGAGGAGGAGGTCCTCCTGGCGGCGAAGGGCTGAGGGGCGCGCTCAGCCGCCCAGACCCGGCCAGCGCCGCGCGCGGCGCTCCAGGTGCATGCTGCGCGCGACGACCCAGCCGCCGAGCCCGTAGCTCGCGTGCACGTTGTAGGCCTTGTAGCGATCTTCCTCGAGTGCGCTCAACAGCTCGGCGCGCGTCTCGAAATCCAGGGGCGGCCAGCCGTGCTTGCGGCCCTGCTCGAAACGCTCCCACTCGTGCTGCAGGAACTGCTCCAGGTTCCAGTCCTCGACGCCCACCAGGATGTTCCCGGGCAGAATGTGGTCGAACCAGTGAGCGATGACTTCGGTGAAGGAGACGTCGGTGTACTCGACGCTCTCGTCCTCCACATGCTCGGTAAAGAGCACGATGCGCCGGCGCTCGCACTCCTCGACGATGGAGTAGACGTTGTTCTCGTGCAGGGAAGGTCTGGTCATGGGCCCGGCGAGGCCATCGTCGCGGGCCAACGGCAGCCATTCAAGTGCGTCGGGGGGACTCGCGAAGGGAGTCGCGGATTCTTCCTTGACGGTGTTGGCTCACTCGCGCGAGCATTGGGACCGCCATGAAGACCCTCCTCGCAGCGCTGCTCGTCCTCGGCCTGTGCTCCCTCACCCCCGCACCGCGAGTCGACTCGCCCTCCAGGGCCCCCCGCTCCGACAGTGAGATTGAGGTGAGCATCATGAGGCTGACGAGCATCCAGTGGCGTCCCGGCGCTCGCCTCCCTGACTGGGTGCGGGCCCTCGACGGCCAGCGCGTGAAGGTCGTCGGCTACATGGCCCTCGACACCCACGAGGGCGCACGCTCGTTCCGCCAGACCTGGGACCAGTGCGGCTGCGAGAGCGCCAAGGCGAGCCACTTCATCGAGGTGGGCCTGGGCGAGAAGACGACCGGCTACAACCCCGACCAGATCACCGTCATCGGGACGATGTCGGTGGGCGAGCAGAAGGAGGACGGCTTCGTCACGAGCCTCTTCCGGCTCGCGGCGGAGTCCGTGAACTGATGGGCCCGCGCGCGGCGCGCGTCGCGCTGTCTTCGGCCCTGCTGGGCCTGGTGCTGGTAACGGTCGGGTCCGCCCAGGAACCCGAAGCTCCCGAGGCGCCTCTCGAGCGCTTCCTGCGCCTGGCTCGCGAGGGCTCCCCCGTGGTGCGCCCGCAAGCGGCGCAGCGCCTGCTCGCCCTGGGCGCGACCGCGGTCGAGCGGCTCGTGGCGGAGTGCGGGGACTCGCCGCGCGAGCTGGCCACCCTGGGCAGGCACATCGTGGAGATCCTGGGCAGTTTCTCGGACCCACGCCTGCGCACGCGGCTCTGGGAGGCCCTGGCAGATCCCGACTTCCCCTGGCGCCCCGCTGCTGCGCGCGGCCTCGCCGTGGGCCCGAGCGCGGAGGAAGCCCCGGCCATCGTCGCCCTCTTCGCCGATCCCCTGGCCGCCGTGCGGGCCGCGGCCATCACGGCGGCGGGCGCGCTCGAGCCCGCGCGCAGCGAGGCCGCCGTACGCACATTGCTGGCCGACCCCGACGCTCGCGTCCGACGCACCGCCGCCGCCCTGCTCCAGCGCTGGGGTGACGGGTGCGCCCTGGCCTGGTTGCTCGAGGAGCTACGGCGCGACGACCGCTTCTTCGAGCAGCCCGACGGCAAGCTCGCCCGCTACGCTGCTCTGCGCCTGCTCCGCGAGGCCATCGGCGACACCTTCGGATTCTCAGCCGAGTATCCCTTCTCCGACGAGCGCAACGCTGTCGCCGCGCGCGAGCTCGAAGCGCGCTGTCGGTCTGCCTGTGGGGACACGTTGCCGGAGGTGGGGGAGATGGCGCGCGCCGGAGAACCGATCGAGGGAGCGGTGATCGGGCTCGAACTGCGCTCCTGCCGCCGTGGGGAGTTCTTCCTGCGCTGGACCCTGGCCGACGAGCTCTACGTGGGCGCGGGCAACGCCGTCGCGGTCGCCCTGCCCAAGGGAACGGTCGCCGGCCTGCTGGATGAAGCCGCGACGAGCTTTGCCGAGCTCGGCAACCGACGCCTGTTTGGGGAGCCCGGCTGCGACATCGAGCGCTTCCGCTGGCGTCCCGATCCCGCCGATCGCTCGCACGCCGTGGTGATCTCCAAGGGGCAGGCAGCCGTGGATCGGTTGCGCCCCGCGGCCCTCACACGCCTCTCGGCGCTCCTGGTCGCCACCCTGCCCAGCGGCGGGGCCGACCCGCGCCTGGTCCACCTCCGCTCGCGGGTGGAAGGCGCCCTGGCCGCCATCGGGGGCTAGCTGCCCGCGCGCGCCGCCACCCTGGCGGGCAGGCCCTTCAACAAGGGGGCGGGCAGGCTGCGCAAAAACGCCGCCGTGACCCGGTCGGAGTCCTCGACCAACAGCTCGACTTCCCGCAGGAAGGGCCGCGCCGCGCCGTCCCCGACACGCTCGGCGTGGCGCTCCATCAGCTCGCCCATGTCCGGCAGAAGGCGCGC
>DASCMO010000034.1:0-13275 GCA_036010965.1 Planctomycetota bacterium | reverse complement strand
CGTGCAGGCCCGCGCGCGGCGGGTCCGCCACGCAGACCTCAGGCGGTGTAGGGGAGGTGTAGGCGCCCAACTCGCGCGCCACGTCGCCCTCGACGAACTCGACGTTGGCGATCTTGTTGCGGCGCGCGTTCGCGCGGGCATCCTCCACGGCGGACTGCACGAGCTCGAAGCCCACCACGCGCCCGGCGCCGGAGGCCAACAGCAGGGAGAGCACGCCGCCGCCCGAGCAGAGGTCGTACACGCACTCGGGCGGCGCGACGCCATCGAGAGCGTCGCCGCCGAGGGCCTCCTCGCGGACGACGCGCGCCAGCAGCTCGGCCTGGCGCGTGTTGGTCTGGAAGAAGGACCCCGGCGAGATGCGCAGGTCGAGCCCTCCCAGGCGCTCCTCGATAAAACCGGGGCCGGAGAGCACCCGCTCGCGCTCCCCGATCGCCACGGCGGCGGGACGCGTGTTGACGCTCTGAACAAAGGTCGTGATCTCGGGATGGCGGGCGATCAGCTCGGCCGCGTAGGACTCCACGAGCTCGGGCGCATCCTGCGCCGTCACGAGGTTCACCAGGATCTGACCGGAATGGTGCGCCTTACGCAGCACGAGGTGCCGCAGGAGGCCGGTGTGATCGCGGAGGTTCCAGGGCGGGAGATCGGCCGCGCGCGCCAGGTCGCGGGCGTCGCACAGGATGGCCGACGCCTCCTCGAAGGCGATCGAGCACTCGCGCACGTCCATCACCTTGTCGTGGCGCCCGGGGACGTGCAGGCCGAGGGCGAAGTTCGACTCGACCCCCTGGGGCTCGCCGACCTCGATCCAGCGCCGGTCGGCGAAGGTGAACTCCATCTTGTTGCGGTAGTGCCAGGGCTCGGGGTCGGCCAGCACGGCCTCCGCCCGCGCCTTGAGGCCGTGGCGCTCGAGGGCAGCCTCGATCCCCGCCTGCAGCACGCCGAGCTGCGCTTCGTAAGCCAGGTCCTGGAAGCTGCAGCCGCCACAGGTCGCGAAGTGCCTGCAGCGCGGCGACACGGCCGCCGGCCCCCGCTCAAGGTGTTCCTCCAGCGCGGCGTCGACGCGCTCGCCGCGACGGCGCACGACGGCGGCGCGCACGCGGTCCCCCGGCACGGCGCCGCGCAGGCTGACCTTGTAGGCTCGCCCCTCTCCGTCCAGGGCGCGGCCCACGGCCCGCCCGCGTCGGTCGTAGCCGCTCACCTCGACGATCAACTCGTCGCCGTGGCGCGGCTTGCGCACGGGAGCACCGGAATGAGCGTCCATCGAAGCCCATTGTAGCGCCGCAGTGGGTCCTCGCGGCGGCTGCCGGGGATCGACATGACGCGCTCCACCGAGCCAGAATTGCAGGGGTACGATGGAGAGGATGACCCGACCACTGTCGCTCCCGGAGAACGCCATGATTCGCCCTCTCCTAGCCTCCACGATCTGCCTCGCCCTCGCGACCAGCGCGACCTCCCAGGACGCCGGTGCGCCCGCCCCGATCGACACCCACGTGCACTTGCGCGCCTTCTACATGCAGGGCGGCGGCTGGGTCAGCGACTTCCCCGGCGCGGCCGAGCACGCCATCGACGAGATGGACCAGCTGGGAGTGAGCGAGGCCATTCTCATGCCGACACCCTTCTCGCCGGGCAACGCCAGCAACCCCAACGTCTACGACTACACCGTGCTGACGGAGCTCGTCGAGCTGCACCCGACCCGCCTGGAGTTCCTCGGCGGCGGCCTGCTGCTCAACCCCATGATCCACTCCATCCCCGATGGCACGGCGACCGGCGCCGAGCGCGCCGAGTTCACAGCCCACGCCCAGGCCATCGCGGACGCGGGGGCGGCTGGCTTCGGGGAGATCACGGCATTACACCTCTCGCTCTTCCCCGGCCACAGCTTCCAGGAAGTGCAACCCGATCACGAGCTGTTGCTGCTCCTGGCCGACGTCGCGGCCGCCAACGACATGCCGATCGACCTGCACATGGAAGCAGTCGCCCAGGACAGGATCCTCGGCCCCGGCTTCCCGCCTCCCAATCCCCAGGCGCCGGACGTCGTACATGAGAACCTGACGGCCTTTGCAACCCTGCTAGACCACAACACGGCCGCGCGCTGGGTCTGGACCCACGCCGGGGCGGACCACATCGGCGACATGACCGTGGATCTGTTGCGCGTGATGCTCGACGCCCACGACAACCTCTACCTGGCGATCAAGGTCACGCCTGGCGCCGGAGGGACCCTCGTCGAGGGCAACCGGCCCGTGGACTTGAACGGCGACTTGCGGCCCGAGTGGCTGCAGCTCATCACCGATTTCTCCGACCGCATCATGCTCGGCTCCGACGCCTTCTTCGGCAGCCCCGGCCTGACCGACGACGGGACGCCGACCATGCCCTCGACCTTCTCCGTGGCCAATCAGCTGCCGCCAGCCCTGGCCCAGGCCGTGGTCGAGGATGTGGTGCACGACGTCTACCGCCTTGGCTGCGCCGTGGACCCGGTCCAGAGCACCTGCAGCACGTCGCCCAACTCCGTCGGTCCAGGCGCCCTGATGGGCTACGAGGGTTCGCTCTCCTACAGCTCGAACGCCCTCACCCTGCGCGCCGACGGCGCGCCTTCAGGCCAGTTCGGGGTCTTCTTCTACGGCGAGACGCCGACCCAGGTGCCCCTCGGCGACGGCCTGCGCTGCATCGCCTCTCCGGTCATCCGCCTGCCGATCCTGACGACGGGCGCGGGCGGCTCGGCCCTCTGGGACCTCGACCTGGAGAACCCGACCCAGCCATCGGGGCAACTCACGCCGGGCAGCACCTGGTACTTCCAGTTCTGGTACCGCGATCCCACCGGCCCCGGCGGCAACGGCGGCATCGGCCATAACCTCTCGGACAGCCTGGAAGTGACGCTCTGTCCGTGAGCGAGAGCTAGAAAGTCAGGGCCAGCGCACCACGATCCTGAGGGAGGCAGCTGCGGGACCGGACAACTCAACCGAAGACGCCGGCGGCGCGCAGGCGGCGGACGCGGAACCACAGCCAGAAGGCCTGGACCGCGCTGCCGGCGGTGAAGGCCGACATCGCCACTACGAGACCGTTCCAGCGTTCGGCGACGACGCCCACGTAGAGCACGGCGCAAAAGACCACGAGGAACAGGGCCACCGATTCGGTCACGCCTCGCGTCTGGCCGATGTGGACCAGAAAGCCCTGGAAGAGGCTGTGCGCGACGGTCAGGCCCGGCAGGGCGACCGCGAACCAGAGGGCGCCGTCGGCCAGGGCGGCCAGGTCGTGCTCGAGGCCCTGGACGTCGCCGAACCACCAGGACGCCAGGGGCGTGGCGGCGAAGAGCGCCAGGACGCCCACGGTGAGCGCGGCAAGGCCGACAGCGAAGCGCGTCAGGGTACGGTGCGCGCCCGGGTCGCCGGCGTGGCTGACCACCACCTCGTTGAAGGCGATCCCGATGCAACGGCTCATGAACACGAGCCCGATCACGACCGGCCAGGCCGCCAGGGCACGGACTGCGTCGGGCATGCGCGCGACGCAGGCCGTGCCCACGGGCTGGGAGATCAGGTTCAGTAAGGGGGTGATGGCGAGCGGCACGTAGAAGGCCAGCAAGCGGGCGGTCGTCAAGGGCACGGCGTCCGGCGCCGCGGGAGCCAGGCGCTCGCGCAGGATGGAGCGCACGGCGAGGCGCGCGAACACCATCTCGACGCACACGCCCACGGTCAGTCCCGTGGCGGCCACGGCGATGCCCGAGAACTCGAGGCGGCTCGCGAGGTAGAGGGTGGCGACGGTCGCGCAGACGCGCACCAGGGTCCCCAGGCCCACGGCGTTCGCCCGGCCAAAGCGAATCAGGATGCCCTGATGAAACCGGCGGTCGGCGATCGCCCAGGTCCAGGGGGTCATGATCATCAGACCCAGGCGCGCGGGCTCGATCACGTCGGCCGGCGGGCTGACCGCTCGCACCACGACCAGGTCGTAGAGCGGCGTGAAGGCCAGGAGCGCGTGGATCGCGGTCAACACGATGGCGCAGCGATGGTTGAAGCCGCGCAGGCGTGCGGTGGACTCGCGGTCGCGGCAGAGAGCCGTCGAAGCCGCCAGCATCATGATAATCGGCGCCTCTACCAGCAGGGCGAAGGCGAAGACGATGCCGAAGGCCGCCAGGTGCGCCACGGGCTCGGGAAGGCGCGCAACCGCCGCCGCGATGGCCGGCAGCTCAGCGCCCATCAACAACCAGCTCGTCGCGAGAGGCCACCAGGTCCTGAAGACGCCGGCGGTCGTGAGCTCGGTGGGCTGGGCGTCAGGATCAGGTCCTCTCACGCCCCCCCGCATCGACCACGCGTTCGGCGGGGCGCACGTCCTCGGCGGCCCGCGGATGGGCGTCGTAGGTCCCGTCGTTGACGGGCAGGGGCGCACCCGAGCGGTCGAGGGCCGTGTAGACCCCGAGGCAGACGGCGTTGGCCAGGTTCAGGCTGCGCACGCCGGAGCGGATGGGCACGTACACGCGCCGCTCTGGGTGCGCGGCGAGCAACTCGGCAGGCAGGCCCCCGCTCTCACCGCCGAATACCAGCACGTCGTCGGGCTCGAAGGCGCAGGTGAAGAGCGACTCGCCGCCGCGGGCGGTGAACAGGCGCAAGCGCTCGGCGAGCGGGCGAGCCGTCGCGGAGCCGAGGGTCCGGGCAGCCGCCGCCCAGTCGGCGTGCAGGACGAGTTCGACCTGCGGCCAGTAGTCCAGCCCGGCGCGCTTGAGATAGCGATCTTCCAGGGAGAAGCCGAGGGGCTCCACCAGGTGCAGGCGCAGCCCGGTGGCCGCAGCGAGGCGCGCGGCACAACCTGTGTTGTGGGGGATCTCGGGCTGGACGAGGACGATCTCCATCAGCGCATTCTAGCCGGCCGCTCCCCACCGACGGAGCACCGATGGGTGCCCGCCACGGTTTCGGTTATGGTCGCGCGCGGATGTCCGACGATCCCCTGGTGCTCACCGCCGCCGCCACCGTCGTGGCGGGCGTTGCCGGACAGATGCTGGCGCGGCGCCTGCGCATACCGGCGATCCTCCCCCTGCTGCTGATCGGCGTCGTCCTCGGCCCGTCGATCACGGGCATTGTCCAGCCCTCGTCCCTGGGGAGCTCGGGCCTGCGGACCCTTGTCGGCTTCGCGGTCGCCATCATCCTCTTCGAGGGCGGCCTGTCCTTGAAGACCGAGGCCTTCCGCCTCGCCGGAGGCGCGATCCGCAACCTCGTGCTCTTCGGCGCCCTCACGACCTGGGCCCTCTCGGCGCTCTTCGCCCACCTCTTCTTCGAGGAGCTGAGCGTGGGTGCCGTGGTGCTCTTCGGAGCGCTCGTGATCGTCACCGGGCCGACCGTCATCCTGCCCCTGCTGCAAGCCGTCCACCCCCGCCGGCGCGTCTCGGACGTGCTGCGCGGCGAGGCGATCCTGATCGACCCGGTCGGAGCGCTCTACGCCGTGCTGGTATTGGAGTTCCTGATCGAGGCCGAGTCCCGCGGCTCGGCGCACGTCCTGGCGGCCTTCGGCGGGCGCGTGCTCCTGGGCCTGGGCCTGGGCGCGGTCGGAGCATGGATGCTCTTCGTCCTGATCCGGCGCCAGGAGATCCTGCCCGTCGATCTGCGCAACCTGGCGGTGCTCGCCACGGCCATCGGCCTGTTCGCTGTCAGCGAGTTGCTGCTCCCCGAGTCGGGCGTCCTGACCGTCACCCTGGCGGGTTTTCTCCTGGGCTGGTTGCGCCCGCCAGGCCTCGAGGAGATCGAGGAGTTCAAGGGTCACATCACCGTCCTGATGGTCTCGGTGGTCTTCGTGCTGCTGGCCGCTGACCTGGACCTGGGCGGCCTCAAAGCCCTCGGCTGGCCGGCCGTGGGCGTGGTGGCGGGCATCGTCTTTGTGGGCCGTCCGCTGACCGTCGCCCTCTGCACCCTGGGCACCGACCTCTCCCTCAGGGAGCGGCTGTTCCTCTCCTGGATCGCCCCGCGCGGCATCGTCGCCGCCGCGGTCTCCTCGCTGTTCGCCCTGGTGCTGGAGGAACACGGCATCGCTGAGGGACGCGTCGTGATGAACCTGGTCTTCGCCGTGATCGTCGGGACGGTCGTGCTGCAGGCGCCGACCGCGCGCCTCGTGGGCCGCTGGCTGGGCGTCCTCGAGGAGGCGCGCAACGGATTCCTGATCGTGGGCGCCAACAGCTTCGCCCTGGCCCTCGGCCGCGCCCTGCACCGCGCGGGACGGCGCGTCGTGCTCCTGGACACGAACATCTGGCGCGTGGAGCGCGCCCGCGAGCACGGCTTGCAGGCCCATCGCGCCGACGCCCTCGACCCGATCGTGCTGGAAGCCCTGGACCTCGACGGCGTCGGGAACCTGCTGGCGATGACGCCCAACGACGGCGTCAACCGCACCGCCCTGCGCCTGTTCGAGCGCGACTTCGGCTCCGCCCGCGTGCGAGCGGTGCAGCTCGACTCCTCGCCGCCTACCGCAGAGGACGCGCCCTTCCTGTTCGGCGAGCGCCTCTCGTGGAAGAGCGCGACGGATCGTCTGCGCGCGGGCGCGCTGATCGAAAAGGCGCAGGTGGACCACGAGTTGGACGCGGACGACCTGGACGGCGTGCTACCGGGCGCGATCCCCCTGCTAGCCCTCGACGAGAGCGGCGCGCCGCGCTTCCTCGCCGACGACGCGGCCCTGACTGTGGGCGAGACGCTCTTTTACCTGGCGCCAGCGGAAGAAGACGCGCCTGCGGCCGACGCGGAGCCTTCCCCCCACTGAACGGGGAAAAAGAGCGCGGGCATCGTATCGGGCGCGCCGGCCGGCCCTACGGTAGGTGGAAGTTCCGCCATGCTCGAGTTCATCCACGCCATCCTCGTCGTGCTCGTCCCCGCCGCCCATCCGGCCGCGGACGCCGGCATCGCCCCAGCGCAAGTCCCCGCCAACCGCGAGGCGAACGTCTGGGACGACGAGGATCCGGGGGAGCGCAAGCGCATCCTCTACCTGCACGGCGGCAGGCCCCTGCGAGCCGTCGCACGCGAACGCGAGGGGCACTGGGAAGTACGGAGTACCGGCAACGAGTGGCACGCCCTGCCGCGAGGAGCCGTCGCACGCGCGGCCCTGGAGCGGGACGTGCTGCGCCTGCTCGACAAGCACCGCGCGTCCCTGGCGGAATCAGAGGTCCCTGCCGCCCGCGCCGGTCTGGCGCAGTGGATGATCGCGAATGGGCTGGTGCGCGAGGCCTTCGAACACCTCGACGCTCTGCTCGAGGACCGACCCCACGACGAACACGCCCTGGCCCTCTTGAGACGACGCGACCTCGTCGCCTTGCCCAACCTGGAAGTGCCCGCAGAAGAACGCGCGGCGGCGCGGGCGACGCTGAGCGTCTGGGGCGCCCAGCGCGGCCTTGCGGCGCGCGAGCTTGCGATCGCCGAGCTGGGCCGCGTCACCGATCGCGAGACCCTGGGCGCCGAGCTGGCGCTAGAGCTGGGCCACAGCTCACCACGCCGTCGCTCCTTCGCCGCCCAGGCCATCGGGCGCCTGCTTCCAGGTGAGCGGCTCAAGGCGCTGTGCACCCACGCCGTCCTCGATCGCTCGACCGAGGTGCGGCACCACGCAAGCCGCGCCCTGGGGGCGAGCGGATCCACGGCGGTCCTCGCGCCCCTGGTGCGCGCCCTGGGCAGCGAGCGGGGGCGCGTGCAACTGCAGGCCGCCGAGGCCCTCGGTCAGGTGGGCCTGGCCGCCGGCGTCGAACCCCTGATGGGCGCCCTCGCGGCGGCGGCGAGGAGGGGAACGGGCGCGGGCCGCGTCCCCCACGCTCACCTCTTCATTGGCAGCCAGGTCTCCTACGTGCAGGACTTCGACGTAGAGGTGGCCCTGGCCGCCGCCGTCGCCGATCCCCAGATCAACACCCTGATCGAGGGCGCCGTGCTCGATGTCGGCGTGATCAGCGTCTCCGAGGTCTCCTTCGCAACCCACAGCCGGGTGATCCGCACCTCCCTCGAGCGCTTGACCGGCGAGCGACCGGGCCGCACGGCCCGCGCCTGGGAGGAATGGTGGCGGCGCAACCGCAGCCCGTGGCAGGCCCGCTTGCGCCCGCCGGTCACGGACGCGCGCTGAGGGCCGGGAAAACTCTCCCGCCCGGCACCTGGACCTCAGGTTAGGGTTCCGTTAGGGTATAGGCGGAGGCCTCCGTGTCCAACCGCCCGTCACCTCTCGATCTCCCTCCCCCTACCCCCCCGCTACGGCGCATCCTGCACCTGGACGTCGACGCCTTTCTGGCCTCGGTCGAGCAGGTGGTGCACCCAGAGCTGCGCGGCCGCCCGCTGGTGATCGGGGGGCTGCCCGGCGAGCGCAACCTGGTCATGTCGTGCACCTACGACGTGCGCGCCCGCGGGGTGCGGCCGGGGATGCTCCTGGCCGAGGCCGCGCGCCGTTGCCCCGAGGCCCTCTTCCGGCGCGGGGACGCCCAGGCGGCTAACCGCCTGCGGCGCGCGGTGGCGAGGGTCGCCCTGCGCTACTCGCCGGCGGTCGAGGAGGTCTCGATCGACGACTTCTTCGTCGATCTCACGGGCTGCGCACGCCTCTGCGGCCCAGCCTTCGCCACGGCCGAGCGCCTGCGCGCGGAGGTCGGCGCCCAGGTCGGCCTGCCGCTCACCATCGGCGTCGCCACCAACCGCACCGTGGCGCGTTTGGCCGGCATGCTGGCCAAGCCCGGCGGCGTGGCCGAGATCCTGCCCGGCTTCGAGCGACGCTTCCTGCGCTCCCTGCCGGTCCACTACCTTCCGGGAGTCGGCCACGCCACGCAGCGCCTGCTCGATCAGTTCGCCGTGCGCACCGCCGGCGACCTGGTGCAGGCCTCGCGCGAGGTCCTCTTCGCCAGCTTCGGTTCTGCGGGTCTCGTGCTCCACGACCGCGCGCGCGGGATCGATCACGATCCCGTCGAGGCGACCTACGAACTGCTCGATGACGACAACGGGGAGGGGTTGGTGCGCCTGCGCCTGCCGCGCTCGATCCAGCGCGTCAGCACCTTCGAGCCCGAGGAGGGCGAGCGGACGCGGGTCGAGGCCATGCTCTGCTACCTCGTCGAGCGCGCCAGCCACCGGCTGCGCTCCCACGGCCTGCAGGTGGGCTCGGCGGCGGTCAGCGTCACCTACGTCGACACCCGGCCGCCGGCGGCCCGACGCCGCGCGCGCGGGGCGGACGAGGGCGGCCACCACCACCGACGCCAGGCACTCGAACACCCCGATGACTCCACCGACGCGATCTGGCGCCACGCGCGAGCGCTCTTCCGCTCCCTCCCCCGTCGGCGCGCCCTGACCCGCCGCGTCGGACTCACCCTGCTCGGCCTGTCCCCCAGCGCCGGCTGGCAGGGTTCGCTCTTCTCCACACCCGACGGCGACCGCGACCTCGGCGGCGCCCGCGGCAGTCGCGGTGACCGCCAGCGGCGCCTCGACCGCGCCCTCGACGCCCTGCGCGCGCGGCTCGGCTTCGGTCGCGTCCTGCGCGGCGGGAGCTTCCCCCTGACGGAGACCTGCGAGCTCGAAGCGGACGGTTTTCGCCTGCGAACGCCGTCTTTGAACCAGTGAAGCGCCCCGCACCAGAAACGGGGGCAGCTCCTTGGCGCACTCCACGACGTACGTCCCCCTGCGGGTCCACGGGCACCACTCCCTGCTGACCGGAGTCGACTCCCCCGCCGAACTGTGTGCGCGCGCGCGCCAGCTCGGGATCGGCGCCCTGGCCCTGGCGGACGTCGATTCGACCGCCGCCCTGGTGGACTTCCTGAAGGCGGCTCGCGCCTGCGGTGTGCGCCCGATCGTCGCCGCCGAGCTCTCCGACCCGCGCGGGGCGCCGGGCCGTCTGGTGGCTCTGGTCCGCGACCGGCGCGGCTATCGCAACCTGCTGCGGCTCGCCTCGGCGCGCCGGCTCGGGTTCGACCCGGGTGCGGGCCCGGCGCCGGACGCCACCGAAGGGGATTTCGACCTGGTCCACGCGGCGGTCGAGCACAGCGAAGGACTGATCTTCCTGGCCGATCACCCGCGCCTGCTCGTGGGTTTGATGGGTCGCCTGTCCCCCGACCAGGTGCTGGCGGCCATCTCTCCGGCAGCGCTCGGCGGCCCGCGCCAGGCGCGTCCGCGGCGCACGCGCAACACCCACCTCGCGCCGGTGCGGCGCAACGCGCCTGAAGCGACGCAAGGTTCCGAACCGAGCGAGTGGCCCGCATCGCCCAAGACGTCCCCCCCGGCGCGCTGCGTCCCGGCGCGCGAGCTGATCGACGCGGCGCGCGCCACGGGCTTCGCCACCCTCGCGGTCACGGACGTGTACCACGTCGCGCCGGCGGGAGCCGCCGCGGGCCGGGTGCGCGCGGCGATCAAGCACAACGCCCTGCTCTGCGACCTGCCCGCCGAGTGGCTGGCCGAGCAGCCCGCGCACCTGCTCGCGCCGGCCGAGATGAACGCCCTCTACGCCGATCTTCCGGACGTCCCCGGCCCCTGGCCGATCGACGCTCCCGCGGGCGTCCCGCCCATGGTGGCCCGCACCCTCGCCGTGGCCGAGCGCTGCCGTCACGTCCCTCCCACGACGGAGGTCTTCTTCCCCAAGATCGACCTGGAGCCGGGAGAGACCGCCTACTCGCAGCTGTGCCGGCTCGCCTTCGAGGGCGCGCGGCGGCGCTATCGTCCCCTGCGGCCGGAGGTCCTCGGGCGCCTCGATCACGAGCTCTCCACCATCGAGCGCCTGGGCTTCGCGCCCTACTTCCTGCTCGTCAAGCGCATCGCCGACCACGCTCGCGCCGAGGGCATCCCGTGCGTCGGGCGCGGCTCGGCCGCCGACAGCCTGGTGGCTTACAGCTTGGCCCTGACCGACGCCGACCCGCTGCGCTACGAGTTGATCTTCGAGCGCTTCCTCAACCCCGCGCGCAGCGACCGTCCCGACATCGACCTGGACTTCTGCTGGCGGCGGCGGGACGAGATCATCGAGCATGTCTACGAGCTCTTCGGTCCCCAGCGCACGGCGATGATCTCGACTGTGAACACCTTCGGACCGCGCGCCGCCGTGCGCGAGGTGGCCCTGGCCGAGGGCCTCCCGCCGGCCGAGCTCCAGCGCTGGTCACGGGTGCTGCCCCACCACGTCCCCGACGGAGATCTCCGCGGCGCCCTGCGCGCCACCCCCGAGGCGCGCGACTTCCCCTTCGGTGACGAGCGCTGGGCGCGGGTCCTCGACACCGCGCCCTCCCTGCTCGGCGTGCCGCGCCACTTCGGCCTACATCCCGGCGGCCTCGTCGTCTCTCCCGGCCCGATCACCGACTTCGTCGCCTGCCAGCGCGCCGCCAAGGGCGTGATCACGACCCAGCTCGACAAGGACGCGGTCGAGGCCATCGGGCTGGTGAAGATGGACCTGCTCGGCAACCGCGCCCTGACCGTGCTGGATGACGGACTGCGCATGCTGCGGGAAGGCGGGATCGAGGTGGACCTCGAGGCGATCGACGAGAACGACTCGGAGACGGGCCGCACCCTGAGCGAGGGACGCACGATCGGCTGCTTCCAGGTCGAGTCCCCGGGCATGCGCAACCTGCTGCAGCAGACCGGCGCCCGCGACATGGACGCGGTGATCGAGGCCGTGGCTCTGATCCGCCCGGGACCGGCGAGCTCAGGCATGAAGGACGCCTACATACGCCGCTTCCGCGGCCTCGAGGAGGCCACGCCGCCCCACCCGGACCTGGCCGACGTGCTGCGCCGGAGCCAGGGCGTGATGCTCTACCAGGAGGACGTGATGCAGGTCGCCGCGACCCTGGCCGGCATGGAGCTGTCGGAAGCCGACCTCCTGCGGCGGGCGCTGCAGAAGCGGCGCACGGACGAGCTCGAGCCTCTCTGCGAGCGCTTCATGGCCGGCTGCCTCGGCCGTGGCGTCGCGCGCGAGGACGCCGAGCATGTCTGGGAGCTGGTGAGCAACTTCGCCTCCTTCGCATTTTGCAAGGCCCACGCGGTGACCTACGGGCGCATCGCCTACCGCACCGTCTGGCTCAAGACCCACCATCCCGCGGTCTACCTGACCGCCTTCCTGGCCAGCGAAACGGGTTACTACGCGCGGCGCGTGTACGTGGAAGAAGCGCGTCGTCTGGGGGTCGCGATCCTCCCCCCCGACATCAACCGCAGCGCCGTCGGATTCACGGTCGAATGGCGCGGAACACGGCCTGCGGCCGTGCCCGCTCTGCGCGTCGGGCTCGGGCAGGTGAAGGGCCTCTCGCAAGACACCCTCGACGGGATCCGCCGCGCGCGCGAAGAGCAGGGCCCATTCCTCTCCTTGCCCGATTTCCTCACCCGCGCCCGCGCCCACACCGATGAGGCCAGGCACCTGATCCAGTGCGGCGCCCTCGACGCCTTCGACCACACCCGCCCTGAACTCCTCTGGCGCCTGCACTTGCTGCGCACGACCATCAAGCGCTCGCCGCGGCGCCACGGCGGCGAGCCCGCCCTCGATTCGGCCCGCCTGGCCGCCTGTACGTCGACTCCCGAGCAGCGCACCGACGAGATCGTCCGTGCGGCCCGCGACCGCAGCCGCGGTTGGCGCCCGGGCCCGGGTCTGGGGAACAGCGCTCTGCCGCCCGGGGCGAGCGCGACGCTCTTCCCCGAGCCCGAGCTCCCGGCCCTCGCCCTGCCGGGGCTCCCGGACACGCCGCGCACCGAACGCGGGATGCTCGAGTACGAGTTGCTGGGGCTGACGGTGTGCGACCACCCCACGGTGATCTTCCCCTGCCCCGCTGACGAGCGCATCGCGGCGCTGCCGCTACGACCCGCAAGGCGGCGTCCGGCGCGCGTGATCGCCTGCGCTGAGCTGGCCGAGTTCGAGGGCGGACGCGTAACCCTCCGCGGCTGGCCGGCCGCGACGCGGCGCGTGCGTACGGCGAGCGCTGAGTGGATGCGCTTCGTGACCCTCGAAGACGAGACCGGCCTGGCCGAAGCCGTGCTCTTCCCCGACACCTACCGGCGCGATGGACAGCGCCTGACGGAGTTCGGGACCCTGTGCGTGAGCGGAGTCGTCCGCAACGAATTGGGCGCCTGCTGCCTGGAGGTGGAGCGCATCTGGTGAAGGCGCTCCGGGCCGGTGCCTGAAGGCGCAGGCGAAGCGGTGGATGCGGCGAGGCTCTCGGGCGCCGAGCCGGGGCGTGGAGGGAGCCGTCAGGGCGCGGAGCGACTCTCTTGACGGGCTCCTAGGAGCCTGCGCTCTCCGCGGCCACGCCGTTCTCGCCGCTCTGCACGTCACTCGCACGCTCGCGATAGCGCAGGCTCACGTTCTCGCGCCCCATCGTCCGTAGGCGGTCCGCGTCCTTCTTGAGAC
>DASCMO010000033.1:0-3927 GCA_036010965.1 Planctomycetota bacterium | reverse complement strand
GAGGCCGTGGTCGGGAGCGACGTGACCGATGCCTTGCGACTGCTGGCCAGCCTGACGGGGGTGCGGACCGTCCACGATCGCGGTCGGCAGGGCATCCACCATCGCTTCGACGTGCGCGCCGATGAGGACCTGCGCGAGGCCGTCGGAGCCCTGGCCGCTCAGCGCGGCTGGGCCTTGCGCGAGCTGAGCTGGCGACGCCCGACCCTCGAGCAGGTCTTCGCTCAGATCGCCCTCGATCTCGAGCAGGAGCAGGGCGAGCCGCTCGATACTGTGCCGACGGAGCCCCCCGTGCTCGCTCCGGTCGCGTTGACTTCCATGGACCTGCCGGTGCTGTCCGACTCGCCCGAGGGTTCGCCGTCGGACTCGGCGCCGAGCCCGCGCGTCCTCTCGCCCTTCGAGCGCCCGCCGCAGGAGCCCGGGCACTGACGCGATGCGCGGCGCCTTCACGATCTACCGCCGGGAGCTGGTCGGCATGTTCTTCGGCCCCCTGGCGTGGTCGCTCCTGTGCGTCGCCCTGGGCCTCTCGGGCTGGCTGTTCCTGGCGGTCGTCAAGCAGTCCGGTGGCGATGTGACCGCCAGCCTGCGCTACACCCTGGGCGCCTCCACGGCCCTCCTCTTTCTGCCGCCGCTCTTGACCATGCGCATGATCAGCGAGGAGGACCGTACGGGCATGCTGGAGTTCCTCCTGACGGCCCCCGTCAGCGACGCCAGCGTCGTGACCGGCAAATTCCTGGCGGCGCTGACCTTCATGACCCTCTTCTGGTCGAGCAAGCTCGTCTACGCGGTCGTGATCGCTGCTCTCGGCGTGCCCCCGGACTGGGCGCCCCTGCTCGGCGGCTTCCTGGGCGCGGTGTTCGTCTCGGGCCTCTTCTGCGCCCTGGGGCTGGTGGCCAGCGCCGCCTTCTCGACGCCCATGCTGGCGGCCTTCATGGCCTTCGTGGCCAACATCGTCGTGCTCTTCCTGCCGCTCTTCGCGGGCCTCTCCGAGAGCGACCGGATCGCCGAGCTGGCTCTGGCCCTGAGCGTCAGCGCGCACTTCGAGCTCTTCCTGCGCGGCGTCCTCGACAGCTCGGGAATCGTCTTCTTCCTGGTCTGGACCGCCGTGGCCCTGTTCGTGTCCGTGCGGCTCGTGGAGGCTCGCCGGTGGCGCTGAGGGCGGAGAACGGCGTGTCGGAGCGCAGCACGGGCACGGGCACTCGTCTGGGGATTGCCGCCGTCGTGACTCTCAACCTGGCCCTGGCGATGGGCGTCGCGGGCGGAGTGACCTGGCTGGCGGCGCGCCCCGGCCTGCGCCTGCGCGTGGACCTGACCGCCGCCGGCGAGAACACCCTGGACGTGAACGCGCGAGCGGTGCTCGATGGCGTGCAGGGCGACGATCCTATTCTGATCGACGTCTTTCTGCGTCCTCTGCCCGCGCCGCTCGATCAGATCAGCGCCCGCGCCCAGCAGCGTCTGGCGGGCCTGTTGCGCCTGGCCCATGAGCATCGGCCCGAGCTCGTTGAGGTCGCCCACCACGCCCTCGCCGGCCCCACGGGCGTCAGCGAGACCGAGGCGCGCATGCGCGAGCTGGGGATCTCGGAGGTCGACGTCGTGGTCGTCTCGCGCGGCGATCGCAAGGAGGTGCTGCGCTTCCTGGGGGACGTGGCGGAGATCGACATCGGCCGCCCGGCCAACATGCCCGGGGGGTTCGAACCTCCGAGCCTGATCTCCTTCCGCGGCGAGGAGGCCCTGGTGAAGGCCGTCTTGAAGGTCACCCAGGGCGAGCGGCCGCACGCCTACTTCTCCTGGGGTCACGGCGAACGCAACGTCTACGGAGAGGATCCGCGCGACCTGGGACTCCTCGAGCATGCCCTGCGCCAGGACGGCTTCATCGTCAAGCGCTGGGTGAGCGAGGAGCAGGGTGCCGTGCCCTCCGACTGTGCCGTGCTGGCGCTGATCGCTCCTGAGGAGCCCCTCAGCGCCCACGAGATAGGGCTGGTGCGCGACCATGTCGATCGCGGCGGCAGCCTGATCGCCGTCCCCGGCCATCGCCTGATCGCGGGCGAGGGCACGGTCAGCGAACTGCTCGAGGGCTACGGCGTGCGCGTCGGCGAGGGCGTCGTCAGTCGGCCCTACGTGGGAGCCGGCGGCTCGCCGGTGTACGGCATCCCCGAGTGCGCCGAGGTCGTCGTGCGCGCCGCGGGCATGGCTGCCCGGCATCCGATCACCGCCTCCCTGCGGCGCGCCGACAGGCGCGTGAGGATCGTCTTCTCGCGCCCCCTCGAGCGCGCTTCCAAACCCACCGGCGGAATCCTGCTCGATCTGCTGAGCGCCAGCGAATTCACCTGGGCCGACCTGCCCGACGAGGACGGAGTCCATCGCTGGAACTGGGACGAGGAGCGGGAGGCCGAGGGGCCCTTCAGCCTGGCCATGACCTCGCGCTTCCCGCCGCCCCTGCCGGGCCCGGCACCGCCTGTGGGCACGATGGAGCAGCGCCCCGAATCGCGCGTCCTGGCCCTGGGTGCCCCCGATCTGTTCGCGAACGCTCTCTTCGACACGAACCGCGACTTCCTGCTCAACGCCTTCAACTGGGCGGCCAGCCGTGAGTACCGGGTCAGCATCACCCCGCGCGATCCCGACCTGCGTCGGCTCGAGCTGGGCGCCGGGCGCGGGCTGTTCGCCCTGACGATGTGCGCCGTCGTGGCCCTGCCCCTGGTGTGCCTGCTGCTCGGCCTGGGCGTCGCCTGGAAGCGACGGCGCTGAGCGGTGGGAAAGCAGACCACCCTCTGGCTGTTGCTGGTCGCCGCCCTCGCGGCGACCGTCGTCTGGTGGCAGCGTGGGCGCGAGTTCGAGGGGGACCTGGGGCGCATTGACGTGCCGCTCTTCGACGGGGTGGACGCGGCACGCGTGCGAAGCTTGCGCGTCGATCATCAGCTGCGCGGGAACTTCACATTCGAGCGCGACGCCCGCGGCGACTGGTCCATGACCGATCCGATCGCCTATCCGGCGGACCCGGCCGTGATGCGGGTCATCCTCGATTCGGTGACGCGCAGCCGCGCCGTGCTCGTGGCGAGCTCCGAGGCGGACCCCGCAGCTCTGGGTCTCGCGCCGCCCCAGGTGGTGCTGGTGGTCGAGGAGTTGATCGACGGAGTGGTGCGCGAGCAGCGTCTCGAACTGGGCATGCTCGACCTCGACGGTCAGTCGCTGAACGTGCGCATCGGAGGGCGCATCCTGCGGACCCTGCGCACCCTCCACACGACCCTCGAGCGCAGCGTCGATGACTACCGCTCCCGCCGCCTGCTGGACATGCTCCCCCACAGCGTCGTGACGGTGGATCGCTCGGGTGCGCTCCAGCACGCTGACGACGAGGCACCGGTTCCCCTGGGACTGAACGCCGTGCTGGACGCCGGCCAGTGGCTGGCCCTGGCGCCGCACGCGGCCCTGCTCGACCCGCTCGAGTTCTCGGTCATCGCCATGGGCGCCGCGACCCTGCGCGTCGAGGCCTTCGTGGACGACGACGAGCCCGACCTGGGGCAGTACGGCCTGGGCGAGCCCACTTTCAGCCTGGAGCTGGGCAACGCGGCGGGGTCGAGGGAGGCGCTGCACTTCGGTCAGACTAGCCGCAAGTCGGACATCTGGTACGTCCAGCGCGCGGGCTGGCCCCATGTCTGGCGCCTGTCTCGCGATCAGATTTTGCGCGTGACCGTTCCCTTCGAGTACCTGCTCGACCGGCGCTTGCTGCGCGTCGAGCGTGCGGGGGTCGATGCTCTGGTCTTGAGCGATGGTGCGCGCACTCTGCGCGTGGAGCGTTCCGGCGAGCAATGGAATGTGCGCGTGGACGATGCCCCGCCCTTCGTCGCCGATACGGCGCGCGTCGAGGACACGCTCAGTCGTCTCGAGCAAGCCGAACTCTCGGGCTTCGACCTCGAGCGGCGGGCCAGCGAGGTG
>DASCMO010000032.1:0-1577 GCA_036010965.1 Planctomycetota bacterium | reverse complement strand
GGACGAACGATCCCGCCGCGAGGTTCGGGTCCGCCCTCTCCGCCATCACCCGGCGAACCACGCCCACGCCGGCGCGGGGCAGGTCCATGATCTCGACCCACATCTCCTCAGACCCGAACACGCCCTGGGCCGTCACGTGCAGGTCGAACAGTCGCGGAGCGCGGTCGGGGCGCTTGTCGACGTTCACGACCTTCCAGCCCAGCAGCTCCATCACCCGGGCGACCCGGCTCTCGAAGGTGCGGCCTGAGCTGCTCAGACCCGCGCTGGCCCTTCGGACGAACTCCACGTCCCGCTCGAGGTACCCGAGCCCCTCGTGGAGCCTGTCGACCTCGACCTCGTCTCCCGGCTCGTCGCCCTCGCGCAGGTCGTCGAGTCGCTCGTCGCGGATCGCCTCCAGTCGGCGCGTCACCGAGGCGTAGGCCCCCGCCACCGCGCTGCGCGGGTCCGTGATCCCCAGCAGCTCCTCCTGCCACAGCAGGCGCTTGTCGAAGGGCACCTCCAGCGGGTCGCTGTCGCCCATCACCTCGCGCCAGACGGTCCGCCGCTCGGCCGCCGCCGGGGTGTCCTCCGGGACCGGCGAGACCACGTGGAAGAACTGCGGCGCGGTCCCATCGGGCCGGACCGACGGCGACGGGAGGGCCCGAGTCGCGCCCGGGCGGGCCCCCTCGTCGTGGGTCTGCATCCGCTCCAGGGCTCGGCGCACGTGCAGCAGCCCGTGCAGGTTCTGGTGGCCGTAGCTGCCCACCAGGACCGTGGCGTTCGGCAGCGCGACGGCCAGCAGCCCGCCGACATCGGTCACGCCGGTTCGCGAGTCGATCAGCAGGTGGTGCAGCGGCTCGTCGGGGCGGAGGGGGTCGCGGCAGAGCAGGTCGGTGATGCGCCGGAACAGCGCGATACCGCGCGGGGCGTCCTTGACCAGGAGCTGCTGCCAGTCGATGTCGTGGTAGAGGCGCCCGAAGTCGGCCCCCTCGCCGAAGGCGGGCAGGATCCAGAGGAGGTCCTGCTCGGGCACCGGCCTCACGATCTTCAGCAGATCCTCCGCCGCCTCCTCGGAGACCTCACCGGCCTCGGCGACTGGCCCGAACCACTCGAAGAAGCCCCGGGTCGCCTCCCCCGGCTTCAGCGCTGGGATCCGGTGCAAGCCGGGCGCCTCGACGTCCATGTCCCACAGCAGGACCCGCTTGCCGTCCTTCGCCAGCAACGCCCCCACGTTCGCCATCAGCAGCGTGCGGCCCACCCCTCCCTTGAAGGAGTAGAAGGTGGTGACGAGGGTCGGGTTGGCGGACGGCACTCAGTGCTCCACGCCCGCGTCCGGCCAGGCGAAAGCGTCGTACGGCGAGAGGAGATCGGAGGTACGGAGGGGGCGCGGACCCGGCGGCTCGCCCGCGGGGATCTGGGCCGTCTGCGGGGCGTTCGGGCCGAGGGCGACGCGCTTGGATCTGCCGTCCTTGCGGCGACCGATGACCTCGTTGGCCTCCAGCACGCCGAGGATCCGGCTGAGGTTCGCGCTCTTGAGCTCGAGGCGCTCCCCGATCTTCGCCTGCGTCAGGTCTCGCTCCCGGGCCACCAGCGTGTAG
>DASCMO010000031.1:0-18378 GCA_036010965.1 Planctomycetota bacterium | reverse complement strand
ACCGCCTCGAGTTCCGCGAGTTCGGGGTGTTCGAGGTGCGCCGGCGCTCGGCGCGCCGGGCCCAGAACCCGCGCACCCTCGAGAAGGTCGATGTGGAGGCCAAGCGCGTGGTCAAGTTCAAGGTCGGGCGTCTGATGCGTGAGCGCGTGGCCGGGGAGCGAGCGGCCCCGATGCGAGGGGACAGCGCGCGAGCGGTGGGCGATGGGGCGGTGGACGGGAGTCGCGCGGCGATTCCCGCACCCGCATCCGCGCCTACCCCCGCGCCGGCCCCCGCCGCTGAGTCAGGCGAAGGGCCGTTGTCGGGCTCGACGCCGCCCTCACCCTTCTAGCCCGCTTCCTGGGCCGACCGCCGGCCATCCGCGGAGGCCAGGGCGCGCGTCACGTCCTCGAGCAGATCGTCCACGTGTTCGATGCCGACCGACAGGCGCACCAGTCCGTCCGCCAGCCCGGCGGCGTGTCGTTCGGCGGCCGGGATGGCGGCGTGGGTCATGCTCGTGGGCACCTCGACCAGGGATTCGACGCCGCCCAGAGATTCGGCCAGGGTGAAGACCCGCGTCGCCATGGCGAAGGCGTTGGCCGCCTCGATCCCGCCCGTGAGCTCGAAAGAGAGCATGCCGCCGAAGTCCGACATCTGGCGCGCCGCCAGTTCGTGCTGGGGGTGGCTGGCGAGGCCGGGGTAGATCACACGCTCGACCGCGGGCTGTGCCTCGAGAAACTCGGCCACCGCCCGCGCGTTGGCGCAGTGGCGGTCCATGCGCACCGGCAGGGTCTTGATGCCGCGCAGCACGAGGAAGCTTGAGAGGGCCTCGAGGCAGCCGCCGACGCTGTTCTGGAAGAAGGCGAACTCCTCGCGCAGGGCCTCGTCCTTCCCGACCAGGGCGCCCGCGATGACATCCGAGTGTCCGCCGAGGTACTTGCTCATCGAGTGCACCACGACGTCTGCGCCCAGCTCGAGGGGGCGTTGCAGGTAGGGCGTGGCGAAGGTGTTGTCCACGACCGCGAGAGCCCCTCCCGCGTGGGCGATCTCGGCCATGGTGGCGATGTCGCACAGGTGAAGCAGGGGGTTGGTCGGGGATTCGACGAAGACGAAGCGGGTGCGCTCCTCCATCGCTGCGCGCAGGCTGTCGGGGTCGGCTGCGTCCACCGGCGTGAAGCCGATCCCGTAGCGCTCGAAGACACTGCGGAAGATGCGGTAGGTCCCGCCGTAGAGGTCGTTGCCGCAGACCACGTGGTCGCCGGGGACGAGCTTGTCGAGCAGGGCGTTGGTGGCAGCCATCCCCGAGGAGAAGCACAGTCCCCAGCCCCCGCCCTCCAGGGAGGCGACGTTCTCCTCCAGGCACAGGCGCGTCGGATTGGTCGTGCGCGAGTACTCGTAGCCCTCGCGCGGCTCGGCCGGCGCGTCCTGTTCGTAGGTCGTCGTCAGGTACACCGGCGGCATCACGGCGCCGTTGCGGGGATCCGATTCCTGCCCGGCGTGGATTGCGCGCGTCTCGAAGCGGCCGTGGTCGTTGCGAATTCTCATGGTCTCTGGGGGTCCAATACTCGTCTGGGAGGTCGTCCGCGACCGAGTCTAGCCCTCATCCGCCGCCTCACAACGCGCAATCGGCCAGCGCGGTCACTCGCTGACCGTCGTTCGAGGCGCCGCTAGGCGTGCCCGCAGAGGAGGCCTAGAATCCGGGCTCGATGGCGGGTGTGAAGGAAGCGGGCGGCGCGCAGACCCTGCGGGCCGTCGTGGCGGTCTGCCTGCTCGGGTTGTTCTGGACGATCCCGATGCGGGACGTCAGCGCCTGGGGCTGGGACGAGTCGATGCACTCCGGGCTGCCCGCCGTGCGCATGCTGCTCGGCAGCGCCGCGGGCGACTGGGCTTCCGTCTCCGACGCGATCCACGGCTGCAACCAGTACCCCTTCGTATGGCCGCTCTGTCTGGCCGTCGTGCAGGCGGTGTGCGATATCTCGGAGTTCGCCTGCCGCGTCGCCGGCACCTGGATCTGGTGCTTCGCCCTGCTGGGCCTCTTTCAGCTCGTGCGCGAGGTCGTCGAGCGCCGCCGCCGCACCACACCCGCGCGCCGCGGCGATGACATGGCGCCCTGGCTGGCCCTGGGCCTGGGCGCCCTCTCGCCCCTGCCATTGGCCTACTCGGGGACGCTCTTTCTCGAGGTGCCCTTCGCGGCCGCCTGCGTGTGGGCCCTGCGCGCCTGGGTGCGGCGCGACGGTAGCCCGGGCCGCGAGCTGGCCGCCGGTGCGTGGCTGGCCCTGGCCTTCTTCACCAAGTTCAACTACGGCCTGATGCTCGGTGCCGGCTGCGCGGCGGCCTGGGCCTGGGATGGGGCGTCGGCACTGCGCGCTCGACGCCTCGGCCCCTGGCTGCAGGCGAGCGCGTGGCTGGCCACGGTGCCCGCTCTGACCTTCGCCTGGTGGTTTCTCCTGCCCCTGCCCGAGGGCGCCGAGACCGCCGCACGCCACCGCGCCGCTCTGAGCTCGTTCCTGGGAGGCAACCTAGAGCTGCCGACCACTCCCGCGGGCGTGCGGATCCTGCACTGGGCCTGCTTCTTCTCTTTCAGCGCGCGTTTGCTGGCCGTGCAGATCGCGGGCCTGTGCAGCGCCCTACGCGGGATCCTGCGGCCCGAGCTGCGCGTCCTGTGGCTCTGCCTGGCGGCGATGACGGTGCCGTTGTGGTTGCACCCCTTCCACCTCGATCGCTTCCTGATCCCCGCCGGGCCGGCCCTGTGGGCTCTAGCTGGGTTGGGGCTGGCGCGCCTGCTCCCCGCGCAGACCTGGTGGCGCGCCGCTTGCCTGACGGCCCTGGGCGCCGCCGTTTTCTCGAACCCCGACCACGACGCCCGGCGCCTCTCCCAGATCGTGGGCCTGGCGTCGAAGCGGCCCGAGGTGCGCGCCCTGCAACTCGAGACCTTTCGCGGCTGGCGAGACCTCTCGGCTCGCCGTCCCTTGCCCACGGCGGGCCTGAAGCGCGCGGAACACGCCGCGCTCTCGGATCTCGTGGCCCAGGGAGTGCGCCCCGATGAGCGCGTCGGCTGGCTGGGGCTCTCGTCGGAGTACTCGCCGGCAGCGATCCACATCGCGCTGCTCGAGCGCGGGGGAACGCCGGAGCGCCTGCTGCGCGACGCGCACCGGCCGATGGACGTGACCTTCGAGGGCGTCGACCCCGGCTGGGATGATGAGCGACTCGCGGCCTGGGCCGCGGAGTTCGACGTGATCCTGTGTTGTGAACCGCCGGACCTGCGCGGTCGGCAGGCGCGCGCCTTCATCCGTGACTACCAGCGGCGGCTGGTGGCTAATCTCAAGTGGCCCCACCGCGTGCTGGGGAGCGTCGAGTTCGCTCGCGCTCTCGACGAGCCGCTCTCCATCAAGGTCTACCTTTGTCGCCCGCCCGATCGTTAAACGAGTTCGCGGCTTCGACCCTGGACCTCCCGGCCTTGCTGGAGGTGCTGGTGGAGTTCGCCCAATCCTCACTGGGAATGCGTGCGGTGCGTGAGCTGGCGCCGCTCGATCCCGACGAGGTGAGCGACGCCCTGGCGAGAGTGGGAGAGGTCCAGCTGCTCGAGCGGGCGCGGGAGAAGATCGGCCTGGGAGGCTTGACCGATCCGGCGCCGCTCCTGGCGGCGGCGCGCGAGGGGCCCCTGGAGGAGGGCCAGGTCGCTCTTCTGCGGGGCTTCCTGGCGGCCGTCGAGCGGCTGCAGAACTGGCTGGAGCGGCGTGCGGCCGAATGTCCCCGGCTCGGTCGATTGGGCGCGGACCTGCCGGACCTCTCCGCCCTGCGCGAGCGCGTGGACGCGGTGGTGGACGAGCGCGGGCGCGTACAGGACACGGCCTCGCCGCTCCTGGCGCGCCTGCGGGGCGAGGGGCGCGAGCTGGCGCGCAAGATGGACAGCATCCTGAGGCACATCGCCTCGCGCAGCGGGGTCAAGCAGCACCTCTCCGACCACCGCCCGCACCTGCGCGGCGGGCGCTTGTGTCTGGCGGTCAAGGCCCAGAGCTCGGGCCGGGTGCCCGGCATCCTGCACGACCGCTCCCAGAGCGATCGCACGGCCTTCATCGAGCCGCGCGAGGCCGTCGAGCCGCAGAACCGCCTGGGGGACTGCCGCATGGAGGAGCGCCGCGAGCTGGCTCGCGTGCTGAGCGAGCTGGCGCGCGACATCGGCCGCGAGGCCGAGCCCGTCGCGCGCGCCGGCGACCTGCTGGGGCGCCTGGAGCTGGCCTTGATCGCGGCCCGTTTCTGCGAGACCTTCGAGGCGCGCGCGCCCCTGCTCCCTGGCCAGCCCGGCGCTTCCCCCGGCCTGCTGCTGCGCTCAGCGCGCCATCCACTGCTCGTGGAGGAGCTGCGGCGGGGCCGCCTGGACGAGGTCGTACCGATCGATCTGCGCCTGGGAGAGGACTTCGACATGCTGATCGTCACGGGCCCCAACACGGGCGGCAAGACCCTCGCCCTCAAGACCGCCGGCCTGCTGGTGCTGATGACGCGCCTGGGCCTGCCGATCCCCTGCGCCGAGGGCACGACCGTGCCGCTCTATTCAGGCATCGCGGCCGACATCGGCGACGAACAGGAGCTGAGTCAGAGCCTCTCGACCTTCTCGTCCCACCTCCTGCGCATCCGCGCCGGCCTGGAGCAGGCCGACGGCGACACCCTGGTCCTGATCGACGAGCTGGGCGGAGGAACCGATCCCGACGAGGGCGCCGCCCTGGGAGACGCGATCCTCTCGGAGCTGCTGGCGCGTGGGGCGCCGACCCTGGTCAGCACGCACCTGGGACGGCTGAAGGAGTTCGCGTACCGCAACAAGCGGGCGGAGAACGCCTGCACGGAGTTCGACCTCACGACCCTGGCGCCGCGCTATCGGCTGATCATCGGCATCCCCGGTGACTCGGCGGCGCTGGTCATCGCCCGCCGCCTGGGCCTGCCCGAGGAGGTCTGCGATGCCGCCGGCGAGCGACTGGAGAGGCGCGATGAGCAGGTGGCCCAGCTCCTGAATGACGTGCGCGACGTGCGCTCGGAGGCCGAGCGCGTGCGCAGCATGGCGGAGTCGCGCCTGGAGGACGCCGCGCGCGCCTCCCGCGAGGCCAGCGGCCTGCGCGACGACCTTGAGCGGCGCGGCGAACAGCTCGAGGCCGAGGCCCAGCGCGGTCTGGAGGAGCGCGTGCGCGAGGCGCGCGCCGCGTTGGGACGCGCGGGCAAGCTGCTCGCCCAGGTGCCGGCGCGCCAGCGCGAGTCCCTCGCTGCCGCTCTCGACGATGCCCTGCGCGCCCTGAGCTCGGCCTCCCTCACCGAGCGTCGCAAGGCCTTTCTGGACGGCCTGAAGAAGGGCGATCTGGTCTACCTGCCGCGCTACCGCCGCCGCTGCCCGGTCCACAAGGTGGACCGCTCCGGCGAGGTGCTGGTCGTCAAGCTGGGGTCGGTGAAGCTCGAGGTGGCCTTCGACGAGGTCACGCCCTTCGAGAGCCTCTGAGAGCGATCCCGACTCCGGAGGTCCGCGCCCTCGCCTTTGCTGCGTCGGCGGCCGAGAGCCGTATACTCGCCGCCGATGGCCGACATCCTTCTGGTGGACGACGACGAGCGCCTGGCCGAGCTCTGCGCCTGGTTTCTGACGAAAGGCGGGCACGAGGTGCGGACCGCCTGCTCCTACAGCGACGCGCGCGAGCGGATCGCCGAGCGCGCGCCGGAGCTGATGCTGGCGGACCTCGACCTGGGAGCGGAGAGCGGGCGCGTGGAGCTCGCGCGCCTGGCGGAGGAGGGCATCCTGCCGCCCACTCTGGTCGTCTCCGGATACCTCGACGGAGCCCTCAGCGCAGAGCTCGAGGCCCTGGGGGGCGTGCGCGGGACCCTCCCCAAGCCCTTCGACCCGGGCGAACTGGCGGCGCGCGTCGCCAGCTGCCTGGCCGAGGGAGAAGAGGCGGAGGAGCGCGCGTGAGCACCTTCTCCTGGCGCACGGCAGGTGAGTCCCACGGCGGGTCCCTGATCGGCATCGTCGAGGGGATGCCGGCTGGGATGGAGTTCTCGATCGAGCGCGTGGACCGCGAGCTCGCCCGGCGCCAGGGAGGCTACGGACGCGGCGGGCGCATGAAGATCGAGCGCGACCGGGTGGAGATCCTGGCGGGCCTGCGGTCCGGCGTGACCCTCGGCTCGCCGATCGCCTTCCGCGTGGCCAACCGCGACGACACGATCGAGAAGCTGGGAGTGCCCTCCAGCGCTCGCCCGGGCCACGCCGACCTTGCTGGCTGCCAGAAGTACGGGCACCGCGATCCGCGGGCGGTGCTGGAGCGAGCCAGCGCGCGCGAGACCGCCGCGCGCGTGGCGGCCGCTGGTATCGCGCGCCAGCTGCTCGAGCACCTCGGCCTGGAAGTCTTCGCCCATGTGGTGGAGCTGGGCGGCGTGCGTGTCGGCGAGGACGCCTTCGAGGCCGCCGGCGAGGAGCGCGCGGCCCTGCGCGGCGCGAGCGACTTCGCCTGCCTGGCGGCGGAGAGCGAGGAGGCCATGCGCGCCGCCGTGGACGTTGCGAAGGAAGAGGGGGACACCCTCGGGGGAGTCTTCGAGGTGCGTGCCCTGGGCCTGCCGCCGGGCCTCGGGGGCTACGCGGCCTCTGCCGAGCGTCTGACCGGCCGCATCGGGGGCGCCCTGCTCTCGATCCCCGCCATCAAGGGCGTGGAGTTCGGTCTGGGCTTCGAGGCCGCTCGCAGGCCCGGTTCGGCCGTCCACGACCCGATCCGTCTGCGGGAGGGGGAGCGGTGCGCGGACCAGTGGGGCCGCTTCGAGCGCTCGGCCAACGCCGCCGGGGGCCTGGAGGGCGGCATGACGACCGGGGAGCCGCTCGTGGTGCGGGCGGCCATGAAGCCCATTCCGACCCTGCGCCGCGGCATGCCGACGGTGGAATTCGAGACGGGGCAGGCCGTGGAGTCGACCTGGCAGCGCTCGGACGTCACCTCCGTGCCGGCCGCCAGCGTGGTGGGGGAGGCGATGGTGGTCCTGGAACTGGTGGCGGCGGTGAGGGAGAAGTTCGGCGGGGACGCCCTCGGCCAGGTCGAGGGCGCCTGGGCTGCCTACCGGGCGGAGCTGGACGGAGTCTGAGGGCGCCCTGGGCGTTCTCCGTCCGCATCGCAGGGATTAGTGGCCTGGCCCTTGACCCGGCCGGCGCGATGCGTACCATACCGCGCTCCTTCATCCGCCCGAGGGACCTCTCCAGCCCCGCGCCGGAGAGTCCTGCTCACGCTGGCGGCCCGCTGGATGCACGCCAGCGTAGCTCAGTTGGCAGAGCACCTGATTTGTAATCAGGCGGTCGCGAGTTCGAGTCTCGCCGCTGGCTCCAGCGGCGGGTCGGCCTCGGTGGGCGAGGGAGACCGCGCTCCGGCGCGGGCCGTTCACTGGAAACAAAGATCACTGGATGACACGGGAGCGGTGAGTGCCCGCCGTCCACCTGGACGGCACGGCGCCCGCGACGGACCGGGCACCGAGTGAGACGAGCCAATCGCTCGCCCACGCCTGCGGGCAGCCATGTGCTGTAGGCAGTCATGCATGCGCTGCAGGCAGTCATGGTTGAATGCAGCCATGTGGACGGACCTTCAGGCTTGCGTGGTCCGGCATCTGAGAGCAAGACCGGGCGGGGAGATTCCCGAGCGGCCAAAGGGATCAGACTGTAAATCTGATGGCTACGCCTTCGCAGGTTCGAATCCTGCTCTCCCCACCATCACGACCGCGTCCTACACCATCGAGACCTGACAAGACCGGTCGGGACTGAATCTCTACGGACTGCGACTTTCCGGGCGGCGACGCTCCGGGCGACGACGCTCCGGACGATCAGGACCTGGTGCAGTTCGGACGGGAATGCCTCGAGCGCAGCCTCCACTCGGCGGGCGTAGTTCAATGGTAGAACGTCAGCCTTCCAAGCTGAACGCGTGGGTTCGATTCCCATCGCCCGCTCCAGGTTGCTCGACAACCAGTCATCCAGCACCGAGCCGGCTGCTGTAGCTCAGTGGTAGAGCACTTCCTTGGTAAGGAAGAGGTCATGGGTTCGAGTCCCATCAGCAGCTCCAGAGACGGAGCTGGTACGGGGACTCTCCCCGCAGACCTCTCCAGACCCGGGGACCTGCCGCGGGGCTCCCTACCCGGGAGCTCAGTCCACGGGCAAGCCAGCGGCGGTGATCGGTACAGCAACGTTCAGAACAGCAACGATCTAGAGAGCAACGACAGCGATACAGACCGAACGGCCCGACGCGGCGCGCAGCGCGGCGGCGGGCAGACAGACAGCCAAACGATATCCCTACCTGACCCCACCCGCTGGGCATCGCCCACGAGCAACAAACACCAAGAACATGGCCAAGGAAGTCTTCGAACGGACGAAACCGCACGTCAACGTGGGCACGATCGGTCACGTCGACCACGGCAAGACCACACTGACGTCCGCGATCTGCCGCTACCAGGCGGCCAAGGGAATGGCCAAGTCGATGGCCTTCGACGACATCGACAAGGCTCCCGAGGAGAAGGCGCGCGGGATCACCATCTCGACCGCCCACGTCGAATACGAGACCGCAAACCGCCACTACGCGCACGTGGACTGCCCGGGCCACGCCGACTACGTGAAGAACATGATCACGGGTGCGGCGCAGATGGACGGCGCGATCGTCGTTGTCTCGGCCGCGGACGGTCCCATGCCCCAGACGCGGGAGCACATCCTGCTGGCGAGGCAGGTGAACGTGCCGGCGCTCGTGGTCTACATGAACAAGGTCGACCAGGTCGACGACGACGAGCTGCTCGACCTCGTCGAGATGGAGATCCGCGAGCTGCTCAACAAGTACGAGTTCCCCGGTGACGACACGCCCATCGTGCGTGGCTCCGCCCTCCAGGCCATGGAGGCCATGGAGAAGGAGGAGGCCCTCGACGGCGACGTGTTTAAGAGCATCGACGAGCTGATGGACGCCATCGACAGCTTCATCCCCATGCCCGAGCGGGATGTGGACAAGCCGTTCCTGATGCCGGTCGAGGACGTCTTCTCGATCAAGGGCCGCGGCACCGTGGGCACCGGCCGAATCGAGCGCGGTGTCGTCAACACTGGCGACAAGCTCGACATCGTCGGGATGCAGGAGGAGATCGGCGGCACGACCTGCACCGGCGTCGAGATGTTCCAGAAGACGCTCGATACCGGACAGGCCGGCGACAACGTCGGCGTGCTCCTGCGGGGCGTCGACAAGGATGACCTGATCCGAGGCCAGGTGCTCTCCGCGCCCGGCAGCATCACCCCCCACACCGAGTTCGAGGCCGAGGTGTACGTCCTCTCGAAGGAGGAAGGCGGCCGACACACGCCCTTCTTCTCGGGCTACCGACCGCAGTTCTACTTCCGGACCACGGACGTGACCGGGACGGCGAACCTGCTCGGTGGTGCGGAGATGTGCATGCCCGGCGACAACGTCAAGCTCCAGATCAAGCTCATCACGCCCATCGCCATGGACGAGCAACTGCGCTTCGCGATCCGCGAAGGCGGGCGCACCGTCGGTGCCGGCGTCGTGACCAAGATCATCGAGTAGAACCAAGACCAGACCCCGCACGGAGAGGGCAAGGCGCTCTCTCCGGGTGGGGCAAAACGCGACGCCCGTGCGCCGTGTTCGACCGTAGGGAGCGGGGCAGCCCGCTGTAGTGGACCGCACCCTGCGAGAGCAGTGCCTGCTGAAGACCGCCCGCTGAAGACCGCCCGATGAAGATCAAGGAACGCTACGTATTTCTCGAGTGCACCGAGTGCAGGAACCGCAACTACACGACGCACAAGCGTCTGAAGGCGGCCTACAAGCTCGAGAAGAAGAAGTACTGCCGCTTCTGCAGGCGGCACACGTCCCACAGGGAGAAGAAGCTCTAGTCGTCCCCCTCGCGGGCGGACGAAACGGAGGTTGAACGACATGGCCTACAAGAAAGACCAGGGGAGGATGGCCCGCATGGCCGTGTTCTGGTTCATGGCTGTGCTCATGTTCTACGGCTGCCTATCGCTCTACCGCGAGCTGGTCGGCCGTGTCGAGGTCCTGGCGAACAACATCGCCGGCCGCATTCCTGTCGTGGGCCTCGACGTCAACGGCGCGCTGCTCGTTACCGCCGCTGTCTTCGGTTGCGGGTTGCTGCTGCTCTACCGCTACACGGAGCGTCCGCGTACGGCGGACCTGTTGATCGAGACCGAGAGCGAACTCAAGAAGGTGACCTGGCCGACCGTCGACGAGGCCTTCAAGTCTTCGATCGTGGTCGTCCTGACCGTCGCCTTCCTAATGGCCTTTCTCGCCTTCAGCGACGCCCTCCTGGGGCGCGTGGCGAGGGTTGTTCTGATGGGGGGGAGCTGAGCCATGAGCCACAGGTGGTACTTCGTCCGATGCCAGTCGGGCCGTGAGGACAGCATCGCGCGCAACGCCTCAACGCGCCTCAAGGTCTCGGGGCTGGAGGACATCGTCCCCCAGATCCTGGTGCCCTTCGAGAAGGTCACGGACCTCAAGAACGGCAAGAAACGCACGGTCAGCCGCAAGCTCTATCCGGGCTACCTGATGGTGCAGGCCGACATCGATGACGCCGAGGACAGCCGCACTCACATGGTGCGCGGCACCCTGCGGTCGGTTGACGGACTGCGCGAGTTCCTCGGCAGCGGTGGAGAGGCGACGCCCCTGACCGAGATCGAGGTCTCCGCCATCCTGGCCCGCATGTCGGATTCCGAAGCGCGACCCCAGGTCCGCATCGGCATGCAGAAGGGCGACCTGGTCAAGATCAAGTCGGGCGCCTTTGACGGCTTCGATGGGACCGTCGATGAGGTCAACGCCGAAAAGGGAACGATCCGGGTCGTGGTGACTATCTTCGGCCGCCCGACCCCCGTCGAACTGGAATACTGGGAAGTGGAGGCTGTCTGAGTATGGCCAAGCAACTGACAGCAAAGATCAAGCTGCACTGCCCCGCGGGACAGGCAACGCCCGCTCCGCCGGTTGGACCCGCCCTCGGCGCCCACGGTCTGAACATCTCTGACTTCGTCAAGATGTTCAACGACCGTACGCGCGAGCAGATGGGTCTGATCATCCCCGTCGAGATCAGCGTCTACAAGGACCGCACATTCGACTTCATCCTGAAGTCGCCTCCGGCATCGGTGCTGCTGAAGAAGAAGGCGGGCGTCGAGAAGGGTGCCGGCATTGTCGGGACGGAGATCGTGGGCCAGGTGACGCGCGCGGACCTGGAGGAGATCGTGGAGATGAAGAAGGAGGACCTCAACGCGAGAACGATGGACGAGGCCTGCCGCATCATCGCCGGAACGGCCCGTTCGATGGGCATCGAGGTCGTGGAGTGATTGGTCTTGGAGTGACATCGTGAAGCGCAGTCGCAGATACAACGAGGCCGTGGCCCAGGTGGACAGGGAACGCGTCTATGAGCCCGTCGAGGCTCTGGACGTGCTCAAGAGCCTGCCTGCCCCTAAATTCGACGAGTCCGTGGAGGTCGTCTTGCGCCTGGGGATTGACCCGCGCAAGTCGGAGCAGCTGGTGCGCGGCGCCGTCTCGCTCCCCAACGGGCTCGGCAAGTCAATCTGCGTGGTCGTCTTTGCCGAGGGAGACAAGGCCGACGCCGCGCGTGAGGCGGGAGCGGACCACGTGGGCTCCGCGGACCTCGCCGACAAGATCGCCGGCGGCTGGATGGACTTCGACATCGTCATCACCAGCCCCGACATGATGAAGCACGTCGGCAAGCTCGGAAAGCTCCTCGGCCCGCAAGGCAAGATGCCGAGCCCCAAGTCCGGCACGGTGACGCCGGACGTCGCCCAGGCCGTCTCTGATTTCAAGGCGGGCAAGGTCGAGTTCCGCACGGACGACGGCGGCAACGTACACGCGGCGGTGGGCAAGCGCTCCTTCTCCACGGATGCCCTCGTCGAGAACCTCACGACCTTCGTCGATCACGTGACGGGCATGCGCCCGGCCACGGTCAAGGGCACCTTTGTCCGGCGCATCTGCGTCTCGACCTCCATGGGTCCGGGCCTCTGGATCTCTCACGGGAGCTAGGTGATGGCAAACCTCGTCAATACGCTGATCTGCAAGGAACTCGAGCACGAGCTCACGGATGTCGAGGGCATGCTCCTCGTCTCCTTCGCCGGCCTGACCGTGGCGGAAACCGAGGACGTGCGCGGGCAACTTGCTGGCCATGGCGTCAAGTTTCGCATGGTGCGCAACAACCTCGCCAAGCGCGTGATGACCGAGCGCGGGCTCACCTTCCCCGAGGACACCTACACGGGCAGCACGGCCCTGGCCTACGGGGACGCCGAGCAGGCCATCCTGGCCGCCAAGGTCCTCGCTGCTCCGGAGCTCAAGAAGGCCGGCAAGGTCAAGTTCAAGGCCGGGCTGCTGGAGGGCGAGATCCTCGATGCCGCAGATTCACTCGCTCTGGCCGCCATCCCTGATCGCCCGACTCTGCACTCCAAGATCCTCGGTTGCCTGAGCGGACCCGCTCGCGGCCTTGTCTGCGTGATCTCCGGCGTACCGGGCGGACTCGCGCGAGTGGTTCAGGCCCACGTGGACGCCGGCGGCCCCCTCGATACCGAGGCCGCCGAGGCGCCCGCGGAGGCGCCCGCGGAGGCGCCCGCCGAGACCGAAACCGCAGAATCACCGACCGAGACCGAGGCCGCCGAGGCCCCGGCCGAGACCGAGGGCACCGAGGCGCCGGCTGAAACCGAGGCCGCCGAGGCCCCGGCTGAAACCGAGGCCGCCGAGGCCCCGGCTGAGACCGAGGCCGCCGAGGCTCCGGCCGAGACCGAGGACACCGAGAAGGACGAGGCCTGACCGCCTTTCCTTCGCGCAGCAACTCAGACTGAACGACCCGCACCGACGACGATCACGAGCGGACTCGCCCACCACCGATGGTGGCGACCCCTCTTCCCTTCAAGTTCCGTAGACGATTCTTCTCCAGGAGTGACTGACATGTCCGATGAGGCAACCGTCGAGCTCGAATCCGAGCTCCAGACCATCGCTGACCAACTCGACGACCTGACCCTTCTTCAGGCTTCCAAGCTCGTCCAGCATCTAGAGGACAAGTGGGGAGTGAGCGCGGCCGCCCCTGTGGCCGTCGCTGCCGCCGCCGGCGGTGACGGAGGTGGCGAAGAGGAGCAAACCGCCTTCGACGTCATCCTCCAGGCTGTGGGCGACAAGAAGATCCAGGTCATCAAGGAGGTCCGCGCGATCACCGGCCTGGGCCTCAAGGAGGCCAAGGGTCTGGTGGATCAGGCCCCCGCTCCGGTCAAGGAGGGCATCCCGGCCGACGAGGCCGAGGCGCTCAAGAGCCAGCTCGAGGCCGCCGGCGCGACCGTCGAGGTCAAGTAGCCCGACGGCACCTGGCCCCCCACACCACAGAATGCTGGCCCAGCGTCACACTTCGGGTCTCGTGATCCGTACTGACTCTCAGATCCCGCCGCGCGGGGTCTGGGGGGTGATCTCTGCTGGCATCTCTAGCAATCATCGAACGGAGCGCATCGTCGGTCGGGACCCCTCCCAGCCGGCGCGTTCCGCTCTACAGTCGATTCTCGGGCTCTTTCAGGCCAGGCCGTAGGTTCGGACGAGGCCTCGGGACCGGCGCGTGGCGCCGGGATCCGGGCAGCGTTCGTGGCAGCGATCTCTGGCTTCGGAGCGCCCTCTTTCCATCCGGTCCGCCGGCATCGAGCAAGCGACACTACCGCGATCCGGCCCAGTTGGTCAGTGGCTCAAATGACAGCAACTACAGTTCCCGTCAAAACTTCCGTCAAGACCTTCGGTCGGTACCCCGCGATCCTCGACCTGCCCAACCTGGTTGAGACCCAGACCCGGGCCTGGACCGAGTTCATCGCACGGGACGTCCCCCAGGCGAACCGCCCCGAGTTCGGGCTCCAGAAGCTCTTGGGCGAGATCTTTCCGATCTATTCCTACGACAAGACCCTCTGTCTGGAATACGTCGGGTACGAGCTCGGTCGGCCCCGCTACACGATCGACGAGTGCCGCAAGCTGAGGCTGACCTACGGCTATCCGTTCAAGGTGCGCCTGCGCCTGATCAAGACCGAGGCCGTCGAGGAAGAGGTCTACCTGGGGGAGATCCCGATCATGATCGGCGGCGGGGAGTTCATTGTGAACGGCTCCGAGCGCGTCATCGTGAGCCAGTTGCACCGCTCTCCGGGTGTGGACTTCTCCTGCGACCAGGCGAGCGCATCCGACACGCGCCGCCTCCACAGTTGCTGGATCATCCCCGAGCGCGGGTCCTGGGTCGAGTTGAACGTGACCAAGAAGGACGCCCTTCAGGTCCGCATCGACCAGTCGGGCAAGTTCTCGGCCATCACCCTACTGCGCGCGCTGGACGAGTCCCTCGGGAGCGACCGCGACATTCTGCGCCACTTCTACAAGACCAAGCGCGTCAAGAAGACCAAGTCTCAGACTGAGAAGGCCTTCGCGAAATTGATCACCGACAAGGTCGCCGTGGGGGACATCGTGGTCCTCAAGACCGGGGAGGTCCTCGTCCCCTCGGGCGAGATCATTCCGGAGACCGCGGCCCTCGAGATCGCGGCCAGTGATCTGTCAGAGGTCGAGATCATCGCCGGAGACGTCGAGGACATCGATCTCCTGATCGTCAACTCGATGCACGAGGACCCCACCAAGAGCCACGAGGAGGCGCTGCTCAAGATCTATGGGCGCCTGCGCCCCGGCAACCCGGTGCAACTCGAGAAGGCCCGCGACCTCTTCCATGAGAAGTTCTTCGACGCGCAGCGATACCGCCTGGGACGGGTCGGTCGCTTTCGCCTCAACCGGAAGTTCAACCAGGACATCCCGGAGGACACGCAGGTTCTCAAGCCCCAGGACATCATCGGTTCGATCCGCTACCTGATCGGGCTGCGCAGCGGGGAAGGCGAGGTCGATGACATCGACAACCTCGGCAACCGTCGCGTGCGGACGATCGCGGAGTTGGCGGGGGAGGAGTTTCGCAAGGGACTGCTCAAGCTCAAGCGCACGGCGCAGGAGCGCATGAACCTGGAGAACGCCGAGACGGTCTCTCCGCGCACCCTGATCAACTCGAAGACCTTCTCGAGCGCGGTCGACTACTTCTTCGGAAGGAGCGAGCTCTCCCAGGTGGTCGACCAGGCCAACCCGCTCAGCCAGCTCACCCACGAGCGGCGCCTGTCCGCCCTCGGCCCGGGCGGCCTCAACCGCAAGCGCGCCGGCTTCGACGTGCGCGATGTGCACCTCTCGCACTATGGCCGACTGTGCCCTATCGAGACCCCCGAGGGCTCGAACATCGGACTGATCTCGTCCCTGGCCCTCTACGCCCGCCTCGACGACTACGGCTTCCTCACGGCGCCTTTCCGGAAGGTGAACAAGGGCAAGCTCGCAAAGAAGGTCGTCTATCTGCGAGCGGACCAGGAGGTTGGCCTCGTGATGGCGCCGGCCGATGTGGTCCTCGACGACAAGGGGCAGATCATCTCGGAAAAAGTGCTCGCTCGCCGCGATGGCGACAACATCGAGGTACCCCCGGAAGAGGTCGACTACGTCGACGTCTCTCCGAGTCAGATCATCGGCGTGTCCGCAGCGCTGATCCCCTTCCTCGAGCACGATGACGCCAACCGGGCGCTGATGGGCTCGAACATGCAGCGCCAGGCCGTCCCTCTCCTTATCGCCGACCCGCCCGTTGTGGGCACGGGGATGGAGGAGATCGTCGCGCGTAACTCGAATATGCCGCTCTACGCCAACACTGATGGCGAGGTGGACTATGTGGACTCGAACACGATCATCGTCGGCGAAGATACCTACGAGCTGGCCAAGTTCCGTGGCCTGAATGATCGCACCACTCAGAACCATCGCCCGATGGTGGTGGAGGGCACGAAGGTCAAGGCCGGCGACCTCCTTGCGGACGGTGCCGCCACCCGCGGCGGGGAGCTCGCCCTCGGCAAGAACCTGCTCGTGGCATTCATGACCTGGGATGGTTTCAACTTCGAGGACGCGATCCTGGTCTCCGAGCGCCTCGTGCGCGAGGACGTCTTCACCTCGCTCCACATCGAGGAGTACGAGGTCGAGATCCGCGAGACGAAGCTCGGCAAGGAGGAGTTCACCTGCGACATCCCCAACGTCGGGGAGAAGGCCCTGGTGAACCTCGACGAGACCGGGATCGTCCGCATCGGCACCTTCGTCGAGGCGGGGGACATCCTGGTCGGGAAGGTCGCCCCCAAATCGAAGAGCGAACTCACCCCCGAGGAAAAGCTCCTGCACGCGATCTTTGGCAAGGCCGGGGTGGACGTGAAGAACGCTTCCCTGAACATGCCTCCGGGAACGCGCGGCGTCGTGATCGACGCGCAGAAGTTCTCGCGTCGAGTGAACCTGACCGACGCCGAGCGCGCCAAGGCCCTGGGCGTCATCCGCGAGGCCGAGATGGAGTTCCTGCGGGCCTTGAGAGTCCACAGCGGGAACATGCTCGAGGGCGTCACCACCGCACTCGGCGAGCCCGTCATAGACGACCTGACCGGCAAGCCGGTGGACCTCGACGACACCTCAACCTACGACGAGTTGCGGCGCATCCGGCTCCTGAGCGTCGCTGCCATGGAGGCCGCCTCCGACGCCAAGAAAGTGGCTCGAGCGCAGGAGATCATCAACGTATGCCAGGCGAAGATCGACGACAAGGAGAGCGACAAGAACAAGGTCGTCAACCGACTCAGTCGAGGGGACGAGCTCCCCACCGGCGTGCTGGAGATGGTCAAGGTCTACCTCGCCACGAAGCGCAACCTGCGCGTCGGAGACAAGATGGCCGGCCGTCACGGCAACAAGGGCGTCATCTCCAAGATCGTTCCGATTGAGGACATGCCGTACCTCGAGGACGGGACGCCGATGGACATCGTCCTCAACCCCCTGGGCGTGCCCAGCCGCATGAACGTGGGGCAGATCCTCGAGACCCACCTTGGTCTCGCCGCCCGCCACCTCGGGATCCGGTGCAACACGCCGGCATTCGATGGGGCGAAGGAAGAGGAGATCGAGGCCATGCTGGAGCGTGCGGGCCTCCCGACCACCGGGAAGTTCACCCTCTTTGACGGTCGGTCGGGAAGTCCCTTCGAGCAAGAGGTCACCGTGGGCGTGATGTACATGCTGAAGCTCCACCACCTCGTCGACGAGAAGGTGCACGCGCGCGCCACGGGACCCTACAGCCTGATCACCCAGCAACCGTTGGGCGGCAAGGCTCGCTTCGGCGGGCAGCGCTTCGGCGAGATGGAAGTCTGGGCTCTGGAAGCCTACGGCGCCGCAGCCATCCTGCAGGAGCAACTGACCGTCAAGTCCGACGACGTGGACGGTCGGACGAAGATCTACGAATCGATGGTGAAGGGGCTCAACATCCTCGAACCCGGGACCCCGGTCTCATTCGAGGTGTTGACCAACGAGATCAAGGGCTTGGGGCTCAACATGCAGCTCAACAAGAAGGCCTCGACGCTCTAGGAGTCCATTGAAGACGTCATTCAGCACCATGACAACCTCCTCCACACCGGCACGGCACCTCGAAGCCTCGCCTAATCCTCCGATTCGCCTGCGTCTCCAGGCACCGATCCAGTGCGGATGCGCTCGCCCTGGCATCCAGAGCACCTCTCCAACGGACTCCTAGACCATGGCCGATTCAATCTACAACAGAGTCAACGACTACGGCAGCGTCACGATCGGCCTGGCCTCTCCGGAGGACATCAGGTCCTGGTCTTTCGGCGAGGTCAAGAAGCCCGAGACCATCAACTACCGGACCTACCGTCCGGAGCGCGACGGTCTGTTCTGCGAGCGCATCTTCGGCCCCGAACGGGACTGGGAGTGCTCTTGCGGCAAGTACAAGGGAATCAAGCACAAGGGTATCGTCTGCGACAAGTGCGGCGTGATGGTCACCCACAGCCGCGTGCGCCGCAAGCGCATGGGCCACATCAACCTGGCCGCGCCCACCGCTCACATCTGGTTCTTCAAGGCCATGCCCTCGCGCCTTGGAAACCTGCTGGGCGTCAAGGTGGCGCACCTCGAACGCGTCATCTACTTCCAGGACTACATGGTCGTCGATCCCGGCGACACGCCCTTGGAAGAGTACCAGCTCATGACGGAGGAGGAGTTCCGTCAAGCGCGCGCCAAGTACGGGTCGGAGTTCGACGCCGACATGGGCGACGAGGACGTGCGAAAGATGCTAAATCGCCTCGACCTTCAGCAGACCTCGGACGAGCTCCGGGAAGAGTTGCTGTCCACGCGCTCGAAGCAGCGCCAGAAGGACATCATCAAGCGCCTGCGGACCGTGGAGATGCTGCGCGACTCGGGCAACAACTCCGAGTGGATGGTCATGGACGTGGTGCCGGTCATCCCCCCCGACCTGCGGCCGCTCGTGCTGCTGGACTCGGGCAACTTCGCGACCTCGGACCTGAA
>DASCMO010000030.1:0-5526 GCA_036010965.1 Planctomycetota bacterium | reverse complement strand
GGATGGTAGGGCCCGACCCAGCGCACGTGGGCCAGGCCGGCGACCTCGGCCGCGAGCGCCTCGTCCATGCGCACGAGGTGGGCGTGGTCCGCCAGGAAGTGGTGGATCCGCGCGCCGCGCTCGCGCAGGTCGGCGCGGTAGGCCTCGAGCGGCTGGGTCTGGAACTGGACGATGTACACGCCGCCCGCGGGGGGAAGGGGCGAGTCGGTGAACTCGGGCGCGGCGACCAGGGGGTCGAAGCGCGCGCGCTTGAGACGCAGGTCGAAGGTGGTCGCCCGCGGGCGCGAGAAGGTGTTCCCATCCAGGCTGAGGGCGAACCAGGGCCGGCTTCCGTTGCCGTCGTCCTCGCTCCACAGGGCGGCCAGACCTGGCCCCCCGGGGATCGGCAGCAGGCGATCGTCGCTGACCACGGCGCGGGTGCGATGGAAGACGCCGCCGCCGGGGATCGACAGGGCGTTCGTGTTTCCGGAGCGCTCCACCCTCAGGCGTTCGGGCGCCTGGGCGGAGGAGGCCAGCGCGCTCGCGCCGGAGGGGAGGAGCAGCAGCAGGGCGAGGAGCGGGGAGTGGTTCGGCACGGCGGGGTCCTCTTCACTGGGAGGTCGGACGGCGGCACGGGCGGGGCGCGCGAGCCCTGGCGTGCCGGATGGGGGGCCTGAATCGAGGCTAAGGCAAACCGCGCTCCCTCAGAACCCCCTCGTCGCCGAAAGATCGCGCGGACCCTAGTTCGTGGGCTCGTCGTCGACGGCGGCGGCCGCGGCCGCGAAGCTGGCCCCGTGGCGTGCGCGGTAGGCCATGGCGATCAGGGCGGCGACGGCCAGGATGGCCGCACCGGCGCCGAAGGGCGCTCCCGGGCCTAGTGCGCCGAACAGCACGCCCGCCAGCAGGGGCCCGAGGACGCGCGCCAGGCTGCCGACGGATTGGTTCAAGCCCAGGACCGCTCCCTGGCGGTCGGCTGGGGCGGCGCGCGAGAGCAGGCCGTTGAGCGAGGGGTTGTTGATGCCGAATCCGAAGGGCATGACGGCGCAGCCGAGGATCACGACCCACCAGCTCTGGGCCAGGCCGATGATGGCCAGGGAGATTCCGAGCAGGATGGGGCCGGCAACGATCAGACGCACCTCGCCGAAGCGCGGCACGAGGCGCCGGATCAGGCCGCCCTGGATCACCGCTGCGATCAGGCCGATGAAGAACATGTAGCGACCTGCGATCGGGGCGGCGGCGAGCACCTGGTCGATGGTGGCGCTGGCGAGCGGTCCCTCGATCCCAAAGACCTCAGGAAAGCGCGCAAGGCCGAAGCGGATGAACATGGTCTCGAAACCCGAGAAGGCCAGGATGCTCAGGAAGTACAGCAGCATCACCGTCCCGATGCGCCCGTTCCCGGCCACCTCGCGCACGGTCGCGAAGCCGAAGAGGCGTGAGGAGGAAGGGTCGCGCGCCCGTTCGGGTTCCTCAAGGCGCAAGAAGCCATAGAGGGCCGCGGAGGCCGAGAGACCCGCGGCGACGAAACCGGGCAGGCCGATGTGCCAGGCAGCCAGTTCGCCGCCCAGGAGCGGTCCGAAGGTGAAGCCGAGGCCGAAGGCCGCGCCCACCATGCCCATGCCCCGCGCTCGGTTTCGCTCGCCGGTGACGTCGGCGATGTAGGCCTGGGCCGTGGCGACGTTGGCGCCGAAGAAGCCCGCCAGCATGCGCGCCACGAACAGGCCCGTCATCGAACTCGCCAGGCCGAACAGGACGTAGGAGAAGGACGTGCCGATCAGGCCGCCGATCAGCACCGGCCGGCGGCCCCAGCGGTCCGATATGCGGCCCCAGAAGGGCGCGAAGACGAACTGCATGGCCGAGAAGCTGGCGAACAGGAGGCCCAGGGAGAGCTCGCTCGCACCGTAGGCCTTGGAGTAGACCGGCAGCAGGGGGATGACGATCCCGAACCCGAGCAGGTCGATGAAGACCGTCAGGAAGACCGTGACGAGGGGAGAGCGGCCGCTTTTCGTCGCTGGGGTGTTGGCAGGGGGCACTGCGCGGGAGTGTAGCAGGGCGCTCGGGGCTCGCGAGAGGGCCGCGGGCGGGATCTTGGGTGCGCCTGGGCGCCTTGTTCGGGGTCGGCCGAGCCGAGTCGCGCGGGAAAGGGCGTGCTTTCTCCGCCCTCGGTGTCTCCAATCCCCTCATGTCTGCTTCCGAGGGTGCGCGCGCCGCCTCCGTGCTGTTCGTGAGCCAGAAGCTGCCCTGGCCCCTGTCGGACGGCGGCAACCAGCGCACCTTCCACCTGCTCGCGGCCCTCGCCGCGCGCCGGCCCCTGACCCTGGTCTCGACCGGCGCCGGCGGGCCCGAGGAGGGCGAGGCGCGCGAGGCCCTCGAACCCCTCTGCAGCGCCGTTCACCTCGTACGCGACGTCAAGGCGACGGGCGTCCTCGGTCGGGCGCGCACCCTGCTCTCCGCCCTCGCGCATGGGGAGCCCGCGGTCCTGCGTCACAACCGCAATCCGCTGCTCCTGCGTCGCGTCGGCGCCTTGCTGGCCGAGGGCGGCTTCGACCGCGTGCACCTCAACCACGTGGACGTCCACTCCTGCTTACCCCGCGCTGACGGCACGCCGTACGTCGTGGATTCTCACAACCTGCTCTGGGTCTACTACGAACGCGCGGCGGCCCTGGCGCGCAACCCTCTCCTGGGTGCTCTCCAGCGCCGTGAAGCACGCCTGCTCGCGGAGAGTGAGCTGGCGATCTTTCGCGGTGCGCGCGTGCTGCTCGTGTGTTCCGACACCGAGCGCGAGCTGCTCCTGGCGCGCGACCCTGCCTTGCGCGTCGAGGTCATCCCCAATGGAGCGGACTGCTCGCGCCTGACGCCTCGCGATGGGGATCGCCATGACCCCGAGCGCGCCGCGCATCTGTGCTTCGTGGGCGACATGGCCTACGCCCCCAATGCGGACGGAGCGCGCTGGTTCATCGACGAGATCATGCCCCTCCTGCGCGGCCGGGTCGCCGGCCTGCGCTTCGTGGCGGTCGGCAAGGACCCGCCGCCCGACCTCCTCGAGCGCGGCCGCGCTCACGCGGATGTGGAAGTGTGCGGCTTCGTGCCCGACGCGGCTGAAGTCCTCGCGCGCGCCGCGGTCTGCGTCGTCCCCTTGCGCCACGGCGCCGGGACGCGCCTCAAGGTCCTGGAGGCCTTCGCCCTAGGCCTGCCGACCGTCTCGACGCGCCTGGGAGCCGAGGGCATCGCCTGTACCGACGGCGCCGATATCCTGCTGGCGGACACGCCGACGGAGATGGCCGAGACCCTCGCGCGCCTGCTCGCCGACCGCAGCCTGCGGCGCTCCCTCGGCGAGGCCGCGCGCCGCACTGCTCTCGAGCGCTACGACTGGTCCGTCATCGGAGAGCGCCTCGCTCGCGTCTACGACGCCCTCGACGAGGCCTGAGCCGCGCGGGCCTGGCCGTCTGGCCCCAAATGAGGGTCGTGACGTCCCGCACCCAGGCGTCTTGCCCGGGCCGCTTGAGCGCGAGCGCTGCGAACTCGCAGCGACTCTAGGGGCAGAATGGAATGGTCCGGCCGTCGGAGAGGTTGAAGGTGCTCGGGCCGCCCGAGAGGGGGTCGCGGTACCAGTACTGGAAGTGCCAGATGTCTCCGGGCTGGATCCCGCCGGGGTTGGGGGCGGTCGTGAGGTCGAAGGCCTGGGTGGCGGTGCCGCCGCCGTCAATGTAGACGACGGGCAGGCGGTGCACGGCGCCGGTGACGCAACGGAAGCCGTTGCCGAAGGGGATCTGCGCCGTGTTCGGGCCGTAGTAGAAGACGCCCGGCTGGCCGGGGGGACAGCCCGTCGCCTCGAGGGTGACGTCGTTCGCGCTCACGCTCTGGCTGCCCGAGGAGCTGATCAAGGCGCCGGCACCCGTCGTGTTGGGGGAGGTCACGCAGAAGTTCGCGGGCGGCGTGCACTCGCACTCATCGGGGATGCCGTTGCCGTTCGTGTCGTTGGAGTTGCCGCTGGCGATGTCGTCGGGGTCGTAGACCCCGTTTCCGTTGCAGTCGTTGTCGAGCGCGTGCTGCACGGCGGCCTCGGCGTTCAAGCGCCCCCAGCCGGTTTGGTTGTCGAAACCCGGGCTGCCGATGTCGTCAGCGGTGAGTTTCAGGATCTCCTTCAGGGAGTCGTTGTCGAGGTTCGGCAGGGCGGAGAAGAGCAGGGCGGCCACGCCCGCGACGTGCGGGGCGGCGAAGGAGGTCCCGCTCGAATAGTGGTAGGCGTTGCCCATGGTGGGCATGCGGATGTCCACGCCTGGCGCAGCGACCCAGTTCTCGGGACCCTGGGACGACCAGCTCGCACGGTTGTCCTGATCATCGGTGGCGGGCACCGCGACCACCTTGTCGTGGTGGGCGGGGTAGCCGACCGCGCCACCGCTGTTGCCGGCCGCGCAGTCGGTGAACACACCGACCGTATCCCAGGCGTAGTCGAGGGCGTTGTTGATCGCGGTCGACTGGCCGACGGTCAGGCTCATGGTGATGACCGCGCCGCCGTTGTCGGCGGAGTAGATGATCGCGTCGTCGAGGATCGAGCCCATGGGCCCGCTGTCGCCGACCCCCAGGATCATGAGGCGGCACCCGGCGCCATTGCCGAAGCCGCCCGCCACGCCCGCGACGCCCTTGCCGTTGTTGGTCGTCGCACCGACCACGCCGGCCACCGAGGTCCCGTGCCAGTAGGAGCCCGGCACCGAGTTGTTACCGTTGCCGAAGTCCCAGCCGTAGACGTCGTCGATGAAGCCGTTGCCGTCGTCGTCCTGGTTGTTGTTGGGGATCTCGCCGGGGTTGATCCAGACGTTGTCGGTCAGGTCCTCGTGGGAGATCTCCGTGCCGCTGTCGAGGATGCTGACCACCACCGAGGGCAGGCCCGACTGCAGGTCCCAGGCCAGATCCGCGTCGATGTCGGCGTCGAAGGAGCCGCCGGTCTGGCCCGTATTCTTGAGGCTCCACTGGTCGCTGAAGAGCGGGTCGTTTGGGTCGGAGATCCAGCGCCCGATGGTGTTCTCCTCGGCGAAATCCACCAGGCCCGTCGCGCGCAGGGCGGCCACGACCTCGAGCACGTCGCTGCCCTCGCTCACGCGCAGATCGAAGGTCCCCAGGCGGTTGGAGCGCACCAGGGAGAGCTCGGGGAAGTCCTTGCCGACCGCCTCACGAAAGGCCTGCAAGCCCTCGAGGCCCGGGGCGAAGCGGACCGAGACCACCTCCGGATCGACCTGGAAAGTGCCGGCGCTCTCGATGCGCAGCCAGCGGCCGTCCTGACGGCGATACTCGTGTGATTGTGCGGGGGCGACGCTTGCCAGCAGCAGCAGGCAGAGGGCGCGAGGGAGGAATCGGTACAGCACGGGTGGATCCTCTCGGGTGGTGGCCGCGGTGGGGCCTGGAGGGGGCTCGGGGCCCCGCATGAGCGGCGGGGGAGCGATCATTCAAGTGTAGCCCATACCCGGCGGTGCGCCGTTGGTATCGGGTAAATGGACCCGGATGGGGAGCCGGCGCCCGGCCCCGACCCGGGCCAGGGACGCCCCTGGTCCT
>DASCMO010000029.1:0-10394 GCA_036010965.1 Planctomycetota bacterium | reverse complement strand
ACGAGGACTGTGGGCAGGGCGAGATCCTGCGCACCACCCTGGGCAGTGACGGAGACGGCTACTCCGTGATCGAGATGCCCTCCGGCGGTTCACGGCAGCCCGCGAGCCACGAGAGTGTTGATGCGCACGGTCACACGATTCAGGTTCGCGGCCGAGACGTCTATCGCTTCGCAGTGGCCAAGATCTCCTCGCTGGTGCGACAGATGCTCGAAGGGCACACCCTCGACGAACTGAGCGTCGTGGTGCCGCACCAGGTGAACCGCCGCATCATCGATTCGGCGGTGGACAAGCTCGACATCCCGCCGGAGAAAGTCGTGATCAACATCGACCGTTACGGGAACACCTCCGCAGCCAGCGTTCCCCTGGCTCTGGACGAGGCCTTGCGCGATGGCCGAATAGAGAAGGGCAAGCTGGTCATCCTGGCTGCTTTCGGCGCGGGTCTGAGCTGGGGCGCAGCCCTGGTTCGCTGGTAGGCGTGGTAGGCGCCGCGATCCTCTTCCCCGGGCAGGGGGCGCAGTTCGAGGGCATGGGCCGCGACTGGTGCGAGGCCGACGAGACCGCCCGCGAGACCTTTGCCGAGGCGGACCGTATCCTGGGTTTCGAACTCTCGACTTTGTGCTGGGAGCGCGGAGACGAGGTGAACCGCACGGACGTCGCCCAGCCTGGAATCTTCGTCACTAGCGTGGCGGTCGTGCGCGCCCTTGAGCGCCGCGGCCTCGAGCGCGGCGCGGCGGCAGCCACCTGCGGCCTGAGCCTTGGCGAATACAGCGCCCTGTGGTGCGCGGGGTCTCTGGATTTCGCCGATGGCCTGCGCCTCGTACGCCTGCGCGGCGAGGCCATGCAGGCGGCGAGCGAGGCCACGCCCTCGGGGATGACCTCTCTGATGGGCGCCGACGAGGTCCAGGCCGAGACTCTGGCCGCCGTGGGGGCCGAACGTGGCATCTGCTCGGTGGCGAACCTGAATGCCCCGGGCCAGATCATCCTCTCCGGCGAGTTGACCGCTCTGGATGCGATTGAATCCGCAGCTCCCGATCACGGCGTGCGGCGTACGCGGCGCCTGGTGGTCGCCGGGGGGTTCCACTCGGAGTGCATGCGCCCTGCGGCCGAGCGCCTGGAGGTCGCCCTGCGCGAGGTCGAGATCCGGCCTCCCGCCGTCCCCTTCTTCAGCAATGTGAACGCCGCGGCGACCGACGACCCCGCCAGAATCGCCGCCCAGCTGGCCGCGCAGGTCTGCTCTCCGGTGCTCTGGCAGCGGACGATCCAGGGCTTGCTGGATTCGGGGGTGGGGGAGTTCCTCGAACCGGCTCCCGGACGGGTCCTGGCTGGTTTGATGAAGAAAATCGACCGCCAGGTCAGCGTTTCCTCGGCCGCCACCCCGCAGGACGTAAAGGCCTGAGAGCCCCTGGCGCCCAGGCCGCGCTGGTTTTCGTGGCATGGGCGCAGGCCGTTGCAAAGCCCTGGGGGCCTGCGTACAGTCCCGGCTTCAGCTCCAGGCGGCCATTCTTGACCGCGGGGAGTGAGCCCTGAGCCCCAGCCAGTAGCGTGTCCGAAATTCCCCGAAGCCCCGCCCAAGACCTCGATGGTCGCGTGGCACTGGTGACTGGCGCATCGCGCGGCATCGGGCGCGCGATCGCCGTGCGGCTTGCCACGCGCGGAGCGCGCGTGGCCTGCGTTGCCACGCGGGCCGAGAACTGCAACGAGACGGTGGAAGCCTGCGCAGCCGAGACCGAGGGCGCGCGAGCATACGGCGTGGATGTCTCCGCCACCGAGGACGTTGTGGCCCTGGTCGAGCAGGTGAAGAGCGAGCTGGGCGGCCTCGAAGTGCTGGTGAACAACGCCGGGGTGACCCGCGATCAGCTGCTGCTGCGCATGAGCGAGGAGGACTTCGATCGGGTGATCGCGGTCAACCTCAAGGGCTCGTGGAACTTCCTCAAGGCGGCCGCGCGGCCGCTGATGAAGGCGCGCGGCAAGATCGTCAACATCTCCTCGGTGGTCGGCCTGACGGGCAACGCCGGGCAGGTGAACTACGCGGCCAGCAAGGCCGGAATCCACGGCATGACCCGCTCCCTGGCCAAGGAGCTGGCCGGGCGCGGGGTGTGCGTGAACGCGGTTGCCCCGGGCTTCGTGGCGACCGACATGACCGCGGACCTCTCCGAGGATGCCGCGAAAGAACTGAAAGACTCCATCCCCCTGGGCCGCATTGGCACGCCGGACGACGTGGCCGCGGTGGTGGAGTTCCTGATCGGGCCCGGAGGAGACTATATTACCGGGCAGGTCATCGTCGTCGACGGAGGCCTCAGCATCTAGCTGTCCGGCCAGAACCCGAAGGGAACCAGCAACGTGAGTGATACTTCCATAGAAGACCGCGTCATCCGCATCGTCTGTGACCAGATGGGCGCGACACCCGACAAAGTCACGACCGACACCTCATTCATCAACGATCTCGGGGCGGACTCCCTCGATACGGTCGAACTGGTGATGGAGTTCGAGGACGAGTTCGACATCTCGATCCCCGACGAGGACGCCGAGAAGATCCAGACCGTGGGGGCGGCCGTCTCCTACATCCAGACGGCTGAGAAGGGATCGGCCAAAGAGAAGACGGCCAAGAAGGAGGATTCCTGACCAGGGGCCTGCGGGTCCCTCGCCTCGGATCATGCGCCGCGTAGCCATTACAGGGTTGGGGACCGTCAATCCCCTGGGCAACGACGTCGCCAGCACCTGGCCCAGGATGTTGGCGGGTGAGAACGGCGTGGGGCTCAACCCGCACTTCGACGCATCCCATCATTCGGTCCAGATCGGGGCCTTCGTGGACTGGGAGGTCGAACAGCACTTCTCCCGGCCGGAACAGCGCAAGCTCGATCCGTTCACGATGTGGGCGCTGATGTCTGCCCGGGAAGCTCTGGCGGATGCTGGACTCCCCGATCTGGCCGAGGAAGACGAGGATCAGCGATGCCGCTATGGAGCGATCATCGGAACGGGGATCGGTGGGATCACCGGCATCGAAGAACAGCACCATACGCTGATCGAGAAGGGGCCACGGCGCGTCTCACCGCACTTCATCCCGCGCATCATGGCCAACGCTGTGGCGGGCCAGGTCTCGATCAAGAACGGCCTGCTGGGTACCTCCTTCACGACCTCCAGCGCCTGCGCTTCCTCCGGGCACGCGATGGGCATGGCGTGGCAGTCGATCCGTTGGGGCGAATCGGACCTGGTGCTGACCGGGGGAGCCGAATCGGCCACCACGCCCCTGGGCCTGGCCGGTTTCTGCTCTGCCAAGGCCCTCTCGACCCGCAATGACGATCCCGGCGCGGCCTCGCGCCCGTTCGACCGCGATCGGGACGGTTTCGTGATGGGGGAGGGTGCCGCCGTCCTGGTCTTCGAGGAGTGGGAGCGGGCCCTGGCGCGAGACGCGCGGGTGTACGCGGAAGTGGTCGGGTTCGGTTCGACCGACGATGCCTTCCACATCACCGCACCACGCGAGGATGGAAAGGGCCCTGCGCGGGCCATGCGCCTGGCCCTGAAGGCTGCAGACGTGGACCCCGAGACCGTGGACTATGTCAACGCCCACGGCACCAGCACGCTCTACAACGACATGATTGAGTCGAGGGCCATCCGAGCAGTCTTCGGCCGGCACGCGGACGCTCTGGCAGTCTCCTCGACCAAGTCGATGCTCGGGCACCTGATGGGCGCGTCGTCCGCCGTGGAGCTGGTCGCCACCGCCCTCTCGATCCATCACGGTCAGGTCCACCCGACCCGCAACTACACTACCGCGGATCCGGAATGCGACCTCGACTATGTGCCCGGAGAGGCCCGTGCGCTCTCCCTGCGCCATGCCCTCTCCAACTCCCTGGGGTTCGGCGGGCACAACGTATCGATCTGTCTGCGGCGCGTGGATTGAGGGCCGTCGCGGCCAGCACGGTCGTGTGTTAGCATGGGCTCATGGAGGGCTCGATCGAGGGCGATGCCCTTTCAGACCGCGGACTTCACCGCTCCCGGATGGCTGCGAAGGCACTCCCGAGCAGCCCACTCGCCCCCCCTCTAATGGCGGCCCATTGCTGACAAATTTCCGCGAGCTCCTGCACGAGTACAAGAAGGAAGTGTTCCACGCCGAGCACGACAAGCAGAGCATCGAGAGCATCACCTCCGAATGTCTGCACGTCACCGAGGATGTGTTGCGGAACAAATTCCACTACCACTTTCACAAGCTCCCCGATGCCGACCGCGCGGAGATCATCAACATGATCAACAACTACACGCGTGAAGCGATCCTGCCTCCCGTGGTGGAGCGCCTGGTCTACCGGCAGATGGTCCTCGAGAAGCGCCTCGAGGCCCAGTTGCACCTCATGGAGCAACTGCTGGAGGCGGTCTCCGTCGCTCTCCCCGACAGCAGCGTCTCCAGCTGACACGGTTCCCGCGCGCCGATTCTCAGTCCGATTGACACCCCCGTCGGGTTATGGGGCGGTTACGCTGAACAAGGCCGTTCACAGGGCGGCGGGACTGCTGCCGGGAGCCCTGGATCGTGAGGGACAGGACAGGTAGGTTCTGATCCGGAACGGAGCGGACCTGATCGCCATGACGACCGAGATGCCCCCCAGGCAAAACTCCGAGGCGGAGCTGCGAGATACCTGCGAGCGGTATGACCAGGGACACCTGCTCCGGCACTGGGGTGAGCTCGATGAGGAGGGGCGCACGCAGCTTGCGAACCAGATCTGCTCGATGGACATGGGGCATGTGCAGGCCCTGGGCGAGATGCTGGGACAGGACGGGGAAGCGGCTCCGGGCCACTTCGAACCGCCCGATGTGTTCCCGCTCGAGCGCACGGCCGCTGAACGCGCGCGGGCAGCGCAGGCGACAGCAGCAGGCGAGGAACTGCTGGCACGGGGCGCCGTCGGGTTCCTGCTGGTGGCCGGCGGCCAGGCCTCACGCCTGGGCTATGAGGGCCCCAAGGGAGCGTTCCCCGTCGGGCCGGTCAGCGGGCGTTCACTCTTCGAGTTCCACGCTCGACGCTTGCTGAGGGTCGCCCGGCGCTACGGCACACGAACGCCTTTCTACGTGATGACGTCACCCACCAACGACGCTACCACGCGACGCTTCTTTGCGAGCAACAACCATTTCGGCTTGCCTCCTGAGGACGTCTTCTTCTTTACCCAGTCCATGCTGCCAGCTCTCGACGAGACCGGGCGCGTGATGATGTCGGCTCCCGATGCGCTCTTCCTCGCGCCCGACGGCCACGGAGGCGTGCTGCCCGCCCTGCGCGAATCGGGCTGGCTGGCTGATGCCCGCCAACGCGGCGTGGAGCACCTCTCCTACTTCCAGGTTGACAATCCCCTCGTACGGCCCAGCGACCCGCTCTTCATCGGTCTGCATGCCCTGGCTGGCGCTGGAATGTCGTCCAAAGTCGTGTCGAAGGCCGATCCGGAGGAGAAGGTCGGGGTCCTCGGCCGCGTGGACGGACGCCTTGGGTGCATAGAGTACTCAGACCTTCCCGGGGACTTTCGCGACGCGCGGGACGAGAGCGGGGGCCTGCTGTTCCGGGCCGGCAATGTGGCGGTGCACGTGCTACGCACCGACTTCGTTGACGAGATCACCCGAGATGGTCTCAAGTTGCCCTGGCACGTGGCTCGCAAGAAGATTCGTACCATCGACGAGGGAGGGCGCGAGACCGAGTGCACCGGGTTCAAGTTCGAGGCCTTCGTGTTCGACGCGCTCGGTTTCTCTGAGGACTGCGTGACCTTGGAAGTGGACCGCGGACTCGAGTTCAGCCCTGTCAAGAACGCCGAGGGCGATGACTCTCCCGAATCCGCTCGCCGAAACCTCTGTACCCTGCACGCCGAATGGGCCCTGGCCGCCGGGCAGTCCTTGCCGCAAGCCGGGGAGGACGGGGTGACCTGCGTCGAGATCGATCCCTTGCTGGCAGAAACCGCTGAGGATTTTGCCGCCTGCGAGCCGCGCCTCGTTGAGCGCGAGGACGGCTTCCTCTACGAATGAGCGGCGCCGAGACCCGCCCCGTCGTGGTCCTGATGGGGGGGCGCTCCGGAGAGCGCGAGGTCTCCTTGGCATCCGGTGCTGCGGTGATGCAGGCGCTGGAGAGCGCCGGCCGGACTGACTTGCTGGCGGTCGAGGTCGGGTGCGACGGGTGCTGGCGCTGGAACGGGGGGGAGCGCGATCCCGCAGGGGCCCTGGCTAGTCTCCCGGTCGACGCAGTCTTCTTCCTGGCCTTGCACGGCGGCGAGGGGGAAGACGGCACCCTGCAGGGTCTCCTGCGCGCCTGCGGCCGGACCCATACGGGATCGGGTGTGGCAGCCTCCGCCCTGTGCATGGACAAGGCTGCCGCGCGGGCCGTCCTGGCCCAGTCTGGGCTTGCGGTAGCACCCGGTGTCCTGGTCAGCGCGAGGGCCTGGCGTGAGAGCGGCCCGGCGCTGCTGGATCACCTGCTGTGCCTTGGCGCGGACGGTTGGTTCGTCAAGCCCAACGGAGGAGGGTCTTCGATCGGCATCCGACGGGTCCTGGATTCTGCCGGCCTGGGCGCCGCCGTGGATGCGGTCCTGGCCGAGGCAGGGACGGCCCTGGTGGAAGCTCTCGTCGAAGGACGGGAAGCGTCCTGTCCCGTCCTTGGCAACTCAGGGTCCCGCACGCGCTCCCTCTGCCCCGTGGAGATCGTCCCGCGCGAGGGGAGTTTCTTTGACTACGCGGAGAAGTACGACGAGCGCTGCGGCGCCCAGGAGATCGTTCCTCCCACCGGACTCTCGCCGGATACCTGTTCACGCCTGCGTGAGATGGCACAGCGGGCCCACGAGGCAACCGGTTGTTCAGGGGCCTCGCGCACCGATTTCATCGTGCCCCTCGAAGGGCCAGGTGCTGGTGAGCCGGTGGTGTTGGAGGTCAACACCCTGCCGGGCCTGACGCCGCGCTCCCTGCTGCCCAAGGCAGCGGCCGTCGAGGGCTTGGGATTCGACGAGCTGTGCTGTGAGCTGCTGACCCTGGCGGTCGCCCGCGAGGGACAGCAGTGAGCGCCCCTCTGCGAGTCGCCGTCGTGGGGGCCGCCGGTCGCATGGGGCGCCTGGCACTCGATCAGATCGATGGCACCCAGGACCTCGAACTTGTCGCTGCCCTGACCAGGAACGATGCCCTGAGCACGGCGTTGGTGGCCAGCAATGCCCAGGTCGCTCTCGATGTGACCGTTGCGGGCCTGGGCACTGAGCACGGCATGGCGATGCTCGAAGCCGGTGTGCGCCCGGTGATCGGCACAAGCGGGGTGACCCTCGAGCAGAACGCGGCCCTCGACCGTGCCGCCCGGGAGGTCAGCCTGGGCGGACTCGTGGTGCCCAACTTTAGCCTTGGAATCTGGCTCATGATGCGCGCCGTGGAGGACGCCGCGCGACACTACCCGCGGGTGGAAGTGATCGAGATGCACCACGCGGACAAGGTGGACGCACCATCGGCCACAGCCATGGACACGGCCGAGCGTATTGCTGCTGTGCAGGGCCGGTCCAGCGTCGAGATCCCGGTCCACTCCGTGCGCATCCCGGGTCTGCTCTCGAACCAGGAGGTCATGTTGGGCGGCGAAGGTGAGGTGCTGCGCCTGCGGCACGAGACCTACAGCCTGTCCTGCTTCGCTGCCGGGATCCTGGCGGCTCTGCGCTACGCCGCGACCGCCGAGGGAGTGGGGCGGGGAATCGAGCACGCCTTCGATGCCAGGGCCGATTGACCCGCGCGGAGGGCAATCTGTTGCCCGTCGCCATACCGGCTCTTGCCTATGGGCCTCTACTGACCGATCCTCTGAGCGGCCCATGAGCCAAGGTGGCGGAATTGGTAGACGCGACGGATTCAAAATCCGTTTCCCGCAAGGGAGTAGGGGTTCGATTCCCCTCCTTGGTACCAACCTCCCTCTGACATGACCTCCACGGCTCCCGACCCCCTCGCCAAGGCCCTGCTGCCCGCGCTGATGCACGGGCTGAACAACGCCACTCAGCTGCTCGCATCGCTCAATGCTCTGGCTGCCGCCGGGGATGGCGAGCGATGGCTCGAGCGCCGTAGCGCCGACCTGGCTCGCACCTCCGCCGAGATTGAGGACCTGGGCTACGTGCTGGGCGTTCTGGCCAGCGCATCGGGCGCCGATCTGCTCGGAGAGCGCAGGGACGCGAGGGGCCTGGAACTCGTCCTTGGGGTCGTGCGTTCCGCTCTGCGACGCTCAGGTGCGGGGCTCGCGCCCGGACCCGATCCACTGCCGACCCTGGCGACCTCGGTGGGAGAGGGCTGGGAATTGCCTTGGGCGGTGAGCACGCTCCTGTGGGCGACGGCTGTCGATCACGCCCCGGGATCGGCCCTGGCCTGGTCGCTCGAAGGCGGAGAGGCCGGCTGGGTGCTGGCGTCCACGGAGCCGGGAGGCGCGGCCATGGCGAGCGTCTCCGGACGCGTCGGCGACCTGCTCGCCGGAGCCCACCTGGATCTCGGAGCCGGGGGCTGGAGCCTCTCCCTGCCGGGGCCCTGGCTGCGTCCCGGAGAAGAACAAGCCCCCGCGCTGACGCTCAGTTGAGGACGGCTTCGGAGCTACCGATGAAACCGCTGCCCGTTCCGTTGAGAAGCAGGGCCTGGAAAACCAGGGTGCCCGCCAGGTGCCCGGGATCGAAGTAGGTGAACTCCCCGACGCCGTCGGGGCCGACGGCGGAGAAGAACGGAAGGCGACGGATCGACGCCAGGGGCATTCCCGTCTGGAACAGGAACCCCGGAAACATCCCGTAGGCGCTCTCGTTCGGGTCGTAGGAGGACTGCGGTCCCCAGAGCACCAGCATGGCGCTGTCCGGCAGGGCCTGACTGACCCGGAAGGTCATCGCCTGTCCGTTGGCGACGAGCTCCGCTCGCGGTCGACGTGGATTGATGTCGACGATCAATCCGCCGTCGAGATCGTTGTAGTGCAGGGTGACTCCGGTGTCGGGCTGCCAGGCATGGAAGTGGCCGCTGGTGCCTGTCCGGCGCAGCTCGACATTGGAGAGATAAGCGCCACTCACGACCACGGGCCCGACCAGCTCACCGCTGGGAGAGAACTCCAACAGGCGCGTCTGGGCCCCAAAGACCGCCTCGGCCAGGACCAGGCTGCCGTACACGGGGTCGACGGCCAGGCCGGCGGCCCCGTCCAGGCCGGAATGGAACACGGTCGCGTCCCCAAGTGTCAGGGGCCCGCCCGCGGCAAGTTGCGCTGCGGTCCAGTACACGATGTCCGTGCTCTCGGGAGGCGCGGGGAACTGGGCCGAGACGGTCGCGTAGTAGAGGTCGCCTCCTGCCGAGAGGCCCAGGGGCCCGGATGCACCTGGCACCGAGGCCAAGGGCAGGGCGGCACCCGTGGAGACATCCAGGCGCAAGATCTCATTGGTGCCGCACAGGCAGGGCGAAGCGCTGACCAGAGCGCTGTCGGCGGATTCGAAGACCGCGTCGTAGTGGAAGGCGATGTTGGCCACGAGCGAAAGCCCGCTGCCGTCCAGCATGACCTTGAAGATGTCCCCGAAGGAGGACTCGCCGACCAGGGCGTACTGTTCGTCGGGGTCGGCCTCGACGAAGCTTGTGAAGACGAATCCAGGCAGGGCGCCCAGGTTCATCAGGAATCCGCCGTCCTCGTCGTAGAGGTCGATGTTGACCCCGTCGAAGCTGACTCGGTCTCCGTTGCTCAGGGTGTGGTAGGAGGCAAACGAGGCCGGGACGGGCTGGGAACCCGTGGCGGAAAAGCCGCTGGCGATCATGTCCTGGGCAGCGCCGGGGCTGACACAGAACAGGCTGAATGCGGCGCTGGCCGCTAGGGAATGCAAACCGTACATGTGGTGGATCTCCGTTCGAAGTCGCGTCGAAGGCCGACCTCGAATGGGTGCCGGCGGTCGATCCACCAGGCTTGGGCCCATTCCGCGAGGCCGATTACCAATTGCGTCCCCGGCGGATGTCCTGACTCGTCGCTCTCTCCGGCGCGTGAGACCTTCCCAGATGCTGTCCCTTGCGGGGTCCATCCAGTGGTCCGATCGGCTGGTACAGAAGTCCCAGGATCGTTGACGCGTCGGCGCACGACTTACAGTGGCGGGTCCGTCCGGGATTCACACCCGGTTCCCCGCGCAGGGTCGCTCCAGTTGTCAGTCAGGGACGATAGCAGCGGGGGGGACAGCGGTCAAACAGGGCCACGAAGGACGCCCAAGTCCGGCATATCACGGGGCCGTTAGCGCGAACTTCCCGGTCTTCGGTTTTGGGAGCCACGCCCTTTATCCCTGAAAGAGAGGGCAGGGTTTCAAGAATTATCAGAGAAGGTCCTGCGGGCGGTCCGTGCACGAATCTGCGTGCCGTGGTAGACAGCAGGCGATGCAGCTGACCCCCATCCTCACGGCCTGCGCGTTCGCGCTCTCACCGGCCGCCGCCTC
>DASCMO010000028.1:0-11179 GCA_036010965.1 Planctomycetota bacterium | reverse complement strand
GCCTCGAGCCAGTTCGCTCCCCAGCCGAAGTCGACCGAGAGGGGCACGCGCAGGTCCACGGCGCCCTCCATGCACTCGCGGACCAGCTCGATGGTCGGCTCCAGCTCCGAGCGGGGGAGCTCCAGCAGCAACTCGTCGTGGACTTGCAGCAGCATCCGTCCGGCCAGAGGCGAATCCTCCAAGCGCGCCTCGAGGTCGATCATGGCGCGCTTGATGATGTCCGCCGCCGAGCCCTGGACGGGAGTGTTGACCGCCGCGTTCTCCGCAAAGGAGCGCGCCCGCGTGCTGGATGAGGTGAGTTCGGGGATCCGCCGCCGGCGGCCCATGAGGGTCTCGACCCAGCCCGTCTCGCGCGCCTCTTCGAGCAGGGCGTCGATCCACTCGCGCACCCGCGGGAAGGAGTCGAAGTAGCGATCGATGAACTGGCGCGCCTCGACCACGCTCAGCCCCGTCTCGCGTGCCAGACGCGCGGGTCCCATGCCGTAGAGCAGGCCGAAGTTGATGGCCTTGGCGCGGCTGCGCAGCTCGCGGTCCACGTCGGCGGGGTCCACGCCGAAGATCACGGAGGCGGTGGAGGCGTGGATGTCCCGTCCTTCTTCGAAGGCCTTGAGCATGGCCGGGTCGCCGGATAGGTGCGCCATGATGCGCAGCTCGACCTGACTGTAGTCCGCTGCGAGCAGCACCCACTCTCCCTGCTCGTCGGCGGCGCGCGGGAGGAAGGCCTCGCGCAGGCGCCGCCCGCGCTTGGTGCGCACCGGGATGTTCTGCAGGTTCGGGTCGCTGGATGCGAGGCGTCCGGTGGCGGCGGAGATCTGACTGAAGGAGCAGTGGATGCGTCCCGTGCGCTCGTTGACGAAGGTCGGCAGGCTGTCGACGTAGGTGCTCTTGAGCTTGGAGAGCTCGCGGTAGGCGAGCAGGCGTCGGACGATCTCCACCTCGCCGTACTTCTCCGAGAGGGTCTGGTGGTCCGTGCTCCATCCGGTCTTCGTGCGCTTGGGTCGCTTGACTCCGGCAGCGTCCTGGATGCAGAGCTTCTCGAACAGGATGGTCCCAAGGGCCTTGGTGCTGTTCACGTTGAACTCCTCGCCCGCCAGGCGGTGGAGGTCGGCGACAGCGCCCTCGAGGTCGGCTGAGAGTTCGACCGAGAGTTCCGCGAGGAGCGCCGTGTCGACACGGATTCCGCGCTCCTCCATGGCGGTCAGCACGCCGGTCAGGGGCATCTCCAGCTCCGCGAACAGCTCCTCGGCATGGTTCTCGGCCAGCTCGCGCTGCATGACCTCCCGCAGGCGGAAGGTCACGTCGGCGTCCTCGCAGGCGTACTCGGCGACCGTGTCGACGGCCACCTGGTCCATCGTCACCTGTTTCTTGCCCGTCCCGATGATCTGCTTGGTGGGGATCTTGTGCAGGTCGAAGAAGCGCAGGGCGAGGTCGTCGAGGTTGTGGCGGCGCGTGCTTCCGGCGGCGCAGAAGCTGGCCACCATCGTGTCGAAATCGGCCGGCGGGACGCGCAGGCCGTTGGCGAGGAAGACCAGAGCGTCGTACTTGTAGTTCTGGCCGATGCGCAGCAGGGAGGGATCGCAGAGCAGGGGTGCGAGGCGTTCGAGGAGCGCCGCGCGACCGCCGGCCAGCACCGGTGGCTCGAGGTTGAAGGGCACGTAGAAGGCCCGCCCGCCCCCGGCGCTGAAGGAGACGCCGACCAGCTCGGCCTCGAGCGGGAAGAGGCTGGTGGTCTCGGTGTCGACGGCGAAGCAGCGCGCTTCGCCGAGCTCGGCGATCATGGCGTCGAGTTCTCCCTCGTCGCGCACGGTCACGTAGTCGCGCGGCAGCTCTGGCCGCTTGCCTTCCGTCACGCGCTGCACGAGGCTCTGGAAGTCGAGGGCTCCGAACAGCTCACGCAGCTCTTCGGTGTCCGGCTCGCTCGTGCCCACGGAATCGAGGCCCGGATCGAGGGGCACGTCGCAGCGGATGGTGACCAAATCGAGAGACATCTCGAGCTGCTCGCGGTCGCGCTCGATGTGCTCGCGCGCCTTGCCCTTCACCTCGTCGAGTCCTGCGAGGACTCCCGCGACCGATCCGAAGCGGTCGATCAGCTTGATGGCACCCTTCTCGCCGATGCCCTTGACGCCGGGGATGTTGTCGGAAGCATCGCCCATGATGGCCAGCACGTCGATCACGTGCTCAGGAGTGCACCCGAACTTCTCCCGGACTGCTTCGTGACCCTCGATCAAGAGGTCGATCCCTGGCTTGAAGACGTTGTAGATCTGCACGCGGTCGCTGACGAGCTGCATGAAGTCCTTGTCGCCGGAGACCAGCATGACCTCCCAGCCGAATGCTTCGGCCTGAGTGGCGAGGGTGCCGATCACATCGTCGGCCTCGAAGCCGGGGACCTCGAAGATGGGGATTCCGTGCGCGCGCACGATGGCGCGCAGGTCGTCGAGCTGGTCGACCAGCTCCTCGGGCATGCGCTGGCGGGTCGCCTTGTAGTCGGCGAACTGCCGGTGCCGAAAGGTCTTCCCGGGCGGATCGAAGGCCACGGCGATGCGCTCGGGCTGCTCCTGTTCGAGTAGGCGCCGCAGGGTCATCGTGAAGCCGTAGGAGGCTCCCGTCGGCCGACCATCGCGGGTCGTCAGACCGGAGCGTGCCATCGCGAAGTGGGCGCGGTAGGCGAGGGCGGTGCCGTCGAGCAGGAACAGGCGCATGGAGAGGTGGAGATGGGCGGGTGGGGCGCCGATCAGCGGCGCTCGTCTGGGGTATCCGGCTTCACGGCCCATCTTCCTGCCTGGGGCGTTCGGGTTCCACAGGGTTGCGGGAGAGGGGTGTGACCGGACGTCATTTTCGCCGCCGAGATCCACTTGAGCGGGTAGGTTGGAGCAGGGGAGGATGCAGACCATGACTCGCGCGGACCCAGAACAGCATGCATAGCCTTCTCGTAGCTCTCCTTCTGGCCGCCGGCGCTTCCAGTTCGCCGTTCGGGTCGGACATCGGCGCTTCCCGGCTCCCCGAGGGCCTGGCGCGCGCTCTGGCGAGGGCGCCCTCCGAACTCGTGCCCGTGACGATCGTGCTGGCTGACCAGCTGCCCCCTCCCGAGCTGGCTGCCGCGAGCGAGGTCAGCGACCGGCGATTGCGGCGTGAGCGCGTGATCGCCCTGCTCTCCCAGCATGCCGCCGCCGCCCAAGCGGATCTCCTGGCCGAGCTCGAGGTCCTGCGGGCCGCCGGGCACGCCGGGCGCATCTCGCCCCTGTGGGTCGCCAGCGTCGTGGGGGCCGAGCTCGACCGGACGGCGGCCCTCGCCATCGCCGCGCGCGCCGATGTGGCCAGGATCCACTTCGCTCCTCCGCGCGGTGTGGAGGTTCTGGCCGCTGCTCCCGCGCTCGCCCTCGCGCCTGCCGCGCCCCGCACCCCGGGGGGCACCTTGCAGTGCGGAGTGGACCTGATCGGCGCCGACGAGGTGTGGGCCCAGTACGGCATCGACGGGAGGGGCGTGGTGGTGGGCGTGATCGACACGGGCCTATGTGTCAACCACGCCGACATCGCCAACCAGGTCTGGCGCAATCCCCTCGAGATCCCCGGCAACGGCCTGGACGACGACGCCAACGGCTACGTGGACGATGTCAACGGCTGGAACTTCGAGAACGACAGCGGCAACGTGGGTGACCACGACGGCCACGGCTCTCACGTGGCCGGGATCGTCGCCGGAAACGGCACCGGCGGCGAGCGCTGTGGGGTGGCGCCGGGCTGCGACGTGATGGTGCTGAAGTTCTTCAACAGCCTCGCGGGCGAGGCGTCGGTCTGGGAGGCCATGCAGTACGGCCTCGACAACGGCGCGGACATCCTCTCGGCGAGCCTGGGCTGGCATCACTCCTGGGGCCCGGACCGGGCGATGTGGCGCATGGTCTGCGACAACGTCACGGCGGCCGGAGTGATCGTCGCCTTCGCGGCTCACAACTTCGGTTGCGCCAGCCCGCCCGACGACGTGACGACCCCCGGCGACGTGCCCTCGGTGATCGCCGTCGGGGCTACCGATTGCAACGACGTGAAGGCTGGCTTCAGCAGTTGCGGCCCGTCGACCTGGGAGAACGTGCCCCCCTACAGCGACTTCCCCTATCCGCCCGGGCTCCTGCGCCCGACCATCAGCGCGCCTGGAGTCTCGGTCCTCTCGCACAACTTGTGTAACGGCTACCTGCCCATGTCCGGCACCTCGATGGCGACGCCGCATGTTGCGGGTGCACTGGCCTTGATGCTGGAGGCGGACCCGACCCTCGACCAGCACTCGGCGGCGGCGCTGTTGAAGTCAACGGCGATCGACCTCGGTCCACCGGGTCACGACAACGAGACAGGTGCCGGGCGCCTGGACGCCTTCGCGGCCGTGACGGCGGCCCTGGCCAATGGAAACTTCTGCGCAGGCAAGCAGAACTCCTGCGGGAGCCTGCCCTCGATCAGTGCCACGGGTCAGTCGAGCGCCTCGGCGACCTCCGGCTTTCAGGTCGTCGGCTCCGACGCCCACGCGAACGAGGTCGGCATCCTTGCCTACACCCATGCGGGCGCGGCCTTCCCACCCGTGCCGTTCTTCGGCGGTGAGCTGTGTCTGCGCTTCCCCTTGCGCCGCGGCCCGGTCGTGCCCAGCGGCGGCACTCCGGGCCTGTGTGACGGCGTTCTAAGTCTCGACATGAACGCGTTCGCCTCGGGCAACGCCGGTGGCGTGCCCGCGCCCTTCCTGCTGGTGCCGGGGACGACGGTCCATTGCCAGTGGTGGGGCCGGGACAGCGGCGACCCCTTCGGTGTCTACCTCACCGACCGCCTCGAGTACGTCGTCGGCCTCTGAGCGCGTTGGCGAGGCCCGCTCGTGCCCGGAGGCGGGTGAGGGAGAGCGCGTTACGGATGGCGGCTGGTGTCGGCGGTCGCGGACGACAGAATGGGAGGCCATGATTCCGACCGACGCGCCCGACCCGCAGGCTCCTGGCCCGGCCCGCGTCCTGGCCGGCGGGTTCCTGATGGGGCTCGCCAACCTGGTGCCGGGTGTCAGCGGCGGGACGATGATCCTGGCTCTGGGGCTTTACGATCGCTTCATCGGTGCAGTGGCCGAGGTCTCCAGCCTGCGGCTGCGACGCGACTCCCTCGTCTTTCTGGCCCTGGTGGCCGTCGGCGCCGTCCTGGCGATCGTGTCCTTCTCCGGCGTGGCCGTGAGCCTGGTGACCGAGCAGCGCTGGGTGGCTTATAGCCTGTTCATCGGCATGACCCTGGGCGGTACACCCGAGCTGCTGCGCGAGTGCCGGCCCGCGAGCCCTGGGGGGATCGCGGGCTTCAGCGCCGGCCTGGGGCTGATGGCAGGCCTGGCCTGGGGAGTGAGCGACGTCGGCCTCGCCGTCTCGACGCCGCTGCTGGTCGGGGTCGGGGCGCTCGCGGCCTCGAGCATGATCCTGCCGGGAATCAGCGGCGCCTACTTGCTGCTGATCTTCGGCGTCTACGAGGTGGTGATCGGCTCCTTCAGCGCTCGGAGCCTGGTGGAGGATACGGCGGCGTCGCTCGAAGTGATCGCTCCGGTGGCGCTCGGCGCCGTGGCGGGCATCGCGCTCTTGAGCAATCTCCTCCAGCGCCTCCTGGCCCGCCACCCCCGGCCATCGCACGCCGTCCTGCTTGGGCTGCTCGTGGGCTCGGTGCTGGGCCTGTGGCCGTTCCAAGAGCCGCAGCATCCCGACCTCGCCCACGACGGCAGGCGCGCCGCGGTCGAGTTCGTGCTCGCGGGAGCCTCGCCGCAGGCGCTTGAGGTCGAGGGCATCTCGGCCCGGACGGCGGAGGGCTGGCGTAGCGCCTACGGCACCATGAGCCTCGCAGGGCGCGAGCACGCCGCCAGGAGCCTGGTGCGCTTCGGACCCGGCGCGGGACAGCTCCTCGGCGCCCTGGCCCTGGTCGCCGCAGGCGTGACCCTGACCCGCGCCCTGGGAGCGCGGAGGGGAGATCGGGCCGAGCCCCGACCACGCTGAAGCGGCCCCTCCCCGCAACCAGGTGCGCCCTGGCGTATAGTGGCTGGTGGCCCCGCGGGTGGGCTGGCGCCCGCACACCGTTCTTCTCACCCTCGCCCGACGCACCGGATCGCCCATGAGTCCCGTTCCTCCCTTCTTTCGTCGGCCCCCGGGGCGAGCAGCCCTGGGCGCCCTGGCCCTGGTGAGCGTCGCGCTCTCTGCCGCGGTCGGCGGCGTTCCCGCGGGAGGGGACCTGACCGCGGTCCACACGACCCGCATCGCCGATCCGAAGCTCAGCGGAGGGGGCGTCGAGGTCGCGTTCCTGCTCTCGCCGCCGGGCGTCAGCGAGCGCGTCATCGTCGAGGCCCTGAACTCCCAGGGCGTCGTGATCCGCACCGTGACTGACGCCCAGATGACGGGCTCCGCGGACCCGATCGAGATCTTCTGGGACGGCCGCAGCGATCAGGGCCGCTTCCTCGGTACGGGTAGCTACAGCGTGCGCGTGCGCCTCGCCTCGGGACAGACCGCCGAGTTGCTGGAGCCGGTCTCCCTCGTGCGCCTGGGGGTGTGCGAGGTCGAGGCCCAGGCGAGCGGAACCAAGGACTTCAGCGTCCCCGACGACGAGTTTCAGCTCGTGTACTTCAAGAAGGGCGGCGTCCTCTACAAGTACTACGCCACGCCCGCCACCCACGAGTACATCTCGCGCACCCAGCCGGGAGAGGTCTCCGACCTCGACCTGGACAATGGCGATCCGCGACCGGCGGTCGCGATCCACACGGCCACCGACGAGCCGGTGCTGTCGGGCGGTGACTTCGAGAAGCGTTCCTACAATTACCCTCTGTGCTACGTCGTCGGCACGCGCCCGCGCTTCGAGTTCACCTTCGGGGACACGAGCACGAGCGCCGGAGGCGGGCAGCAGGGTGTCGGCTACCCCGTGGCGGGGATCGACCTGCGGCTCGTGATCGACGGCGGGGGAGGAGCGTGGACCGTGGAGTCCGATGCGGTCGCGCCGGGGGGTACAGCGGTGCTGGTCGGCCCCAAGCTGCCCGCCTTCCTGGCCCGGCGCGACTGGAACCTCAACCACTCGTTCGAGTACAGCGATGACGGCGGGACGAGCTGGAGCGAGATCCCGGGCACCCACACGATCGCCCACCGCTTCTACACGACCCTCGCCACACCGCGCTTCACGCCCAACGAGACCGGGCAGCAGTACGTCGGCCCCTGGGTCGAGGTGATCGACTACATCACAGGCTGGTCAGAGGCCCTCGGGATCGGCGCCCGGGACGCAGCCGGCCTGGTCGAGGCGGGCATCCGTGGCTTTTTTGGGCAGCAGGGCGCCGTCCCGACCTCCGTCGAGGGCATCGTCTACGACGCCTACCCCCAGGGCGGCGACGGCGGCGCCAACCACTACTTCAACAACGGCCAGCACCGCATCGATCTCTCCGCGCTCTTCGCCTCGCACGCCAACGGCGTCTTCGTGAACTGCTCCGACTGCGCCGGCAGCACCTCGACCATGCTCTCCATGATGGGCGTCGAAAACGTGCAGCTCGTTCACCTGGGGTTCATGCAGTTGCGGGCCATCTGGGGCATCGGGACGTCGGGCTACACGACGAACCTGTGGGGGAACGGCCACGCCTTCAGCTACCACAAGATCATCACGCGCGACGGCGGAGTGCAGGTCTCGGACGCCTGCATGTGGGTGGACGAGGACGGTAACCCCAACAGCACCCCCGGCGTGCCCGGGTTCAATAACGACCGCGAGTGGGACGGTCAGCCCTGGGGCTACAACTATCTGTCGTCCTACAACAACACCGGCAAGTCCCTCCAGGACCTGCCCAAGATCCGTTGAGAGGATGGGGACGATGACCATGCGACTCCTGCTGCCAATCCTGTGTTCACTCACGCTGCTCGCGGGTCGGCCCGCGAGCGGGGCGGCTCAGGGCGCTGCCGGCACGGAGGATCCGCGGCTGGCCGAGGTGCGCATCCTCTACGAGCGCGAGGACTGGCCGGCCGGCGGGAGGCGGGCGGGGTTTGACCTCGGTGCCGTCGAGCTCGGCGGCTATTCCGGTGCTTCCGTCACGGGCCTCTCGGGTCTGGTCACGCGCCGCTTTCGTGCCCTGCGCGAGGGCGACACGGGATTCATCGTCGAGTTGAGGGTCGGCGACAGCGTCGCCGAGGCCCAGGATCAGCTGCTCTCCTGGCTGGCATCCGTCAGCTCCTCAGGGCGCGTTCCCCACGCCCGGGAGCTGGGCTTCGCCGTCGGGGAGCTCGGCTTCGTCGGCCGCTCGCGCCACGGGGACGATCACCCGGCGTGGATCGGATTCGCGCGCGGCAACGTGGCCCTGCGCATCAGCGCCCTGGACCTGCGCCCCGCGGGTCGGCCGCGCCTGGGGGACCTGGCCCGGGCCCTCGATCTCAAGGTCGGTGCCCGGCGCCTCCTGGAACCCGGCGAACCGGTTCCGCACCCCACGATCAGCCGCCTCTCCTGCGAACGCCTGCGGGCTGTGGCCGGAGAAGTGCTGCGCATCGGTGTCGACGTCAGCGATCCCCTGGGAGGTCGGGCTCAGCTCTTCTGGCACCTCGGAGGCCCGGGAACGGGCTACGTGGAGCGCGGTGCGCTCGGGGGCTGGTGGCTCCACACCACGGGGCCCGGCGAGCTGCAACTGACCGTCGAGGCCTTGGGCTCCGGCGGGACCTTCTCCCGTCGCTCCCTGGCGCTGGTGCTCGCCGACGACTGAGGGTTCAGATTCCGCTGCCCGAGCCGATCAGGGCGTTCATCTTGTTGCGCAGGTAGCGGAACACGCTCTGGTGGAGTGGGCTGGGCGTGCCGCCGGCCAGCAGGTTCACCTGCTCCCAGGGGTCGTCGACCAGGTTGTAGAGGGCGTACTTCTTGCTGGGCAGCTCGAACCAGATCAGCTTGTAGCGCTCGTTGCGGATGGTCCGCACGGCGAACTCGTAGGGCCCCGGGCCGTTGGGGTGGAAGATCTCCGAGTAGACCGTCTGGCGCTGGGGATGCGCGTCGGTCTTCTCGAGGTACGGATAGGCGCTGACCGAGTCCAGCTCCACCTGGGGCAGGCTGGCCTGGGCGTCGATGCCCGCCATGTCCGCGACCGTCGCGAAGAGGTCCACGAGGGCGACGAGGTGCGCTACCTCGCGTCCGGGCACGACCACAGACGGCCCCGAGATGATCAGGGGCACGTTGACGCCTCCCTCGTAACAGGTCAGCTTGGCGTGATCCGGGTCGAAGGGCGCGATCGTGCTCTCGCTGGGCGTCCCGTTGTCTCCGGCGAAGATGACGTTCGTGCGGTCGAAGGTGTCGCCGTCGATGCTGGTCAGCAGGCGGCCGATCTCCGAGTCCATGGCCTCGATGTCGGCACGGTAGAAGGGCCGCGGGTCGATGCGGGGGTCTGTGTCGGGCAGGTCCACCGTGTACAGCTCGTCGGGCGGCGTGTGCAAGGGTGCGTGGGGCGCATTGAAGGCCACGTAACAGATCCAGGGCTCGGGAGCGGTCTCGATCCAGATGCGGGCGGCTTCGGCTGTGTCGACCGTCGCGTAGTTGGTGATGACGGAGTAGTTCCCATCCACCCAGGCCGGCCAGAAGAAGAAGTCGTAGGGAGCCTTGAAGTTGCCCAGAGTCCCGGCGAAGTGCGAGTAGCCCGCGATGTTCGGGGAGTAGCCGCCTCCGACGCTGCCGTTGCCGAGGTGCCACTTGCCGATGGCAGCGTGGGCGTAGCCGAGCTCTCCGTGAAGGTCGAACAACTCGGGCAGGATCAACTCAGCGGTGGACAGGGCGTAGCTCGTGGGAGAGAGTCCCAGGGCCATGCCGATCCCCGTGCGGAAGCCGTGCCGTCCGGTCTGGATCGCGGCCCGCGTGGGGGAGCAGACCGGGTTCGCCCAGGCGTTGCGAAACAGCACGCCGCCCGCCGCGAGGGCGTCGATGTTCGGCGTGGGCGGAGTGTCCTGGCCCTCTGCGTAGGCGCCGATGTGGTCCACACCCACGTCGTCGGCCAGCAGGATCAGGATATTGTCCTGGGCGGCGGCGGCGCCTGCCAGCAGGAGTAGGGCGGCGGTGAGGGAGACGGATCTCATGACTTCTGATTCCTCCACAGAAAATGCGATCTGGGCCGGTTGTTTCCCCGCCACCCCGTCGGATGCGGGAGCACGCCATTCCAAGCATGGGAAGTTTGCCACGGAATGGACTATCGTGCCACGAAAGGCGCCATTTCAGGCTGTTTTCGCGGCCACCAGTCCCCCGGGCAGGGGCGTGCTGGCCCGATGCAGTGGCCCCTCGGTCGGCGGGCGCAGCGAGCGCATCCCTTCCTCTCGCTCCGCCCTCCCCACGCCGGCCTCGTTCCCCGCGGGTTCCGAGCCCCTGTGGTGGCCTTGCACATTGCCCGTTTGCGTTGAGTTGAACTCCCTGCGGGCCATCCCCATGCCCCAGCACTCGACGATTCGCAACCTCGTGCTGCTCGTCGCCGCCTTCTCCATCCCCTGCGCGGCGGTACGGGCCCAGGCTCTGCAGCACTCCCTGGAGGGAGAGGACCTCCAGGATCACTTCGGCTATTCGGTCGGCGGCGGGCGGGACTTCGACCTCGACGGCCACGATGACCTGATCGTGAGTGCGGTCTACTACCTGACCCAGGCGGGCTACGTGCGCGTTCTCTCCGGGCGCACGGGCGAGGTCCTGTACGCGATCGAGAGCGAGCACCTGGCGGCAGGCTTTGGTTCCGACGTCTCCAGCATCGACGACGTCAATGGCGACGGCGTAGACGACTTCCTCATCGGCGCCTATTGGGACAGCATCGATGCGCACTACTCCGGAGCGGTGTACGTCTTCTCCGGGCGCGACGGGGAGCAGCTCTACGCGATCTCTGGCATCGAGGCCTTCGACCTGTTCGGCGGTGCGGTCGCCGCCGCGGGGGACGTCAACGCCGACGGCACGCCGGACTTCATCGTTGGAGGGATCGGATCGGACCGCAACGGCGACGGCTCTGGATCGGCCTGGGTCTGCTCGGGAGCGGACGGCGACTTCCTGTGGGAGTTCGTCGGTGACGCGCCCGGCGACCGCCTGGGTTTCTCGGTCGCGGGGGTGGGGGACATCGACCTCGACGGACACGCCGACCTCGCGGTCGGCGGCTTCCCCAGCTCCGGTACGCGCGAGGGGCTCGCGCGCGTGTTCTCGGGAGCTGACGGCAGCGTCATCCGCACACACCACGGCG
>DASCMO010000027.1:0-67843 GCA_036010965.1 Planctomycetota bacterium | reverse complement strand
AGGCGACGGGAGCGAAGGCAACCCGTGGCGCACGATCACCCACGCGGTTGATCAGGCCGGCGGTGGCCAGCCCGTCATCTTCGTTGGGCCTGGCCTCTACGACGCCGCCGCCGGGGAGCAGTACCCGATCGAGATCGCCGAGGACGACGACCTCGGAGCGATCCTCCTGGGGACAGGGGACTACGGGGCGGACGCGGCGATCATCGACATCGCGGCCCAGAATGCGGCATTCAGGACCTATACCCCGATCAACGGAACCGTCGTAGTTTCCGGGTTCGTGGCCCGAGGAGACTCCTCGGGGCCGTACAAGCCGGCGCTGCTCGAAGTCGAAGAGGTGGACTTCTGTGTGGTCGCGTCAAACGAAGTGACCGTGCTCGGATTGCTGGAGGCCCATATGCACGACGCTGGCGAGTACATCGTGGCAGGGAACAGCGTGCTGGGTTGTAACGTCGGGGTGGACTTCGAGGCGCACTCGACTGGCGGTGAAGGCGGCGGTATCGACCTCCTGGTGCTCGACAACCAGTTCCTCGGCGCGAACGAAGCCGTCTACGTGGAGCCGTCCCAAGCATCGGATACCGTGTATCTCCACCTAGAGGTAGTAGACAACCTGTTCGTGGATTGCTCCACGGCTCTCTGGGTGGATAGCTCTATGACCGAACACGGAGAGGGGCATGTCAACGTCCAGGTCCGTGGCAATGAGATTGAGGACTGCGGATACGGGCTCTGGTTCTCTCACGAGGCCGACTATCATGCTGAGGGACAGCGCCTAATCAACGTCAAGAACAACACCATCGACGCAAGCTACACTGCGATCGGCTTCTCGACGTCGGTCTCCACTGGGTGCGTGCTGCATCAGGGGATCACCGTGCATGCCAACAAGATAGCGTCCACTGACGGCGTCGGTATCTACCAGAGTCTGGAACTGGAGTACGAAGATGCCGAGGTCTATCAGGATCTGTACATCGGAGGAAACATCATCGAGGACTGCTACTACGAAGGGGTGTACCTGTTCGTCTCTGCGTCCTACACGGACGACATGGTCGCCAACGATGTCGTGATTGATGGGAACACCATCCGGGGCTGCAACCAGGGGATCGACATCTCCGAGTACCACAGTTACACGGCTTACGTCGACGCCAACTACGTGATCCGCCACAACGCGATCAAGGACAACTGGGGGGGGATCGATCTCTCCTACACCCAGAACAGCTCGGGTTCCGGGAACATCACCTACGACGTGCGTGGGAACTGCCTGACGAACAACTCAGCCTACAACATGGCCATGTACTGGTACGCGGACACCTCCGTCGCTGCGGACGTGGCACTGGAAGCGGGCACCTGGAGCCTGATGGGCTACAACACCATCGGCCAGCCGTCCAGCCCGAAGGCGGGCGGCAGCTCGACGATGTGGGTCAGTGTCTCCACGACCTCCGGCAGTAACGTCCTGACCGCCGACCTGGTCGGCAACTGGTGGGGGACCATGGACCCGAGTGAGATTCAGGATCGCATCTACGACGGCAACGACAACTCGGGCCTGATCGTTGCCAACGCAGGCAATCCGCTGGACGACAACCTGGAGTTCACGGTCGCCAAGAGCGGCGGCGAGCTGCGACTGGACGCGGGACAGAACGCGGGCTTCGTGGCCTATGCCGGGCGGGTGAGTCCCGGGGGGCCGGGTGCCTCTCAGGTGCCCTTTGGCTACAACCGCATCAAGGTCCTGGTTGACGGCGAGTTGCAGCACCATTCCGACGTGACCGTCGCAGACGACTTCCGCTCCCTGACATTCCCGATCCCGTCTGGGTCCTACGATATTCGCACCATCTGTGTCATCAATCCCTGCGGCCAGATGGGTTGCGTCGACTATTCGTTCTGCGATGGCAATGATCTTCCTTCGGCGATCTTCGATGACGTCGAGACCGAGGTGGATACGCCGGTCCTGATCGATCTCCTGGCCAACGACACGGATCCCGAGAACGGCCTGGACCCGACCACTCTGGTGATCACCCAGGCGCCTGAGCACGGCACCCTGGTGCTGAACCCCAACGGTGACAATCCGGGCGAGGTGCTCTACACCCCCGACGCGGGCTGGACCTCATGCGACACCTTCAACTACACCGTATCTGACACCTGTGGCGCTGTCTCGAATGTGGGGACCGCACAGGTCTGCATCGTGAACGCGCCTCCCCCCAACCATGCGCCCAAGGCCAACTACGACTCGGCTGACACTGACCCGCTCCTGGCGGTCACGATTGATGTGCTAGCCAATGACTCGGACGTTGATGGCGACGGGCTCGACCCGGCCTCGGTGCAGATCGAGTGGGCGGGCAGCAAGGGCGAGGCAGTCGTCAACCTTGACGGTACGGTGACTTACACCCCGTATGCCGGAACCGAGGCGACGACGGATACGTTCAACTACTCGATGGCGGACGTCCACGGAGCGCGGTCGAACATTGCCACGGTGCAGATTTCGATCTCCGGCGGAAGCGGTAAGGCCGGCGGCTGACCTTAAGAACCATCGTGGGGTACCCTTAAGCGGGTAGGACTGACTCACTAGCTAGGAGGAGGAGGCTAGGGTAGTCCACTGAATGCGCTCCCATGGCCCGTCACATCCACTCTTCCGGCCCCGAGACTCCTTGTAACGGCAGTCCGGGGCTGGTTTGTGGTCCGAGCGATGTGCTGCGGGTCCCCGGTGAGTATGGGGAGACCCCTGTCGACGCCCTGAAGGAGCTTCGGCGGCGCCACGGTGACATCGTTCGTTACCGAACCCTGTTCGGGACCGTGTACCTGTTCAGCCATCCACGCGAGGTGCGGGAGGTCTTCGCGCGTCACAGCCTCATTCGCACGCCCTTGGTGAAGGCGGTCCTGGGGGACGGTGTGCTCGCCAGCGACAGCCCGCACTGGAAGCGGCAGCGGCGCTTGTTGGCACCGAGCTTTCGGGACGGGCGGATAGCAGACCTCGTCCCCCTGTTCCGTGACGTGTTCCTCGCCCGCATGGAGTGCTGGCCGGCGCTCGTGGCCGGTGGGGAACCACTGAACCTTGCGCGCCAGATGGAGTTGGCGGCCCTCGACAACGGTACGCGCGCCCTCTTTTCCGCCTCCGTCGAGGAGCGCTTCCTGGACGACTTTGCTCTGATCATGCGCCAGATGGGCGAGATCGGTTGTGGGGCCGCTCTGGGAGGTAAAATCGTTCGCGGCCCCAAGGCTAATCGTGAGTTTCACGAGACGATGAGCCGCGTCGAGGGGGACGTGGCCGGGATCATCGAGCAGCGCCGGGCGGATCCGGGGGGAGCGAGGGACATGCTGCGGGTTCTGATCGATGCGCGACCCGGTCCCGGAGGGAGTCCGCTCACGGAGCGACAGATCCGCGACGAGGTGGTGACGATGCTGGTTGCCAGCCACGAGACTACCGCCGTGACCCTCACATGGGCCTCGTACTTGCTGGCCACACACCCCGAAGTGCAGACCGAACTGCAAGGCGAAGTGCAGCGCGTCCTCGGCGGGCGCGGGATCGAGCCCGAGGACGTCGGGCGCCTGCCCTACACACGAATGGTGGTCGACGAGACCCTGCGCCTGTATCCGCCGGTCTGGAACATCGCGCGCCAGACGGTCAGTGACGACGCCCTGGGGGGCGTGGATATTCCCGCCGGTTCCGGGATCGTCGTCAGCCCATTCCTGGTCCATCGCCATGAGGAGTTCTGGGAGGAGCCCGAGCGCTTCGAACCTCGCCGCTTCGAGGGTGGCGAGGGAAAGCACGTAGGCGCTTTCGCCTACATCCCCTTTGCCAGCGGCCGTCACCTCTGCCTGGGCCGGGCCTTTGCCCTGACGGAGGCCATCGTGGGGCTGGCCACCATGGCCCAGCGCTATCGGTTCCGCATGCGCGAGGAGTCGCCTGTGGAGATCGACCCGCTGCTGACCCTGCGGGTTCGTGGCGGGCTGTGGGTTGACCCGTTGCCCCACGATGACGGCCAGCGCGAGGGAACCGAACATGACTGACCTCGCTCCGAGCTCCGCCGTCGCTGCATTTGAGAGCTGGGCCGATGTGTTAGAACATCGCGCCGCTACCCAGCCCGATGATGTGGCCTTCCGCTTCGCCCTCGAGGTCGATCGGGGGGAGGAGAATTGGACCTACGAGCAGATCGTGGCACGCTCAAGGCGCCTGGCCCTGCGCCTGCGTACTCTGGACGCCGTCGGCGAGCGCGTCCTGCTGCTCTATCCCTGGGGCGTGGACTACATCGTCGGCCTGTTCGCCTGCTTCCTCTCCGGCGCGATCGCCGTGCCGCTCTTTGCTCCGCGCCCCAACCGCAGCTGGGGGCGTCTGGCGGCCGTGGCCTGCGACTCCGGGGCGACCATCGCCCTCACGGACTCGAGCGTGGCCGAGCGCGCCCGGATCGAGCTGGTCGACGAGCCTTCCCTGTCGCAGGTGCGCTGGGTTGTAGCGGCCGGCGTGGAGTTGGACGAGGGAGAGGGCTGGACCTGCCCCGATCTGGGGCCGGACTCCCTGGCCATGCTGCAGTACACCTCGGGCTCCACAGCCACTCCAAAGGGAGTGCGCATTCGCCACGGCAACTTGCTCCACAACCTCTCGTCCCTAGAGGCCGCCGGAGCGGCGACTCCCCTGGTGGAGGGCGGCGGCTGGTTGCCCTTCTTCCACGACATGGGTCTGGTCGGCCTGGTGTTCTTTCCGGTCCATCAGGGCCGGCCCGTGAACCTGATTGCTCCCGAGGCTTTCCTTTACCGGCCCCTGCGCTGGCTGCAGCTCATCTCGCGCCATCGCATCAACTGGTCTCCGGCTCCCAACTTTGCTTTTGACCTGTGCGTGCGCCACGCCAGCCCGAAGAAGATCGAGGGCCTGGACCTCTCTTCCTGGGAGGTGGCCTTCAACGGAGCCGAGCGCATCGACCCGAGCACCTTGCGACGCTTTGCCGAGACCTTTGAGCCCTGCGGATTCCGGCCGCAGACCTTCTTTCCGTGCTACGGCCTGGCGGAGTCCACTCTGTTCACCACTGGCACTGCTCGCACTACGGCGCCCTTGACTTGCACCTTCGACCGTCCGGCCTTGGAGGATGGTCTGGTGGTCGAAGTCGATGAGAACGCGAGCAGAAGCGTCGAACTCGTGGCCTGCGGAGCGCCGCGCGTTGGGCAGACGGTCGAGATCGTCGATCCCGGGACCCTGGTCCCCTGTGATGTGAGCGTGGTGGGGGAGGTCTGGACTGCCGGAGATAGCGTGGCGGACGGCTATTGGGAGCGACCCGAACTGTCGCGCGAGGCTTTTGGCGCGCATCTGGCGGGGAGGGGGGAGCGGCGCTTCCTGCGCACCGGAGACCTTGGATTCGTACACGACGGTGAGCTCTACATCGCTGGTCGCATTAAGGACCTGGTGATCATCGCCGGCCGCAATCACTACCCGGAGGACATCGAATCCGCGGCCGAGGGCGCGCACGAGGCTCTGCGTCCGGGGGGCGCCATCGCCTTCGCGGTCGAGGGGGAGCGCGCGGAGCGCCTGATCGTGGCGGTGGAAGTGGATCGGCGGGCGTTGCGCGATAGTGGCGACACCGCGGAGGCGCTGGAGGCGAACCTTCGTGAGGCGGTGGCGGGAGAGCACGAGGTGACGGTGAGCGAGGTCGTACTCTTGCGGCCCAACAGTCTTCCGCGGACCACAAGCGGCAAGAAACAGCGCAGCGCGTGTCGACTGGCGTTCGAACGGGGGGAACTCGAGCGCGTTGAGATCGACTGACTCTTCGGAGTATGAACATGAAAGCGCAGGAACTTAGAGATTGGATGCAGGCGCGCCTGGCCAAGGAGCTGGGTAGAGCCGTGGAGGATGTGGATGTCGAGGCCAATTTCAAGGCCCTCGGACTGGACTCGATGACGCTCATCGGGGTCACCGGTGAGCTGGCCGAGATCGTCGGCGTCGAGTTGCCGGTGGAGATGCTATGGGAGCACGAAACCATCAGCGCCCTGGCGGACGAGCTGGCGCGATTTGTCGCGGACTCAGGCGCGACGAACGGGCGTGAGTTGCCCGTGGCCGCTCCCATGCAGAATTCCTATCTGGCCGAGGCCACCAGGCTCACACCGATCGAACCCGTTCAACCTCACGGCAGTCAGCGACCGCTCTTCCTGGCTCACGGCCTGACGAACCTGGTGGTGGAGTACAGGTTGCTGACTCAGCACCTCGGCGACGACCAGCCGGTCTTCGCTCTCAAGGCTCAGGGGGAGAGCCCTGGGTCTCTCGAGGAAATGGCGGCCAACTACGTGGACGGCGTGCAGACGATCCAGCGCCGCGGTCCCTATCGCCTGGGCGGGTACTGTTTCGGCGCCATCGTGGCATTCGAGATGGCGCGCCAGTTGAAGGCCGCCGGTGAGGAAGTCGAGTTCCTGGGCATGATCGACGCAGTGCCTCCCAATCCGTCGCGAACGACTGTGCTTGAGAACGCCACCCGCGGGGTGATGCTGGCCGGAAACGCCCTGCGCTTTCCCGCCTTCTTGCTGCAGCGTGCAGTGAATCAGCCGGGCCTATTCCCCGACTACCTCTCCCAGGTTCGTTCGCGCCTGGGGAGCAAGTTGCGCTCGCTGGTGGGCCTGCCCACCGGAACCTCCTCGGAGTGGGCTCGCGAGCACTTCTGGGCTCCGCATGTCGATGCGGTGCAGTCCAACCTGGCCTTGCTCTCCGGGTACCATCCTGGGCCCTACCCTGGCCGACTGTGCCTGTTCCTCTCGGCGGCTCCGACCCTCACGCGCGCCGACGCCGCCTGGCAGTGGAAGCGCTTGAGTGAGGGCGTGGACGTGGTGCGCGTGGGCGGCCTGCACGGCTTGATGCTGAAACCGCCGGAAGTGGAGAACCTGGCCAATGGTATGCGGCCCTACCTGCCGCTGACCGAAGCCTGACGAGGCGGGCTGGACGGGACCGGGGTACAGCGCGAGACTGCCATCATGGGGAGCGCTGCTAGAGGGGGAGTTCCCGGTGTGATCGAGACAGCTCGCCTGCGCGGAGTGCGAATTGAGCCCGCTCACCGCGAGCTCTTGTCGTCTGCGCTCTACGGCGACCCACGGGTCATGGCCACCCTTGGGGGAGCGCTGCTCGAGGGCCAGGCCCTGGAGGCCGCCGTGCGTCGCGGGGTGGACCACTGGACGGAGCACGGGTTCGGCACCTGGCTCTTTTTCAGCGCCGATGACGAGCGCTTCGTGGGCGTCGGCGGGATGCGGTTCTTCGACCTGCCAGAAGAGCCGGCGCGCGTACCGGGATTGATCTACCACATCGCGGCCGACGCGTGGGGGGTGGGCCACGCGACCGAGATCGCCGCGTGCTCCCTGCGCGTGGGTTTTGAGGCGCTCGACTTCGAAGCCATCTCGTCCTGGACCTTGCCGAGCAACGGCGCCTCGCGGCGCGTGATGGAGAAGTGTGGGATGAGCTTCGTGCGCGAGTCCGAATTCGCCGGCCTCGCGCACCACTTCTTCCGTATCACCCGCGCCCGCTGGCAGGCCAGTCGCGGCGCCTGATCCCGAACTCCGTGCCGGGGCGTGACTCCCGAGGGCGTCCATCTATGGGCGGCGTGACCTGAAATGCGAATCAAACGCCGACGGGCCCGTGCGCGCCAGTCAGGCTGCCCTTCTAGGCGCTATGCTGTGGCGCCGCGGGGCCGCCATGGCTCCGCTCTCATTCCTCGTACCCTCCTGCGACGGAGCCCCCATCCCGTGATCGTCCCCCGAACCTCCCGCGCCGAGATCCTCGCCAAGCTGGCGGCCAAGCGCGCCGCATCGAAGCCGATCTGGATCGCCAGCGCAGGCAGCGGCCTGGTGGCGCGTCTGCTCGAAAACGCCGGCGTGGACTGCGTCAACACCTTCTCCGGCGCGCGCCTGCGCGCCAACGGCATGGGCACCATGGCCATGCTCTGGCCGATCCTCGACTCCAACCGCCAGACGCTCGACTACACCGCCGAGGACATCATGCCGGCCCTCGCCGGCACGGCCTTCGTCTGCGCCTGCCTGAACGCCAATGATCCCCTCAAGGACATGGTGCGCGTGATCGAGGAGTGCCGATCGATGGGCGTCCTGTCGGTCTCCAACATCGGGCCGTCGATCAGCTACGTCGACAAGGACAGCCAGATCTACCGCGTCCTGAACCAGAGCGGCGTGACCTTCGAGCACGAGATCGAGTTCCTGCGCGTCGCCAAGGAGATGGGCATGGTCACCATCGGCCTGGCGTTCGACGAGGAAGACAGCGTGCGCCTGGTGGACGAGGCCCAACCCGACGTCTTCTGCTTTCACGCCGGAACCACCAAGGGCGGGCGCGTGGGCTACGACTCGGGGGAGACCATCGAACAGACCGCCCAGCGCACCGAAGCGGCCAACGAGAAGCTGCGCGAGCTGTCCTCGGAGGTCCTGCTCGTGGCCCATGGCGCGGCCATGGAGACCCCCGATGACGCCCAGTTCATCCTGGACCACACCACCTGCGACGGTTTCTGGACCGGCTCGTCCACCGAGCGCCTGCCGATCGAACAGGCCGTCTCCGAGACCGCTGCGCGTTTCGCGGCCCTCGGATTCTCCGCGCGCGAAGAGGCCTGAGCTGTGGCCGGCGCGAAAACGATCGCTGTCCTGGCGACGCTCGACACCAAGGGCGAGGAAGCGGTCTTCCTGCGCGAGCAGCTTGAAGCCCTCGGCAGCCGGGCGCTGGTGGTGGACATGGGCGTCGTGGGCGAGGCGGTCGGCGCTGCCGACCTCTCGCGCGAACAAGTGGCGGAAGCAGGCGGCACGCCCCTGGCCGAACTGCTGCGCGAGCCGACCCGAGAGGCCGCCGCCCCGGTCATGATCGCCGGCGCCACGCGCCTCCTGCGCGAGCGCCTCGAGGCCGGCGAGCTGCACGGCATCCTGGGCCTGGGCGGATTCCAGGGCACGGGCTCCTCGACAGAGATCATGCGCGCCATGCCCTACGGCCTGCCCAAGGTCATGGTCTCGACGGCCGCATCCGGCGACACCTCGTCCTACGTCGACATCAAGGACGTGACCATGATGTTCTCCGTCGGGGACATCCTGGGCCTGAACCTCTTCACGCGCAAGATCCTGGCCAACGCCGCCGGCGCGGCGCACGGCATGGCCTTGGTTGAACTGACCATCGAGCCGAGCACGGGTGACCGCCCCTTGATCGGGATGTCCAACCTCGGGGTCCTGACCACGGGCGCCCTGGAGGCCGTCGCTTACATCGCCGAGCGCGGCTACGAGGTGATCGTCTTCCACGCCATCGGTTCCGGCGGACGCGCGATGGAGCAGATGATGAAGGAGGGCCTGATCGGCGCCGTCTTCGACTACGCCATGGGCGAGATCGCCGACGACGTCTTCGGCGTGTTGCGCGCTGGTGGGCCCGAGCGCCTGACCGTCGCCGGACAGCTCGGCCTGCCCCAGGTGCTCGTCCCCGGCGGCGCGGAACACCTCGGTATCCTCGTCGAGCCCAACGTAGTCCCCGACGAGTGGAAGGACCACGAGCACGTCTTCCACAGTCCTGTGGTCTTCGTCCCGCGCCTGCGGGCGGCAGAGCTCGAACGCGTGGCGCAGGACATCGGCCGGCGACTCCAGCACACCACAGGGCGCGCGGTCCTGATGCTGCCCACCGACGGCACCGGGAGCTACGCCCGACCCGGCGGAGACCTGCGCGACACCGAAAGCGACGCGGCCTTCTTCCAGGCCCTCAAGGCCGCCGTTCCCGCGAGCCTGGACATCGTCGAGCGCGCCACCCATGCCGAGGACCCGGCCTTCGTGCGCGAGTGCGTCGACCGCCTCATCGATCTGATCGAGGCCGAGCCCGACGCCTGATCCGGATGGAGCGCACCAGCCCCGCGCCGCCGACCAGCCTGACCGGCGGCCGCGGCGAGCGACTCGACTTCGTCTTCAGCGCAGGCTGCGAGGGGGGGCGCACTCTCGTTGTGCTCGGCCATGGCCTGACCTCGGCCCACGACCGGCCCTACCTGACGGCCCTCTCCGACGCCCTGGCCGCTGCCGGGCTGGCCTCCTTACGCTTCTCCTTCGCGGGCAACGGCGCCTCCGAGGGGGCGTTTGGCGACTGCACCCTGTCCGCTGAAGTCTCGGACCTGCGCTGTGTCCTCGACGCGCTCGAAGGCTGGCGGGTGGCCTATGTCGGCCACAGCATGGGCGCCGCGGCAGGTTTGTTGTGCGCTGACGGGGACCCGCGCGTGCGCGCCCTGGTCTCCCTGGCGGGCATGGTGCGCGTGCGCGCTTTCTTCCAGCAGCACTTCGCGACCCTCGTCCCCGGACGCGACTTCCTGCTCGGAAGGCGGGCTTGCCCGCTCAGCCAGGCCTTGCTCGACGACGCCCACGCGATCGGTGACCTCCTGCCCCAGGCCGCGCGAGTCACGGTCCCCTGGCTGCTCGTGCACGGCACGGCGGACGAGTGGGTGGGGGAAGAGGACTCCCGGGCGGCTGCCGAGGCATGCGCGGGGCACGCGCAGCAGGTGTCCCTGGTGGGAGCCGACCACCGCTTCAGCGCAGAGCACGACGCACTGTGCGCGGCCGTCGTGCCCTGGCTGACCAGGGTCATGGCCGCGGAAGGCGGGCAGTGAGCCGCTGCTGATCAGCTGCGGATCCAGACGCCGCGCTGCATGCGGTGTGCGCAGCGCGGGCCTTGATGGTGGCCGGGAGCGTGTTGCCAGTGGGCGCCGGCCTTGCAGTGACCGCAGTGCGCGGAATGGACGCGGCCCGGACCGATCACCACGCACGCGGGCACGGGACCGGCTGGCTCAATCCCCCAGGCGAGCCGCGACCCAGTCGCGCTCGTCGAACAGGGCGTAGAAGTCCGGGTACTCCGCCAGGGGCAGGCGCGTCACGTGGGCCCGGGAGGCGATCGTGGCCGGATCCGTGTGGGAGCGCGACTCCTCCAGGGGCAGGCGTCCATCGGGACCGGGCACGGCGGGGATCGGGGGCGGGTCGCCGGGGAAGAGGATCTCAAAGCGCCCGCTCTCGAAGCGCTCATCGAACAGGCGCCGGCGCTCGTTCGCGATGTGCTGCTCGAGCAGGGCTAGGACCGCGCCCAGCTCGTCCTTGGTGAGGTGCCCGTGGCGCAGGTCCCACTCGACGGGTCCGGCGGGCGTCGGTGGGGGAGCTGCGCTGACGGGCGGCCGCGCCTGCTCGCTGTCTTTGGGCGAACCGGTGGCTGGTGGGGCGCCGGCAACGGACGTGGGGTCGGCCGCACGCGGCGCGGGGAGAATGTCCGAGGAGCTAGTCGGCGCATCGGCTCCCTCGACACTCGCCGGCGCGAGGTGTCCGGCGTCGCTTTCCGCTTCCTCCGGGAGGCGCAGCTTGTTCCACCAGAGAACGAGTCCGATGGCCAGGCAGGTCGCGGCGATGCAGGTGCGCAGGAAGGCTGAATTCAATGGGACGGACCTCTTTTGCCCATGCAGTCTAGCAGATTCGATAAGGGCGCCCACCTCGGGTGGCTTCGGTTTGGGCGGCCCGCCGCAGGGAGCGCAGCAGTCGGCCCGCAGCCAGACCAGGAGTCGAGCCTTTGCGCGTGGTGAGGGATCCTCCGGCAGCTAGACTCGCCGTCATGGTCCCCGATCGACGTGTCTTTCTGGGCTGGGATCGTCCTGCCATCGACGCGGCTGCCGAATGGCTCCTGGCTCGCGGCGATCCGGGGGGGGAGGGGACGCTCGTAGCACTTCCCGGCGCCCAGGCCGGACGCCTGCTCGACGAGCGCCTGGCGCGCGCCGTGACGGGCGGGGCGTTCGGCGACCGCGAGCTGCCCCAGACCGTGACCGTCGGCCACCTGCCGGACCGCCTGTTGCAACTCGATGCCCCCGCTGCCTCGCGCCTGACGCGCACGCGGGCCTGGGAGCGCGCCCTGCGTGCCCTCTCCACCTCGCGCCTGGAACGCCTGGTGGCCTTCCCACCTGGACCGGACGATCACCGCGAGTGGCGACGACTGGCCATCGAGGTGCGCACCGTCTTCGGCCAGCTCGCGGCCGAGCGCTGTGCCTTCGCGGACGTGCTGACGGGCCCCCTGGCCGAGGGCATGCCGGGAGAGCGCGGCCGCTGGGAGGCCATGGCAGCGGCCCAGGTGTCCTATGAGCAGGTCCTGGCCTCCGCGGGGCTCTGCGACCCACACCTCGGTCGTCTGGCGGCGATCGAGGCCGGCGCAGGCGCCGCCGGTGGCCCAGCCGTCGTGTTGCTGGGCGTCGTCGAGATGGGAGGGCTGCATCGAAGGCTGCTCGAGACCCGCGATGACGTGACCGCGCTCGTGATCGCGCCGGAGGAGCTTCGGACGTCCTTTGACGAGCTGGGTTGCGTGGAGACCGACGCCTGGCTGGAGCGGGGGTGGAGCCTGCCCACGGAGCGCTGGCAGGTCGCCGAGGGCCCTGGCGGACAGGCGCGCCTGGCCCTGGACGCCATCGCTCGCTGGGGCGGGCGCTTCGCCCCCGAGTCGATCACGATCGGTGTCCCCGACGAGGAAGTCGTTCCCTTCCTCGAGGGTCGTCTCGCCGAACAGGGGATCTTCGCACGCCACGTGGCCGGGACACCCTCGCGCCGCACGTCGCCAGCGCGCCTGCTGGAAGCGACGGCCGCCTTTCTGGCCGGTGGTCGCTTCGAAGACCTGGCCAGCCTGCTGCGCCACCCCGACCTGGAGCAGCGCCTGGCGCGCGGACTGGAGGGAGCGCTGGATTCCACGACCCTCTCCGAGGTGCTCGATCGCTACCACTGCGAACACCTCCCCGGCGCCCTCTCGGGGGAGTGGCTGCGCTGCACCGAGCGCGGCTCGGCGGGCGTGTCGGAGGTACTGGAGTCAGTTTCGCGCAACCTCGACGCCATGCTCGGCCCGCTCACCGGCCCGGAGCGGCCCCTGGCGGCCTGGGCGCCGGCCGTGCGCGCACTCCTGATTGAGGTCTACGGGGAGCGCACTCTCGATCCCGGTGAGGAGGCCGCTCGTCGCCTGGGCGCTGCCCTGGCGGCCCTCGCCCGCGCGCTTGACGAGGCGCAGGGGGTGCCCGGGGCGGCGGACGCCGACCTGCCGGCTGCGGAGGCCCTGGCGATGGTCCTCGAGGAGGCCGGCGGCGACCCCATCGCGGCCCGCATTCCAGGGGCCGAGGAAGCGTCGATCGAGCTCGCCGGATGGCTGGAACTGGCCCTCGACGAAGCCCCGGCCCTGGTGCTGACGGGTTTCAACGAGGGCAAGCTGCCCGCCGCCGTCACCGGCGACAGCTGGCTGCCCGACGGGCTGCGGGGCGAGCTGGGCCTGCCCGATGACGCCCGGCGCCTGGCCCGCGACCGCTACTTGCTGGAGTGCATCGTCCACTCGCGCGAGGAGGCCGTGTTCGTCGGCGGTCGGCGCAGCGCGGACGGGGAGGCCCTGCTCCCCAGCCGCCTGGCTCTCTACGGTTCGGGGGAGGAGATGGTTTCTCGCCTGTGCCACGGACTGTCCGCCATCCAGGAGCCGCGGCCGGAGGTCGCTCTCGGAGGACCCGCGCGCGGCTTGCACCCTATCGCGGGAGTGGTCGCCCCCACGCGCTGGAGCCCGAGCGCCTTCGGTGGCTACCTGAGTTCGCCCTACGCATTTGCCCTCGGTCGGGCGCACCTCCAGACCCTCGACGATCGCGCGCGCGAGATGGACCCGCTCCAGTTCGGGATCGTGGTGCACGAGGTCCTGCAGCGCTTCGGCGCGGGCGATGCGGCGGACTCGAGCGATGCGCGGGCCGTGCACGCTTCCTGTGAAGCCGAGCTCGAGCGCGTTTGTCATCAACGCTTCGGGGCGCGCCCCCAGGCGGCGGTGCAGTTGCAGCGCCGCCAGTTGTCATGGCGCCTTGGTCTGTTCGCCGAGGTCCAGGCGCAGCGGGCAGCCGCTGGCTGGCGCATCGAGTGCACGGAGTGGTCGCCGCAAGGCGTGACCCTCGATGTGGACGGCGAAGCGGTCGAGCTTGTGGGGCGCATCGACCGCATCGATCGTCATCGCGACGGCCGCTGGGCGCTGCTCGACTACAAGACATCTGAGGGGTCCCTCGACCCGACCACGGCCCACCGCTCACGCTCCGGGGAGTGGCGCAGCCTGCAGTTGCCGCTCTACGCGTTCATGGCGCGCGAACTGATCGGGACGGGCGAGTGCGACCTGGGATTCTTTCAGGTCGGGGCTAACGCGGAGCGCGTGCTGGTCCGCACCGTACAAGGCTGGGACGAGAGTGCGCTCGCTGAGGCTCTCGAGCGGGCGCGCGAGATCGTGCGCGAGGTGCGTGCGACCCTCGCCGCAGGGGAGTCTTTCGAGCCCGGCGCGCCCTACCTCGGCGACCCGATCATGGCGGCGGTCTTCGGCCAGGGACTTCTGGGAGACGGCGCTGAAGACGGTGGAGAGGGAGGGCGCACGTGAAACCCTGCCACGCCGTCACCCTGGCGTCCGCGGGCGCCGGCAAGACCTACCAGCTCAGCGGGCGCTTCGTCGATCTGCTGCTGGCGGGAGTCGCCCAGGAGAAAATCCTGGCCACGACCTTCACGCGCAAGGCGGCCGGGGAGATCCTCGAGCGCGTGCTCCGGCGCCTGATGAAGGCCGTCGACGATCCCGCCGAGCGCGCGGCCATCGCGACAGGGCGCACCTTCGGCGGCGAGTTCGACGGGCCCGAGGCGTTGCGCTTGCTCGTGCGCCTCGCGCGCGGCTTGCAGCGCTTCGAGGTGCGTACGATCGACTCCTTCTTCGTCACCCTCGGTCACCTCTTTGCCGCCGACCTCGACCTGGCCCCGGGCTGGACCATCGCCGACGAGCACGCGCGCGCCGCCCTGGAGGACGAGGCCCTCACGCGCGTTCTGGCCGCCGCGGACGAGGAGGACTTTGCCGCGCTGCTGCGGGAGCTGCAGACCGACGGCGGGGCGAAGCGCAGCGTGCTCTCCTCCATGAAGGGTGTGGTCGACCGTGCGCGGGCGATCTTTCTGGAGAGCGAGCGCGAGGCCTGGTTGCGGGTCAGCACGCCGCCAGCGCCAGCGCCCGAGGCGCTTGCGGGAGCCCTGGCGGCGATCGAGAGCTGCCCCCTGCCGACGAACAAGAGTGGCGGGCAGGACAGTCGCTGGGTCAAGGCCCACGGGCTGCTTCTGACGTGCGCGCGTGAGGGGCGCTGGAAGGAGCTTCTGGGGAACGGGATCTTCGGCAAGCACCTTTCAGGAGATGGCGAGTACTACAAGAAACCGATCCCCGAGGCCTACCGTGTCGCCCTTGAGGTCCTGTGCGCCGCCGCCGCCCACGACCTGCTCGCGCGCCTGGCGGATCGTAATCGGCGGGCCCACGACCTGCTCGGTCGCCACGAGCAGGCGCTAGCAGCGATCAAGCGTGAGCGCGGTGTCTACGCCTTCGAGGACCTCCCGCGTGCCCTGGCTCCCGCGCACGACGGGGGCCCGGGGCCGCTCGAGATGCGCGAGGTGGACCTGGCCCTGCGCCTTGATACGCGCATCGATCACCTGCTGCTGGACGAGTTCCAGGACACCGCTCCCGTGCAGTGGCGCGTCCTGAGGTCGATGGCCGAGGAGATCGCCGCCGACGGCACTGGCGAGCGCAGCTTTTTCTGTGTGGGGGACGTCAAGCAGTCGATCTACGGTTGGCGCTCGGCCGAGCCGCGCCTGCTGGAAACCCTCGAAGGATCGCTCAACATCGAACCGACGGGCTTGCAGAAGAGCTATCGCTCCTCGGCGGTCGTGCTCGATTCGGTCGGGCGCGTCTTCGCCGGTATCGGCGCCACGCCCGCCTTCGAGGGGGACGACTACAAGCCACTGCGCCTGGCCGCGCGCCGCTTCCAGGAGCGCTTCGAGGTGCAGGAGGCGGCCTGGGAGTTGCCGGGAGCGGTGGAGCTGCGCGAGGCTCCCGGCCCGGAGGAGGGCGTACGCGAGGGCGTTGGCGAGCGAGACGCGAAGGTGATGAAGCTCGCACTGAGGCGCGTCGCGGCCCTGGCCGAAGCCGAGCCAACGGCCACGATCGCCGTGCTCGTACGCACGCGCAAGAGGATCCCCGTGCTGATCGACGGCCTTCAGCGCGCCGGTCTACGCGCAAGCGGCGAGGGTGGCAATCCCCTGACCGACTCGGCCGCCGTCCTGCACGCCCTCTCCCTCTTTCATCTCGCCGATCATCCCTCCGACAGCCTGGCCGCCTTTCACCTTGCGAGCTCGCCGCTGGGAGAGGTCCTGGGTGAGCCCGACCTGCCCCAGGGTGGAGCGCGGCTGGGAGCGATCGTGCGTCGGCGCCTGGCCGACGAGGGCTACGGAGCGCTGTGCGCGGCCCTGGTGGAGGCCGTGCAGGGACACGACGCCTACGGGGAGTGGGATCGACGGCGCTTCCGCCAGCTGGTGGATCTGGCCTTCGCCCAGGAGGATCGCCTGGGGCTGCGCGCCGATCGCTTCTGCGACCTGGTGCGAAAGATGAGCGTCGAGGACCCATCGGCGGCGCAGATCAAGGTCATGACCTTGCATGGCGCCAAGGGGCTGGAGTTCGACGCGGTGATCCTGTGCGAACTCGACGGCAGCCTGGCTCGCGCGCGGGGGGGATTCCTGTACGAGCGCCCCGACCCACAGGGGCCGGTGACCTTCGTCAGCGCAGACCCAGGGAAGGTTGTCGGCCGGCTGTCCCCCGAGCTCTGCGAGCTGCAGGAAGCCCAGCTAGCGCGCGAGGCGCAGGAGGCCCTGTCGCTCCTGTACGTCGGCATGACCCGCGCCCGCCAGCGCCTGGAGTTGTTGGTGCACTACAGGGCAGAGGACAAGGAGCCGGCGGCGAGCCCAGCGGGGATCCTGCGCTCGGCCCTGGGGAATGGACCGGTTACGGATGACGGCCTCCTGTGGCGTCACGAGGACTCGAGCGAGGCATGGCAGAAGGCTCTGAAGCCGGGCTCGCCCGCCCGAGTCCTGCTTCCCGCGCCTACCTTCGCCCTGGCGCCCGCTCGCGCGCCCCGACGGCTGCCGCGACGCAGTCCATCGGCGGAGGAGGGCGGCACGGCCAGGCGCGCGAGCGACGTGCTTGCGAGCGGCTCGACCCCCGCCCTGCGCCAGGGTTCCCTGATCCACCGCTGGTTCGAGGAGGTCGAGTGGCTGGAGGACTTCGATCAAGGACAGGCTTCCCTGCTCGAGATCGGGCGTGCGATCGAGCCCGACGACGAGCGCAGGCGGTCCGCCTTGCAGCTGTTCGAACGCGCCCTCGAAGCCCCCGCGATCAAGGCCGCCCTCCAGCGCCCCGCGGGCGAGGCCACGCTCTGGCGCGAGCGCACCTTCCGGGTCGTGATCGGGGAAGGGGCCGAGGCCGCGCTGTGGAACGGCGTCTTCGACCGCGTCGTCCTGTACGGTCCCCCGGGCTCGTGGGTGAGGGCCGAGGTGTTCGACTTCAAGAGCGACAGCGTGCAAGGGGCGCAGGTCGCAGAGCGCGCGGAACACTACCGCCCGCAGCTAGAACGTTACCGCGACGCCCTGGAGGTCCTGACCGACCTCGACCCCGCGGCGATCTCAATCTGCCTGCTGTTCCTGCACCCTGGCGAGCGCTTCGAGCTCTAGCGTTTCTCCCCGCGCGCGCAGGCTTCGAACGCGGGCCGCGCACCCATTGCCCCCCCGCGAGGCGTTTTTTCCTCGCGGCTGGGCGCGTCCTGCGGCATCCTCGGGGTGGAGCGAAACCCGTCTCGCTGCGCACCTGATGCCCAACGTCCGCAACACCACTCGCGCTCCCCTGGCAGTGCCCCTTCCCGGGGGAAAGAAACTGCGCCTGGGGCCCTTGAACACCGGGCAGGTCACGGGCAAGGCCCTGCAATCGGCGGCTGTGCAAGCCCTGATAGAGGCCGGTACGCTCGAGCTGAGCGTCGGCGGCGGAGGCAAGGGGAGGCTCTCGGGCGGAGGTGACCTGGGGCGCACCGGCCGCAGCCACGAGGGCGGTCGCGGGATGAACCAGAGCGGCGATCGCTGAGCGCGTTTGAGCGCCCATGTCCCGCCAGGACGCATCGCCAGCCTCTAGCCGGCGCTCTGGCACCCGCTCGCTTTCGCAGCGGGGGATGGCTCCCCGAGTAGGACTTGAACCTACAACCCTTCGGTTAACAGCCGAATGCTCTACCAATTGAGCTATCGGGGAACGCAGGCGGCAGAGAATACCCCCGGGTGTGGGGGATGCAAGGCCGGACCTTCTTTCGTCCGGCGGCGGTGCGCGGCTGCAGACAATCTCGCCGCGAACACCGATCAGGTAAGAGGAAAGCCCCGGGAATGTGGGTCGAGGATCACGGGCGTGGACGGCAGGGCGTCCAGGTTGAACCCCTCCAGCAGTTCGGCGGGAGATGCCGGCTCCGAACATGCCTGCCCCGCTGTCCGCGCCGCCCAGGCCACCACGGCGTTGGGATCGACCCCCGCCGCTCGCAGGGAGGCGAGTGAGAGGTCGTCGCGGCGCTTGGCCAGGCGACGGCCGTCGGGATCACAGACGAGGGGGACGTGGAACCAGCACGGGTGGGGCAGGCCGAGGGCGCGCTGCAGGAGCACCTGGCGCGCTGTGCTCGCCAGCAGGTCGTCCCCGCGCAAGAGGGTGTCCACTCCGGAGCGCGCGTCGTCCACGACCACCGCCAGCTGGTAGGCGATCTGACCGTCGCGTCCGGTGACGGGGAAGTCTCCTACCTCGGAGGCGACGTCGACCGATCGCGCGCCGCGGCAGCCATCGGTGAACTGCACCGTTCCAGGTTCGACGCGCAGGCGCAGGGCCGCTTGACCGTCAGCGTGAGCCCGGGCCTCGGCCAGGGTCTCGAACCGTCCGCGGCAGGTGCCGGGGTAGCGGGTCGTGCCGTCCTCCGCGTGCGGCGCGCTGCTCGCCTCGAGGATCTCGCGCCGGGTGCACACGCAGGGGTAGAGGACACCCGCGGACTGGAGGTCTTCGACGGCCGCGTGCAGCTGCTCGTGGCCCTCGCTCTGCACGAGCACCGGACCGTCCCAGTCCAGCCCCAGCCACTCAAGATCCCGCAGGCAGGCATCCGCCATGCCGGGCCGGACCCGGGAGCGGTCGAGGTCCTCCATGCGCAGGAGACAGCGGCCACCGCGCGCCCGCACCTGCCACCAGGCCAGCAGGAACGAGCGCGCGTGCCCCAGGTGCAGCAGACCCGTGGGGCTGGGCGCCAGGCGCCCGGTCGGGGGCCGGGGGTCCGACATCAAGACGGGGTCGCCATCAATACCGGTAGTGGTCCGGCTTGTAGGGCCCTTCCTTGGGGATGCCGAGGTAGGCGGACTGCTCGTCGGTCAACTCGGTCAGTTCGACTCCGAGCTTGTCGAGGTGCAGGCGCGCCACGCGCTCGTCGAGGTGCTTGGGCAAGGTGTAGACCTTGTTCTCATAGAGCGAGGCGTTGGCGAAGAGCTCGATCTGCGCCATGACCTGGTTCGTGAAGCTGTTCGACATCACGAAGCTCGGGTGGCCCGTCGCGCAACCGAGGTTCAACAGGCGTCCCTCGGCCAGAATGATCACCGAGTGGCCATCGGGGAAGGCCCACTCGTCTACCTGCGGCTTGATGTTGATTCGCTGCACGCCCTCGATGTTGACCAGGCCTGCCATGTCGATCTCGTTGTCGAAGTGGCCGATGTTGCCCACGATCGCGTTGTGCTTCATGCGCGACATGTGGTCGGCGGTGATGATGTCCTTGTTGCCGGTGGTTGTGATGAAGAGGTCGGCCTCGGCGACTACCGACTCCAGTGTGCAGACCTGATAGCCCTCCATGGCGGCCTGCAGGGCGCAGATCGGATCGATCTCGGTCACGATCACCCGTGCGCCCTGGCCGCGCAGGGACTGGGCGCAACCCTTGCCCACGTCGCCGTAGCCGCAGACCACGGTGATCTTGCCTGCCAACATCACATCCGTCGCGCGACAGATGCCGTCCACCAGGGAGTGGCGGCAGCCGTAGAGGTTGTCGAACTTGCTCTTGGTGACCGAGTCGTTGACGTTCATGGCGGGGAACGGCAACTCGCCGCGCTCGACCATCTGGTAGAGGCGGTGCACGCCGGTCGTGGTCTCCTCGCTCACCCCGCGGATGTTCGCGGAGATCGCGGTCCACCTGCCGGGCGTCGCGGCGTGGATCTGCGCCAGACGCCCGAGCAACTCCGTCCAGTCCTCGCCGGCGTCGGCATCGGGAGCGGGGACGGCCCCGGCGGCCTCGAACTCGGCGCCCTTGAGCACCATCATGGTCGCGTCGCCCCCGTCATCGAGGATCAGGTTCGGGCCCTCGCCGTCGGGCCAGTCGAGGGCGCGCTCGGTGCACCACCAGTACTCCTCGAGAGACTCGCCCTTCCAGGCGAAGACCGGGACGCCGCGCGGATCGCTCACGGTGCCCTGGGCACCGACCGCCGTCGCCGCCGCTGCGTGGTCCTGGGTCGAGAAGATGTTGCACGAGGCCCAGCGAACCGCGGCTCCCAGTTCGGTCAGGGTCTCGATCAGGACCGCCGTCTGGATCGTCATGTGCAAGGAACCGGTGATGCGTGCACCGGCGAGGGGCTGGCTGCCGGCGTATTCCTCGCGCAGGGCCATCAGGCCCGGCATTTCGTGTTCGGCCAGCTCGATCTCCTTGCGGCCGAAGGCGGCCAGGTCGAGGTCCGCGACCTTGAAGTCGGAGAGGGTCTCGGGGGCGGTGGTGCTCATGATCTGGATCGGGGTGGGAGTGGGGCCCGGCAATCGGGCGTGGGGTGCAGGGAGTGTAAGGGAGAGATGAGGTCGGGCGCTCGAGGTCAGCCTCGCGGTTTGCGTCCGCGAACGGTGTACAGCGGCAGACCGCCGCCGGGAAGTGGACCCTGGCCAGCAGGGGGGGCCGGGCGGTAGCGGTCGTCGAGGGCCTCCATGCGCACGCTCTCGAATCCGGACGCCGCGAAGGCTTCGCCCACGTCGTGGGCGTCGAGGCCCAGGTGGCGGTCACCGAGTTCGGTTTGTAACCACGCCTCGCGGTGGGGGACGAGCTCGACCACGACCGCCGTGCCGCCCGGGCGCAGGACGCGGAAGATCTCCGCCAGGCAACCGGCCGGGTCGGGGAGGTGGTGGAGGACCATGGCCGCCACGGCGCCGTCGAGCTCGCCGTCCTCGATCGGCAGGGCATCGAGCTCACCGAGGCGCAGGTCGATCTCGGTCTCCGAGGCCCCTTCGGAGAGGCGGGCGCGGGCCTCCTCTAGCATCCCCGGCGAGCTGTCCACGCACACGATGCGCGCGCACAGTCCGAGCATGGCGCGGGAGACATAGCCGGTTCCGCAGCCGAGGTCGGCCCAGACCTGGTGGGGGGGCATCAGGTTGGCGACCGCCCGCTGTCGGGCCTGGCCCGAGGCGAACTCGACGCCGATAGTGTCCCAGCGTCCTGCGACGCGATCGAAGAATTCGGGCGAGACCTCGCGCCGCTCCGCGACCACCTGCCGTAGGCGCTCTAGGTCACCTGTGTCCTGCTCCATGTCCGCAGAGAGGGCGCTCCAGAGACGGGTCGCGAGGCGTGGCTCTCCATTGGCGTTCTCTATCCCCAGGCGCAGGAAGGTGCTCGTTCCCGCATGGCGCTGGGCGAGCAGGTCGTGGTCGCGAAGGACGCGCAGGTGGTTGCTGACCCGGCTCTGGGCCAGGGCGAGCGCCCGCGAGAGTTCTCCAACCGACAGCTCCTGGCGCTCGAGGAGGCACAGAATACGCAGGCGGATCGGATCGCCCAGGGCCCGCAGGAGGGTCGGGGGGGCGAGGCGCCTGGCTTCATCGGACTTGAACATTCCATCACACTAGACTGATAAATGCGGTCAGGCCAGCCCCAAGTCCCATATTCTTGCGCCCCACCCGGTCGCAAAGGCCCTCAGGGCAGCTCGGCCAGGTCCAGGCGCCATTCGAGGGCGACTTCCAGGTCGATGCGGACCAACGGCGGCTGGGGCCGCCCACCCTGCTCGGGATCGACCTGCAGGACGACAAGCCCCGCGGGCAGGTCTGCGTCGGGTTGGGGCCCGGCGATCACCTCACCTGCGAGCTCGAAAAGACAGGAGTAGCGGTGTAGGCCGTCCTCGTCGCGTCCGAGGTGGCACAGGTCTGCCTCGCGATCGGGGTCGACTCCCAGGGTCTGCAGTTCCTCCCGCAGGCTCGCTCCGAAGGCATCCGCACGCTGCACGGCGTAGTTGCGACAGGCGACGCAACCGCAGGCTTCCGAGGCCGCAATGGTCCCCTGCGAGGCACGCCGCGTTGCCTCGGGGTCACAGCGCAGGGTCCAGGGGCCGAGGGTGCGCTCCTCCATCAGAGCCCAGGTTCGCTCACTGCACGTCGATCGGGACGATCGCGAGCACCTCGAGCTCAACCGTTCCACCCGGCAGGCTGATCCTGCATTGGTCGCCGGTCGACAGGCCGAGCAGGCCTTGGGCCAGGGGCGCGCGGTAGCTGACGATGTTGCCGGAGCTGTCGTTGTCGGGGATGTCCGCATCCCACGGGCCGAGGATCGCGATCGTGCTCTCCTCGCCCAAGCCCGTGTCGCGATAGCGTACCTCGGTTCCCGGGCAGACCATGTCCTCCGGCAGGCTGGCGTCCTCCAGGAGTCGCGCGTGCACGGCATCCGATTCCATCTCGGCCAGGCGCGTTGTGAGGTTGCCCTTTTCCTGCAAGGCCATCTCCCACTCGGCGTTCTCGGACAGGTCGCCCAGGGCGGCCGCGGCGCCGATGGCCTTCTCGTTGGCCGGGATCTTGACGTCGCGTAGCTCGCGCAGGTTGGCGTTGAAGTGCGCCAGCCCGCTGCGGGTCGTCCATATTTCCTCCCCCTCCCAGAAGCCACGCTCGCGGGCGTCGTCGAGATCGAGGTCGGAGTGGAAGATGACCGAGGTGATGAGGTTGTCGATGGACTCGTCGATGCCCTGTTGCACCTGCAATTGGATGCTGCGCAGGGTCTCTGGCTCCGCGTCGACGAGCATGGTCTGAAGGCGTGGATTGCGACCGGAGGTCAAGAACTCGACCAGACGGTTGAGGCTGCGTGCCGAGTGCGCGTTTTCCCGACGTTCCTTCCAAAGGCGTGCGGCGAGGGAGACCAGGGACTGGGCGCGCCGAGGCGCGGGGGGGTAATCGCCCTCGAGGCGGTCATCCTCCGCGAGGCGCGCCAGGGCCACCAACAGGTGGGGAGCGCGCTGGGGGCGGGTGAGCAGCTTGGCGTAGAGTTCGCCCAGCAATCGTTGATGCCCGTCCGCCATGAAGCTTTCGACCAGCGAGCGCAGCATCCCGGGCGGGGCGTACTGCAACTGCTTCCCGACCTCGGTCAGCCAGTCCTTACCGAAGACCTCGGGCAGGACCTCGAGAGCCGCTTCCTGATCGCGCAGGGTGGGCAGGGCAGCCAGGGCCGCCCAGGCCGGGTGGGCCGTGTCGGCGCCAGCAGGCCCAGCCGTGCCCCCGGAGGCTTCGGCGTCCTCCTCGCCCACTGCCGCCGAGAGCCGGGCCTTGAGGGCCTCGGGGGTCTCGCCGCTGGCTGCTCGGATCGCAAGCCAGGCCGCTATGCGCCAGCCGAGGGGCTCTTCCTCGTCCGCCGCTCCGGTCGCGAGCGCTTCCAGGGCGAGTTCGATCAGGGCCGGCTCCTGCTGGTGGCCACCCAGGACGCCCCGGCAGCGCTCGAGCACCTCCTCGAGGGAGGTCAGGGCCTTCAACTGGCGCTGGAGTTGTTCACAGGGGTCGGCCGCCTCTAGCAACAAGCGCAGCTCCATGCGCTGACCGCTGCCGGCGAGACGGAACCACTTGCTGTCCTCGGCGAGCTTCTTGACCCTGCGCCACCAGGCGCTCCAGCCGCTGCCCTCCAGGCCGACCTGCGCCAGGGCATTCTTGACCGAGATCAGGGTGACGCGCCCGTTGTAGCGCTCCAGGATGGTGCGCAGGACCTCCAGAGGTTCCTTCTTGATGCGCTTCTTGAGGGCGTCGGGGTCGTGGAAGTACATGGCGCGCAGGTCGCTCTCGGGGAGCACCTCGAAGATGTCGAGGGCCGCGGAGAGCGGGAAGTGGTCCGAGAGCCCGCTGTGAAAACGCACCCCGACCGTTCCCTCGCCGGTCTCCGTAACCTCGCCCGTTCCCCAGCCTCCGGCGTGGTACACGACGGCGCCAGTCTCGAGCGCGCGCAGACGACGGAACGCACTCCAGGAACGGCGCGGATCGTTGCCTTGCGCGGTCAGTCCCGTCAGCTCGACGGCTTCTTCCCACCAGGGTTCCTCACTCCAGGCAGCCAGGGCGAACTCGGTAAGCTTGGAAGCGAACTCGGCCTGGGGCGCGCCGGCCACCAGGGCCGTGCCCAACAGACTGGCGCCGTCCGCGTTGCGATCAGCCAGCTCCAGCAGGTCGCAATGCTGGCGCACGAGTGGCACGCAACGAGCGATGCGCTTCTTCTCGCCCGCGACCAACAGAGCGGGTAGCAGGTTGTCGAGCGCCTCTTCGGAGTTCATCAAGGCGAGCCACGCATCGTCGAAGGCCTGCCAGCTTTCCTGGGCAACAAGGATCGGAAGGCTCATGGGACGGGTTCCCTGCGGTAGAGCCCGCTCGCGGCCCGTGCGTGGATAGCTCCGGGACCGAGCGAGGCGAAGACGATTTGGAGGCAGACAGGCGCCCCCGCGGAGACCAGGGGTCCCGGCGAGGGCGCGCATCGCCTAGAGTGCTCGATCGGCCGTGCAGGATCCAGGCCCGCGGCGAGAATCGGAGAGCGTCCTTCGCGCTTCTCGCCCCGGAGCCCGTACACGCAGTCGGAGACGGGGGTATAACTGGCCCGTGCGCCCTGACGCCCACCCATGATCGCCCTCGCCCTGCTCCAGTTGCTCGCTCTGGAGGGCGGCACGGTCCACACCATGGTCCCCGGGGACGAGCCGCGCCCGGCGACCCTGCTCGTTAGCGATGGACGCATCGAGGCCGTCGGCCCAGAGCTCAGCGTGCCGGAGGGGGCCCTGCGGATCGATGTCCGCGGGCGCCACCTGGTGCCGGGCCTGATCGACGGCATGGTCCATCACGACCTCGCCCACGACCCGCTCTATGTCCTGGCCGGGGTGACCTGCGTGCGGGACATGGGCAACGACCTCGGCTCGATCTTCACCGCCCGCTCCGCTCCCGTGCGAGATCGGGGCCCCGGCCCGGACCTGGTGATCTGCGGCGCGGCCTTCGACGGTCCCCGGCCCAGCACGACCGAATCCGTGGTCGTGAGCGGCGCGGCCGATGTCGAGGACAAACTGCCGCGCCTGCACGAGCTGGGCATCGACTTCGTTGCCATCCAGCACGGCCTACCTCCTGAGGCCTGGCGCCGACTGCTCTCCCTGGCTCATGAGCGCGGCCTCTCGGTCTGCGGTCCCTTGCCGCGCGGGGTCAGCCTGGAGGACGCTGTGGCCATGGGGCAGGACGGCCTGTGCACTATGGAGGCCTTCCCGCCGACTCGCGGTGCCTGGGGCGAGATGGACGCGGAGGTCATGGAAGGGCGCGTCGCGACCTTGAAGGGCAGCGCCCTGGTCATCACGCCGCTGCTTTGGGCCTACGCCCAGCGCGCCCAGGATCCCGGTCAGGATCCGCCGGCCCTGCGCCGACTGGCGCCGCACTACGAGGACTGGTGGATGGCGGAGCTGGAGGCGCGCCGTCCGCTCCTCGATGAGCCAGGCCGCACCCGCAGCGCGGCCCTCCTCGAGCGGCAGCTCGAGCTGGTGAACTCGCTCTGGGGGGCCGGCGTGGGCCTGCTCCCCGGAAGCGCGGCGCCCAACCCCTGGGTCGCGCCCGGGGACGGCCTGCACGACGAACTCGCTCTCCTGGTGCGCGCCGGGCTCCCCCCCGCGACGGTACTCGAACTGGCCACCAGCGGCGCCGCGTCGCGCCTCGGGCTGGCGCGGGAGCGCGGCACCCTGCAAGTGGGCCGTATCGCGGATGTGCTGGTGCTCGACGGCGACCCACGGGAAGGGCTTGCCTGTCTGCGGCGCCCTGAACAGGTCGTCCTACGCGGAGTGCTGCTGGAGGCCGGAGACCTACAGCGCATGAGCAGCGGCCTGCTTGAGCGCCAGGACGCCGCACGCGCCCGGGCACTGCGTCCGATCGAGGTCGGGGCCCCCACGACTCCCAAGGGCGGGCTGATCCTGCTGGCCGGGCGCGTGGAGACCGTCGCCCTGGGGCGCACGGTCTCCGCCGAGCGCTACGCCGTGGTCGACATGGGCGATGGCCTGCTGGCCTATTGCACGCGGGCACAGACCCGCGAGGGTGACGCGCGCACGACCCTCACCCAGCGTATCCGCGCCGGCCGCCTGGAGGGTTTTGAGCTCGCGATCGAACGCGGGACGGACACGATCACGATCGATGGGATCCTCGTTAGCGGCCAGCTGCGCATCCAGCGCCGCTTCAACGGCACGCACCTCGACGTGACCGCGATCAGCGAGCACCTGGGCCTGTTCGATGTGGGCTCGATCGCGACGGCCCTCGTTCTTGGCCAGCGCGAAGCTCTTGGCGAGCTGCGCGTTCTGACCCTTGAGGACATCGAACCCGCTCTCGTGCGCTGGGTCCACGAGCGCGACGCCGATGGCGTGCACCTCGTGCGCACGGGCGTCGGCGGCCTGCTCTGCACTTTCGGCCCGGCCGGGGGCGTCGAGCATCTCGAGCGCACCCAGGGATCTGGGACCGTGCGCACCCTCGGCGGCGCCGTCGAGACCTTCGGCGGCCCGGGTCTGCCGGCGCGCGCCAGGTGAACGCATGACGGACACGGATTCAGGACCGGACCCGCGCCGAGCCACCTGCGTGGCGCGGGTCGGTGAGTTCGAGCCCCTCGCCCTAGGTCCCCTGAGCATCTGGCCGCCGGTCGTCCTGGCTCCCATGGCCGGCGTGACGAGCTACCCCTTCCGCAGCCTGTGCCGCGAGTTTGGCGCCGGACTGGCCGTGTCGGAGATGATCACCGCGCGAGGATTTCGCGAGGGCAACGCGATGACCCTGCTCCTGGCCCGTGGCGGTCCCGACGAGCACCCGCGCTCGGTCCAGGTCTACGGCTCCGATCCAGCGGATGTGGCGCCCATGGTGGCGAGCCTGGTCGCCGACGGGGTCGAGCACGTTGACATGAACTTCGGCTGCCCGGTGCCGAAGGTCACGCGCCAGGGCGGGGGCAGCGCGATCCCCGTGCGCCCGCGCCTGCTCGCGCGTCTGGTGCGCGCGGCGGTGGGAGCCGCAGGAGGAGTGCCGGTCACGATCAAGGTGCGCAAGGGCATCGACGCGGACCTCACCACCTACCACGACGCCGGGCGCGTGGCCGAGGACGAGGGCGCGGCGGCCATCGGGCTGCACGCTCGCACGGCGGCCGAACTCTACAGCGGGCGCGCCGATCGCGACGCGGTCTCGCAGCTCGTCTGCGCGGTCTCGATCCCCGTGCTCGGCAACGGCGACATCTGGGAGTGGAGCGACGGCCTGGACATGATGCGCGAGACTGGTTGCGCCGGGATCATCGTGGGCCGCGGCTGCCTCGGTCGACCCTGGCTCTTTCGGGAGCTGGCCGATGCCTTTGAAGGACGCGTGCCCGCGGCGCCGCCCACGATGGGGGAGATCGTTCCGATTCTGTTGCGCCATGCGCGCCTGCTCTCGGAGTTCTTCGGTTCTGAATCGGCCACGCGACAGATCCGCAAGTGGTGCGCCTGGTACACGAAGGGTTTCGCGGGAGCGCGCGCCCTGCGGGCCGGGATGATGCGCGTCTCGTCCTACGCCGAGCTCCAGGGCTTGCTCGCCCAGCTTGATCCCGCCGAGCCCTTCCCCCATGCGGCCTTGCGCGCTAGCCGAGCCAAGCGTGGCCGTACCCAGCGTGTGCGCTTGCCCGAAGGGTACCTGGACGACCGGGAGGACGATTCAGCGCCGGGAAGTCCGCGCAGCTCCGGGGACCTGGAGGCCTACGAGCGCGCCCTCTCCGGTGGTTGAACCCACCCACGACCCCCTCGGCTCCGACGCTGCTGCTGCCCGCGAGCGAGCGCAGGTCGTGGTCGTGGGTGCCGGCGCCGCCGGGATCTGGGCCGCGGCGCGTGCTGCACGCCTGGGGGCCGAGGTCCTGCTCCTGGAGAAGACCCCGCGGGTGGGGACCAAGGTGCTGGCCAGCGGAGGGAGTCGCTGCAACCTGACCACGACCCTCGCTCCAACACCGGCACGCCGCTTGTTCGGCGCGCAGGCAGGTCGTTTTCTGCGGCCGGCTTTCGGCGCCCTGAGCCCGGCCGCCCTGCGCGAGCGCTTCGACGAGATCGGTCTGGCAACCGTCGAGGCACCCCTGGAGAAGGTTTTTCCCGCCAGCCAACGAGCGCGGGACGTACGCGACGTGCTGGAGCGCGAGGCGCGGGCGGCGGGGGTGAGCATCCGCTGCGGGGCGCGGGTGACGGGCGTGGAGCCAGAGGGCGCGCTCTGGCGCGTGCTGCTCGCCGGCGAGGCGCCGATCCTGTGCGAGCGCCTGCTCCTGTGCCCGGGAGGCGCCAGCGTCCCGCGCTCGGGGACGACCGGCGATGGCTACCCATGGCTCGCGGCCCTGGGCCTGGAACTGGTCGAACCTCGCCCGGCGCTCGTGCCCCTGGTGAGCAGCGCTTCCTGGGTGCGGGACCTGGCCGGCGTCTCCTTGCAGGCGGTAGAAGCGCGCCTGGTCGAGACTGGCGGTGGGGCGACGATTCGCCGCCGACGCCCGGTGGTCTTCACCCACGTCGGCATCTCGGGGCCTGCTGCCCTCGACCTCTCGCGTCATGTGACGGTGCCCGACGGCGCCCGCGAACTCCTGCTCGATCTCGTGCCGGACACGGCCCACGAGGTCCTGCGGCGGCGCTTGATCGGCGCAGCGGCCGCACCGGGAGCCCGCGGAGTTGGGCGCGCCCTCGACCTGCCCCTCGCGCGCCGGTTGCTTGACGCGGCATGCCGCCAGGCGGGCCTCTCCGGTGCTGAGGCGCCCGTGAGCGACCTCCCGCGCGCTGGCCGTCACGGGCTCGTGCAGGCGCTCAAGGGTCTCGTCGTCCCTGTCGAGGGCGCCCTGGGTTTAGACCGCGCGGAGGTCACCGCCGGCGGCCTGGCCCTGGGGGAGGTCGATCCGAGGACGATGGAAGTGCGCGCTCACCCCGGGCTGCAGGTCTTCGGCGAGCTGCTCGACCTCGACGGCCCGATCGGCGGGCTCAACTTCCAGGCTGCCTTCGCCACCGCCGAGCTAGCCGGCCTGCACGCGGCGCGTCCGGTCTGAGGGGGCGGCTCAGTCGAGGGCGCCCGTCTCGCGTAGGATGCGCACGAGTGTGCGGCGCACCGCGAGGCCGTCAGCATGCAGGGCGGCTTGGCGCCGACGACCGGCGCTCAGGCGCGCGGGCTCGTCCTTCATCAGCTCGCCCCAATCCTTGAGGAAACTCTCCCAGTCGAGCGGGCCAGCGCCCTCCTCGACGGGCTGGGGCGGCAGGCGCTCGGCCAGGGTAGCGGGAGTGGACTGAACGTCCTCCCAGAGCGCATGGAAGGCCGGCAGGTTGGGCTGATAGCCGTCGCGCAGGACGGCTTCTCCGGTGAGGTAGGAGCGGGCCAGAGCCTGGCGCAGGCCGCGGTGGCGGCGCGCCTCGGTGAAGAGCGCCCCGATCCGCTCGTAGAGCGCAGCCTGGCGGCCGGCGGGCACGGGGGCCTTCCAGCTCGTCCAGTCGTCGAGCACGCTGTGCACGATGCCCAGGCAGTCGACGTCCGGCATCTCCATCTCGCCCCCCGACGCCCAGGCATCGTAGAGAGTCAGGCCCGGAAAGAGCGCCCCCAGGCGGTCGGTGTAGGCGTGGTCGAAGGCGGTCAGGACGCTCTGCTGCGCGCCGTCGTCGAGCGCCATCTCCACCAGGGCTTCCGCCAGGTCGAGGTCCGGCGGGAATCCCCGCAAGGCGTTCGAGAAGAGGCGCTCGGGGTCGTCGGCGTTCGCCTCGCGGACCAGGCCGCGCGTCGCGTAGGAATAGGTCCAGGCGGACTGCAGCCGGCGCGCGGGGACGCGGAAGAAAAAGCGCTCGGTCTGCTTACGCACGCGCTCGGAGTCCGCCTTCAGGGGGCGGCGCGGAGTCGGTTGGCGCGGGGCGTGGGTAGGCGGGTCGAAGTAGGGGGCCGGGGCGCGCAGAGGCCAGAGCCCCGGATCGCGCTTCTGCTGTTTGAGGACGAAGCGCAGAAGCGCGTTCTGAAAGGTCTCGTTCCAGGCGACCTCCTGGCGAAAGCGCTCGATCACCTCTGCTCGCGATACCGGCTCCAGGGAGCGCCAGGCTGCTTCCACCTGGGCGTCGTCGGGAGGCGGCGGGTTCTGAACGGGGGGAGTGCCGATCAGGGCGAGGGACAGAGTCGGGACGATAAACACACCCTCCTCTACCACCCCGGAGCGCCCCGGGGAACGGACAATAAAAAGGGGGGACGGCCCCGCAGGGCCGCCCCCTCTCATGGCAATAGAACCGGCCGGGAGGGGAAGGGCCCTCACCGGCCGGCGGTTCGGCCAGAAACCTGGCTGTGATCTCGATCCTTCCCCGCGCTGGAGCACTCAGGCACGGACTCCGACGGCAAATCGTCCGCCGAGGTCACCGCAACCCATTCGGAACAGTACCGGCCCCCGGGGAGGGGCAGGGAGCCCGCCGGTGCACCCGGAAGAGCCGAACCCACATCGAACCAGGGAACTCTACCCCCGCATGGCGCCCCGGGTGGAGAAAACGTGACGGGCCCGGATCGGTCAGCCGTTTCCCATGCTGGGTTCCCGAGCGCATGGCTGCGCTGGGCTCCCCCCCCCGCTTCAGCCCTTTCGCGGCCGGCGGCGGCGGCGGCGGCGCCGGCCCTGGCGCCGCTCCTCCTCGACCGCCTCGGCCGGCATGGAGAGGGCCTGCCGGTAGCGCTCGGCCCAGCCCTCGTAGATGTCCCAACCCCGTCCCTGGGCCGCTGCCCGCAGGCGGAAGAGCTCGAGAGCCTCGGGGAAGTCCTCGCTCAGGCAGAACAGGCGCGGCCTGAAGTGGCGGCTGGAGCTACGCAGGAAGGTGTGTTGCTGGACGATGATGCGCCGCGTGCGGGTGCTGTGCCGGCGGGAGAGGCGCGTCTGCTCGCAGAGCGCGTCGATGCGTTCGCTGGTGAGCTGGGCGAAGTCAGCCAGGGACTCGCCCGGGTCGCGATCACGCGCGTCCTGTTCCACGATGCCGTGGTAGAGCAGGGCCAGACAGACGGGGGTGGTGGGTTCGTAGCCAGCGTGCACATCGTTGTCGAGCGCTTCGAGCAGACGGCCAAAGTCGTCCGCTCGCTCGTGTTGGGCATCGCTGGCCGACTCCAGCGGACCGAGGAAAGCATCCAGGTCAGGAAGGATCGGTTGCAGTGCTCCGCAGCGCCGGAGTTTGCGAAAAGCGCCCAGTGCCGTACCCGAGCGCAGAAGGCGCAGGATCTCCTCTAGCACGCGCGGCGGCGCAGAGCGCGCCAGGTCTGGGGCCGTCTCGCACATGGCATCCCAGGTCGCGTCCTCGATACGGAAATCGAGTCGCGTGGCGAACTTGATGGCGCGCAGGATGCGCACTGGATCTTCCTGCATGCGCACCCTGGGAGGGCCGATCGTGCGCAAGATGCGCGCGTCGAGATCGGTCAGCCCGCCGACGTAGTCGATGATTCGCTCGGCCTCCGGATCGAGGAAGAGCCCATTGACGGTGAAGTCACGGCGCCGCGCGTCCTCGGCGGCCGTTCCGAAGACATTGTCCTCGACGATCAGGAGGTCCTCATCCGATCCATCGCGTGCTTGCGGTTCGCTGCGGAAGGTGGCCGTTTCGATGATCGAGTCCTGCCCGTAACGGACGTGAACGAGACGGAATCGGCGCCCGATGATGTGGCTGTTTCGGGGGAAGAGGCGGCGGATCTGGCGTGGGGTCGCGCTCGTGGCGACGTCAAAGTCCTTGGGTGGACGGCCCACCAGCAGGTCCCGCACGCAGCCGCCTACCAGGTAAGCCTCGTGGCCGTTGCGCGCCAGGCGCGAGATCACGCGCTGGGCGTTCTCGGTCCGCACGCGACGGGCGATGTCGGGGGCATCGATGACGCGCGGTCGCGCGTCGGCGATAGGATCGGGGGGGGGCGTTACCAAGGCGGTTTCGTGGGGTGCTGAGGGTCTTGGGCGACCCATCGGTGCCGGAACGGTAACAAGTCCCCAGGGCCGGGGCCCGCCGGCTCTCCTGCCCGGTCCGGTCCCTTGCGGCGACTCGGGGGCGCCGGTAGGCTTCGCCGACGGTCAGGGCAGTAGCTCCAATTGGTTAGAGCGACTGATTCCAAATCAGTAGGATCGGGGTTCGAGTCCCTGCTGCCCTGCCAGTTCTGATCTGGGACGAGCGGCTCCAGCCAGAGCTCGAGAGACCCATGACACGAGAAGACCAAGCTCGGGAGGACCCCGACCGGGAGGACCCGGACCGGCCTCAGGACGGGGAAGATCAGGCCGCCGGGGGAGATGGCAAGGGTGCTCCTCAGGAGGAGGTCGACGACCGTCCCGGGGAGGATGGCGAGGCGAGCGCCGAGGACCTGGTCGAGGGCATGCTCGAGGGCGCGGAGGATGTCGACGGCGAGAAAGGGCTGGACGAGGGCGCGGCGGAGGTTGCGAAGAAGGTCAAGGACGAGGATCCGCCCGGTCCCGACGTCCCGGCGCCTTCGGTGCACGTCCTGCGTGAAGCCATGGCCTGGGCCTTTGATGGCGAGGCCGTCGAGGACTCCCTGCTCGATTCCTACGCGGAGCACGCCCACATGCTGCTGGACTTCAACCGCAAGGTGAACCTGACGGCCATCCTCGACCCCAAGGAGGTCGCCGCCAAGCACTACCTCGACTCGTGGCGCCTGACCCAGTACATGTCCTTCCTCGGTCGCCGGATCATCGACCTGGGGAGCGGTGGAGGCTTTCCTGGCCTACCTCTGGCCCTCGCCGAGCCCAACACCAGCGTCTGCCTGGTCGAGTCCTCGAGCAAGAAGGCGGCCTTCCTCCAGGACTGCGTCACGAATATGGGGATAAAGAACTGCTCGGTCTTCGACGGCCGCTGCGAGGACTACCTGATCACGGAGCGCTGTGACATGGTGCTCGCGCGAGCGATCAGCTCGGTGCGCGAGAACGTGCGCACCCTGCGCAAGGTTCGCCAGTCCCTGAAGGAGTACGTGATGCTCAAGGGCGCCTCGTGGTCGCGCGAGGTGCGCGCCGGCGAGCGCGAGGCAGAACGCCTCGGCTTCCACCTGAACACCGTCTTCGAGCACGAGCTGCCGGGCGGAATGGGCAAGCGCGGGATCCTGCTCTACCGCGCCCCCGGTGGGCACGGGCTGTAGCGATCCGGGCCAACCAGCGCGCGCGAGGAGAGTGGTGCCCGAGGGGGGAGTCGAACCCCCACTCCCTTAACGGGAACATGGACCTGAACCATGCGCGTCTGCCAATTCCGCCACCCGGGCCGGGTGAGGCGCGGACGATAACGGAGCGAGGCGCGCGAGGTCAACCCGCCGTCACCGACACTCCGTCCACCAGGGCGAAGGGCAGGCGCGCGCTGCCGTCGTGGCGCGGGGCCTCCGACGACATGGCGAGGATTGAACCTAGCAGCTCGAAGGCGTTGCCTGAGAGAAGGGTCTCGCGCACGGAGCGCACGACCTCTCCGCCCTCGGCCCAGCGCGCGCCCTTGGCCACCCCCGAGAAGTCTCCCGAGGCCGGGTCGACGGTGCCAGAGAAGCGCTCGACCAGCAGGCCGCGGCCCATGGCAGCGACCAGGGCCCGCTCGTCACCCCCATCCCCGGGGGCCACGCACAGGGCGTGGATGCCGAGCCCCGGAACCGAGCGCGGCCCGCCGGCGGCGTTGCCGGTAGAGGGCACCCCGTCCACGAGAGCGGCGTAGCCGTTGTAGAGCAGGGCCGTCAGGCGCCCCTCCTCGACCAGTGCGCGCCGCTGCACCGGGTGCCCCTCGCGATCGAAACCCGTGGCCCCGGCCAGCTCCGGGTCGCTGGGATCGTCGTGGATCGTGAGCAGGGGAGATGCGATGACCTCCCCAAGCCGACCGGCCAGGGCGCTGCGTCCGCGCTGGACAGCGATCGCGCTGGCGGCCGAGACGAGCGGGGAGAGGAAGACCGCCGCGAAGGCCTGGGGCGCGAAGAGCACAGGACCGCGGTAGGACTCGGCCGCCCCCGCGCCCAGGTTTGAGAGTGCGACGCGCACCAGCTCCTGCGCGGCGCGCTCGATCCCCCGGTCGAGATCGGTCAGGTCGCGCATTACCTCGTAGCAGCTGTGGAAGCCGCCGACGTCGTCTCCGTCCACGGCCATGCCCAGAGCCCCAAAGGAGATCCAGGCGTCGGACTCGCCGCAGCGCAGTCCCAGGCTGTTGGCGATGGCGGAGTTCGAGCGCCCGACGGTGAAGGTCGCCTCATCGATGCGGATGCGTGGGTCGCGACCCGTCATCTCCGCGACGAAGCGCGCTCCGTGGGTCAGGGCGTCCTCAACGCCGAGGGCAGCCGTCTCCGGCCGCCAGAGGTCGATCGGCGTGGGTTCCCCCTGCGCGTCGCAGAGCGCGTTCGCATCATCGGGAGGCGTGATGCCGGCCAGGGCCACCGCATCCCGCGCGGTGTGCTCCAGGGCCTGGCCTTCAGCCTGGTTGGTGTGGCAGAACCCGAGCCGTCCGGCGTCGAACACGCGCAGACCGAAGGTCGTCCCGTCGGTCGCCTTGCCCAGGGCCAACTCGCCTTTCTCGAAGCGCGCCGAGCGACTCTCGATGCGCACCCCGCAGGCTTCCGCCTGCTCGGCTCCGCTCTTCAGCGCCAGGTCGCAGAGCTCTCCGCAGCCTTCCTCGACGCGCTCCAGTTCGGTCGCGGGGTCGCTGGTGTGGGTGGGGGCGGAGCTCACGCCTGGCGCCCTCCGACCAGGACCTCGCAGGAGAGCCAGGGTCCGCCCGCGTCCACCTTGGCCGGCTGGCCCTTGCCGCAGTGCCCGGCGCCCAGGTCCCACTGGAAGGCGTCGCCAACGCAATCAACGGTCTGCAGGACGTCGAAGGCGACCCCGGAGATGTTGACGCCGCGCATCAGGGGCCCGAGCTTGCCGTCGCGGATCGGGTAGGCCTCGCGCGTACCGAACATGAACTCGCCGTTGGCGTCTGCCTGGCCGTTGGCGCAGCCGTCGAGCAGCAGGCCGTCCTCGACCCGCGCGATCATCTCCTCGAGGGTGTGCTGGCCCGGCTCGATGTAGGTATTGCGCATGCGGATCAGAGGCGCGTCGCCGTATTCCCAGGCGCGCGCGTTGCCGGTCGGCTCGGTCTCGAAGTGAGCCGCCGAGGCCCGGTCGTGCAGGTAGCTTTGCAGCATGCCCTGCTCCACGATCACGGTCCGGCCGGCGGCGACGCCCTCGTCGTCCACGGCGATCGTCCCGCCCGCTCCCTCGATGAACTCCGAGTGGCCGGAGTCGCAGAGGGTCACGAGATCCGAGGCCACGCGCTGGCCCAGCTTGCCCGCGGCACAGGAACCTGCGCGCACGAAATCCGCCTCGACCGTGTGCCCGACAGCCTCGTGGGTCAACAGCCCGACGAGGCTGGGGGAGAGCAGCACCTTGCGCCGCCCGCCGTCGGGGTAGTCCGCGTCCAGGAGGTCGACAGCGCGCTGGGCGGCGCGCTCGGCGAGCGCCTCGCCGCTGCGGTGACGGAAGAGGCAGTTCCAGCCGCCGGTGGAACCGACCGCCTCGCTCCCGCGCTGCATTTGCCCGTCGCGCGCGGCCACCGCGCCGACGCGCAGCTCCGGTCGCACCAGGCGCGTCCAGGCGCGGGCGCCGTCGCTGGTGACGATGCCCTTCTCCTCGAAGACCTCGTTGTAGGTGCAGGTCGCGCTCTGGATGGTGGTCGAGGCCTCGCGCGTGCGGCGTTCGAGGTCGAGGGTGAGTTCGAGGGCCTCCTCGATGGGCCGTTCGAGGGTCTCTTCGAGGCCGGGAGCGTCGAACTGCCCGCGCGCCAACTCGACCGCCGGCAGGGGCTCCTGGCGTTGGCTCGGGGACGAGGCGCGCGCCACGTGCCGCGCCTCCTCGAGGGCGTTGCGCACGGCCTGCGGCTCGACTCGGTCGGTGGAGGCGAACCCCCAGGCGCCGTCCACGAGCACGCGCACTCCAACGCCCGTGTGCTCTCCGCTGCGGGCAGCATCAACGCGTCCCTTTTCGACGGTAACGGAGCGCGTGCGCTTGCGGTGGCTGCGCAGCTCCACGAAACCATCCCCGGCACCGTCGAGCACTTCCTGCAGGAGATCGGTCGGATCGTTGTCTTCGAGCACGGTGTCTATCCTGGGTTGCGGCGTACGGCAGGCCCCGAGAGTAGGGAGCGGCACGAGCCTTGGCCAGCACCGCGGTCCCGCGCAGGGTATCCTCTCGCCCGGCCCGAGTCCGGGCCCGACCCTCGCTGATCATGTCCAGGCAACCCGAACACCGGCGCGTCATCGCCCGCAACAAGCGTGCGCGGCACCTGTACGAGATCCTGGGCGAGCTGGAGTGCGGCGTGGTGCTGGTGGGAACCGAGGTCAAGAGCCTGCGCGAGGGGCACTGCTCGATCGCCGAGGCCTACGCCCGGGTCCGTGGCGGGGAGCTCTTCTTGATCGGCGCGACCATCCCCGAGTATCGCTGCGGCAACATCTTCAACCACGTGCCGGGCCGCGAACGCAAGTTGCTGGCCCATCGGCGCGAGATCGACAAGTGGACTCGGCACGTCAAGCAGCGCGGGATGACGATAGTCCCGATGGAGATCTACTTCGAGGGAAGCCGGGTCAAGGTCCTGCTGGGCCTGGGGAAGGGCAAGCGTCTGGTGGACAAGCGCCAGGCCCAGCGCACGCGCTCGGACCGCCGCGACATGGACCGCGCAGCGGGCCGGCGGCGCTGAGTAGGGCCAAGCGCCGCGGACGGTTGCGGGCGAGGCGCGCCGTCACGTGCTGTTCTCGGGCCTTTTCGCCGGTCCATCGTCCGTGGTAGACTTGCCGCGGATGGGGGCGCACTGGTTTCGACCGGTTTCGACTACCTCCAGGTCGCGTGTCGGGGACCCCGAGTGAACCCGTAAACCATCTCGGGACGGCATCAATTGCCAACAACCTTTCCTTCGCTGCCTAGATAACTGGCAGCCGTCTTCTTGTGGAGTACCCGCGGCCGCGGGGAGACGAAAACAGCGGGTTGGTCGGTGAGCAACGCCTCCTGGCGAGCCGACGAGACAACAGGGGAAGCTGGCCAGAGGGAAGTCCGTCCACGGACGTCCCCGCGGCGAGATCAAATCGTGGACTATGCACGTAGACGCCTGTTGTGTGGGGACTCCGGGACGCGGGTTCAATTCCCGCCGCCTCCACCATCCTTTCTCTGATGCGCCTGCCGGCGCGCCGCTATCCGAACAGGAAGTCGCTCTCCTGCGACCAGGCTGTGTAGCGGTAGAGGGGAACGAGCCTCAGCAGTTCGGCCTGCAGGTGCGCGTCGACGCCCGCCTCCAGAGCCGCGCCCCGGGCGCCGGCCGGCGCCGGAAAGCGGCGCTCGACGGTCATGGAGTGCTCGCCCGGCGTCCAGTAGGAGAGAAACTCCTCCAGGCGCTCGCGTGGCAGTTCGCCGCAGGGCCACTCGCCCTTCCAGTCGTGCAGGCGCAGGTGGAACCCGGAGAGGTCGTTCAGGAGCCCCAGCAACTCACTCGGTCCCTCGGCGGCGACGCGCTTGACGAGGTTCTGCCCGTCGTACCAGGCGTCGGGATGGATGCGCAGGGAGACCTCGAGCGCCTCGGGTTCGATCGCAAAGCACAGGTAGGCGTTGCGGTAGGCGCTGTCGAGGTCCTTGGCCAGGTCGCGCCCGAGCACCTTGCGCAGGCGCGCCTTGTCGGCCTTGGCGCGGGCCAAGTAGGCCCACAAGCGCTGAACGCGCCCTCCATTGAAGGGCGAGGGGTGGTGCAGGCTCGTGCGGCATTCCAGATTCGCTCCCGCGGCGCGCAAGGTCGGCCTAGCGGCCTTGGCCAGGGCGAGCAGCTTGCGTCGCGCGATCAGGCGCCGGTCGTCGTACTGGCGATCGCGGCACAACCCTTCCGACAGCGCGTGGAAGTCGCCCTCCTCGAAGAGGATCGGGCCCGAGTGCGGAGCGGGATCGGGTGATCGGGTCTGGGCCATGGTCGGCGGGAATTGCCTGGGGCGGGGATTGTAGGGGCGGATCGATCTGCGGCGTACGCGCGAGAGCGTGTCCCCCGCGCTTGCCACCCTCGGGTCGGGGACCGTATACGATGGGTACGGACGACGCCGCGCTTCTCCGCCCAGAACGGATGCCCGATTCCCCCTCGAACCCGCCCGTGACCGAGAGCGTCGGCAGCAGCCCGACGCGCCCCGACGGCGCGGCCAAGGTCAGCGGCCGGGCGGCCTTCGTGGACGACCTGACGGTCGAGGGCCTGTGGCACGGGGCCACCCTGCGCAGCGACCGGCCGCGGGCGCGCTTCACCCTGGACACCTCGGGCCTGACGGATCCGGAGATCGTCTGCCTGACCGCGGCGGACGTGCCGGGGTCGAACCGCATCGAGCTGATCGAGAGCGACTGGCCGGTGCTGGCCGACGGCGAGGTGTGCCATGTGGGGGAGGCGATCGCCTTGATCGCGGCCCCGACCCGTGGGGCGGCGCATGCGGCCCTGGGCGCCCTGACGGTGCACTACGAGGACCTGCCGGCCGAGCTCGATCTCGACGCGGCCCTGGCCGGTACGGCCCGTGAGCTGGCCGCCTGCGCGGTGGAGCACGGTGACCTCGAGGCGGGCTTCCAGGCCTCTGCGCACATTCTGGAGGGGACCTATGAGACCGCGCACCAGGAACACGCCTACATCGAGACCCAGGGCATGATTGCTCTGCCGCAGGCCGACGGGTCGATCGAGGTCGTCGGCTCCCTGCAGTGTCCGTACTACGTGCACCACGCCCTGGTCGCCTTGCTCGGATGCGAGGCGGACGGCGTGCGCGTGCGCCAGGCCGTCACCGGCGGCGGGTTCGGCGGCAAGGAGGACTACCCGGACATGATCGCCGCCCACGCCGTTCTGCTCGCCAGGAAGGCGGGGCGAGCGGTCAAGATCATCTACGACCGCCACGAGGACATGGTCGCCACCACCCGCCGCCATCCTTCGCGCGTGCGACACCGCACGGGCGTAGACGCTGCGGGCAAGTTGCTGGCGATGGACATCGACGTGCTGCTCGACGGCGGTGCCTACACGACCCTCTCGCCCGTCGTGCTCTCGCGCGCGGTGCTGCACGCCGGCGGACCCTACGCCTGCCCCAACGTGCGCATCCGCGGGCGGGTGCTCGCGACCCACACCGCGACCAACGGCGCCTTCCGCGGGTTCGGCGCGCCCCAGACGCAGTTCGCCGCCGAGCGCCAGATGGACCTGGTGGCGCGCACCGTGGGGGTCGATCCGCTCACCATCCGCGAGCGCAACGCCTACCGCTCGGGCGACGTGACGCCCACCGGCCAGGTCCTGGGCGAGAGCGTCAGCGCCCTCGCATGCCTGGCCGAGGCGGAACGGCGCACGGACTTCAAGGCCCGCTGGAAGGCCCTCGAGGCGGAGCGCGAGGACGCCGCCGACGACGGTCGAGCCCGACCCGGGATCGGCCTCTCCCTCTGCTGGCACGGCGTGGGGTTCACGGGCAACGGTGAGCGCCGGATGGACTCGCCGGTGATCGTGCGCCTGGCCAGTGGCGGACGGCTCGAGGTGCTGGCCTCCTCAACCGACATCGGTCAGGGCACGCAGACCGTCCTGGCCCAGATCGCCGCGGACGCGGCACGGGTGCCGATGGAGGTGGTCGAGGTGCTCACCCCCGACACGGGCCTCGTCCCCGACTCGGGGCCGACGGTGGCCTCGCGCACGGTGATGGTGGTCGGCGGCATCCTCGAACGCGCCGCCCGCAACCTGGCGCAGCGCGTGCGCGCCCACACTCCGGAGGCGAGCTTCGCCGCCGCCGCCGACGCCTGGCTGGCCGAGCGCGGCCCCTTGCAGGTCGTCGAACAGTACGAGGACGATGGAACGGTCTTCGACGAGGAGACCTACCGCGGCGACGCCTACGCGGTGCACGGCTGGGGCGCCGACGTGGTCGAGGTCACCGTGGACCCCGACACCCTCATCACGCGCACCGAACACGCCACCCTCGTGTGCGATGTCGGCAAGGCGATCCACCCCCTGCTGTGCGCCGGGCAGGTCGAGGGCGGCAGCTTGCAGGCCTTCGGCTGGGGTCATCTCGAGGCGGCGCGCATGGAGGGCGGGCGCCTGCTGAACGACACCTTCTCGACCTACATCATCCCGACCACCCTCGACGCTCCGCGGATGGAGACCGTACTCCTCGAGCATCCCGGCGGGCGCGGGCCGCAGGGCGCGAAGGGGGTGGGGGAGATCCCGATGGATGGTGGGGCGCCGGCCCTCGTGGCCGCCATCGAGAACGCCGTCGGGATCGCAGCCACGCGCATCCCGGCCACCCCCGAAGTGCTGTTCGAGACCGGTGTGCAGGGAGCCTCGCCATGAGCGAGGAACGGACCTTCCGACTCAACGGAGCGCAGGTCGTCCACCACGGTGACCCGATGGCGCGCCTGCTCGATGTGCTGCGCGAGGATTGCGGACTGAAGGGCACCAAGGAGGGCTGCGGCGAGGGCGAGTGCGGCGCCTGCGCGGTGCTGATCGACGGCGCGGTGGTCTGCTCCTGCCTCGTGCCCGTTCTGCAGGTCGAGGGTTGCGAGGTGCTGACGATCGAGGGCGTCGGCTCGGAGCACGACCTCGACGCCCTGCAGGAGATCCTGGTGCGCGAGGGAGGGGTCCAGTGCGGCGCCTGCACTCCGGGGGTGGTCATCACCCTGCGCGCCCTGCTGGAACGCGATCCGGCGCCGGATCGGACCGCGGTGCGCGAGGCCCTCGCCGGCAACCTGTGCCGCTGCACCGGCTACGAGGCCATCCTGCGCGCCGTGGAGACGCTCGTCGCTGGGGAGGCCGGCGAATGACGCGCGCCTTCCGCCCCGGGACCCTGGTCGAGGCCCTGCGCATCCTGGGCGACGGCGAACTTGCTGCGCGAGCGATTGCCGGCTGCACCGATCTGCTGGTGGTCGACACCGCGACGGGACGCAGACACCCCGCCGTCGTGGACCTGCAACGACTCGAAGAGCTGCGCGGCATCCGCCGCGCGGGTGAGTGGATCGACGTGGGCGCGGCGGTGACCTTCGCCGAGCTGCGCGCCGATCCCGAGGTCCGCCGCCACCTCCCGAGCCTGGCCGCGGCCGCGGCGACCGTCGGGGCCTGGCAGATACAGAACCGGGCCACCCTGGGCGGCAACATCGCCAACGCCTCGCCGGCGGGAGACTCCCTGCCGGTGCTCCTGACCCTCGGCGCCGTGCTGCACCTGGCCGATGCGCGCGGGGAGCGGCACCTGCCCTACGACGAGATGCACGTCGCCTACCGGCAGACAGCCCTCTGGCCCGGCGAGCTGATCGTGCGCGTGCGCTTCCCCGTGCCGGAGCCGGACTCAGTCCAGGCCTTCGAGAAGGTCGGGACGCGGGCGGCCCAGGCGATCAGCAAGGTCGTCGTGGCCTTCGCCGCAGGGCGCGATGGGAGCCGCTTGTGCGATGTGCGCCTGGCGGCGGGGAGCGTGGCCGCCGTTCCCTTGCGCCTGACCGGCGCCGAGCGCGCCCTCGAGGGCGTGGTTCCCGACGAGCAAGCCGCGGACGCTGCTTGCGATGCCGCGCGCGCCGCCGTCACGCCGCTCGACGACGTGCGATCGACCGCTGCTTACCGCACCTGGGTCCTGGGGCGCGTCGTACGTCGCATGGTCCTGGACGCCGGCGCGACCGCCGACGCACCCATCCTGGACGAACGCTAGACTCAATGACGATGGACGAGTTGCAGTTCACCCTCAACGGCCGCGATGTCGCGGTCCGCCCGCGGCCGGACGAGTCCCTGCTCGAGGTCTTGCGCGAGCGTCTGGGGGTGATTTCGGTCAAGGACGGCTGCAGTCCCCAGGGGCAGTGCGGCTGCTGTCTGGCGCTCGTCGATGGGAAGGCCCGGGTCACCTGCGCCCTGCCCGCAAAGCGCGTCGCCGGCAAGTCCGTCGAGACCCTCGAAGGCGTGGCGAGCGAGGAGCTCGAGCGACTGACGCGCTCCTTCGTCTCCGCCGCAGGACTGCAGTGCGGCTTTTGCATCCCGGGCATCGCCTTGCGTGCCCTGCACCTGGTGGGTGCGAACCCCTCGCCGACCCGCGCAGAGATCGCCCGCGCCCTCGACGTGCACCTCTGCCGCTGCACCGGCTACACGAAGATCCTCGATGCGATCGAGCTCTACGCCGTGGCGCGCCGAGGAGAGGGCGAGCCGCCCGAACCCTGCAGCGACGGACGGGTGGGCCGCTCCCTGCAACGCTACGAGGGCGCCCAGCTGACCCTCGGACTCCGCCCGTACGTGGCGGACATGGTGCGCCCCGACATGTTGCACGGCGCCGTGCGCCTCTCCGATCATCCGCGGGCGCGCGTGCTGCGCATCGACACGACCCGCGCCGAGGCCCTGCCGGGAGTGGTGCGCGTGGCCACCGCTCGCGACGTGCCCGGCCGACGCTGGTACGGGTTGCTGATGGACGACTGGCCGGGCCTGGTGGCGGAGGGCGAGGAGGTGCGCTGCGTGGGCGACTTCCTGGCGGCGGTCGCGGCAAAGGACGAGCACACCGCCCGCGCCGCGGCGGCCCTGGTCGAGGTCGAGTACGAGGTGCTCGAGCCGCTGACCGACGTGGACGCGGCCCTCGCCGAGGGCGCGCCCCAGGTCAACCCCACCCACCCCAACCGGCTCTCCCACACCACAGTGCGCCGCGGCGACGCTTCGGCGGCGCTCGAGCGCTCGGCGCATGTCGTGGAGGGCGTCTGGGAGACCCAGCGCATCGAGCACCTGTTCCTCGAACCCGAGAGCGCCCTGGCCGTGCCGCGCGAGGACGGCGGCCTGCACCTCTTCAGCCAGGGCCAGGGAGTGTTCGACGACCGGCGCCAGGTGGCGGCTTTCCTCGACCTCGAAGTGGAGGACGTGTTCATCGAGCTGGCCCCCAACGGCGGCGCCTTCGGCGGCAAGGAGGACATGGCGGTCCAGCCCCACGCGGCCCTGCTGTGTCTGTTGACCGGCCTCCCCGTGCGCCTGACCATCGACCGCGAGCAGTCGATCCGCGTGCACCCCAAGCGCCACCCGATCCGCATGCACTACCGCGTCGGCTGTGACGAGCAGGGCTCCCTGACGGCAGTCTGGGCGCGCATGGTGGGGGACACGGGCGCCTACGCCTCGGTCGGCGCCAAGGTGCTCGAGCGCGCGGCGGGGCACGGGTGCGGCCCCTACTCCGTGCAGCACGTGGACATCGAGGCCGTCGCCGTCAGCACCAACAACCCGCCCTGCGGCGCCATGCGCGGATTCGGCGCCAACCAGGCGCACTTCGCCATGGAGGGCTGCATGGACCTGTTGGCGCGCAAGGTGGGACTCGACGGCTGGGAGATGCGCTGGCGCAACGCGGTCGAGGTCGGCTCGACCTTTGCCACCGGTCAGGTCTTCGAGAAGTCGGTCGGGCTCAAGCAGACCCTGCTCGCCGTGCGCGAGGCCTACGACAACGCGCGCGCCGCGGGCCGGGCGGTGGGGATCGCCTGCGGCATCAAGAACTCCGGGATCGGCAATGGCGCCCAGGAATGGGGCAAGTGCCGCCTGGTGATCGAGGAAGACGGCACGATCTCGCTCTACAACGGCTACACCGAGATGGGCCAGGGGCTCTCGACCGTCCTGGTGCAGTGCGCGGTCGAGGTCACCGGCCTGCCCGCTGCCATCTTCCGCCCCAAGGTCGACTCGACCTTCGCCCTCGACTGCGGACAGACCACGGGCTCGCGTGCGACCCTCTTCGGAGGTCGGGCGGTGAAGAGCGCCGCCGAGAAACTCGCCGCGGCCCTGGAAGGCGGCCGCGACCTGAGCGACCTGCGCGGCGAGGTCTTCGCCGCCGACGTGGTCGTGGAGGACACGACGGCTCCGGGCACCGAGAAGGGCAAGATCAAGACCCACACCTCCTTCGGCTTCGCGACCCAGGTCTGCATCCTCGACCAGGAAGGGCGGCTGGAGCGCTTCATCGCCGCGCACGACGTTGGGCGAGCCATCAACCCGGCGCTCTGCGAAGGCCAGATCGAGGGTTCAGTGCACATGGGCCTGGGCTACGCCCTGACCGAGGACCTGCGCTGCGAGGGAGGCTGGCCGGAGACCTACAAGCTGCGTGAGCTCGGCGTCCTGCGCGCGCGCGACATGCCCCCGATCGAGGTCATCTTGGTGGAGGATCCCGAGCCCGAGGGCCCCTTCGGTGCCAAGGGCGTCGGAGAGATCGGCCTGGTGCCGACCGCCGCCGCCGTGGCCGGGGCCCTGGCGGCCCACGACGGCGTGCAGCGTCAACGCCTTCCGATGGCCGATGCCCCGGCGGCCCAGGCCATGAGCGTCGGGCTGGCCCGTCGGCGAGAGCGACAGGGGCCAAGCGCTTCATGAGCGATCGAGAATTCGAGCCCAAGGGCGAACCCCGGCGCGGCGGATGGGTCAACGCCCACACGCACATGTACTCGGCCCTGGTTCCCCTGGGCCTGTCCGCCGCCGACCCGCCGCCGCGTGGGCTGGGGGAGATCCTGCGCCGGGTGTGGTGGCGCCTCGATCGCGCACTTGATGCGGACATCCTGCGCGCCGCGGCGCGCCTGTGCGTCGCGGAGTCGCTCCTGCACGGGGCGACGACCCTCGTCGACCATCACGAGTCGCCCCAGTTCATCGAGGGCTCGCTCGACGTGCTGGCCGACGCCTGCCAGGACCTGGGCATTCGCTCACTGCTCTGCTACGGCGCGACCGAACGCAACGGCGGTCGCGAGGAAGCACGCCGGGGTCTCGAGGAGTGTCGCCGCTTCTGCCTGACCAACGAGCGACCCCTCGTGCGCGGAGCCGTCGGCCTGCACGCGTCCTTCACCGTCTCCGACGAGACGATCCGCGCCGCGGGAGACCTGGCGCGCGAGCTCGACACGGTGGTCCACGTCCACGTGGCGGAAGGGGTGGAGGACGGGGCCGACGCCCGCTCGCACGGGTTCGACGGCCCGCTCGAACGCCTCCTGGCCCACGACGGCCTGCCCGCGGGCTCGATCCTCGCCCATGGGGTTCACCTCGACGCCGATCAGGTGCGCCGGGCCGCTCGGCACGAGCTGTGGATCGTGCAGAATCCGCGCTCCAATCGCGCCAACGGGGTCGGCTACCCCTTGGCCCTGGGCGAGAGCCCGCGCGTCGCCCTGGGCAGCGATGGCTTCGCCGCCGACGTCCTGGACGAGGGCGAGGCCCTGCTCTGCGACGCCGCCGCCCATGGCGAGGACAGCGACCTGGCCCACGCACGCGTCCTGGCCGGCGATGCCCTGGCCGACGAGCGCCTGGGAGGGATGCCGGCCTCGACGGTCGGCGTCGGCTTCGTGCGCCAGGGAGAGCGCGAGGTCGTGCGCGACGGACGACTGGTGGACGCCTGTCTCGATGAAGTGCGCGCCGAGGCGCAGGCCCAGGCGCGGCGCTTGTGGGAGCGCATGGAGGCGATCGCGTGAGCTCCACGGGCCTCGCTCTGGACACGACCGTCCTGGACGCCGCCGTGCGCGCGCGGGCCGTCGCGCACCTGGCGCAGCGCGGCATCCGATTGCCGACCTTCAGCGAGCTGGCCGACCCCGCGAGCTTGCCGGCCGACCTGCAGGAGCGCCTGGCCCGCACCGACCCGGACGCGCCCGAAGCCTTGAACCTCTTCCGCGTGCACTGGTTCAACCAGGCCGAGGGAGGCGGGCTGGCCGACGTGCCCGCCTACCTGGTGTTGACCGAGGAGCTGACCGGAGTCGCCGCTCCGATCCTCGTGGCCCTGGGCGAGCGCTTCCCGATGATTGGCGCCCACAAGGTGCTGGCCGCCTACGCCTGCCTCGTCCCGCGTCTGGTGACCGGCCGCTTCGACCCCATCGCCCAGCGTGCGGTCTGGCCCTCCACGGGCAACTACTGCCGGGGCGGCGTGGCGATCTCGCGCATCCTCGGCTGCCGTGGTGTGGCGGTGCTGCCCGAGGGCATGAGCGCCGAGCGTTTTCGGTGGCTCGAGGATTGGGTGGACGATCCCGCCGACATCGTTCGCACGCCGGGCAGCGAGAGCAACGTCAAGGAGATCTACGACGCCTGCGCAGACCTCGAGCGCGACCCTGCGAACGTGATCTTCAACCAGTTTTGCGAGTTCGCGAACCACCTCGTCCACCACGCGGTCACGGGCCGCGCCCTGGAACGGGTCTTCGCTCATGCGGCCGAGACGCGTCCGGGCCTCGTGGCCGCGGCCTTCGTCTCGGCCACGGGCTCGGCGGGCACGATCGGCGCCGGGGACCACCTGAAGGAGCGCCTGGGGAGCGCCATCGTGGCCGTCGAGGCCCTCGAGTGCCCGACCCTGCTCTACAACGGTTTTGGCGAGCACAACATCCAGGGCATCGGCGACAAGCACGTGCCCCTGATCCACAACGTCACCAACACCGATCACGTCGTCGCGGTCTCCGACCGCTCGACCGATTCCCTCAACCTGCTCTTCAACAGCGAGGTCGGTCGCGCATGGCTCGAGCGCGAGCGGGGACTCGCGCGCGAGGACGTGGCGGCTCTGGCGAGCCTGGGGCTTTCGAGCCTCTGCAACCTGCTGGCTTGCATCAAGCTCGCCCACCACCTCGATCTCGGGCCCAACGACGCCCTGTTGACGGTCGCCACCGACGGCGCCGCGATGTACGGCTCCGAACTCGACAAGACCCTGGCGCGAGACTTTGGCGGCACCTTCGACGAGGCCGCCGCGGCGGCGGTGTACGAGCAGCACCTGGCCTCGGTCGGCGCCGACCACCTGCTGGACCTGGGGCCGCGGGAGCGGGAGCGCATCTTCAACCTGGGCTACTTCACCTGGGTCGAGCAGCAAGGAGTGAGCCTCGAGGACTTCGAGGCGCGGCGCAGCCAGTCCTTCTGGCGGGAGTTGCGCGGATTGCTCGGGGCTCTCGACGCCCAGATCGAGGCCTTCAACGCCGAGACCGACGTCCGATGAACCTCGCCAGCCGCGTCGTCTGCGCCGGTTGCGGGACGGTGGCTCCCGATGCAGGCGCCCTGCCCGCGCGCTGCCTCGCGGCGGGGTCCGGAGACGACGTGGACCACGTCCTCGTGCGCGAGCTGGACCTGACCGGCTGCCGCTTTCCCTTCGACGGCGATGAGTCGCCGCTGGTCCGCTATCGAGGGCTGCTGCATGCCTACCGCGCGGCCCGCCGCCAGGGCGTATCGGATGAGCAGTGGGTCGCTCGCGCGGGCGAGCTCGATCAGCGCCTGGGTGAGGTCGACAGCGGAGGCTTTCGCTCCACCCCGCTGGACGAGCGGCCGACCCTGGCCGCCGCCCTCGGCGCCGGTTCGCTGTGGATCAAGGACGAGACCGCCGGTGTCGGTGGAACCCACAAGGCCCGGCACCTGGCCCCGCTCGCCCTGCACCGGTGGCTGACGGAACCCGACCGGCGCCCGCGCCTGGCGGTGGCCAGTTGCGGCAACGCGGCCCTGGCGGCGGCGCTCCTGGCGCGCGCCCTCGACTGGCCCCTCGAAGCCCATGTCCCGGTACAGATCGCCCCAGCCGTCGCCGAGCGCCTGAGCGAGCTGGGCGTGCGCCTGGTGCCCTGCGAGCGAGACGGCTCGCCCGGTGATCCCTGTCAACGATCGTTGCTCTCGGCCGTGGCCGAGGGCGCCGTGCCCTTCTCCTGCCAGGGCAGCGCCAACGGCCTCGCGATCGAGGGCGGCGCGACCCTGGTCTGGGAGGTCGTCGCCAGGGACGGCCCACAGGCCGCGCCGATCGACAACGTGATCGTGCAGGTCGGAGGCGGGGCCCTCGCCAGCGCCGTCTCGCTCGGTTTTCACGACGCCCATGCCCTGGGCGCGATCACCCGGCGCCCGCGCCTGTTCTGCGTCCAGGGCGACGGTTGCGCGCCCCTCGAGGGTGCCTGGGGCCGGCTCGCGGCCCAGGGAGCCCTCAATCCAGAAGGAATGACGGGCGCCGTGCGCCGCCGCTCGCAGGTCATGCTGCCCTGGACGCCGGCGCCGTCGGGGCTCGCCGAGGGCCTGCTCGACGACGAGACCTACGACTGGGCGGCGCTCGTGCGCGGGATGCTGGAGAGCGGCGGCCGGCCGCTCGTCGTCAGCGACGAGGAGTTGCGGCGAGCGGGGGGCCTGGCCCAGGAGCACACGGGGATCGACGTGGACGCCAGCGGCGTCGCGGGCCTGGCTGGTTGGGCGCGTCTGTGCCAGGAGGGCGTGATCGGTGCGGACGAGCGCAGCCTGGTCCTGTTCACCGGAGCGCGGGGATGAGCGAACTGCTGCGCGCGGCGCTGACCGAGACCCGCAACGCCTTCGATGCGATGCCGGAGAGCGTCGATGGTCTGGCGTCCCTCGCCGGGCGGATGGAGGAGCTGCGCGCCGCCAACGTTGCCCACCACCAGGACCTGGCTCGCCGCGCAGCGGACGCGGGAGCGCACCTGGTCTGCTTCGGTGAGCTGTTCACCGGCCCCTACTTCGCCTTGGGCGCTGACGAGCTGTGGTTCGGCCTGGCCGAGGACGCCCTCGGTGGGCCCACCGCCGCCGCGCTGCGCGAGACGGCGCGCGAACTCGAGCTGGTTCTGGTGGCCCCGCTCTTCGAGCGCACGGCGAGTGGCCGGCGATTCAACACGGCGATCGTGATCGACGCCGACGGCTCCCTCCTCGGGCGCTACCGCAAGGTCCACATCCCGTCCGGGCGCAACGAGCGCGCGGCTTTTTGCGAGACCTTCTACTACGAGGCCAGCGACGGTGACCTGGGCAACGGCCCGGCCGACGTCTCGTCCAACCCGTACTTTCCGGTCTTCGAGACCGCCGTCGGCCGCATCGGCGTGGCGACCTGCTACGACCGCCACTTCGAGGGGGTCATGCGCTCCCTTGCCCACAACGGCGCGCAGCTGGTCCTGTCGCCGGCGGTGACCTTCGGGGAGCGCTCGCGGCGTATGTGGGATCTCGAATTCGCCGTCGACGCGGCGCGCCACCGGCTCTTCATCGGCGGCTCCAACCGGCGCGGCGCGGAAGCTCCCTGGGGCGTCGAGTTCTTCGGCGCCTCGGGATTTTGGGGCCCGCAAGGAGCCCTCGCGACCGTGGCCGGGCCCGCGCAACTGGTGCTGGCGGACCTCGACCTCGCGGCCCTCGAGAAGGACGACCGGGCGGGCTGGGACCTGGCGCGGGATGGGCGCCCGGACACCTACTCGGACTGAGCGAGCAGGGCCGGGTAGTCGAGACCGTCGGCGGCGAAGACCGCGTCGCGCACCCAGCGCAACAGGTGCAGGTGGGTCAGGTCTACCGCGCCTTCGGCCCTGCCTTCGGGGTCGGTGAGCGGGTCGAGCTCATCGAGGCGCAGGGCGAAGTCCGGGCCCTCGAAGAGTGAGCGCTCGCCGTCGCGGGTGAGGGAGACCTCGAGGCCCTCGAAGCGTCCGCGGATCGTATCGCCCGCGAGGTGAAAGCCGTCCAGGTGCGCGAAGCTGCTCCAGTCGGCGAGGGAGCCGAAGAAGCGCGGCTTGACGATGTAGGGACCGCCGTCCTCGGGGCAGAAGATGTCGCAGTTTCCGCAGTCGTTGCAGAAGTCGGCGAAGTTCGCGTACTGGCGCCTGCGTTCGACGGTCAACACCCCGTGTTCGGTCGCGTGCCAACCGTCGCCTTCCTGGTGCAGGGAGACCTGCGCGATCTCGAGCGGGGGCAGTTCGAAGCGGAAGTTGGCGTCGTTGGGGCAGACCGGCACGCACTTGTCGCAGGCGATGCAATCCAGCAGGGCGAGGGCGCTGCCGATCTTGCGCGGGGGCTTGTCGGTGGCCTCGCGCCGGTAGCGCAGGTCGGTGAGCAGAGCCTCCATGTAGTGAGCGGTGTTGCACTCGGCGACCGCGCCCAGGAGAGCCTGGCGCGGGGAATCGGGCAGGGCCGCCAGGCGCTCGGCGTCACCCAGCGCGTCGGACTCGAAGAGCTCGGCGCACAGGCGCCGATCCTCATCGCCGAGGTCGAGGGCCGCCAGGGCCTGGCGCCCGAGACCGTGGGCGCGCAGGACGAAACTGTCGATCGTGGCTGCTCCCAGCGAGCGCATGCGCTCGCCCAGGACGTCGAAGTAGCCGCGGGCGCGGGCGTAGCCGCCGGGCTTGAGGAGGTCGCTGCAGACGGTGACCGGCACCAGGCCGAGGGCGACGGCTTCGGCGAAGTTGCGGCGGTCGATGCCGGCCGAGAACGAGATCGGGAAGCGATCGTGAAAGCGCCGGCGAAAGGCGGCCACCAGGTCCATGGCGAGCACGTGCAAGGGTGCTCCGGAGAGGTAGACCTCGCGCTCCTCGGCGGGCAGGAAACTGCCCGTGTTCTCGACGATCAGGGTGTTGGTGAACTTGACGCCGAAGCCGCGGCCGAGGGACGCCGCGGACTCCCCGAGGCGTTCGACGAACTCCGTCATGCGTTCCCACTTCGTGTCGCGCTCGAAGGCGCTCGGGGGAACGCGCAGATCGGTGTAGCCCAGGACTCCGTGCAGCAGCTCCTCCACGCGCCGCGGCCCGAGCAGCATCGGATTGAGCTTCACGATGCAGTGCAGGTCGCGGTCCTTTAGCAGGTGATCGATCATGGCCTCGATCTCCTGCGGGGGGCAGCCGTGGAAGGTGCTCAGGGTCAGGGTGTCCGAGAGGCGCGTGGGAAAGTCCGCGTCGCGCAGGTCCGCGTACTCGGCGGGAATCTCGCGCCGCAGGCGATCGACGAGGGCCGTGCAGTCGCCCATGCCCCTCAGGAAGGCCTGCACGGTCTCGCTCTGCAGACCGGCCAGGTCGTAGCCGACGCTCATGTCGAACAGGGTGCTGTGCATGTTCGACTGCAGCGGGACGCGACCGCTCGCGCGCAGCAACTCGATCAGCATGGCGCCCTTGACGTACTCCTCGAGGGATTGCTCCAGGGAGAGTTCTTGGGACCACTCGGCATTGAAGCCGATCGTGCGCATGTCGATGCAAGGCCGGGGAATCCGGATCGCGTCGTCGACCTGGACGGTCTTGAGCTCGAGCATGCGCGCCCCGCCGAGCCAGGAGAGGACCAGGTTCTGCGCCAGTTGCGACTGGGGGCCGGCGGCCGGGCCGAAGGGCGTCGAGGGTTGGTGACCGTGAAAACGGACGGCCAGGTCGAGGCCCTCGGCGCCGGTGAAGAAGCGCGCGCGCGGCAGGTGGAAGACGGCGTCGTCGCGCTCCAGCTCCCTGAACATGCGGGAGACCAGGGCGCCGAAGGGGAAGGGTCGTAGCTCGGCCATGGCTGGGACGCGGACGGGGCGAGCGCTCAGAAGTGGAGCTGGAACTCGATCAAGAGGGCGAGTTCCGAGCCCTCTTCGGCGCCGTCGAGGGACAGCGCCTGATCGTAATCGCTGAAGACCAGGGCGTTGCGCAGGACGGCGTGTTCGTTCGGGATCCAATTCAGGCCGAGAGACAGGGTCCGGACGCGCCCGGGGCCCGGGCCGTCCTCGGCGAAGGCCGCCAGTGCTCCGTCCATATCGAGCTGGGAGACGCGGCAGGCCAGCACCCAGGCCCCGCGGCCGGATCCGTGGAGGAAGTCGAAGGGTGCGTCGGGCCGCACGCCGCCGAAGGTCTTGTCCTCGCCGGTCAGAGCGCGCGAGACGGTCAGGTAGGCGCCAGTGAGGGAGACCGCTCGGGGCTCGTCGTCCGCCGACATCTCCTGCGAGAGGGCGATGGCTTCTGCCTGGACGAACCAGGGGCCGTGGAACCAGGCCCCTTCCCAGCCCAGGCGGCTGCGGGTGCCGTCGAGCGCGACGCCCTCGGCGAAGGTCAGCACGGGCTGGCCCAGGGCGTTGTCGATGCTCCCGCCGCCGACGATCTCGTCCTGCGTTCCGAGGGTCCCGGCCAGGCCGATCTGCAGGCGATGCCAGGGGGAACTCGGCGCGTGGGTGAAGGGATGCCACATCAGGCGCGCGGCGACATCCTTGGAGCTGGTGCTGTCCGAGCCCCCAGTGCCGTTGGTGGCAGCCAGGCCCATCTCCCAGCGCCCTGAACGGCTCATGGCGTTGAGGAACAGGCCGTGGTCCTCGGCCGGGGCGAACTGGTTGATGATCGAGAAGCGCGGGAAGTCGATGTGGCGGCGACTGCGCACCTCTTCGAGGTTGAAGGGCACCTTCATGCGACCGAGCATCACGCGCGCATCGCCACCGAGGGTGTCGAAGCCGAGCCAGGCCTCCTCGAGCTCCACCTCATGCTCGGTGAAATTCGGTTCGAGGCGGAAGCGCAGACTGTCCAGGCTGCCGGCGAGCTCTGGCCGGACCCGTTTCAAGGCAACGTTGCTGCCCGGCTGACGCTCGCCCGAGGTGACGGTTACGACGGTCTGCAGCAAGCCCTCGAGGACCAGCTCCTTCCTTCCGTCAGCGGAGCGCACGGAGAAGCCGCCCTCGGTGCTGACCCTCGGCGCGGCCTCGAGCCCATCGGGGGTGCCTTGCGATGCCGTGCCCGCGCAGGCGGCGCACATGGTGAGGGCCGCGAGGGTCGCCGGGAGTGTGTTGTTCATGGTCGGCTCTCCTGCCTTGGTCGCCGGATCGTCGGCGACCCTAGCAGGCCTTCCTACCCCCTGGCCAGACCCTCCGGGCCTCGGAAGTCCTTCGAATCATGCGTAGGATTAGTGGGCTCCCCCGGCTCTTGTGGGTGTGAGGGCAGGCATGACTGTAGAGGACGAGAGAGCAAACTTTGGACTCGCCCCGGCCAACAGGTCGGAGACGGGTCATGGACGGGCGCGGTGGATCGTGGCCGGAGCGTTGCTGGCCGCGGCAGCCGCGCTGCACTCCCTCTCGATGCTCGCTGCCGTTGTCCTGTGCCTCGCTTTGCTGCTTGCGAACTCTCTACGCCGGCCGCGGCCCGTGGGAGAGCCCCTGTGGATGGACGCCAACATGAAGGGGCCCCTGGGGTCGGAGCGGACCTGGATCCACACCTACGAGTCTCCCTGCTCAGATGCCAGGGTCACGGTCGAGGGCCGGGGCGAGTCGCGCATGGGCTCCACGCAGACCATGATTCGTCTCGATCGACCGGTGGAGGGCGTGTGGAAGTTCCGCTGCAACAACGGAAGGGTGACCTTCGACGAACATAGGCCGTGGGTCCTTCTGAACGACGGGGCGCTGATCCTCCTGATCGGCCTGGATCGGCCGGTCCGCGCCTGGCACCTGGAGTCCGCGCCTCTTGAGACGATCCGACATGCCTTCTTCATGGAGCGGGGCCTGGTGCTCTTGACCGAGTTCGCCGAGTTCGAGGGCGAACTGGACGGAGAGTTGCGTGAGCGGCGGGGGCGCCGGGAGCTCTTCGTCCCCTTTGACGAGCTGCGCGACGGCCTGGGGCCGGCGGCTGACGGCCGCATGCCCACGGCTCCCATTTCCTGGGACCACAGCTAGCCGAGCGCGGAGCCACCCTGAGCTGCTCACCGGCCCCCTGAACCGTCTCAGGTCGCGGCCATGGGTGGACACGGGAGGCCGTCTCCGTGCGCCTTTGGGAGCGCGATCGCAGCGCTTGCGGTACAAGGGAGTGATGGTGAACCTGATGAATGGAAAGACGTGGAACGCGCTGGCCGCTCTGGCGTGCCTTTCGACGCTTGTCGGCGCACAGACCTTCGTCTGGGACGAGCCGTACCTGATGAGCATGACCACCTGCTCGGGCGGCGGGAATTGCAGCACTCCTGACCAGCACCGGGTGGCCCTGGCGGAGTCCGCAGACGGGGCCGCGTGGACCCTGATCCCCGGCTGGGGCAACTTCGCCTACCAGGGAAGCGTGCCCGACGTGATCCGCCGTGGCGACACGGTCTACATCTTCACCCCCAACGAGGTGGCGCGCTACCAGCTGGATACGGGGACCTGGCTCCCTTCGGCGCCCGTGGCTCTGACGGATCCCGACACGACCGGGGGCTTCGTCGACCCCAGCGCCTACATCGACGACCAGGGCCGCCTGGTCCTCTTTTACTTGCTTGGGATCCTCGGTTCCGACCCGGCCGGCTGCAACGGGGCTCCGACCTGCATCAAGTACATCCACTCCGCGACCGAGGTCGCCGGTAGCGACGGCACGGCCTTCGTCGTCAACCCGGGGCACCGTCTGACGGTGCCGACCGGGGGCAGCGACCCGCCGATCGCCTCCGACCCCGACATCATCCGCGTCGGGGACGAGTTCATCGTGCTGCTCTCGCGCGGCACCTCCACCCAGCTGTGGACCTCCTCGGACCTGCACGGGACCTTCGCTCTCTCCACATCCCTTCCGGGCGGTTTCCTGTGGCAGAACGGTCCCGCCGTCGCCTCGGGGTTCCACTTCGATTCGACCGGCGAGTTCTGGTTCTACGGGCACGAGTTCTCCGCCGCCCACGGCACGAAAGTGATCCGTCGCGCCGTGGTCTCCAGCATCACCGATCAGGTGCCCGCGGCGGCCTGGACCACGGTGGTTGGACCCAACGACCTGGGGCTCTCCAACGCCACCGAGCTGGGAAGCCCGGGCGTCGCCTTGAACATGAGCGGTACTGCGCCAGGGACGACGGACTGCTACGGAGACGGGTCCGGGACGCCCTGCCCCTGCGGCAACAGCGGGGGTGCAGGCCAGGGGTGCAGGAACACGACCGGCGACGGCTGTGAGCTCTTCGGCACGGGCAGCGCCAGCATCGGAGCGAACGACCTCGTGCTCCACGGACTCGACGCCCTGCCGGGTCAGCCCGGCCTCTTTTTCCAGGGCGAGGGTCCGGTCAACGGTGGGAACGGACTCGCATTCGGCGACGGCTTGCGCTGCTGCGGGTCCAACGTCGTGCGCCTCGAGGTCGTCGTCCCCGACTCGGCAGGGACGGCCAGTTCGACCGACAGCATCTCGGGCGAAGGCGGCGTGGTCCCCGGTGACACCCGCTGCTACCAGTTCTGGTACCGCGACCCCTCGGGCGGCGGCGCCTGCGGCGCGGGCTTCAACCTGAGCAACTCCTACAAGCTGGGCTGGGTGCTCTGATCCTTGCCCTTACCGGTCCGTTTCAACTTCTCGGGCGGTCTCGAGGTGACCTTCTGCCCCTAGGGGCGACGGGTCAGTCGGCGTCGGCGCGCTCGCCGATGGTCTCGCGGGCGTACTCGTGCAGGGCGGCGGCGATGAACTCGATGTCCTTGTCGGTCATGGCCTTGCGCGCCTGTCGCAGGGTGCGGATGAAGTGGTCGCGCTCCGTGGGTGTCATGGGACAGCCGACGTTGCCGTCGGGGCCGTCGGAGGTGCTCAGGACGGCGGCGCGCTCGAGGCTCCAGGAGCCCTCGCCCTCATCGACCAGCAAGCCGCGGGCGGGGTCGATGGTGGCGAACCAGGGGATGCCCCCGCTCTGGAAGTCGCGCAGGGCGCCGGCGACCGCCTGACCGCCGGCCATCTTGTCCTGGTCGATCTTGACCAGGACGAGGTCCTTGGCGAGACGCTGGGCCACATCCGGACGCTCGAGGAACTCCTCGAGCTTGCCGCACCAGCCTCACCAGGGTGCGCCCAGATGGACGAACAAGCGGCGGTCCGTGCGGGCGGCGTGTGAGCGCCAGGCCTCGTAGACATCGGCTGCGGCGGCGTCGGACGCGAGCGCCGGGGGCGTGATCGCGGTCGACTCGTACGTCGGGCTGCCGGCGCAGGCGGCCAGGGCCAGGGGCAGAGCGAGAAGGGTTCTCTTCATGGGCCGGATTGTAAGCCACGAGCCTCATGGGAGGGGAGACGGGGGACTCCGCGCGGGGTAGCCTGCGCCCATGGAGACCCCTCCGACCTGCGGCGTGCACGCCGACGCCCTGGATCCAGCCCTCGTTCGACCGGCCTTCCCGGGCCTGGAGCGTGAGGTGTGCGGTCGCCCGGCCGTGTTCTTCGACGGCCCGGCGGGGAGCCAGGTGCCGCGAGTGGTGGCCGATGCCGTATCGGCCTACCTGCTCGGAACGAACGGCAACGAGGGAGGCCCGACGGCCACCAGTCGCGCCAGCGATGAGGTGGTGGGGGAGGCGCGCCGCCGCTGCGCCGTGCTGCTCGGGGCGCCGGACCCCGACTGCATCGCCTTCGGGTCCAACATGACCACCCTCACCCTGGCCCTCTCGCGCGCCGTTGCCAGGACCTGGGAGGCGGGGGACGAGGTGATCGTCACACGCCAGGAACACGACGCCAACGTGACCCCCTGGGTGCTTGCCGCGCGCGACGCCGGGGCCAGCGTGCGCTGGTGGGACGTGGAGGGACGCGAGGGAACGCTGGACCCCGCTCGCCTGGACGAGCTGCTCTCTCCGAAGACGCGCATGGTGGCCTTCGGGTACGCCTCCAACCTGACGGGGACGGTCCAGCCCGTGGCCGACATCGCCCGCCGCGTACGCGCAGCGGGCGCTCTGACGTTCGTCGACGCCGTGCACTATGTGCCCCACGGTCCCATCGACGTGGAGGCCTTGGGGATCGACCTGCTCTCGGCCTCCGCCTACAAGTTCTTCGGCCCGCACCTGGGCCTGCTCTGGGGGCGACGCGCGCTGCTCGAGGAGCTGGAGCCCTACAAGCTGCGGCCGTCCTCCGATCACCTGCCCGCGCGCTGGCAGACAGGGACCCCCAACCTCGAGGGCATCGCCGGTCTGGGGGCAGCGATCGGCTACCTGGCGAGCCTCTCCGGGCGGCCGGAGGTGACGCGCGAGAATCTGCTCAAGGCCTTCGAACGCATCGCCACGCATGAGAGCCAGCTGCTCGAGCGACTGCTCGCGGGCCTCGCGGAGATCCCGGGTGTCGAGATCTGGGGCGTGACCGACCACGCGCGGCTCGATCGCCGCGTGCCTACCGTGTCCTTCACGCACCCTTCGCTGACGCCCGGGGAGCTGGCGACACTCCTGGCCGAACGCGGCATCTTCACCAGGGCCGGGAATCACTACGCGCTGCCCCTGACCGAGGCCTTGGGGCTCGAGCCCGGTGGAACCCTGCGTGTGGGCCTGCTGCATTACAACACCGCCGAGGAGGTGGAGCGCCTTCTCAAGGAGTTGCACACCTTGCTCGTCCCCGAGACCGGCTGAGCACGCCATGGTCGAAGCCGGCAGGACTAGGGGTAAGGGGGCCGTGCGCGGCCTCGCCATCGCCATGGGCACCCTGGCGCTCCTGCTACTCGTGGCCGAGATCGTTTTTCGCTGCATGGGCTATGCCCGAGAGCCCGCGCGCTACTTCGACCCCGAGATCGGCTACCGCTTTCACGCCAACCAGACGCGCTTCATGGCCCACGGCGACGGCGAGCCCATCGCGCAGGTGGCCTTCAATGAACTGGGCCTGCGCGGACCGGTCTGGTCGGTCGAGCGCCGCTCCGACGAGCGACGCATCGCCTGCCTTGGAGATTCTTTCACCTTTGGCTGGGGCGAGGTGGGCGACACGGAGACCTGGCCCGCTCAGCTTCAGGAACGACTCGTCGAACGACCGGGGCTGGTGAGCTGGACGACCATGAACTTCGGCGTGCCGGGCTACAACCTCTGGAACAGCACGCGCATGTACCAGCGCATCGCGCGCTCCTTCGAGCCGGACATCGTGCTGATTGGATTCTTCCTGAACGACGTCGCGCCGCGTGACAAGGGCCCGCGCAACACGGACAGCGGTCCCCTGCGCTGGGCGGGTCGCACGGCGCTGGCCCGAGTCTTTCATTCCGGTCTACGGCGGCACATCTCCTATTTCGACAACCCCGACGACGCCGACACCACTGCGGCTCGCGTGACCTTCCGCTCACACCAGCGGGAGATCCTGGACGACCCCGATGCCGAGGTGGCGCAGCCGTTCTGGGGGCGCGCCATGGGAGAGCTTGAGGAGCTGGTGCAGATCGTGCGCGCCGATGACTGCGAGGTGCTCTTGCTGTGCTTTCCGCGGCGGTCCCAGGTGGCGCACGTCCAGCGCGCGGTCGCCAGCGGCGGACGCTCCTTCAGCGAGGCCATGCTCGAGGTGGGAGCGCCCCAGATCCACCTGGCCTCGGAGGCGCGCCGCCTGGGTATTCCATACCTGGATCTGCTGCCCAGCCTTGCCCGCGTCGGTAGCAAGGCCTACGGCGACCTCGACAGCGGGCACCCAAGCGCCCGCGGCTACACCGCTGCAGCCGAGGCACTGGCGGGCCGCCTCGAGGAGCTGGGCCTGCTCGACGAGCGCTGAACCCGCCGGTCGAGGCCCCTTGTCCCGGCCAGTCCGCCGGATAGACTCGCCGCGTGCTTCGCAACCTCGCCTCCCTCGCGCTGGTCTCCCTGGCCCTCGGGCTGGGTTCCTGCCGCGCTCTCAAGAACTTCGACCTGATCGAACTCGCGGACGCCAAGGTCCACAACCTGGAGGCCCTGCACCCCCACGAGGGGCGTCACGCCTACGTGGCCGGCCTGGTGGGAGACATCGAGTACCTGCTCCGCCGCGGAGTGAAGCGTACCCGGGTGGGCAGGGCTGACCCCGATCAAGGGGCGGTGCCGGTTCCGGAGAACGAGTGCCTGGCCAATCTGGTCGCCCTGGCGCGCTTCGATCCCGCCGACGAGAGGGTGGCAGCCCTGCAGGTCCTGTGGTCCTGCCGGGTGGCGACCGAGTGTCCCTGGGCTCTCTCGCGCGAGCGCGCCGTGCGTGAGCTGGGCGCGGCCGCCCTGCGCATCGGCGTCGGCCCACCCGTCGGCCTGGCGCCGGAGGCAACCCTCGATGACGCCCAGACCGTCGGCCGAGCACTCGCAAAAGTGATGGCCGCACTGGGGGACGGGGAGGACGTGCTGGACGACGGTTCGCTAACTCTGGCCGAGGCCTGCGAGGGCGTTCGCTCCCTGATGTTCGATGTGGCCGGCGGACGGCGCGTGCTCTTCGGATTGGGACAGTTGCTCTCTGACCCGCGCCGTACTCCGACTGAGGATGATGCCCTGCGCACCCTGCTGGGTGAGGTCGAGGTGCGCTGCATCGGGCAGACCCTGGCGCAGGCCCTGGGGGACGAGGCGCCCCGCGTGCGGGCCGCAGCCGTTGAGGCCTCCGTGCGCTCCGGGGGCCCGGGAGTCCTGGCGATCATCCTGGGCCAGCTCGATCGAGAATCTTCCGACGAGGTGCTGGCCGCCGCCCTGCGCCTGGTGGCCGCCGAGGGCCTGCCCCTGCGCGAGGAGGGCATCGATCCCACCGACTACGCGCGCGCGCGCGAGGTGTGGCTCTCCCAGCTCGTGCGCTACGCGGTAGAGCATCCGGCCGGGAGTGTGCGCGTCCAGGCCATGCTCGCCCTGGCGGTGGTCGCGGACTCGGGCCCCGACAGCCTGCGCGCCGAGGATTGGGAGGACTGGTGGTTCGCGCGCTCCGCCGTCGGGGAAGGCGCCCCGGCCGGCGAGGGGCTGGGCTGGTGAGCGCGGGCGCGGGTGCCCCGCGAGACTCCCGCCGCAGGCGCTGGGGTACGGCGGTACGCATCGCCGTGGCCGTCGCCCTCCTGGCCTGGGTCGGATCGAGCTTGCCCTGGCGCGACACCCTGACCTGGGAAGGTGCCGACGGGGAGCGCGTGAGCGGGGAGATCGTGGGCGACTGGCGCGCCGAGCGCGTGGAGTTCCTGCCGGACACCGAACTGGCGGGGCAAGCACATCTGCCCGAGGAGCTGCGCGGCGCCGCTCGCGAGGGGAGGACCCTCGCCCTGGATCGAGCGCATTCCACCTACAGCTGGCGCCCGGGCATGCCGCGCGTCTTCCTGACCGGCCGGCCCTGGCCCCTGGCCGCGGCCCTGCTTCTCCTGGCCGGCGGGTTCTGCGCCGGCAACACCCGCTGGTGGCGGATCCTCGGGCTCGCGGGCTGCCCCTGCACCTGGGGCGCTGCCCTGCGCCTGACGGGCCTGGGGATGTTCTTCAACCTGGTCATGCCGGGGTTGACCGGTGGCGATCTGGTGAAGGCCGTGCTCGTCGTTCGAGAGCACCCCGAGCGACGCACCGACGCCCTGGCCACGGTGGTCATCGATCGTCTGGTGGGCCTGTGGGCCCTGGTGCTTCTGGCGACCCTCACGGTCTGGGCCGGCGGGGCGGGCTTCGAGCCCCTGCGCTGGCCCGTGCTGGGGGCGCTCGCCGCAGCCACCGCCGGCGTGGCCGTTGTTCTCTTCCCCGCCCTACGCCGCGCCTTGCGCTTCGAGGCCCTGATCGATCGCCTGCCCTGGGCCGATCGGGTGCGCCGCCTCGAGCAGGCGGCGGGCGTCTTCGCCGGCCATCCGGGCGAGATGATCGTCGCCGTGGGCCTCTCCGCCACCAACCACCTCCTGATCGCCGGCGCTGTGTTCGCCATCGGGCGCAGCTTTGGCGACGCCCTCGGGTATGTGCAGACCGTGGGTATCGTGAGCATCGCCAACGCAGGCTCCGCAATCCCGATTTCCCCCAGCGGATGGGGCGTGGGCGAGGCTCTCTACCGTTCCCTGTTCGAGCTCATGGGCGCCGAGGGTGCGGTGGGAGTGGCGGTCAGCGTGACCTACCGCCTGTGCCTCCTGCTGCTCGGCCTGGCGGGCGGTATCTTCCTGCTGCTCCCCGGTAGCGGCGGTCTGCGAGCCGACGCGCGGCGGGCCGCTCGCGACCTCGAGGGTTGACCCGTCCGCGCGGCGGCGGTGGTATCCTGCTCGCCTTCACGCCCCCCGCGCGCGCTCCTTATTCCCCTGCCACCCATGAGCCTCGTCGTCATCGGAACCCTGGCCTACGACACCATCGAGACCGCCCACGAACGGCGCGAGGACGTGCTCGGCGGATCGGCCACCCACTTCGCCGTGGCAGCCTGCCACCAGTACTCCCCGCGCCTGGTCGCGGTGGTGGGGACGGATTTCCGCCCGGAGCACCTGCGGGCCCTCGAGGAGCGCGGCGTCGACGTGGAGGGGGTCGAGGTCGCCGAAGGGGACACCTTTCGCTGGTCCGGCCGCTACGAGGCCGACTGGAACACGCGTCACACCCTGGAAACCCAGCTCAACGTCTACGAGCACTTCGACCCCAAGCTGCCCGAGTCCTATCGGGACTCCGACTACGTGTTCCTGGCGAACGCCTCTCCGAGCGTGCAAATGAAGGGCCTGTCCCAGGTCGAGGCGCCGGCCTTCGTGGTCGCTGACACCATGAATCTGTGGATTGACATCGCCCTCGAGGACCTGAAGCAGCTGCTTCAGCGGGTGGACGCGATAGTCATGAATGACGAGGAAGCGCGCATGCTGACGGGAGAGGGGAACCTGATCCGCGCCGCACGGCGCGTGCTGGAGATGGGGCCGGATTACGTGATCCTCAAGAAGGGCGAGCACGGGGCCTTCGTGATGGGACCGGACGTGCACTTTTCGGTGCCCTCCTACCCGGTCGAGGAGGTGGTCGACCCCACGGGAGCGGGGGATTCCTTCGCGGGCGGATTCATGGCCTACCTGGCGCGCGTGGGCGATCACTCCCCCGCCAGCCTGCGCCAGGCCATGCTGCACGGGACCGTGACGGCCTCCTTCTGCGTCCAGGGCTTCGGCATCGAGCCTCTGGTGGAGGCTGGCGCGGAAGACCTCGCCGCGCGTGCCGCCGACCTGCTCTCCATCGTCACCGTCTGAAAGCGGGCCAGGCCGCGCTGTTCGCCTGGGGACAAGTTTCCCCATTCAGCGCAACCGGAGCGCTCCCGGCGCGTCTGGAAGGGCGAGGGAGCGAGCTTCCTCCGCCCTGGCGAGCGGGCTATGATCCGCCAGTCCCTTCCCCTTTTAGCCCGTAAAGGCGCTGCCCAGTCACGGCCCAGTCACGATGCAAAAATCCAGTCGCAGCAAGGCTTCTAAACCCGCCGCCCCCAAGAAGAACATCGGCGCCGGCCAGCCGCGCGACAAGGCCTTGGCCGCGGCCATGGACGAGATTGAGCGCTGCTACGGCAAGGGCGCGATCATGCGCCTGGGGGAGGCGAGCGTCATGGCGACGGAGATGAAGGGCATCTCCACCGGCTCGATCGCCCTCGACGGAGCTCTGGGAGGCAAGGGCTTGCCGAGCGGCCGGGTGGTGGAGATCTACGGCCCCGAGAGCTCGGGCAAGACGACCCTGACCCTGCACGTGGTGGCCAGCGCCCAGAAGGCCGGTGGCATCTGCGCCTTCGTGGACGCCGAACACGCCCTCGATCCGGGCTACGCCCGCAAGCTGGGGGTGAACCTGGACGATCTGCTGGTCAGCCAGCCTGACACGGGCGAGCAGGCGCTCGAAATCGTCGAGACCCTGGTGCGCTCCAACGCCGTGGCCGTGGTGGTGATCGACTCCGTCGCGGCCCTCGTACCGCGGGCCGAGATCGAGGGCGAGATGGGCGACAGCTTCGTCGGTCTGCACGCGCGCCTGATGAGCCAGGCCCTGCGTAAACTGACCTCGGCCATCGCCAGGTCCGAATGCCTGGTGATTTTCATCAACCAGATCCGCGAGAAGATCGGGGTCATGTTCGGCAGTCCGGAGACGACCACCGGTGGCCGGGCCCTCAAGTTCTACTCCTCGGTGCGCCTCGACATCCGACGCATCGGCCAGCTCAAAGACGCTGATCAGGTCGTGGGGAACCGAACGAAGGTGACGGTCGTCAAGAACAAGGTGGCGCCGCCCTTCCGCAAGGTCGAGTTCGACATCCTGTTCAACTGTGGCATCAGCCGCGAGGGCGAGCTGCTCGACATGGGGCTCGAAGAGGGCTCGGTGCTGCGGTCGGGGACCTGGTACTCACTCAAACATCCCACCGAAGGCGAGATCCGCCTCGGGCAGGGCCAGGAACGCGCCCGGCGTTTCCTGATCGACAACCCCGACCTCGCTGACGAGCTGGAGCAGACCCTGCGGAAAGCCATCGCCCCTGCTCCCGAAGAGCCTGCGAAGAAGACCGAAACGGCCGCCCCTGCCGAGGCGGAGACAGAGACCGCAAAGAAGGCCTGAGGTGCTCCCAGGCCGGCCTCAGCGCCGCGGCGGCCAGCACCCCTGGAGAGGCCGGCCCGCGTGGATCGCGGGCCGCCGGTAATCATGAGCCACCACCCCAAAGACGCGCCTCGAGAGGGGACGCTGGAAGCCGACCGCTTCCAGTCCGCTCGGGTGCGCGCCGAGTTCATCTCTTTCTTCACGGAGCGCGCTCACCGCTGTGTTCCCTCGTCTCCGGTGTATCCGCAGGACGACCCGACGCTCCTGTTCACAAACGCCGGGATGAACCAGTTCAAGGATGTCTTTCTCGGGACGGGCGAGCGTGCCTACACGCGGGCCGTCAACAGCCAGAAATGCATCCGGGTCTCGGGCAAGCACAACGATCTGGAAGAAGTGGGCAGGGACACCTACCACCACACCTTCTTCGAGATGCTCGGGAACTGGTCCTTCGGGGACTATTTCAAGGAGGACATGATCCCCTGGGCCTGGGAGTTGTTGACTGAGGTCTGGGGACTGGCACCGGAGCGCTTGTGGGTGACCGTCTTCGAGGGAGACGAGTCCGATGGTTTGAGTGCAGATGAGGACAGCGAGCGCATCTGGCGCGAGCGTACCGGGATCGATCCCGCGCGCATCCTGCGCTTCGATCGCGCAGACAACTTCTGGGAGATGGGGGAGACCGGGCCCTGCGGCCCCTGCACCGAGATTCACATCGACCGCGGCGGCCCCGGCACCAATCCGTCCGACGGAGCGGATCGGGAGATCGGAGTCAACGCCGGCAACGAACGCTTCATCGAGCTGTGGAACCTGGTCTTCATGCAGTTCAACCGGCGCGACGATGGAGGCCTGGTCGAACTCCCTGCGCGGCACGTGGACACCGGCCTGGGTTTCGAGCGCATCCTCGCGGTCCTGCAGGGCGTGGGCTCCAACTACGATACGGATCTCTTCACGCCCCTCTTCGAGCGGATCGGGGAGCTGGCCGGCAGGACCTACCCGACGGGAGACGAGGAGGTGGACGTGGCCTTCCGGGTGATCGCCGACCACGCCAGGGCGGTCTCCGCCTCCCTGGCCGACGGTGTGCTGCCGAGCAACACCGGGCGAGGCTACGTCGTGCGACGTCTGATCCGGCGCGCGGCGCGCTTTGCCCGCCAGACCCTGGGTCTCGAGGAGCCCTTCCTGTGTGAGGTGAGCCCGGTCGTGGGCACGGTTCTGGGAGACACCTTCCCCGAGCTGAGGGCACGGGCCGAACACCTTCAGCTCGTGATCCGCGAGGAAGAGGAGGCCTTCGGGCGCACTCTGGGCCGGGGCTTGTTGCGCTTTGCCGAGCTGGCGCAGCGCGTCGAAAAGGCGGGAGCCAAGCGTTTGCCTGGCGCCGAAGCCTTCGAGCTTTACGCCACCTACGGCTTTCCGCGCGATCTCGTGGAGCTGATGGCCCGCGAGCGAGGAATGGAGCTGGACCCAGCCGGCTGGGACTCCGCCCATGAAGCTCACCGCGAGGCGAGCCGTGCCGAGGGCACCTTCCGCCAACTGCTGTCGGCCGAGGAGCTGGAGACCCTGCCCGCCACGCGTTCGACCGCCCACGACGAGCAGGGCGAGGCGCTGGACACGCAACTGATAGGTTTCCTGGCTGGGGCAGAGGGGCGGCGTGATCGACTCGTCCTGGAGGCCAGCCCTTTCTATGCCGAAGCCGGTGGACAGGTCGGGGACACTGGCACGGTCGAGGCACGGAACGGCGAGTTTCGCTTCACCGTCGAGGACACCCAGAAGGTAGGCGGCGTGGTCGTCCACCTGGGTTCGGCCCAGGGCCGGGCCGAGGCCGGGAGCGAGGTGCGCGCCACCCTGGACGGAGAGCGCCGGGCCAGCATCCGCCGAAACCATACCGCCACCCACCTGCTGCACGGGGCCCTGCAGCGCGTCCTGGGCGAACACGTCACCCAGCAGGGGTCCCACGTCGGTTCCGAGGCCCTGCGCTTCGACTTTTCCAACCCGGGCGGCCTGGAGCCCGAGCAACTGGAGCGCGTGGAGTCCCTGGTCAACGCCCAGCTGCGAGCCAACGCTCCTGTCGTGACAACTGTCGAGGACCTCGACGCCGCGCGTGGGCGCGGCGTGGTGGCGCTCTTCGGCGAGAAGTACGACGAGCGCGTGCGAGTGGTGGACGTGGGCGGTTGGTCCACGGAACTATGTGGCGGCACGCACGTGGCCGCGGCCGGGGACATCGGAACCTTCGTGATCCTCTCCGAGCGCGCGATCCAGGCCGGGGTACGGCGTATCGAGGCCGTCACCGGAGCGGCTGCCGTGGAGGAGATGCAGCGTCAGCGCCGGATCCTCGGAGAATGCTCACGCCAGGTGAAGGTGGCGCCCGAGGAACTCGCCGCACGAATCGAGGCCATGCAGGGCAAGCTCAAGGAAGCCCGCAAGGAGCGCAAGGCCAGCGCCGGCGACGAGGTGCGGGCGGCCTTCGAACGCCTTGAGCGAGACCTGGCTGGCGAGGGAGTAGCCCTCGGGGCCTGGGACCTCGAGAGCCTGGACGGCCGGGGCCTGTCCGACCTGGGAGACCGCCTCAGCGGGCGCTTCGAGGACCTCGCCCTGGCGCTCTTCGGCCGCGAAGGCGCCAGCGTCCCGTTCCTCGTCCTGTGTTCCGGAAAGGCCTCTGCCGGGGGCCTTTCGGCCGGGGACGTGGCGCGCGGCCTGGGGAAGCGGCTGGGGGGCGGAGGGGGCGGCCGCCCCGACCGTGCTCAGGGGAAGGGAAGCGACGCCGAGGCCGTTGGGGAGGCCCTGGAGTGGGCCCGCGCGGAGTTCGTGGCCGGCCAGGACGCCTGAGGGGGGCTGGGACGTCGCTCATGAAAGCGAGCGCCTCCGGGTGCGTTGACACCCCCTCCAACCGGCGCTAGTCTCTCGCCCTTTCCGCACTCCCCGTTCCAGGGAAAGCGCCCACCCATTCGAGCGCCATGGCACACCCCAAGCGACGCATCTCCAAGCATAAAAAGCGCCTTAAGCGCTCGCATCTGGCCCTCGACAGGGGGTCTGTCGCGCACTGCCCGCGCTGCGGCTCGAGTACCCGGCCCCATCGGGTCTGCGACAACTGTGGTCACTACGGCTTTGACAAGGGTGGGCTCAAAGGTCAGGAAGTCCTCGAGAAGGACGAGTTCTAGGCCTGGAATCGAACGGGGGACGCAGGCGCCTCTTTCACGCGGATGGAAAGCACCCTGATCGCCCTCGATGTGATGGGCGGGGATACGGCCCCGCAGAGCACACTCGCCGGCGCCTTGCAAGCATGCAGCGCTGCCGGTGGTCGGCAACTGCCTCCCGAACGACTGTTGCTGGTCGGGGATGAGCAGGTCATCCGTCGCGAACTGGAGCTCCTGAGCACGGGATGGGAGGCCGACTTCCCAGAGTTTATCGTGCGCCACGCGAGCCAGGTCGTGGAGATGGGGGAGTCGCCCTCGGCGGCACTGCGATCGAAGCCCGACTCCTCGATCGCCGTCTGCGTGGGCGCGGTCAAGAGCGGGGATGCCGGCGCCCTGGTCAGCATGGGCAACACGGGCGCGGTGGTTGCCTCATCGACCCTCGGCTTGCGGACCCTCTCCGGAGTCCGGCGGCCCGGGATTGCCGTGACCATGGGCTTCACCGACCGGCGCATGACCCTGCTGGACATGGGAGCGAACATCGATCCCAAGCCGGAGCACCTGCTCCAGTACGGCCTGATGGGTGCGGTCTATGCGCGCGATTGCCTTGGGGTCGAGGCCCCGCGCATCGGGCTCCTGAACATCGGAGAGGAGCGTTCGAAGGGTACGGCTCTCCTGAAGGAAACCCACGAACTGCTGGAGGCCTCGAGCCTCGATTTCGTGGGCAATGTCGAAGGCGGCGACCTCTTCCAGGAAAAGGCCGACGTCGTCGTGACGGACGGTTTCACCGGCAATGTGGTTCTCAAGCTGCTCGAGAACTACTCGGCCCTGATGGTCGAACTTGTGCTGGGCGAGTTGAAGGCCCACGGCGTGGACTGGGATCCCGCCGCCCTGAGCAGCTTGGAACGCAAGATCGACTACTCCGAGACCGGCGGAGCTCTGCTACTTGGGGTGGCTGGGGTGGTCGTGATCGGACACGGTCGCTCGGATGCTAACGCGGTCGCGAATGCCCTCTCCCTGGCCGGGCGCGCTCTGGACGCGGAGGTCAACGACAGCATCGTCGAGGGGGTGGAACGCGCCAGACGAGAGGGTGTCGCGTGAAACCCCCTCACGCGCACACGGTCGGCGCCCGAAACGGTCTCGGGAGAGGGCTATCCCACGCTATCATGAGGTCCACGCAGGGAGAGAGATCATGAGTTCCACCATCCCGGTTGGTATCGCGGGCGTCGGGTCATACGCCCCGGAGCGGGTAGTGCCCAACGGCCACTTCGAGGAGTTTCTCGACACGAGCGACGAGTGGATCGTCCAGCGCACCGGGATCAAGGAGCGCCGTTTCGTCGCTCCCGGCGAGAACACGTCGGACATGTGTCTCGCAGCGGCGCGCAAGGCCCTGGAGGCCGCCGGAGTGGCCGGCGAGGACCTCGACATGATTGTTGTGGGTACGGTCTCCCCGGACCAACAGCTCCCCGCGGTCGCCAACCTGGTGCAGGTGGGCCTGGGTGCGAAGCATGCTGCGTGCTTCGACCTGAACTCCGCCTGCACGGGTTTCCTGACGGCCCTGGTCACGGCCGAGGCCTTCATCGCTGCCGGGCGTGCACGACGCGTGCTCGTTCTGGGCGCCGAGACGCTCTCGCGCTTCATCGACTTTACCGACCGCGGCTCGTGCATCCTGTTCGGCGACGGCGCAGGGGCGGCTGTCCTGATGCCTCACGAGGACTGTGGGCAGGGCGAGATCCTGCGCACCACCCTGGGCAGTGACGGAGACGGCTACTCCGTGATCGAGATGCCCTCCGGCGGTTCACGGCAGCCCGCGAGCCACGAGAGTGTTGATGCGCACGGACACACGATTCAGGTTCGCGGCCGAGACGTCTATCGCTTCGCAGTGGCCAAGATCTCCTCGCTGGTGCGACAGATGCTCGAAGGGCACACCCTCGACGAGCTGAGCGTCGTGGTGCCGCACCAGGTGAACCGCCGCATCATCGATTCGGCG
>DASCMO010000026.1:0-4849 GCA_036010965.1 Planctomycetota bacterium | reverse complement strand
TCCACGCGCACCCTGGGCGCGACCCTGACCTTCCTCGAGTCGTGTGACCTGCGCTACTCCCTGGGGGTGTCGGTCACCGACAGCGACCTCGACCTGCTCGACGGAGCGACGCGCGCCTTCGCGGCGATCCAATTCGGCTTCGGCTCGTCCCCTCGCCGACCGTTCTGGGTCCGCTGACAGCGCGTTGCCGTACGGTTTGCGGCGCCGCGCTGCCGTCAGAGGGGAGCGCGCAGAGAGAGGCTGGCGGGGACGCGCTCGCCGGCGACGTCGAGCTCGAAGCGACCTTTCCTGAGGTAGTCAGCATCGACTCCGGCGGCAGAGTCCACATAGCCCAGGCCGACGGGTACGCCCAGGGTGTGGCCGAAGCCGCCGCTCGTGAGCCAGCCGACGCGCTGGCCGTCGCAGAGGATCGTCTCACGGCCGAACAGCATCAGGTTCGGGTCCGCGAGGAGGACCGAGACCAGGCGCCGGCGCGCTGGCCCGGCGGCGCGCTGGGCCTCGAGCGCCGCACGCCCCAGGAACGGCTGGCCGGAAGCGAACTTCACCGCCCAGGAGAGCCCCGCCTCCAGGGGCGTGTGGTCGGGCGTGACGTCAGCGCCCCAGACCCGGTAGGCCTTCTCCAGGCGCAGGGAGTCGATGGCGCGGTAGCCGGCGTGGCGCAGGCCATGATCACGACCCGCGTCCCACAGCGCGTCGAAGACCGCCCCCGCCTCATGCCGGGGGATGTGCAGCTCCCAGCCCAGCTCGCCCACGAAGCTGATGCGCAAGGCCTCGACCTCGGCGTCGGCGATGCGCAGGGTGCGCCGGTGGGCGAAGGGGAAGCCCTCATCGCTCACGTCATCAACGGTGACCGTCTCCAGCACGCGCCGAGCCGCGGGCCCCATCAGTCCCAGGACCGCGAAGTCGGCGCTCACGTCGGTCACGGCGACTTCGAGGCCCGCGGGCAGGTTGCCCTCGATCCAGGCGCGGTCATGGACGCCGAAGGCCGTGCCCGTCACCACGTAGAAGCGCTCCGCGTCCAGCCGTGAGACCGTGAGATCGCACTCGATCCCGCCGCGCGCGTTGCACATCTGCGTGTAGACGACGCGCCCCGGTGGCTGAGCGACGTCGTTGGCGGCGAGCCATGAGAGGGCCTGTTCGGCATCGGGTCCGCTTACGGTGAGCTTGGAGAAGGAGCTCTCGTCGAAGAGGCAGACCGCCTCGCGCGTGGCGCGGTGCTCGGCGGCCACGTGCTCGAACCAGTTAGCTCGGCCGTAGGTCGGCTCATCCAGCGCTTCGACGCCGGGCGGCGCGAACCAGTTGGGCCGCTCCCAGCCCATCTTCGAGCCGAAGCAGGCGCCCGCGCTTGCCAGGCGTTCATAGAGCGGCGAGACCTTGAGTGGCCGGCCCGAGACGAACTCCTCATGGGGCCAGGACATCGTGTAGTGGTGCGCGTAGGCCTCGAGGGTCCGCTCGCGCGTCCAGTGCTCGTCGGCGTGGTGGGGGCCGAAGCGTCGGATGTCCACGGGCCACAGGTCGAAGGATGGCTCGCCGGCGACGATCCACTCCGCCAGGGCGCGCCCTGCCCCGCCGCCGGCCGCGATGCCGAAGGCGTTGAATCCCGCGGCGACGAAGAAGCCGCGCACGGCGGGCGCTTCGCCCAGGATGAAGTTGCCGTCGGGAGTGAAGGCCTCCGGCCCGTTGGTCAGGAGGCGCACCGGGGCGTCTTCCAGGGCCGGGACGCGGCGCGCCGCCGCCTCGGCCAGGGGCAGGAAGTGGTCCCAGTCCGGGTCGAAGAGCCGGAAGTGGAAGTCGCGCGAGATCTCGCCGGTGGCGACGGGGATCGGATCGAGTTCGTAGCCGCCGTAGACCAGACCTCCCACCTCCTCCTTGAAGTACACCAGGTGGTCGGGGTCGCGCACGGTCGGCAGCCCCGTGCCGATGCCCTCGATCGGCTCGGTGACGGCGAACTGGTGCTTGACGGCCTGCACGGGGACGGTGACCCCCGCCAGGGCCCCGACCTCGCGCGCCCAGATGCCGGCGCAGTTGACGACCACCTCGCAATCGATCGGGCCCTCGGCCGTGTCCACCCCGTGCACCCTGCCGCCCACCACGCGGATCGCCTCCACGACGCAATCCTCGATGATGCGCACCCCGCGCTGGCGGGCGCCGCGCGCCAGAGCCGCCGTCAGGTCGGAGGGTTGGACCGCGCCGTCGGTGGGGAGGAAGGCCGCGCCGACGATGTCGGTGGCGTCCATCAGCGGCCACATCTCCGCGGCCTCGCGCCCATCGAGCAGGTGCATCTCCAGGCCGAAGCTGGCGGCGGTCGTCGCCTGGCGCCGGACCTCGCTCCAGCGCTCGGCGTTACACGCCAGGCGCAGGCCGCCGCATCGTTGCCAGCCCGTGGCCTGGCCCGTCTCCGCTTCGAGGCTCTCGTAAAGTTCGACGCTGGTGGTGAGCAGGCGCGTGATGCCCGCCGAAGTACGCAGCTGGCCAACGAGGCCCGCGGCGTGGAAGGTCGATCCGCTGGTCAGTCGCTTGCGCTCCAGGAGGACGATCTCCTCCCAGCCCAGTCGCGCCAGATGGTAGGCGGTGCTGCAGCCGGCGATGCCGCCGCCGATCACGACGGCGCGGGCATGGCGCGGGAGGGGGGCGGTCAAGGCGGAGGTTGTCAGGCGGATCGGGGCGCATATCCTAGGGATATCGTGCGGGTAGTGTCGACGGCTTCGTGAACGTCTTCGTCGCCAGCGCCGTGGGCGCCCCGCGCGCCTATGTCAACCCGATCTGGCTGCAGTTCGACTAGCCCGGCTCCCTCGTGAGGGAAGCGAACTCGCCCTACCAGGCCAGGCTCAGCCCGGCTGCGCACGGGATCCGGCGCGGTCCGTCGCGTAGACTCATGCCGTGCGAGGCAGTCAGCAGCACAGCGACCTCTGGACCCTGGTCTGGCTCTCGGCAGTAACCCTGGTCCTGCGGGCGGCGTATGTCCTCGCCCTCGGGGACGTGTTCTTCTACGGCGAGGAGCTCGAGAAGGGGACGGCGGCCAAGGGGATGTTGGACGGGGTGGGCGTCGCCCATCACCACCTGGCCTACCACTACTACGAAGGCGGCGGGTTTGTTGTCAGCCACCTGAAGGCCCTGGCGTTCCTGCTGACGGGCGAGCACGTGCTGGCCCACAAGCTGGTGGCGGCCTGCTTCGTGCTGGCCGTGCTCGTTGCCGGCTACGCCTTTGTGCGCGACAGCTTCGGGCGTCGCGCTGCCCTGTGGTTCGGCCTGCTCTACGCCTTCTCCCCGGCGACCTTCCAGAAGCTCTCCCTGATCAGCCTCGGGATCCACTTCGAGGCCTGCCTGTTCCTGTTGCTCGCCCTGGGGCTGACCGCGCGCATCCTGCGCGAGGAGCAGGCGCGCCGCTCCCTGTGGTTCCTGCTGGGAGTCGTCTGCGGCTTCGGTCTCTACTTCTCCTACCAGGTCGGGCTGGGCGCCGCCGTCTGTCTGGCTGCCCTGGCCTTGGGGCGTCCGGGCGCGCTCCTGAGGCGCGGTGTCCTGCCGGGCCTGGCGGGTACCTTGCTCGGAGGCCTGCCGCTGCTCTGGATGGCCCTCGAGGTCGGGAGCGCGGTGGTCGACATCCACGGCGTCGAGCTGACTGGTACCGACGCCGGCGGGCGCCTGCTGCCCTTCTTGCAGGCGCTCTTCGTGGAGGGCGCACTGGGAGGTGTTCTCGAACCCTGGCTGTGGACCGTCGCGGCCGTGGGGGGCCTGGCCACCGTGGCCTTCGCGCGTGGGCCCGACGCCCGCCAGACCCGCGCGCGCATCGCTCTTCCGACCGCCTACCTGGCTGCCTTCCTGACGGTCTTCGCCCTGAGCGACTTCGTCCCGCCCGAGGTCTATCACTTCTTCCTGGCCCTGCGTCTGGCACCGGTGTGGGTCATCGGCCTGGTGCCGATCGCCGTGGCCGTGGCGTGGCTCGAGGGGCGCGAGAGCGGCACGGCGCGCCGCGTGGGGGTCCTGGCGGGCAGCGCGCTGCTGGCCGCCGGCGGTCTCGCGAGCCTGGGAATCGTGGCCGAGGGCCGGCCGGGATCGCCGGCAGACAACCTGGACGTGCTGACGCGCACCAAGGGCTACGTCTACGCGGGCTACTTCCCCAAGTTCGTCCCGCACCTGCCCGAGGGCGACGAGCAGCGCCTGGAGATCCTGCTCGGTTTCGACGAGCCCGACCGTGATTGGCTCCTGACCGAGGCCTGCGCCGTGCTCTTCGAGGCGCCCTTGCCCGACGTGGAGGCGGTCCTGAAGCGCGGGCGCGAGGTTATCGGGGCCGTGGCGCCCGGGCGCGTCGAGGCTTTCGAGCGCGGTCTCGGCCCGCTCCTGCTGCGCGCCGCCGACTGGGACCTGGCGCGTGCCCTGGAGCGCGCCGGGGCGGCGCCGGAGGGTCTGCGCGCCCGGTTGCTGGAGGGCCTGGGGCGGGTGGGTTCGGGACCCTACCCGACGATCGACGTGCTGGCGGAGGAGGCCAAGCTGGGGCGCGGCCTGGCGGACCCGACGCCCTATCTCGAGGGGCTCGGCCAGCGCCTGTACGAGAACAGCACCATGCGCCTGATGTGGAATCGGGCCGAGGCGTTCATCGAGTCACGGCCCGCGGTCGAGCGCACGGCGCTGAGGACCGGTTTCGAGCGGGCCCTCGCGCAACACCGATTGCCGTGATGAGTGGCAGCCACGCACTCCTGGCCGTGCTGCTCGGCGCCGCCTTGGTCCCGTCGGCGGAATGCGGTCAGGACCCGACCGCGGAGCGTACCGCGCGTCCCAACATCCTCTTCTGCATCGCCGACGACTGGGGCTGGCCGCACGCCGGCGCCCTGGGCGACGAGGTCGTGCGCAC
>DASCMO010000025.1:0-22591 GCA_036010965.1 Planctomycetota bacterium | reverse complement strand
CCCTCGTCTACGCTGGCGGCGCCCTGGGGGTCACCTTCGCCGGAGACTTCCTGTCGCTGTACGTCTTCTGGGAGCTGATGGCCGTCTCCTCGGCGGCCCTGATCTTCCTGCGGCGCGACAAGGCGGCCCTGGCCGCGGGGGCGCGCTACCTTCTGGTGCACGTGGTGGGCGGCCTGATCCTGCTGGCGGGGATCCTGCTCTACTGGGCCGATACCGGGTCCCTGGCCTTCGCGGACCTGGGCGCCTCGGCGGGCTCCTGGGCCTGGGGCCTGATCCTGGTGGCGTTCCTGATCAACGCCGCGGTCCCGCCCTTCGGCGCCTGGCTGCCCGACGCCTACCCGCAGGCGAGCGTGACCGGCTCGGTCTTCATGACCGCCTTCACGACCAAGTCGGCCGTCTACGTGCTGATCCGCGGATTCCCCGGCACCGAACTGCTGGTCTGGCTGGGAGCGGCCATGGCGCTCTACGGCGTGGTCTACGCGGTGCTCGAGAACGACGCGCGACGCCTGCTCGCCTACCACATCATCAGCCAGGTCGGCTACATGGTCTGCGGTGTCGGCATCGGCACCGAGCTGGCCCTGAACGGCGCGGCGGCCCACGCCTTCGCGCACATCCTCTACAAGGCGCTGCTCTTCATGGGCGCCGGGGCCGTGATCCAGATGACCGGCAAGCGGTTGCTGACGGAGATGGGCGGCCTCTACCGGACCATGCCGAAGACCGTCGCCCTGTACATGGTGGGCGCCTGCGCGATCTCGGCCTTCCCGCTCTTCAGCGGCTTCGTGAGCAAGTCGATGGTGGTCTCCGCCGCGGGCGAGGACCACCGCATGGCGATCTTCCTGATGCTCAGCCTGGCTTCCGCCGGAACGTTCCTGCACACGGGGCTGAAGCTCCCCTACTACATGTTCTTCGGCAAGGACTCCGGCCTGCGGCCCGCGGAGCCGCCGCGCAACATGCTGGTGGCCATGGGCATCGCGGCCTTCCTGTGCGTGGCGATCGGCGTGCTGCCGGGCGTGCTCTACAAGCTCCTGCCCTTCGCGGCGGACTACCACCCCTACAGCCTCGGCCACGTCACGGCCTCGGCCGGGATGCTGGGCTTCACGGCGCTCGGGTTCTTCCTGCTGCTCTCGCACCTCGACCCCGAGCCGAAGATCAGCCTCGACACCGACTGGTTCTACCGCAAGGGCGCGCGGCTCTTGATGCGCGTGGTCAGAGGGCCGCTGGTGTGGCTGGAGGGGATCGTCGGCGGCATGTACGAGCACCTCCTGCAAAAACCAATTCTGGGGATCGCCGGGCTCATGCGGCGCCTCGACAGCGGGTTCGTCGACGCGCTGTTCGTCGGGATCGGGCGCTCGGCGGTGACCTTCGGGCGCCGCCTGCGCACCACCTCCACCGGCCACGCCCAGGACCAGGCACTCCTGATGGCGGCCGGGGTCATCGTGCTCATCTTCCTCGCCCTGAGAGCGCTGTGATCATGCCGCTCCTCAGCACGCTGATCTTCCTGCCCCTCGTCGGGGCGCTCGCGATCCTGTTGCTGCCGAGCGAGCGGCTCGCGCGCTGGATCGCTTTGGGCGCGACGATCGCGACGGCCGTGATGGCGGCCCCGCTCATCACGGACTTCGACAAGACCTCGACGGCGCTGCAGTTCGCCGAGAGCCACGAGTGGATCCCATCCTGGGGCGTGGACTACGGCCTGGGAGTGGACGGGATCAGCGTCCCCTTCATCCTGCTCGCCTCCCTGCTCTCGATCCTGTGCGTCAGCGTCTCCTGGAAGGCGATCCAGACCCGCGTGCGGGGCTTCTTCGCAGCCCTGCTGGTGGCCGAGACGGCGATGATCGGGCTCTTTGCCGCGTCGAACCTGTTCCTGTTCTTCGTCTTCTGGGAACTGATGGTCGTCCCGCTCTTCCTGTTGATCGGGATCTGGGGCGGGCCGGGGCGCGTGTACGCATCGGTCAAGTTCCTGCTGTTCACCCTGGCCGGCAGCGTGCTGATGCTGGTCGGCATGATCGCCCTGCTCGACATCTTCGGGACGCTCGACTTCCGGGCCCTGGCAGCCGGACACGAGCAGTTGAGCGGAACCCAGCAAGCCTGGCTGTTCGGCGCCTTCCTGGCGGCCTTCGCAGTCAAGGTGCCCATGTTCCCGGTCCACACCTGGCTGCCGGACGCCCACACCGAGGCGCCCACGGCGGGTAGCGTGATCCTGGCGGGCATCCTGCTCAAGATGGGCGGCTACGGGTTCCTGCGCCTCTCCCTCCCGGTGCTCCCCGACGCCGTCGAACTCTTCACCGGGCCGATGTTGATCGCCTCGGTGATCGCGATCGTCTACGGCGCCTACGTGACCCTGGTTCAGACGGACATCAAGCGCCTGATCGCTTACTCGAGCGTGAGCCACATGGGCTTCGTCACCCTGGGGATCTTCACCCTCACGACCAAGGGCGTCGAGGGCGGGATCCTGCAGATGATCAATCACGGCATCCTCTCCGGGGCGCTGTTCCTGTGCGTCGGGATGATCTACGAGCGCACGCACACGCGCGAGATCGCCGACTACGGCGGCGTGGCGCGCGTGGCGCCGATCTATTGCACCCTGCTCGCGCTCTTCTGCCTCGCGACGACCGGCATGCCGGGCTTGAACTCGTTCGTGGGCGAGGTGCTGATCATCGCCGGCGCCTTCGAGACCAACGGCTGGCTCGGCGCCCTGGCTATCTGGGGCGTGGTGCTGGGGACGATCTACCTCGTCTGGCTCTTCTACCGGGTCGTGATGGGTGAACTGAACCCGGGCCTGAAGGGGATGAAACTGGAGCTCAGCGCGCGCGAGGTGGCGACCCTGATTCCCCTGGCGGTCGGAGCCATCGTCCTCGGCCTGTATCCCGAGTGCGTGCTCTCCTACCTGCGTGCACCGGTGGCGGAGCTCTTGAGTTCGGGGGCCGGACCGTGAACGGCGCCAGCCTCTCCGACCTGGGGCTCCTGATCCCCGAGCTGATCCTGATCGGCGTCGCCCTGGCGGTGCTGCTCACGGCACACCGCACGCGCAGCTCGCGAGCCGGGACCATCTTGACCTTCCTGGCCGGGGCGGCCGCCTTCTGGGCTGCGGGCTGGATATCGCCCGAGACTGCCGAGGGCGGGTTCGGGGGCATGCTGGCAGCCGACGGCTACGCGCGCTTCTTCCGCATGCTCTTCGCCGCCAGCCTCGCGCTCGTGGCCCTGCTCTCGGAGCAGCGGATCAGCGAGGAGGGCATCCCGCGACCCGAGTTCCACACACTCCTCTTGCTAGCCTCGGCCGGGATGATGCTGGCCGCGTCGGCCCTGGACCTGTTGACGCTCTACCTGGCCCTGGAACTGATCACGATCTGCGCCTACGTGCTGATCGGGATCCGTGTGGAGCGACCGCACGCCAACGAGGCCGCCATCAAGTACTTCCTGTCGGGCTCCTTCGCCTCGGCGCTGATGCTCTTTGGGATCAGCCTGACCTACGGCCTGACGGGGACGACCGAGTTCGCAGGTATCTCGGCGGCCCTCGCGGCCTCCTCCGGGAGTGCGAGCCCCCTGCTGTTCGTGGGGATCGCGCTCGTGGCAGGCGGCCTGGCGTTCAAGGTCGCGGCCGTGCCTTTCCACGCCTGGGCGCCGGACGCCTACCAGGGTGCGAGCTCGCCCGTGGCGGCCTTCCTGGCGGCGGGCTCGAAGGCCGCGGGCCTGGCGGCCCTGGGGCGGGTGGTCCTCTCGGCCTACGGGCCCCAGGCGCAGACCTGGTCGGTGATCCTGGTCGGGCTGGCGGCGCTCTCGGTGGTGCTCGGCAGCGTCGTCGCGGCGGCCCAGACCGACATGAAACGACTGCTCGCCTACTCCTCGATCGCCCACGCGGGCTTCGCCCTGATGGGGATCGCCTCGGGCACAGCCGAGGGAGTGGCGGCGACCATGACCTACGCGTGCTTCTACGTGTTCATGACCCTGGGAGCCTTCGGGATCGTCATCGCCCTCGGCGAGCGGGGCGAGAGGGTCGACGGTTACCGCGGCCTGGCGGCTCAGCGCCCCGTCGCGGCGGCGGCGATGCTGCTCTTCCTGCTGTCGTTGACGGGCATCCCCCTGACCGCGGGTTTCACGGCCAAGTTCTCGGTGATCCAGAGCGCGGTGCACGCCGGCCGGACGGAGCTCGCGGTCCTGGCCGTGCTCTCGAGCGTGGTGGCGGCCTTCGTCTACATGCGCGTGGCCGTGGCGATGTACATGAAGGAGCCGACCGAGCCCGCACCGGCACGCTTCCCGCTCGCCGTCTCGGCGGCCCTCGCCCTGGCGGCCCTCGTCACCGTCCTGGGCGGGGTCTTCCCCGGCGCTCTCGATCCGTGGATCGTCTCACCCTGATGAAGCGGACCTCTTCATGAACGAATACATCGGAATCGTCGCGGGGATCCTCCTGGCCGGGGGAATCACCGGCGCGATGGTGGTCCTGAGCTCGGTCCTCGGGAAGAAGAACCCGACGCCCGAGAAGCTCGCACCGTTCGAGTGCGGCAAGGAGCCCTTCTCCCTCCCGATGGGGAAGATGGCGGTCAGCTTCTACCTGACCGCGATCCTGTTCATCCTCTTCGATGTCGAGGTGATCTTCCTCTACCCGTGGGCGGTCGTGTACCGCGATCTCGGCATGCTCGGATTCGCCGAGATTTGCGTCTTCATGGGGGTCCTGATGGTCGGCTTCGTCTACGCCTGGGCAAACGGGGCGCTAGAATGGGCCAAACAACGAGATCCACATGCCTGAAAACACTTCCTTCCTGACCAGCCGCTTCAACGAAGCCCTCGGCTGGGCCCGCAAGTACTCGATCTTCCAGTACCCGTTCGTGACGGCCTGCTGCGGAATGGAGTACATGGCCACGGCGTGCTCCCACTACGACGTGGACCGCTTCGGTGCCGGCTTTCCGCGCTTCTCCCCGCGCCAGGCGGACGTGCTGTTCGTGGTTGGCACGATCAGCCACAAGATGGCGCCCGTCCTGCGGACGATCTACGACCAGATGGCGGAGCCCAAGTGGGTGGTCGCCTTCGGCGTCTGCACCTGCACCGGCGGCTTCTACGACAACTACGCCACGGTGATGGGGATCGACACGGTCATGCCCGTGGACATCTACATCCCCGGCTGCCCTCCGCGGCCGGAGATGGTCCTCGACGGCTTGATGAAGCTGCAGGACAAGATCGCCGAGCAACACGAGAGCGGCGATCGCCCCGCCCCCGAGGGGCGCCCCGACGAACTGGAGAAGGAATGGATGCCGTCGCTCTGATCGCGGCCGTGACGGAACGCCTGCCCGAGGCGGTCGTGTCCTCCCACTCCTGGCGAGGCGACGCCACCCTCGTGTTGCGCCCCGAGCACCTCGTGCAGACGGCGCGCTTCATCAAGGAGGACGAAGGCCTCTTGATGAACCTGCTGGCCGACCTCACGGCCGTGGACTATTCCACTCACGGCCAGAGCCCCGTGCCCGCCTTCTTCTCCTCCTCCGGCATCACGGCGCGGCCCTCCTCCCTGATTCCCGACGATGACCCCTGGCCTGGACCGCCCCTCGCGGCCCACTTCGCGGTCGTCTACCACTTCTTCTCGACGACCATCAAGCACCGCCTGCGCCTCGTCGTGCCGCTCGCCGCCGAGGGCGAGGAAGTGGACACGCTCTGCGAACTCTGGCCGGGTGCCAACTGGCTCGAGCGGGAGGTCTGGGACATGTTTGGAATCCGCTTCCGCGGCCATCCCGACCTGCGGCGGATCCTCATGTACGAGGAGTTCGAGGGACACCCGCTCCGCAAGGACTATCGCGTCAACGCACGCCAGCCCCTGATCGGGCCGAAGAACTAGCCCGGGAGGAACGGATGGACTTGACGAACGAAACGATGCACGAGAGCGCACCCGATAGCGCCGGGCTCGAGACGCGGGACATGATGTTGAACATCGGCCCCGCGCACCCCGCCATGCACGGGATCGTCCGACTGGTCGCCAAGCTGAGGGGCGAGGAGATCCAGGACGTCGACGTCGAGATCGGCTACCTCCACCGCGGGTTCGAGAAGATGGCGGAGAACGTCGACTACAACGGCGTCATCCCCTACACGGACCGCCTGAACTACGTCTCGCCGCTCATCAACAACATGGGCTACTGCATGTCGGTGGAGAAGCTGATCGGGATCTCGGTCCCCGATCGCTGCCACTACGTGCGCGTCATCTTGTCCGAGATCTCGCGTGTCAGCGACCACCTGACCTGCGTGGGCGCGACCGCGATGGAACTCGGCGCCTTCACGGTCTTCCTCTACCTGATCAAGGCCCGCGAATTCCTCTGGGAGCTCATCGAGAGCGTGGTCGGCGCTCGCTTGACGGTCACCTACTGCCGGGTCGGCGGGGTCAAGAGCGACCTGCCCGAGGGCTTCGCCGAGCACTGCCGAACGGCCTTCGCCGAGACGCGCCAGGCGATCAGCGAGTCTCGCGGTCTGGTCGAGCGCAACCGCATCTTCACCGACCGCATGCAGGGAACGGGCGTGCTTTCGGAAGAGGACGCCATCGCCTACGGCATCACCGGACCCTTCCTGCGCGCCAGCGGCGCCACCTACGACGTGCGCAAGGACTGCCCCTACGCCGTCTACGACCGGATCGACTTCGATGTCCCGGTGGGCTCGACCGGGGACAACATGGATCGCTTCCTCGTCCGCGTGGAGGAGATGGAACAGTCGATGCGCATCGTCGAGACGGCGTTGGCGGACCTGCCGCCCGGACCGATCATGGCCGATCCCGAGACCGGCCGGGCGATCCCCGCGGCGGAGATGGTGGACCTCGGAAAGATCGGCGCCATCTCCGCGATCTCCGGCGGCTGCGCCGTCGCCGGCCCCACCCTCGAGGGGTCGGGGCGCGCTCACAAGGCGTCCATCTCCACGGACGAGAAGCGCGTCACCCTGCCCCCGAAGGAGGACGCCTACGGGAACATCGAGGGGCTCATGCGCCAGTTCAAGCTCGTCATGATGGGCCACGGCCTGCGGCCGCCCCAGGGCGAGGTGTACTTCCCTGTCGAGGGCGCCAACGGCGAGCTCGGCTTCTACGTGGTGAGTGACGGGAGCGGGCAGGCCTACCGCGTGCGGGTGCGTCCGCCCTGCTTCGCGATCATGTCCGCCCTCTCCAAACTCCTCAAGGGCGACATGATCGCCGACATCGTCCCCACCTTCGGCGCAGTCAACATGATTGGCGGAGAGCTCGACCGATGAGTTTCGCGCATCTCGAAACCCGAGCCGACGAGATCGTCGGACTCTACGAATACCCCCGGGCGGCCATGCTGCCTCTGCTCTGGCTCGTCCAGGCGGATCAGCATTGGATCTCGCCCGAGGCCGAGGCCTGGGTAGCCGGACGGTTGGAGGTCGCGATCTCGAAGGTGCGCGAGGTCGTGTCCTTCTACAACATGTTCCATGCCCAGCCTGTGGGGCGGCGCGAACTGCGCATCTGCACGAGCCTGCCCTGCGTCCTGCGCGGGAGCGGCGCCCTGCTCGAGAAGCTCGAGGACACCCTCGGCATCAAGCCGGGCGAAACCACGCCTGACGGTGCGCTGACCCTCACGAAGGTCGAGTGCCTCTGCGCTTGCGAGATGTCGCCCATGGTGCAGCTCGACGAGCGCTTCATCGGGCCCGTCGATGCGGACGACGCCGGCGCGCTCGCGGCCCTCACCCAGGACGCCCTCAGCGAGCCGAGCAGCCCGGCGGCGGCGCCAGAGCCCACCCCCTACATCTCCTCGGCCGGGCCGGTCCTCTCGACACGCCTGGGCGACCCCGAGGGCGTCTGGTTCGACGCCTACGCCGCCGGCGGCGGCTTCGACGCGGCGCGTAAGGTGCTCTCCTCCATGCAGCCCGAGCAGGTGATCGAGCAGGTCATCGCTGCCAACTTGCGCGGATTGGGCGGAGCCGGCTTCCCGGCCGGCCGGAAGTGGTCCTTCGTCCCCAAGAACTCCGAAAAGCCGGTCTACCTGGTGGTCAACGCAGACGAGGGCGAGCCCGGGACCTTCAAGGACCGCTACATAATGGAGCGCGATCCGCACGCGTTGCTCGAAGGGATGATCATCACGGCCTTCGCCATCGGTGCGCACAAGGCCTACGTCTACATCCGCGGCGAGTACTTCCGTCCCGCCCAGCGCTTGCAGCGGGCCATCGACGAGGCCTACGCGCAGGGCTGGCTGGGCGCGGACATCCAGGGCAGCGGATTCGACCTCGAGGTGGTCATCCACCGCGGCGCGGGTGCCTACATCTGCGGCGAGGAGACGGCGCTGCTCTCATCCCTCGAAGGAGGCAAGGGCCAGCCCAGGCTCAAGCCCCCCTTCCCCGCCATCTCGGGCCTGTTCGGCTGCCCGACGATCGTGAACAACGTAGAGACGATCGCCTGCGTGCCGTTCATCCTGGGCCACGGGCCCGAGCGCTTCGCGACCATCGGGACCGAGAAGCAGGGTGGAACGCGCCTGTTCTGCGTCAGCGGACACGTCGAGCGCCCTGGGGTGTATGAGGAGTCGGTCAAGGTGACCCTGCGCGAGCTGATCGAGGACCGCGCCGGCGGCGTGCGCGGAGGCAAGCGCCTCAAGGGCGTCATCCCCGGCGGCATCTCTGCCCACATCCTGAAACCAGACGAGATCGACGTGATGATGGACTTCGACTCGGTGCAGGCGGCCGGCAGCATGGCCGGCTCTGGAGGCGTGATCGTCCTGGACGAGGACACCTGCATGGTCCAGGCCCTCGACTCCGCCACACACTTCTACGCCGATGAGTCCTGCGGGCAGTGCTCACCGTGCCGCGAGGGCACGGGTTGGATCCACCGTATCGTCAAGCGCATCGGCGCGGGCAAGGGCAAGCTGAGCGATCTCGACGACCTGCTCACGATCTCCCACGACATGGAAGGCCGCACGATCTGCGTCTTCGCGGATGCGGCGGCCTGGCCGGTGCAGTCCTACATCGAGAAGTACCGCTCCGAGTTCGAGGAGTTCATCCGCTCCGGGCGCACCCTGCACGGCACGCCCACCCCGGAGGTGTCCCATGCCTGAACTGACGATCGACGGACAGAAGGTGACCGTCGCCGAGGGGACGACGGTCATCCAGGCCGCAGAGCAGCTCGGGATCTTCATCCCGCGCTACTGCTATCACCCCGGGCTCTCGGTCGCCGGCAACTGCCGGATTTGCCTGGTGGACGTCGAGAACTCCCCCAAGCCGCAGATCGCGTGCAACCTGCCCGCGACCGAGGGCCTGGTGGTCTCGACCGAGAGCGAGCAGGCCAAGAAGGACCGCGGCGCCGTGCTGGAATTCTTGCTGGCGAACCACCCGCTCGACTGTCCGGTGTGCGATCAGGCGGGCGAGTGCGATCTCCAGAACTACTACATGAACTTCGGGCTCTACGACCCGCGCTTCCGCGAGCAGAAGGTCAAGAAGAAGAAGGCCGTCGAGGTCGGGCCGAACGTGATGCTCGACCAGGAGCGCTGCATCCTGTGCTCACGTTGCGTGCGCTTCACCGACGAGATCACGGAGACAGGCGAGTTCGGCATCTTCAACCGCGGCGACCGATCTGAGCTCGGCCTCTACCCCGGCGAGACCCTCGACAACCCCTACTCGGCGAATGTCATCGACATCTGCCCCGTCGGGGCCCTGACCGAGCGTGCGTTCCGCTTCAAGACGCGCGTCTGGTACCTCTCCAGCACCAAGAGCGTTTGCGGCGGCTGCAGCCGCGGCTGCAACACCGACCTGCACCACGTCTCAGACCGGCCGCACCTGAACGACGGGGAGCGCCTCGTGCGTGTCAAGCCGCGCTACAACGCCGACGTGAACGAGTGGTGGATGTGTGACGAGGGCCGCTACGGCCACGGCTGGATCGATCAGGACCGCCTCGAGGCGGTACGGACCCGCACCGGCGAGGCGTCGCGCAGGCAGGTCGAGTCAAGCTGGGACACGGCGCTGGAGGCCCTCACCACAGCCTTCTCCGCCGAGGGCTTCCGCCTCGGCGTCATCGCCTCGCCCCAGCTCACGAACGAGGACCTGTTCCTCGTGCGCGAGGTCCTCGGAAGCCACCTCGGCGCGCGCATCGCGGGAGGGGTTCCCCAGGCGGAAGGGTCGAGCGACGACTTCCTGATGCAGGCGGACAAGAACCCCAACAGCGCGGGAGCTGCACTGCTCGGCCTGTCCGACGCCCAGCCTCCCTCGGCCCAGACCCTCGTGGATGAGGCGATCGCCGGCGAACTCGACGCCCTGTGGGTCTTCGGCCACGACCTGCTGGAGGTGTTCGGCGCCGACAAGGCCCGCGAGCTCGCCCTCAACGCCCGACTGTTCATCTACTCGGGCACCAACGACAACCCGACCGTCTCCCTGGCCCACTGGGCCCTCCCGAGCGCCGCCGCGGTGGAGAAGGACGGAACCTTCGTCAACTGCGACGGCAGGGTGCAGCGCATCGGGCGCGCCCTCGCCCCCCTCGGCGACTCCCGGGAGGACTGGCGCTTCCTGCTCGACCTCGCCGGGCGCACCGGCATGGACAGAGCTGGAGACTGGAGCGGTCCCGCAGATGTCTTCGCGGCCCTGGCCGACTCGGTCGGCGCCTTCGCGGGGATGTCCTATGAGTCCATCGGTGAGCAGGGCGCCCTCACGACCTCCGCACAACCTCTGGCGGGAGCCGCCAAGCCGTGATCGAGGCCTTACTGATCAAGCTGGTGATCGCCGGCGTCGTCTTCATCGGCGTCCTGAACCTGGCCGGTCTGCACACCTGGGTCGAGCGCAAGCAGTCGGCCTTGATCCAGGACCGCATCGGCGCCAACCGGGCCTCGATCTTCGGCTTCAAGTTTCTCGGCCTGTTCCACGGGATCGCCGACGCGATCAAGATGTTCACCAAAGAGGACGTCATCCCGCGCGGCGTGGACCGCACCCTCCACACCCTGGCCCCGTTCTTCTCGGTCTTCTTCGCTCTGGTGGCGTTCGCCGCGATTCCGTTCGGACCGCAGCTCGAGCTGGGCGAGCGCGTGATCGACCTGCAAGTCGCAAGGATCGACGCCGGCCTGCTCTATATCTTCGCCATGCTCTCCCTGGGCGTGTACGGCGTGATCCTGGCCGGTTTCGCGTCGCGCAACAACTACGCGATCATGGGCGGTATGCGCGCCACGGCGCAGATGATCTCCTACGAGATCGCCCTGGGCGTCTCGCTGATCGGCGTGATCATGGTCTACGGGACGATGGACCTCAGCGGCATGGTCGAGGCTCAGGGCCGGACAATCGCGGGAGGCTGGATCCCGCTCTGGGGCGTCGTCGCCCAGCCCGTGGGCTTCATAGTCTTCGTGACCGCCGCCCTGGCGGAGACCAAGCGCCTGCCGTTCGATCTGCCCGAAGGCGAGAGTGAGATCATCGGATACTTCGTCGAGTACAGCGGGATGAAGTTCGGGATGTTCTTCCTGACCGACTTCCTCGAGACGATCCTGGTCGCCGCCCTTGCGACCACGCTCTTCTTCGGCGGCTGGCAGGTTCCCTACCTCCAGCCGGACGGCTTCCACTTTCCCTGGGGCGCCGAACTGCCGCTCGCCAACTGGACCTACGTGCTCCTGGGCGTCTCGAGCTTCACGTTCAAGGTCCTGGCCTTCTGCTTCGTCTTCATGCAAATACGCTGGACCCTCCCGCGCTTCCGCTACGACCAACTGATGAGTCTGGGCTGGAAGGGGCTGTTCCCCATCGCCGTTGTGAACGTGCTCGTGACCGCCCTGGTGATCATCCTCTTCGGGGAGGGCGCCTGATGGCCGTCAAGGTCGTTCAACGACCCGAGCTGACCTTCTGGGAGAAGCTCTACATCCCGCAGATCCTCTCCGGGCTGAAGATCACGTTCCGGCACTTCTTCCGGAACCTCTTCCTGCACATCGCCCACCGCTTCGGGCGTCTCAAGGACACGCGCGCGGGCGTGACCTACCAGTACCCCGAGGAGCTGCGGCCGCTGTTCTCGAGACTGCGCACCCGTCACCGCCTGATGGTCCGCGATGACGGCGCTCCGCGCTGCGTCGGGTGCACGCTGTGCGAGACAGTCTGCCCCGCCAAGTGCATCACCATCGTCCCCGACGAGCACCCCGACCCCGGCGTCGAGAAGTTCCCCGTCCGCTTCGACATAAACCTGGGCGTCTGCGTCTACTGCGGATACTGCGTCGAGGTCTGCCCTGAAGACGCGATCCGGATGGACACGGGGATCCTCGACGTCGCGGCGACCTCGCGCGACGCGATGAAGCTCGACATCCACGAGCTGATGAATCCCGAGCTACGCAAGCCCATCGCCACCTGCGAGCTCGAGTTCCCCCACACCTGCAGCGTGCACGGCGATGAGCGGAGAGGCAGCTGGGAGAAGACCGCCGAGGCGCTCACGCCCCGCGAATAAAGCCCTCCAGGCTGCGCACCTCGGACTTGGACTCGCGGAGGGCCGCCGGAGAGCGTCAGCGAGGTGACCGAAGTGAATGCTCTCTACCATGGCCGGAGGATCCCGCTCAAATGCCAGCGTCGGTTTCGGCGCGCCGCCAGCCGATCCGGCGTTGGAAATCGGGAGTGCTATTCGCCTTCGATCAAGAGCGCGGCCGCGGCCAGGGGCGCATGGTCCGCCTCGGGCAATTCCGCGATCAGGCGCCGGGCCTCAGCCATGACCTGTCGGGCCGCCTCTCGGTCTCCCGAGTGCCACAGGCAGACGGCGAGTTCGGGCAGGATCGTGTCGGCGTGAGTGGCGGCGTATTCGGGCTTGATGCGATTGAAGGCCGTGAGTGCCTCCCCGTACTCACCCGCGATGAAGAGGCCGTGGGCCTCCTCGGCGAAGAGCTTCTGGGCATGATCGACGAGGGCGCCGATTAGCCCCCCCGCCGAGGAACCAGCCGCATCAGGCATCGCCCCCGAGAACATACCGGAGTACTTCATCAGGCCCCCTACGAGTGCCGCGGTCCCCAGAGCCGTGAGGGCCCCCACGCCCACGCCGGTGGAGAGACGCGGGTGACGCCGACCCCACTTGCCGATCCTCACGATCACGCCCGGTGGCCGCGCCTGGATGGGCTTGTTGGCGAGGAAACGGCGCAGGTCTTCCGCGAGTTCGGCCATCGTCCGGTAACGGCGGTCCGGGTCCTTCTCGAGGGCCTTCTGGCAGATGACGCCCAGGTCGGCCGGCACTCCATCCTTCAGGCCGCACGGATCGCGCGGCTCGACGGTCAGGATCTTGTGGAAGACCTCCTGGCTGGTCTCTCCGGAGAAGGGTCGCTCAAGGGTGAGGGCCTCGTAGAAGGTGGCGCCGAGAGAGAACACATCAGTGCGATGATCGAGCCCCATGCGGCGCGCCGCCGCCTGTTCGGGGCTCATGTAGAAGGGCGTGCCCATGAACTCGCCCGTGCGCGAGAGTTCCAGGCCGCCCTCCACGCGCGCCAGCCCGAAGTCGGAGAGACGCGGCTCGTCATCCTCGGCGATCAGGATGTTGGAGGGCTTCACGTCGCGGTGCAGCACGCGCTTCTGGTGAGCGTGTTCGAGCGCGTCCGCGATCTTGGCGAAAAGCGCCGCCGCTCCTCGATAGTAGTCGTCGGGGAGGTCGGGCTCATTCCGTAGCTCGTCGAGGGAGCCGGCCAGGGTGAAGCCCTCGCCCACGAGTTCGTGGGCCATGTAGTGGATCCCATCCGCCTCCCCCGAGGCGAAGATCCGCACGATGCCTGGGTGATCGAGGCGGCCGCAGGCCTGCGCCTCGCGCTCGAAGCGCTGGACCCACTTCGGGTCCTCGAGCCCTCGACGCCAGAGGAGCTTGAGCGCGACGCTACGCTTGAGAGAGTCCTGCTCCGCCTCCCAGACAACCCCCATCCCGCCCCTTCCCAGCTCACGGACGAGGGTGAACTCGTCGATCGTCTGGCCGGCCTGGAATGCCGGCGTCGGAGGACCGCCCACGTTCGTGGGTTTCGGGTCGCCGTCGGTCACTCGGCGACCTCCTCGGTGAACGATTCTGTGCGTGCCGCGCAGCGGACCATCTCGTAGGTGGCGGGCACAACCACGCACGAGAGGGGGAGGCCGATCAGAAGTCCGGGGAAACAGCAGAGGACGAAACCGATGAAGACAACCACCTGCAGCACGACGATGACGGCTCCCAACCGCCAGGCGATTGGGTGGGTAACGGTCCAACTCGCGCGGAGGGCTTCCCGTGCGCTGGAGACGTTGCTCAGGGGATCTATGATCAGCAGATAGGAGTAGGCGAGGCGTGCGTAGAGCCAGAGCCAGAGGCTCAGCGCAGGCAGGGCCATCACAAGCGCGCCGATGAGCGAACCCTCACTCGCGGAACCCTGCTGTGATCCGATCAGATAGCCTGAGCCCACGCCCGCGCCGAGCAGAGCCAGCGGCGCAGCCCAAAAGAGCGATAGGATCAGGTTCGCCCGCACCAGGAGCCAGTAGCACGAGAAGCTTGCGAATAGCTTGCCGATGCCGGGAGATTGCCAACGCACACTTCCCAAGCCCACGTACTGGAAGCCAGCGCTGAGCGCGGGCGAGAGAAAAATGTAGGCCGCTGCACTCACCAGAGATCCCGGTGAGTAGGTGAAATTCCCCCCCACGGCGAGCTCGATCACTCGCTCCTCAAACCAGACGTTATCGAACCATGACTGGAGCAGGCCAGCGATGCTCTGGATCCCCATGAAGGCGACGCCTGTGCCGACGAGCGGCCAGTAGTTGCGCTTCAGGGTCAGCCATCCCACGGAGAAGGCGGCCCCGAAGGAGAAAGTCGGCAGCCGCTGCTCGAAGACGGTGAAGTCGGAGAAGCGGTCAGTGCTCGGGGGGTGCTCAGTCACGGCAGGCTCTCTCGCAGACGTAGGGGCTGAGCGTCGGTCCACCCCAGGGGACGGGTCGGATTTCCACGGCGACCTGAGGGTCCAACCACGGGCTGCTCAAGTCAACCCATCGCTTTTCGCGGCCTGGGTGGCGGGTCCCGGCCCCCCCCCGCGAGGGAGAGGCGGGGGGGGGAGCCCTGCACCACGCACCCCCACTTTCCCGCGCGATTGACGATGGCCCTCTCCAGACCCGACCGACACCGACCTGCGTTGGAGACCCTGCGCCGTGGGCCGCCGCGCCGCCGCCCCGGGACGCGCCAAATCGCTGGACTGGCCGGGGTGCCGCTCGCCCTGTGGACCTGCCTGATCCTGCTCCCGTCCCCGCCCAACCCAGGGGTGCGGAACCAGTTCGCGCCCCTCCCCGCAGTCGCCCCGCGCGCCGCTCCCCTGGAGGCGCTCGCCGCCCCGACGAGGATCGCGCGCCCGCATGAGCCGGCCGCCGAGGCTCGGGGACGCGACGTCGGGGCCGGGGTGGATCCCCACGCAGCCGACGCGGGACCCGGAGACCTCGCCACCCTGGCCGCCGGCCTGGCCGTCGGCAACGAGCGTACGCAGCGCTTCCTGGCCATCAAGCACCTGCGCGAGTTTGCGACCCCGGAGGCCGCCGAGGCGTTGCGGGCCTGCGCCCTGGGGCCAGGGGAGGTCCTGGTGCGCAGCGCAGCCCTGCACGGCTACCACGCCATCGCCGGAGCCGAGGCCGTCGATGGTCTGCGACAAGTCCTCCAGCGCACGGACCAGCGTGACCTGCACCGGGCAGTCCTGGGGCTGTTGGGAAAGACGCGTGGTCGGCCTGCCCGCGAGGCCTTGCTCGCCCACGTCCCCGCGCCCGGGGACGGGCCCGAGTGGCTCGCCCTCGCCCGCGGCCTCTCCCACCATGGGCGCGAGTCCGCTCCCAGGGTGAGCCGAAGGCTGGCCGAGCTCTGCGCCGGCGCTCCGCCGGGACTGGACCTCGAGGCCGCCCTGGAAGCCGCGCCGCCCTGGCGGGGGCCGGCCCATCGAGGACCGCGCTTCTTCGACTCCTGACGCCCCTTGCCGGCCGCTGAAGGCCGCATCGGGGATTCCCTGTCGGGTCGCGGCCTCCCCCTGCGAGGAGACAGCGAACGAACCCATTTTCGAACCCGATCAAGGACCAATCCCATGCACGCGTACCGATCCACACAGACCCTCACCGCTCTCCTGCTTCTCGCTCTCGCCGCCTGCGGCGGAGGCGGTGGCCTCCACCCTCCCGACCCCGCCCCCCCGCCGGACGATGAGGCGGATGGGGCTGGTCCCATTCCCCAGCCCGAGCCCGGGCCCGAAGCAGCGGCGGCCGAGATCCAGTTCCCCCCGCCCGTCTCCCAGACCGACGCGGAAGCGATCGCCGTGCGCGGGGCGAGCGAGAACCTCGCAGAGGCGGACCAGATCCTCGTCAACGGCATCGTCGCCCAGAGTGACGACGGGTTCGCGACCTGGTCGGTCGATCTTCCTCTCGAGGTGGGGTTCAACCACATCCAGGTCGAGGCATTCGCTCACGAAATTGGGGAAGGCGAGGTCCTTGCCACCGCCACCCTCGAGCGGGTCGACCTTCTCCTTGAAAACCTCTGCGATCTCGCGCCGGGCCCCGAAGATCACCTGGCGCTCGTCCTGGACTCCCGAAGCAACCATGAGTTCTCCAGCAACAGAATCGTCGAGATCGACACGATCAGCGGCGCCAGACGCGTCATCTCTCAAGGGGGCGTCCAGGGAGAGGGATTCGAGTTCGACTCCGCACGAGGTCTGATCTTCGAGCCCATCCAGGGCGGCCAGCTCTACATCATGTGTGACGGAGGAAACCTCACGCCGTCGATCTACCGCGTCGAGTATGCGAGTGGGGACCGACACCTCCACTCAGGTCCGGAACGCGGTGACGGTCCTCTGTTCGAAGGACAGTTCACGGACATGACCATCGACGAAAACCTCGGGACCCTCTACGTGGCAATGAATGACCCCGACCAGGTGTACAGCGTGAACTGGCATGACGGAAGCCGCACCGTCATCAGCGTCCTGGAGAACGACCAGGGGGTCCCCCCGGTCGGAGACGGGTCCGATGCTGCCCCGCGCTCCCTCGCCTGGGACCACCCCAGGGATCGGCTCCTCTACACGGGCTATCAAGGCTCTCCCTCCGCCAACGTCCTGGTGGAGATCGACCTCGCGAGTGGCAACCGCCATGTCATCCATGCGGAGATGCCGTGGGGACCGAGAGAGCTGTGCATCCCGCGGGACTTGGGCGCACGGGCCTTCCTCTTGAGTGACGAATTCGCCTGGGAGTTCGACTTCGACTCCGGCGAGGTCCAAGTGTCGATTGCCAGCGATGCACCCGGACCCTTCTACCCCTGGCCCACCAACATGATCGTCAACGGGAGCGGGGACAGACTGATGTGGATCGACCGGACCGGCAACGCGTTGGTGGCCGGCGATCCCGAGACGGGCGAAGCCACGGAGGTCGTCGGAAACGCAGTGGGAACGGGCACTTCGCTGGGGCCCATCCTCGGTACCGTCCTCGCCGAAGAGGAGGCCCTGTTCACCACCCGAGGGTCGTACGACCTCTGCGAGGTGGACATCGCGTCGGGCGGACGCTCCACCATCCCCACTCTGGACCTCCCTCTCTGCAGCGTGGCCCGCGGCCCGCTCTCTCGCGAGCTCTACGTGGTCTCGCAGGATTGGCCCGGACACGGTCTCTATCGAGTGAATCCGGAGGACTCTGTCGTCACGACGATCTCCGCATCCGCGGGGGACGACTGGAACGAGCCCTACTCGCTGGTCATCGATCGCGAGGAGCGGTTTGCCTACGTTCTTCTCTCGGAACGCATCGAGCGCATCGATATCGAGACAGGGGACCGCTCAATCGTGCCGGTAGACATCGAAGGGGAGGAGGCGCTCAGCAACCTCTCCTACGATGAGGACGCCCATCGCCTTCTGTTCGTCCAGGAGAGCGGGGGAGGGCTCCTATTCGAACTCTCCCTCGAAAACGAGGAGCTCCGAGCCGTCGGCCACTTCGGGGCGTCGTGGTGCTCTGGGCTGGCCGTGGACCCGGATGCAGGGCGCGCCCTGGCGATCACCATGCCGGCTCTGGTCCACTCGGAATACCAGCAACTCGTATCCATGGACATCGAAGCTGGTGAGTTGATCATCCTCTCCTCTCTCCAGGTCGGCCGTGGCCCGGATCTCCAAGATATCACGAGCGTGAACCTCGTCCGCGAGACCGGGACGGTCTTCGTCCCCCAGCACGTCCTCGGTCTGATCCTCGCCATCGACACGGTGAACGGCGACCGCGTGATCGTGGCGCGGTAGACGGAAACGCCGCAAGACCCCGGAGAAGAAGGGCGGAGCTTTCGAAACGCCCGGTGGTCGACCATCGTATGGTCGGGCGCCGGGCTTCTGCACGTCCTCCTCCCCCCTATTTCCCCGCCGAACCGCAATGGCTCAATCGAATCACACCCGCACCGGCCTACTCCCCTCCGCACTCGCGGCCCTCGCCGGGATGGCCTTCGCCAGCCCGGGAGAAACCGGCGGCGACCTGAAGGAGATGGTGCGCGAGCCCGACGCGAACTTCGCCTACGAGGTCCTGGCCGAGGAACAGGTCGGTGCCTGCCGCGCCACGGTGGCGCGCCTCACCTCGCAGACCTGGCAGGAGATGGAGTGGTGGCACTGGCTCTCGATCCTCGCTCCAACCAAGATCGAGCATCCCGGCAAGGCGATCTTGTTCATCACCGGCGGCTCCAACCGCTCCAAGCACCCCAAGGCGAGCTCGACCGAGGCCGTGATGCTCTCGATGCTTGCTGAGAAGAGCGGCGCGATCCTCGCCGTCCTGCAACAGGTGCCCAACCAACCGCTGTTCGATGACCTCTACGAGGACGACCTGATCGCGTTCACCTTCGACAAGTACCTGAAGGGCGAGGGAGACGGCTGGCCGTTGCTCGCCCCGATGGTCGAGAGCGCTGTGCGCGCCATGGATGCGGTGCAGCAGATCTCCGAGGAGCGCTGGCAGACCGAGGTCACCGAGTTCATCGTCAGCGGCGCTTCGAAGCGCGGCTGGACCACCTGGCTGACCGCCGCGGTGGACGATCGCGTGAGCGCTATCGCGCCGATGGTTATCGATGTGCTCAACATCAAGCCGCAGATGGAGCGCCAGCGCCTCACCTACGGCGGCTTCAGCGAGAAGGTCGGCTCCTACACGCGGCTGCGTATCCAGGAACGCATGACCACCGCCGACGGGCGCGTGCTCACGAACTTCGTCGACCCCTTCTCCTATCGCGCGGCGCTCACCATGCCAAAGCTCGTCCTGCTAGGGACGAACGACCCCTACTGGACCGTCAACGCCTCCAGCCTCTACTTCGACGAGCTGCCCGGACCGAAGAACCTCTTCTACCTGCCCAACGCCGGCCACGGGCTGGGCATGGGCATCATGCCGACCATGACGGCCTTCTTCCGCGCCTCCCTGGCGGGAGAGACCCTGCCGAACCTGGACTGGGAGACGCTCGATGACGGGACGCTCGCTGTGAGCTGGCCCGAAGGCGGGAAGGCGAAGCTCTGGCAAGCCAGCTCCCCCGACCGCGACTTCCGCAAGGCCAAGTGGAGCGCGACCGAACTGGAAGGGGACGCGCTCGTCCACGCGCGCGTCGACGAGCCCGAGGAAGGCTGGACGGCCTGGTACGTCGAGGTCACCTTCAAGGACGAAGCGCGCGGCACCTACCGCCTCAGCACCGAGATCCAGGTCGTTCCGGATCGCTTCCCCCACTCCCTTCCCGAGAGCCCGGGGGCAGGAAACTGACCCTCGGCGGCCAGGCCGACTCACTTCAGCAGGACACCGCCCCTGCGCAGAAAGTAGGCCAGGCTCGCGACCAGGGCGAGGGCTCCGCAGGCGCTCATGAAGTAGGAGAGCGACTGAAAGAACTCGAGCCGCGTGGCCTCGGCCTGGAAGAAGTCCTTGTAGACCTGCAGGCCGACCGAACCGGTGTATCCGACGGCGTCGGTCAGATAAATGGCGAAGACCGCCGTGCCCGCGAAGCGCGTGTAGGCCAGCAGGCGGTCGAAGAGCACCGAGCCGAAGGGCACGTAGGCCAGGTAGGCGCCCAGGCCGACGAGCGTCATCCACTGCACGCCGCCGATGGAGCCGCGCTCGAGGAGCCAGGTGGCTACGCCCATCGAGAGCGTCCCCGCGGTCATGATGGCAAAGGCCAATATCAGCCCCATGCGGTTGTCTCGCACGAGCGAGAGCAGCGACAGCACAACCATCACGCCGAAGGCGATCGGCACCTCGGTCTGGGTGAAGATCCCGGCGCGGTCGCCGAGGCCCAGCTCGCGGAGGATCTCAACGCCGTAGTTGTCGCGGTAGTCGCGGTAGGCGGTCAGGAAGAAGTACATGCCGCTGAGTAGCAGCATCCCGAGGGAGAACTCGCGCAGGAACGACCAGCGATCGCCGGCGTACATCCGAACGCGCTTGGAGCGTTCCTTCATGTCCGCCTCGCTCGGCTGTGGGATCTGCGCCAGGAGGATGACGCCCAGCACGAAAGCCGGGAAGAACAGGGCGCCGATGGTGAAGGGCATCCAGTAGTCCTCGATCCCGTGCGCGCTCATCAGCCAGCGGCCGACGTCCTTCACGACACCGCTGGCGATGATGTAGGAGCACGACAGCCCGGCGAGCATGAACTCCGAAGTGCGCCGGCCTTCGAGGTGCAGAACAACGGTGCCCCACACCATCCCCAGGGGCAGGCCGTTGAGGAAGATTGCGAAGACCTTGAGCGGCAAGGGAAGCAGCGCGAAGAGCAACAGCGCCCCCCAGGCCGCGAGGATCAAGCAGATCAACAGTCGTGCGCGCCCGGTGCGGCCCGTCTCCGCGCAGACCTTCATGCCCACGAACTTCGAGATCGTGTAGCCGATGATCTGGGCGATCACGTAGGCCGTCTTGGCGTCGAGGTTCGTGCCCCACAGGTGCAGCCCGTCGTATTCCGCCGCCGCGAAGGGCTTGCGGAAGGCGTACATGCAAAAGTACGTCGTGAAGGCGGCGACGATGGCGTAGAGGCCGAGCGCACCCGGTCCCGACCGGCCAAGCGCACCCTTCAGGCCGCCCGCTCGTCCTGGGTCATGTTCCAACTCGTCTCTCACCGTCTCGCGCTCCCGGCCGGCTCCGGCTCACTCACGCCCGGCGCCTTCCTGTTCGGAGGGTAGCGAACCCGTCCACCCGCAGCACGGACCGTGGCCGTGCCCACTCACCTCGGCCTGCGTGGCTTCCCGCTGGCCACGAAGGCGGCGAGGATGGGGAGCAGCAGGGCTACGGACCGGGACCTCATTGAGCCATTTCAGCACGGAATCCAGGTTCCGGCAAAGCGGCGCTCACGCGGCGTCCATCCACGGCTGAGGCCGCAGGGGGAAATCACCCCGGCGGGGCACTCCCGGCGAGCTTGCCCCGCATGCCGCCCAGCGCCTGCGAGACCGTGCGCGCCGTCGCGTCGAGGTGCTCGTCGTCCCAGATGGTGAAGTGGTTGCCCTCGATCATGGCGACCTCGAGACCTGCGGCGGCGTGTGCGCTCCAGCCCATCGCCGGGTCGGAGCCCGCGAAACCCTTGCCGGCGCGGAAGTAGACCATGGGCGTGTCGAGGTTTCGAAGCTCGTAGTGGTCCAGAGCGCTGAAGGTGAGGCGCACCTTGCGCAAGCGCCTGCGCCAGCGGACGGGGTCCTCCAGTCGCAACCGCGGCTCGAAACCCAGCTTGCGCATCGCGTCCCAGGCGGCGGCCTTGGGATCGTCGGGCTTCTCGAGGCCTGTCAGCTGCAGGCAAATGGCCTCGAGGCGTTCCCACAGGGAGCGCTCCGCTTCGTCAGAGACCTCATCGGCCAGGTCGCTCTCGCACAGGATGCGGGTCACCTGCTGGATGAAGCGCCGCGATCCCGCGCGGTGTGCGTAGGTCGTGCAGACCGTGTCGAGAACGCCGAGGGCGCCGACGGGCCGACCCGCCTCGCGCAACTGTCGAGCCAGTTCGAAGGCGACCAGGCCTCCGAACGAGACGCCGAGTAGGGAGGGAGGCGTGTGCCTCCCGTCGGCGTCGAGCAGGGCCAGGTACCAGGCCGCGACCTCCTCCACGCTCTCACCCGGCGCCTCTCCCGGCCCCTCGCCGGGTCCACGCAGGGCGAGGATCGGCCCCGGCCAGTCCAGGCGCTGAGCGAGGCGTCCCATGGTCGTCAGGTGCCCACCGACGGGCGGGAAGAGCCACAGCGCGGGAGCTTCGGCCGCCCTGGATGCGCCCTCCGCTCCCGCACCCTGCGCGGTGTGCGCTCCCTCATCGGCGAGCGCTGCGCGCACGATCACGAAGGGGCCCGGGTCGCCGGACTCGAGTGCGGCGTCCAGACTGCGCAAGGTGATCGCGCCGGTGAGGTCGAGGGTATCGAGGGTGACCCTCAGCTCCTCGGCGACCAGCGCCAGCATCTCCTCGAAGATCAAGGAGCCCCCGCCGAGGTCGAAGAAGTCCGTGTCGAGATCCACCTCGTCCACCTTCAGCAAGCGCTTCCAGATCGCTTGCAATGCGGGGACGCGCGGCCCGAGGTCGTGCGGCTCGTCGATCGCGACGGGTTCTGGCGCGAGACCGGCGAAGAGCGCTCCCAACTCACACCGCACGAGCTTTCCGGTCGCGTTGTGGGGCAGGGCCTCCACGAACCGGATCTGCCGCGGCACCTTGTGGAGCACGAGGCGTTCGCTCACGAAGGCCTTCAGTTCGCTCACCTCGCCCGGCGGCCCGTCGCTCACCACCAGGGCTGCCAGTTCTTCG
>DASCMO010000024.1:0-15568 GCA_036010965.1 Planctomycetota bacterium | reverse complement strand
GGGACTTCCAGTCGCTCGACGGAGTGGATTCCCTGCTCTCCGGCGGCGCTCGCCGGGGCCATGTCCAGGCGGCGCACGGATCCCGGGCCCGCACCGCTCCCGGCCTCCACATCGCCCCTCGAGCAGCCCGCGCAGAGCGTCAGGGCGCCGGCGGTCAGGAGATAAAGGGCACCGGCGCCGTTTCGGCGTTGGAGTAGGTGGGTCATGGAGGACGCACTGGAGGGCGGCGGAGCGTGGGCTGCTCCCGGCTCGGACATCGCCCGCAGGCGTTCAAGTCTAGTCCGCGTGCCGGTTGGAGGTCGGCGGGCGCGCTGGGAATTCGCTTCCGGGAGTCACGAAATGGCCCTCCCCCCGCGGCGCAGGCCCGCGGAGGGAAGGCTGGTGGGTTCCCCTCGACTTCAGCGCCTCGCGGGCGGCGGGAGGGCGTCGAGGCGCACGATCACCGGTGCGAGCAGATCGAGGCCGTCGCCTCCCAGGCCCGCTATCTCCAGCCGCGGCTCGCGGTAGGCCTCGAAGCGTTCGATCGCCTCGGCGCCGGGGGGGGCGGCCGGGGACCGGAAGGTCCTGCCCTCGGTAGCGAATGCGGCGGGGGAGTCATCGCTTTCGAAGCCGTAGACGAGGGGGAAGGTGCGCACCTCGATGGTGTAGGGCGAGTCCCCATACCACGACGAGATGACCATGTGGAACTCCGCCGGCAGCGTCAGGACCAGGGAGCCGAACTCGGGATTCCCCGTGCCCTCGAAGCAGGCGATCATGGAGTCCGTCTGGGGGTCGTAGATGCAGAAGTCGAGATCGGCGTAGGGGTCCTGGGCGTGCAAGATCAGCTCCACCTCCATCGGTTCCAGAGCGAGGAAGGAAAAGCCGTCGTAGGGGTCGGGACAGCACTCGGTGATGTGCCCTTCGATCAGGAAGTGCTCGCCGGCAACGATCGCACCCACCTCGTTGGCGAGCCAGGCCTCGTCATTGGGCTCGACCTCGTAGAGGACCGGCAAGCCGGGGGGGTGGATGTCCGGCACGACGATGATCCCCGCGGGGTGGCTGTCGCAGCCCGCGAGGAGGGAAGCCAGCCCGATCAGGGTCGCGGCCGCGCGGTGGGGGTGGAGCAGGTGGGGGGCGCTCATCTCGTGTCCTCGGTCTTGGGGGTGGTGGGCTGTGGCGGTCGGATCGCCGCAGCGTGCAGGGAGCAAGCTCCGTGCCGGGCTCGAGGTCGCCGCTGACGGGCCCCGACTCCACCGCCCTGTCGCATCCCGCGGCCAGTGTCCACGACAGGGGGCACCCGGCCTCGGCCTCGCGCGCCTGCGCCGGCCACCTCCGGCGAGTGGACGCCGTGGGGGAACGCTGGCAAGATGGCCGGTCACCGCCATGTCCATCACCCGCTTCCAGTCCCGCACCGGCGCTCGAGCCGCCCCCGACGCTCCCCTGCTGCATGTCGTCACCTTCGGGTGTCAGATGAACAAGTACGACTCCCTGCTGGTGGAGGGGCGATTCAAGGCGCGCGGCTACGCGACCACGGACAGGCTGGGTGAGGCGGATGTCGTGCTCTTCAACACCTGCTCCGTGCGCGACCATGCCGAGGAGCGCGCCTGGTCCTGGCTGGGAGAGCTCAAGCATGCCAAGCGCGAGCGCCCTGAGCTCGTCATCGGGGTCATGGGCTGCATGGCGCAGCGTGTCCAGGAAGAGGTGTTTCGGCGCGCCGGTCACGTGGACATCGTCTGCGGCACCCGGCGTTTCGCGGACATGGTGGACCTCGTGGACGAGGTGCGTGAGCGCCGGCGGCACCCCGAGCGTCACGCGCCCCGCGAGCGCCGTATCCTGGCCGCCGAGACCGACGGAGAGCTGGCGGTGGAGCTCGGCGGGGACGAGTACCTGGGCGGTCGCCACGGCTGGCTGGCGGTCATGCGCGGCTGTGACCTGCGCTGCAGCTTCTGCGTCGTGCCCACCACCCGCGGTCGTGTGCGGAGCAAGCCCATCGAGGAGGTCGAATCCGAGGCACGCTGGATGGTCGATCAAGGTGCTCAGGTGATCACCCTGCTCGGCCAGACCGTCAATAGTTATGGCGAGGAGCTCGCCGTGCCCGGCGCGGGAGAGCCCCGCGGGCGCGGGCGCCAGGGGCGGCCGGGCCTGGCCGATGTGCTGCACCGCCTGCAGGAGATCGACGGACTGGAGCGCCTGCGCCTCGTGACCCTGCACCCGGCCTACCTGACGCGCGAGCTGGCGGAAGCGGTGCGGGACTGCGACAAGGTCGATCGCTTCCTGCCCTTGCCCGTTCAGTCGGGATCGGACCGCGTTCTGAAAGCCATGCGCCGGGGCTACACCGTGGACCTCTACCGCCGGCGGCTGGACATGCTGCGCGAGGTGGTGGGGGAGGTTGAACTCTCCAGCGACTGGATCGTGGGTTTTCCCGGCGAGGAAGAGGAGGACTTCCAGGCCAGCCTGGAGCTGCTCGACGAGATCGGATTCGCCAGCAGTTACGTGTTCAAGTACGACCCTCGGCCGGGCACGAGCGCCGACGAACGCCGCACGGACTCCGTCCCCCTCGAGGTCAAGAAGGAACGCAATGCGCGCCTGCTCGAGCGGGCCGAGGCCGTCTCCCTGCGGCGCATGCAGCGCCACCTCGACCGCGACTTGCAGGTCTTCGTCGAGGAGGTCTCCGACCGCGATCCAGGTTTGCTGCGCGGGCGCTCCCTGCAGGGCCTGCCCGTCAGCCTGCGTGGCGATGCGCAGTTGCTCGGCCGCACCGTGTCCGTGACCGTCCGTCAGGCGAGCCCCTGGGGAATGAGCGGTGAGGCCAGCTCCGTCGGCGCAGAGCCCTCGAGCGCTCTCCCCTCGAGGACTGCATGAAGTACCGGAAGCTGGGCGAGAGCGGTCTGCAAATCAGTGAGGTCTCGATCGGAGGCTGGATCAACTTCGGAGGTAGCGTCACCGAGTCGGACGCACGGGAGATCGTGCACGCGGCGGTCGACGAGGGAATCAACTTCATCGACCTCGCGGACGTCTACGCCTACGGGGAGGCGGAGCGCGTTCTCGGGCGCATGCTGGGGGACTTCCGCCGGGCCGATCTGGTGCTGTCCAGCAAGTGCTACTGGCCCATGAGCGATGACCCCAACGACCGAGGGCTGTCTCGCAAGCACCTCTTCGAGAGCGTCGAGCGCTCCCTCGCTAATCTGGGCACCGACTACCTCGATCTCTTTTTCTGTCACCGCGAGGATCCCGAGACGCCCCTCGAGGAGACCGTCTGCGCCCTTACCGACCTCGTGCGCCAGGGCAAGCTCCTGCACTGGGGCACCAGCGTTTGGAGCGCCGGTTCCCTGGAGCGGGCCAGCGAGCTGGCGTCCGAGGGGGACCGCTACGGTCCGCGCGTCGAACAGCCTCCCTACAACCTGCTGAAGCGCGGTATCGAGCACGAGGTGCTGCCGACCGCTGCCCGCCTGGGCATGGGTGTGGTGGTCTGGAGCCCCCTCGCCGGGGGACTCTTGACGGGCAAGTACAACGACGGCGTGCCGGCCGGCAGCCGGGCGAGCACGACCGAGTGGATGAAGGGCAAGCTGACCGAGGAGACCCTCGAGCGCGTTCGTCGCCTCTGCGACCTGGCGCGCACGCTCGAGATCTCGCCCTCCCAGCTGGCCCTGGCCTGGATCCTGACCCGCCCGGGGATCACGAGCGTCATCACCGGCGCCACGAGCCCCGACCATGTGCGGCAGAACGTGGGTGCCGTGGAGGTCGAGCTCGCGCCGGAGGTCCTCGTGGAGCTGGAGGAGCTGTTCCCCCTGGCTCCGGTGGGTTAGCTGGCTCCGGTGGGTTAGCTGCCCCCTGGGGCGTGACTGTCTCCGGTCCCTCCGGCCGGCTGGGCTGCCCCCCCTGGGCCCAGGGCTCGCCGTTTCAGCCCAGGAGGTCCGCCACCAGTGCCCGCTCCTCGGTGAGCTCGGCCACCGTGGCCGCGATGCGCTCGGTGAGGAAGGCGTCGAGCTCGAGGCCCTCGACGATGCGCCAGCCCCCCTCGCCGTCGGCGTTCACCGGGAAGGAGCTGATCAGCCCCTCGCTGACCCCGTAGCTGCCGTCGCTCTTGACGCAGACCGAATTCCAGCGGCCCTCGGGGGTCGCCTCGCGCAGGTCGCGGACGTGGTCCACCAGGGAGCTGGCGGCCGAGGCCGCGCTGGAGAGACCGCGGGCGGCGATGATCGCCGCGCCGCGCTTTTGCACCGTGGCGAAGAACTCGCCCTGGAGCCACTCGGGATCGTCGATGACCTCGTTCGCCGGCCGACCGTCGATCGTGGTGTGGATGAAGTCGGGGACCTGGGTCGAGGAGTGGTTGCCCCAGATGAGGCAGTTCTCCACCGCCGTGCTGGCCACCCCGGCGCGCTTCGCGAGCTGGTTCTGGGCCCGGTTCTGATCCAGGCGCGTCATCGCGCTGAAGCGCTCGTCCGGGACATCCGGTGCGGAGTGCATGCAGATCAGGCAGTTGGTGTTGCAGGGGTTGCCGACCACCGCCACGCGCACGTCGGAGGCGGCGTGGTCGTTGATGGCCCGGCCCTGGCCCGTGAAGATCGGTCCGTTTTCGAGGATCAGGTCGTTGCGCTCCATCCCCGGCCCGCGCGGCTTGGAACCTACCAGCAGGCACCAGTTCGCGCCCTCGAAGCCGAGCGCCGGGTCATCGGTCAGGACCATGCCGTCTAGCAGGGGGAAGGCGCAGTCGTCCAGTTCCATGGCGACCCCCTCCAGGGCCTTCATGGGCTTCTCGGCGGGGATCTCGATCAGGCGCAGGACCACGGGCTGGTCCGGGCCGAACATCTGGCCGCTGGCTATACGGGGGAGCAGGGCGTAACCGATCTGACCGGCAGCGCCGGTGACCGCGACTTGGATGGGAGCTCGTGACATGGGGGTTCTCGCCGGTGGGGGGTGTCGTCTGCCGCTCGCGGACGGATCCGCGGCGGGGACCGCGTATGTTCGCGCCGTCCAGGTGATTTTTCACCAACGGGTTGGGCGTTTTTGAGGAGCATGCCCTCGTTGCGGAATATACTCCAATAGACACGTCCCTCAGGGAGGCGTGCGACGGTCCAGATCATGATCCGAGGAATAGCCACCGGCCTCGATGAGGGGCGCACGATCCACCTGATGGAGGAACTCTGCCGCGAGGCGGCCGAGTACCGCTTCGAGGTGGCGCCCAATCCCTGCGTGGGCGCGGCGGTCTTCGCGGGCGAGCGCGAACTCGCCCGGGGCTTCCACCGCTGGTGGGGAGGCCCCCACGCGGAGATCGAGGCCCTGGCCGCCGCTGCCGAGAGCGATCTGCCGCGCGAGCGCTGGGACCTGCTCGTCGTCACTCTCGAACCCTGTTCCAGCCACGGCAAGACCGGTCCCTGCGTCGAGGCCATCCTCGCCGCGGGCATCCCGCGCGTCGTCGTGGGGGCCCTCGATCCCGACCCTCGCCAGTGCGGCGCGGGGATCGAGCGGCTGCGGGCCGCCGGTGTCGAGGTCGTTGTCCTCGAGGGCACGGCGCCCATCGAGCGCGTCGCGCCGCACTTCACCCGCTGGATGTCCGCTGACCGCCTGCGGCGCCCCCGGCCCTGGACCATCGCCAAGTGGGCCCAGACACGCTCCGGACAGCTCACCCCGCCCGGAGACGTGGGCGGGGGCCGCTGGATCTCCACCTCCGCCTCCCTGGAGGAGGTCGCCGTCCTGCGCGGACGGGTGGACGCCATCGTCAGCGGGGTGGGCACGGTCCTGGCCGATGACGCGCGCTTCACCGTTCGCCCTCCCGGTGACATCGCCGCGGCGCCCCTGCGAGTGATCCTCGACAGTTGCCTGCGCACGCGACCCGAGGCGGCCCTCCTGCAGTCGCCCGCTGCTGGCGAGGGAGCCGGCGCGGTGCACTTCCTTGCCCTCGCGGGCGTGGGAGCTCGCCGCGCCGAAGCCCTGCGGGCGGCGGGCTCCAGCGTCCACGGCCTGCACGGCGCGGAGGGCGGCGGACACGTCTCTCTCTCTGAAGTCGGTGCCTGGCTGTGGGAGGCCGGCGTGCGCCGGGTCCTGCTCGAGGCCGGTCCGACCCTGCTCCAGGCCTGGCTGTCCGCGGGCGCGGTGGACCAGGTACGCGTCTACACCGGTGCCGTCAACGGCGGCCGCGGCCCCTCCATGGGGGAGTGGCTGGGGGCGGCCATCCTGGACGGGCGCCGGGAGCGCGAGTGCGGCGAGGACGCCGTGCTCGAGGGTTTTCCGCGGCCTGTCTGAGCTACACGGGGTTCCCTTGGGGTGCAGCAGCCCCGGGCGTATCCTTCTGATTGGCGCCCATACCCGTCGAGCACACCGCGACGAGAGCCCCGGCGCCCTGAAAGGGAGTTCGAAACGATGATGCGCCGTGCCTGCCTGCTGCTGCTCCTGATGGTCTCCTTCGTGGCGGTCGCACCCGCGCAGTCCGCAGACGAGTTGAAGTTCCGCAAGAAGCAGGCGGACACCCTGCACGACTACGCGGCAACGGCCTTCAAGAAGGGCTTCCCTCGCAATGCCCGGCGCGTCTGGCTGATGCTGCTCAGCGAGTACGACACCGATCACGCCGACGCGCGCGAGGCCTTGGGCTACGAGCGCGTGGGAACGGCCTGGAGCGTCAATCCGCGCTTCGCCTACCCCAAGAGCGATTCGCCAGACGCGAGCGCGGCCTCCAAGCTGCGCAAGGACTGGGAAAAGGTCGCGAAGAAGATCGCCAAGGCCCACGGGAAGATGGCCGGGGATTACGAGCAGGCCGGGCGCACGGACATGTCGCGGACGCACTTCGAGAAGGTGCTCTTTTTCGACCCCGAGAACGAGGACGCGCGCGCCGCCCTCGACCACAAGCCCGTGGCAGGGCTGACCGGGACGGACCTCGAGCTGACCCTCTACGAGCGCTCGCAGGTGATCGAGCGGGCGGTGGCCGAGGAGTCACAGAAGGACTATCCGGTCGAGGTCCTGCCGGCGACCGAGACCCATCCGCTGCTGGAGAAGGCCAAGGTCGAGTACACGACGGTGACCACCGAGCACTTCACCCTGCGCGGCGACTTCGAAGAGGCCGCCCTGATCGAGGCTGCGGTCAACGCCGAGCGCGCCCTGCGCGTGATGCAGGCGGCCTACGAGGGTTATTCGGGCTTCCGGTCGGATCCGCGGCGCTGGGTTCGTGACTGGAGTTTTTTTCAGACCAAGGACACCTACAAGCAGATCCTGAACGCCAACGCCGACCTCCTCTCGGCATCAGAACTGGAGTTCCGCCTCGAGTACACCTCGGGCTCGACCCTCTCTTCCGGTTCGACCAACCTGCGCGTGGCCTCGCCCGGCAGCGAGCAGGGCATCCTCGACGGCGCGGTGCGCTCGGTGGCCCAGTCCTACTCGGGCTTCCGCACCGCCGCCCTGCGGGAGGGCATCGGGCACACCTTCGTCGGCATGTTCTTCAACAACAACCGCCAGTTCGTCGTGGACCAGAAGGAGCAGCTGCGCACGAGCACGGGCGAGGAGGACCTCGAGCGTTACTCGCCCAACTTCGACACCTGGAAGGACCTGGCCCTCGAGGCGGCCTGGCAGCTCGGCGACGGCACCCCCGCCGCCCGCCTGCCGGTGATCACCGCCGACAAGTTCCCCAATGACGCGCGCATCAAGGCCTGGTCCTTCTGCGACTACGTCGTGCGGCGCGACCCGACCCTCCTGCGCGACATGGACGGGCTCGCGGGCCAGAACAACCCGATCGACGTCGAGAAGAAGTTCACCGCGGACCACGACGGCCTCTCGATCGCGCAGCTCGAGAAGGAATGGAAGGACTTCTGGACCGAGGCCAGCCCCGTCCTCAAGGCCATCCGCGACAACAACGAGCCGCTGACGGCCATCAGCAAGGACGTCAAGAAGTGGCTGGAGGAGTTCAACAAGGCTCGCAAGGTCCAGAACTCCACCGAGGTGACCTGGAGCGAGACCTACTCGGGTCGTTGCCGCGACCATGTCGAGTACCTCGGCACGAACGAGGAGGAGCGCGGCCCGCTCGCGGAACAGCGCCAGAACATTGACCTCGAAGGAGGGTCGCACCTGGGGAACATGTTCGCCCAGATGGCCCTCGTGGCCACGGACGCGAAGAAGCCCAAGGACCTCTTCCGGCGCTGGCTCGACCATCCGGGCTACCGGGACGCACTCCTGAACAACGCCCTGGCCACGGTCGGCCTGTACGCGGAGAGATCACGCCTGGTCATGGACTGCATCCGCGGCGTACGGCGCCTCCCCAAAGGCGAGGGGGGCTACCGTGTCTACCCTGGCGCCAAGGACTCGGGCATCCCGGTCTCGGTGCGCGTCGAGGACCTGGGGATCGAGCTCGCTGAGCTGCTCGAACGGCACGGCCGCGGGGACAGGGAGGTCATCGGCTACCCGATCTCCCTGCACCACTTCGGGACGGGCGGCGTGAGCGGTGCGCGGGACTCCTACCGCTGCAGGGTGACCGTTCGAGGTGAGCCCATCGAGGGCTTCCTGCACGTGGCGGACGGCGGGGCGAACCGGCACACCGCCGCTCCCGGGATGATCGTCTTCTACCCCTTCGAGCCCCTCAAGAAGGGCTCGCGAGTCGAGGTGGTCTGGACCTTCGAGCACGCCCAGGGCACTTCACGCACGGCGGCCGAGTTCGACACCTGATCCGGTCAGCGCGGCCGCTTCACGGGCACGTTCACGGTCAGCACCTCGCCTGCACGCCACAGCCAGCACTGGGCCGTGCCACCTTCGAGCGTGGCCAGTGCAGCGAAGGCCTCGCCGGCCTCCGATAGGCCTTCCAGGCGCCGCAGTGCCGTGCGCTCGATGTCGAGCCCGCGCTCGGTTGAGTGGATGCCCAGCAGCAGATCCCCCGGTTCGGCCGCCAGCCCCCGGTCGCGTGCGGCGGGATCGACCCGCACGACGCGCAGGGCGCCGGCCATCAGCTCCCGCGGCGACCCGTCTCGGTCGCCGGTGAAGGCGCGGTAGAGGTCCACGGAGGCCGAGCGCACCAGGTCGGTCTCGGTGCGGTAGTCGACAGCCTCCAGTTCCAGGCCGCACTGGCGGTAGACGGTCCAGGCGGTGTGGCTGAGAGGGATCGGGGCGCAGGCGAGGGGGCGGCCCGCGCGCTCCAGGTCGATCTCGAGCGCCCGGCCTGGGCGCGCGGCGAGCACGGCGCGCGTGAAGTCCACCCGGCTTCCGATCGCAGCGCCCGCGATGGCCACGACCCTGTCTCCTCCGACGATGCCGGCTCGCGCTGCGGGGCCGGCGAGGTCCAGGTCGGCGACGAGTGCCCGACCGTCCAGCTCCTCCACGCCCATCCCCAGGTAGGCGCTGCGCAGACCCTGGGCGCTCAGCAGGCGCTTCCGGAAGACCGCGCGGATGCGGTGGGCCGGAATGGCGAAGCCACGCCCTGCGATCCAGTTGCTGCCTGCGGAGTTGATCCCCACAAGTCGCCCCTCGAGGTCGAGCAGGGCGCCGCCGCTGTTGCCGGGATTGATGGCGGCGTCGGTCTGGATCATTCCCTTCAGTGCACGCAGACGACCCTTGATGCGGGTGTCCCGGTCGAGGGTCGATACGATCCCGGCGCTGACGCTGTTGGCCAGGCCGAAGGGGTTCCCGATCGCGATCACCGCGTCGCCCACCAGCAGGGCCTCGGAGTCGCCGAACGGCACCGCTTGAACGTCGTCGCCCACAGCGAGCTCTAGCTGCAAGAGGGCAAGGTCGTCGTCGCGCGAGGTGCTCAGGACGCGCGCCGCATAGCGCTCGCCGCTCGGCAGGGAGACCTCCAGCTCGTGGTCCTCACGCTGGGCGCCGTCCGGCTGCGTGGCGGACTCCACCACGTGCCAGTTGGTCAGGGCCAGGCCGCTCTCGTCGATCACGACCCCCGATCCCAGGCCCTGGGTGCGGGCGGTCGCCTCCTCGCCGCCAAAGGGGTCGAAGCCCGCGGCCTTCGGCGCGGACACCTTGACGTACACGTTGAGCAGGGAGTCGGTCGTCGCGCGGACCACGCGCGGTACGCCGTGCGCGCGCCGGCGCGCGTCGCGTTCGTCGGGCTCGGGCGCTGCCCGCAGGCTGGCCGGGCCGCCGTGTTCTTCGAGCGCTGCCGCGAAGGAGGTCCGCACGTGATCGATGGGCGTGGCGAGGGAGAGGCCGTTCTCGATCTGGGTGCTGGTGCCGAGCGGGGTCAGGTCGGGGTCCGCGAGGCCGATCACCTGTCCACGCGCGTTCACGAGCGCCGCCCCGGCCTGTCCGGCGTGCACCTCGGCGGAGAGGCGCAAGGGCTGGGCCGGTTCACAGGCCGCGAGCACTCCGGCGCTGACGGACATGGCGCGCGGGTAGGGAGCGGCCACCACGGCCAGGGCCTCGCCGGGCACGGCCGCGCCGGAGTCTCCGAGGACCGCGCAGGGCAGGTGCACGCCCTCGGGCAGCTCCAGGCGCAGCAGGGCCACGTTGCCGCTCCCGCGCAGCTGCAGGATCGAGGCGGGGTAGGCGCTGCCTGAGGGCAGGAAGACGGTGATCGACTCCGGCGCGCCCGCGAGCAGGCGCGCGTGGGTCAGGACCAGACCGCCGGGATCGATGAGCACACCCGAGCCGAGGCCGGCCGGCGGGTGGCGTCCGTGGGGATCGTCGGGGCTGGGGTGGGGGGGGCGTGCGTCGGCCGCGCCGGCCCAGACGCCGACGACGGCCTCGGCCACGGTCGCGACGGCGTCGGCCAGGTGGTCAGAGAGGGACGCGCCCGTCAGCGTCGACGGCTCCGCGGCGGCGATCCGCCCGGGGAAGGTGGCGCGCAGGGTGGCGACGTTGACGATCAGGGCGTGGCCCAGGTCGATCGTCTCGCCTTCCTCGGGTTCGCGCTGGAGTTCGAACACGTGTGACGTGTTGCAGATCCCCAGCAGGAGGCCGCGCGCGTCGATCAGCGGTCCGCCGTCCACCTCCTTCAAGAGGGCCGCGTCTGCCAGAAGCAACTCCTCGGCCGCCAGCTCGCCCGCGCGCAGCTTCACCGGGCCGTTGGGGTGGCGTGCCACCCCCGCGAAGGCGTGGGCTTCCCCGCGCGGCAGGCCCAGGGCGCAGACCCAGGCGCCGGCACGGACAGCGGCGTCCTCGGCCCCCGCAAGGGCGGCGACTCGCTCGCCCTCTTCGAGTTCCATCTGCAAGAGGGCCAGGTCCGTGCGCGCGTCGTGGGCCACCAGCCGGGCGCGACGCGCGGGCTCGCCATCCAGGGCAACTTCCAGCCAGTAGTCGTCCGGTTCGGCCCGCACCTCGGCCACCAGGTGCCAGGCCGTGAGCACCAGTCCGCGCGGGTCGATCACGACGCCGGAGGAGGGGCGCTCGACGCGCACGGCGTTGCCGGAGGGATCGTCGAAGCGCAGGGCGACGTCGCAGACCGCGGAGAAGGCGCGCTCGACCGGGTTCGCGGGCGCGTCCCTGTCTCCGAAGGCGCCTGCTGCCGGGGCGGCCAGCAGCAGCGATGCGAGCCCGGCGGGTACGATCACCGAAGGGCTCGCTTCCCGACCTGCTCGTTGAACTCGGCGCGCTCGATACACAGGTCGAGGAGCAGCAACTGGTGACGGAGAAAGAAGACCGTGCGGTCCTTGAACTCGAGAAATTCGGCGTCCACCCAGTCGGCGTAGCCCACGTAGCCGGCGCCCTTTCCGAGCCCCTTGAGGGAGGTCTCTAGCAGCGACTTCATTCCCTTCACGGCCGGCAGCACGCGCGCCGCCGGATCGATGGCCTTCGTGAAGGCCTTCTCGCTCTTGGAGCGGCTCTCGTGGACCGGTTCGAAGGCCTTCATCTCTTCGAGGGCCTTGGCGAGCTTCTCGCGTGCGCTGCGGAGGTTCTTCAACTTCGCGTCCCCCGGTCCACCCGAGCCGATCTTCGCCGCCGGGAAGAACCCGAGCCCCTTGCAGGGCGTGCAGAGGAAGGCGCCCCGAGTCTTGCAGGCACCGCACTTCTGTTCCCGCTCCCCGCCGCCCTTTACCGGGTAGCGACCGCGGGTCTTGCAGAGCTTGCAGCCGTACCAGGTGCTCCCCCAGCAGTAGGGGCACACAAGGGCTTCAAGGGGATCGTGGGCACGTCCGCTGCCACGGCAGGCGCGGCAGTCCGCCTTCTTCGTCAGGTCACACTCGGCGCAAGCAGGCAAGTCTTCGTAGCCCTTGCAGTGCTCGCACTCGGTGGTCTTGCCACCGCGACAGAGCGCACAGCGTTCGTCAAACGCCGTCCACTGGCGTAGACCCTCGGCGTCGGTCTCCCAGGCGCGATCCACGGCGGGTTCGGGGAGCTTACGGCGCACTTGGTTGAGCGGGTCAGCAGATACCGCGAAGAGTGCGGTGCTGCAGACACCGAGCGCGAGCGCGAGAAGATAGCGGCGAGCAATCATGCGGACCTTCTTCAGTGGCTGGTCGGGGGGGGCGCGCCGGGTCGGCGGTGACTCACTTGCCGGAGGCGCGCTCCTCGGCGGCCCACTCGGGGAAGCGCTCGGCCGTGCGGCGACTGGCGGGGGTCGCCGCGTACTTCTTGCGCAGCAGGCGCCGAAAAATGCGCTCCGCCTTGCGCTCTTGGCCATCCTCGAGGAGCGCCACGGCGTCGTTCCAGAGCTTCTCGGCGCTCTGTGCCAGCTTCCAGGTGTCGATCTCCTCCTTGATCGTGCGGTCTCTCTCGGCCTTGCGAATCAGCTCGGCCAAGCGTCTGGCGCGCGGGGTCTCGACGCAGTCGGCCGAGAGCTCAAGCAGCCGTGCGTAGCCGGCGGCCGCCGTGCCGGGAACCAGCAGCTTGCGGGTTTCTTCGATCTCTGCATCGAGCCCCGCGAGGGCTCGTTCGGCCCCCTCGCGGGCCTCGTCCGCAAAGGCGCCCTTGGAGAGGACCTCGAGTACGGCGCTGTGTGCGCGCCAGGCGCCCGGCCAGAGCTCGCCGTCCAGGCAGCGTGCTCCGTCGGCCAGGGCACGCTTGATGTGCAACAGCTCGCCGGCGGTCAGGCCGGGGCCGGCCTCCTTCTGGGCTCGTGCGAGCTGCGCGAGGACCGTGCCGATCGGCGGCGGGTCGGAGGCGTAGCGGTAGACCTCCGAACCGTCCGGCATGGAGATCCGGATCTGCGGACAATAGAGGTTGCCATCCTCGCCCTTCATCTCGTGGTAGAGCGCGTCCCAGGTCGCCCGATGCTGGTGGCAGTTCTCGAACATCGGGTAGACCGAGCAGACTTGCCGCTCGACGGTCACGCCCTCGACCTTCTCCTTGACCATGCGCAGGTCGTGCTGGCCGTTGTTCGAGACGATCACCAGGGCACGCTGGCTGAGTACGATCAGGTCCTTGTTCGGGAGGACCTGCCTGCGGTAGTCGTCGTTCTGATCCTCGCCCTCAAGGATCACGTGGAAGACCATCGGGACGTTGCGCTCGCGCGCGGAGCGTCGCGCTGCGTCCAGGTCCCCGCGGAAGGGGACGAGGGTCGGCTGCTTGCCCTTCTGGCGTTGCGCGCCCTCGAAGGGTGCGAGAGGAGCCGCCATCGGCAGTGCGCACAGCGCACACCAGATGGCGAGGCATCCGCCGAGGATGCGGAGCGGAGAAGCCATGTGAGCAGTCTGTGCCTTGGAGCTCTCGGCGGCAAGGAAACGCCGCGTCCCTGGCCCTAGGGGGTCCGGGGCACTACAACGGGCGGATGGGCGCGGGGATGGGACAGATCCGGATCGCGCTGGCGCTCTTGTTCGTCGGCTGCGCCGGAGCACCGCAGGGTGCGCCGCCGGTCAGTCCCGCGGCCTCCCTGGCCCTGGCTCGCGCGCGCGACCTCCAGCGCCACGGCGCGCCGGCGACGGACGGCGCGTTGCTGGACGCTCTGGCGGAGGCGCGTTCCCTGGCTCCGGACTGGACGGCTCCAGAGCGTCTGGCGGACGATCTCGCGCGCGAGGGGTTGCACGGACTCGAGGCCCTCGAGGCGCGCCGGGATGCCGTCAGCGAGCGGCCCCGGGACGCGCGCGCCCGCTACCTCCTGGGGCGCCTGGAGGGTGCCGGGGGTGCCGCCCACTTTGAACGCGCCCTGCGCCTCGATCCACGCCTGGCCTGGGCTCACCACGGCCGCGCCTTCGAGGCGGCGCGCGTGGGGCGCCCGCTGCTCGCGGCGCGCATCGAGCAGGCGGCCGTCGCGCGCGCCCGCGATCCCTGGGAGCGGGCCCTGTTCACCCTCAGCCGCGCGCGCTGGCTGCTCGCCGGGGAGCGCTCCGCGAGGGCTCTGGATCTCTTGCGCGAGGCCCTGACGGACCCCGAGCTCGGCCGCACGGATCTCGAGTGGCTGGCCTTCGAGACCGCGCGTCTGGAACTCCTCCAGTCCCAACCGGAGGCGATGCGCACGGGTTTCCGGCGCGGGGTCGAGCTGTTGCGCGAGGCCGACCTGGCCGACAGGGAGCTCACGGCGCTGGTGGGCCTCATGCTGAAAGGGCCCCTGGGCGTCGAGGGTCGGGACGAGCTCGAGCTGGCTCTGGCAGCCCGTCCTTTCCCCTTGCGCGAGCGCTTGCGCGCCGAGCTGCTCCTGTCCCGTTCGGCGCGCGCCCTGGGGCGAGCCCTTCTGGCGCACTCCGCTGGCGAGGCGCCCGGTGAGTGGCGCGGACCGTCGCGCCTCCAGCGCTTTCGTCTGGGCGACGGCGCGGGAGCCGTCATGGACTGGGTGGGGGGTCTACCGGCACAGGTGCTCGATGAGGAGGGGCGCCCGACCGATCCGCGCCTGGCTGCCCTGGTCGCGGCGGCGCGCGCCTTGCAGGAGGGAGTTGGCGAGGGGAGTGTGACTCTCCTGAGCCGCCTCGGTGACGCGCTCCTGGCGGCCGGTTGGTTCGACGAGGCGCGCGAGTTCGCGGAGCACCTGGCACCGCGCGACCCGGGTGCAGCCCTGGCCTTGCGCGAGCGGGCCGTGGCCGGACGCGCCCTGCTGGATGCCTTCGAGGATTTGATGAGCGGGGAGGCGCGGGAGGATGAGGAGCAGCCAGGCGTGGCTCTGGAGCGCCCCGCGCCGGACTCCCCGCCGCCCGCCGGAGCGCTGGAGGCCCTGCTGGCCGACCTCGCCCCACTTCTGGCTCGGGCCCACGAGTGGCTGGGGGGCGAGACGGAGCCGGCACGCGTGGCCGCGGCCCTGACGTCCTCGGCGCGCATCGAGCACGGCGTCCTGGCGACCCTCGTCCATCCCGGCCCGCGTTTTTCTCCCGAGGACGAGCGTCGCGGCCGGGGCGCCGCGGGGGAGCCGGTTTCCGGCCTGGCGAGCGAGATGGCCGCCATCGGCCGCTTCGCCTTGCTGGGCGAGTTCCTGGGGGGCGGCGGGCCGGACGCGACGGTCCTGCGCGTGGTCGCGGTCGAGGAGCGCTCCGGTGAGCACCTGGGTGCGCCCTGGAGCGGGACCGTGGTCTGGTGCGACGGCGTTGATGTGCCCGGCCGCGCTGCACGCGGCGGGGCACGCATCGCCGGCGCGGCCTTGCACGAGGGCTACTGGATCGACCTGGCCGTCGTGCGAGGCGAGGTGGCCGTCTGGGCCCGCCTGGCGCAGGGCTTTGGCGATCCTGCTCAGAGCGCGGCGCTGGACGATCTGCTGGCCGAGGGCGGTCTGCGACTGCGCGCCGACTCCGAGGCTGCCGGCGCG
>DASCMO010000023.1:0-101270 GCA_036010965.1 Planctomycetota bacterium | reverse complement strand
CTCAGGTCGGAACCGGACCAGCGAGCCGTCGATCCCCATGTCGTCGATTCCCATGTCGAACGAGCCCGTCATGTCCACCAGGGACACGGCACCCTCGTTCCACCAGACACTGTGGGTCGTGTCCAGCGGGGCGGGCGCGGCGGGTCGCGCGATCAGGATCGCGAAAGTGGCAATCCCCATGGACAGCACTGCGGTCAGAACGGCGAGCCCGATCCTCCAACGATGTCGGTGCATCTTCATCTCCTCCTTGAGTGCGCCCATCTTACACCGCTGCATCGGAATTGCGGGGATCCCGCTCCAGAGGGGTGGGCGCCCCGGCCCGAGGCGAGAGAGGAGAGAGAGGAGAGGGAGCCCCGGGCCGAGATCACCCTTGAACACGCCCTCTGACGCGTCGGAAGCAGAGGCGACCCGCAGGGGAGTTTGGGAAGATCGTTCCTGATACGGTGGGTGGCCGTGCTGCACGCCGTCTTCGCATTCCTCACGCGCTCGCGGCTGGTCGCCAGGATGCTCTTCCGCTTCGACCTGCCGCCCCTGCGCCCGGGGGGCCACTACTTCGACGTGACCACCCTGGCCCTTCTGCGGGCCTCCCGGCGTATTCCGGCGGGCGCTACCGTCCTGGACCTCGGAACCGGCAGCGCGGCCCTCCTGGCCCTCTGCCTGTGGCGCCGGGGTTGCCGGGTGGAGGCGGTGGAGATCGACCCCGACGTGGCCAGGGACGCCGAGCGCAGCATCCGGCTCCAGGACGCCCGCCTGCCCTTGCGCCGGGCAGCCCTGCTTGAGGGAGCGCCCAGGGACACGGAGTACGTGGTCTTCAACCCGCCCTACATACCTACCTCCACGGGCGAACGCAGGCGCCTGCCCGCGGCCTTCCGCAGCCAGTGGGATGGAGGGCCCGACGGCACGCGGGTGATCGCCGCCTTCCTCGATGGCCTGGCGGCCCACGAGGGTCACCCGACGGTATTTCTGGGGGTCAATCACCGCCACGTGCCCCGCGCCCGCATGGAGGCCTTGCTGGCCCGCCAGCCGACGATCGCCCTGCAGGAGGTCGTCCGGGAGCGCTGCCTGGGTGTCGAGGTCTACGTGCTCTCGACCCGGGCCGGGCCGCCTGCCGGCGAGGGGGAGACCGGACGCTCCGGATAGACTTCGAGCCCCTCGGCAAGTGCCTCAGGGCTCGAAATCGGATCCCCAGCGCAGCTCTCAGCTGCACCGGACCTAGCCGGGAGTGATCGGAGCCCGAACGGGAGAATTCGAGAAATCGCGGGCGGCCTGCGAGAGGGCGGGAAAAGCCCCCCAGAGCACCCCTGCCAGCACGGCACCCAGACCGAAGAGCCCCGCGGGCGCGTACCAGGCCTCGAGCTGCCCGGTGATGGGGTAGGAGGTCAGGCAGAAGTGCACCAGCTCGGCGATGCAGTAGGCCAGGACCCCGTAACGCAGCAGCAGCACGGCCCCCAGGGCCACGTGCCCGATCCCGATCGTCAGCCAGGCCGTGCGCGGATCGGCCGAGATCAGGGCGTCGCTCGTGCCCAGGATCGAGACCGCCAGGATCAGGGCCGGCGCGCTGTGCCTCGTGGCGGCACGCAGCAGGGCCAGCAGCATCAGCAGCAAGAGCGAGATGTACAGGGCCGTGACGGGCAGGCTGAAGAGGATCCCGGCCCAGAACCGAGGCCCTGACAGGACCTCGAACGGGACGAAGGGAACGAACGGAACCTGCACCGTTTCCGGCCTCCCCAGCCAACCCGGGAGTCCCGCGTCCAGGCCGATCATGAGGGCCATGAAGACGCCGAAACACCCGCCGATCAGGACGTGGCTGGCGACGAGCGGGTCACGCCCGCGGCCCCCGAGCACGCGGCTCCAGGACACGAGCGCCTTGGGCCAGAAGCGGCGCACCAGGGGTTCGACCACCAGGTAGTAGCCCCAGGCCATGGCGGCCTCCCAGAGGGAGGAGCCGAAGCCCACGATCAGCAGGGACATCTCCCCGGTCAGGTCGCCGGCATGGTCCGCCAGCAGCAACCAGCCGGTGTAGGAACAGATCAGAGTGAAGATCCCCAGGCGCGCCCCGCCCCAGGGGTCTCCTCGGCCGGCGCGCAGGTTGCGCCAGACCATCGGGATGGCGAAGACGAGCAGCACGGCGAGCATCGTGTCGTAAATTCGGTTCGACAGGTTCCAGAGCGCGGAGTCGCTCCAGCTCTCCCCCTCCGTGTCGCGAGTGGCGGGCGCCAGGGGCGGCCCCTGCGGGACGGCCTCGCCCTCCTCGGCCATGCGCGCGGGGCCCTCGAGCACGACAAAGAGCGAGACGCCCCCGGCGCTCGTCCCCCCCTCCACGCGCCGCGGGACCTCCCCCACTTGCGACTGCCAGGCACGGCGGCGCTCCGAGGAGCTGGCAATCGGGAGCCGCACCTCGCTGGGTTCGAACTCTCCCGGGACCAGGCCGGCGGCCGCGAAGAGAGCGTGCCAGTCCGGCTCTCCAACCGCCGTCGGGGGCCGGTACTCGGGGTTGCTGCGCAGGAACAGCAAGCGTCCGGACGGGTCGCTGACCAGGGTCTGGGAGCCCGGAATACCGGGGGGTGGATCGCCGAGCTGGACGCGAGCGGAGCCGAAGAACAACCCCCACACGCTCTCGGGGCGCAGGGCGTCGAGGCTGCGTCGGTACCAGAAGAAAACGTCGCCACGCTCCGGTCCCGTGCCGGCCACGGTCCATTCCTCTCCACCGGGGCCGAAGAGCGACGGCAGGATCGATTCGTCCTGGGTGAAGCCGTAGGCCTCGTGCACCACCGCGGCCTGCTCAAGCTGGAGGGGATCGAGGAGTTCGGACACGCGCCGGGCGAGCTGCTCGGGAGCGAAGGGCAGGGCCGCACTCTGCAGGGGCAACTGCTCGACGACCCCGAACACATAGACCGCCAGCAAGGCGAGGAAGAGAGCCAGCGCGGCGAAGGCCGAGCGCCGTGAGAGGAGTCCCCTGGCTCCGGAAGCCGCCACCACCTCAGGAGTCGGCAGGAGACCCAGGGCCAGGACGCCGGCCAGGGGGTCCTCCTCGGCCAGGGCCGACTCGATCACGGCCGCGGAGCGCGGGCGCGCGCCGGGGTCACCCTGCAAGCACATCTGCACCGCACGCTCGAGCACCGGATCCCCCGCGCTCCCCTCGCGGTAGGGCATCGGGGGCGCGCTGCGGTCGCGAGCCGCCCGCACGATGGCGCTGGCCGAAGGGTAGGCGCGCCGCCCGCCGAGCAGTTCGAAGAGCACCAGTCCCAGGGCAAAGAGGTCGCTCTGCACGGTCGCGGGGCCGTCCGCCAGGAGTTCGGGAGCCATGTAGGCCGGGCTCCCGGCCGCGACCGCCTCCGTGCCGCCGTCGCGCGGAGCCGCCAGGCCGAAATCCACGACGTGCAGATGCCCGTCACCATCGACCTGGATGTTCGCGGGCTTGAGGTCTCGGTGTAGCACGCCCTGGTCGTGGGCCGCGGCCAGGGCGGCGCACAGTTCGTGCGCCATGCGCCGCGCCCGCGCGCCCTCCGCAGGTCCTCTCTCCCGCAGCCAGGCGCCGAGGTCCTGACCCTCGATGTACTCCATGGAGATGAACGGCTCCCCGTCAGACTCTCCCACGTCGTACACGCGACAGACGTTGGGGTGGCTGATGCCGCGGGCCAGGCGCGTCTCCGAGAGCAGGCGGTCGAGGAAGCCCGGGATGCCGGTCAGATGGCCGGGGAGGAATTTCAGGGCGACGCGCTCGCCGAGGGTCTCGTCCTGCGCCAGGTACACCTCCCCCATCCCACCCCGGCCCAGGCGGCGCAGGATGGTGTAGCGCTCCGCGATCACATCACCGGAACGAAAGCGCTCCTCCAGCGCCTTCCGTCCGACATCAGCGGCGTCCTCGAGGATCCCGGAGAACTCACGCGTGTCCGTATCGCCGTAGGAGAGCAGGGACTCGACCTCGGCGCGCAGCTCCCCGTCCTCGCCGCAGGCCTCGCGCACGGCGTCCGAGCGCTGCGACCCTTCCAACTCCAGCGCGGCGAGGAAGATCTCCTTGGCTCGCCGGTGGCGATCGTCGGTCATTCCCTCGAGCCCTTCCCGAGCTCCCGACGCAGCCAGGCCTTGGCGGCGGTCCACTCGGCCTCCACGGTCCGCACAGAGACGCCGATCACCTCGGCCACCTCACGCACGCTGAGGCCGGCGAAGAAGCGCAGCTCGACCACGCGCCCCTGACGCGGATCGAGGCTCTCCATGCGCGCGAGAGCCTGCTCGAGATCGAGCAGGTCAGGCGCTCCCTCCGACTCCGCCGCCAGGTCCTCGGGAAAGGCGACGGCGCGCCGGTTTCCACCGCGCTTATCCCGTCCACGGGCACGCGCGTGGTCCACGAGGATGCGCCGCATGGCCTGGGCGCCGACGGCGAAGAAGTGGGATCGGCCCTGCCAGTCCACCCGGTCCTGATCGACGAGCTTCATCCACGCCTCGTGGACCAGAGCCGTGGGCTCGAGGGTGTGGTCGGCGCGCTCCCTGCGGAACAGGCGCAGGGCGATCTCCCGCAGCTCGGCGTAGACCAGGGGCATCAGGCGCTCCCCGGCCACCCGGTCGCCCTTGCTGACGTCGTTGAGCAGCCGCGAAACCAGGGGATCCTGTTCGTCGCTCATGAACTCTCCAGAGGGAGCGCGGCCGCCCTTTACTCCTCGGAGCCCCGCAGGGTGACGAGCTTGTCGCCGGTGCCCACGGCACGCCCCTCCTCGACATGCACGGCAGCGACTAGCCCCGCACAGGGTGCCACGATCTCGTTCTGCATCTTCATCGCCTCCAGGATGAGCAGGGACTCGCCCTCCTCGACCTGCTGGCCGCGCCGAACGAGCACGGCCACGACCACGCCGGGCATGACGCTCGTGACCGTCCCCCCAGAACCCGCCGAACTGCGCTCGGCGGCGTGGGCGGCGCGCTCGCGCTCATCCTCGATCACCACGTGATAGGTGTGGCCGGCGATCGTGACCGCGATCCGCTCCCCATCGCCCTCCACCGAGGCGCCGAAGCTCAGACCGTCGCTCAGCACGCCGACCTGACCGAGGGCGTCCACCGACTCGTACTCGATGGAGAACGGCTCCCCATCCACCTGAACCTGGAGTTCTCCGAGGCGCTCGATGAGCTCCACCTCGTGCTCCACGTCCCCGATGCGCGCAAAGTACTTCATCGCGGCCAGTTCCTCTCCACCCGACCGCGCGCTATCCAGCCGCTGCGGTCGCCGCCATCGGCACCGAGGGCGCGACGGCGCGCGCTGGTGTGGCGGTGGACCGCCGCGATGGCCGCCGCGAGCCGCACCCAGCGCCCGTGGGGGCGCGAGAGGTCCAGCCCCTCGAGGAAGTGCGTGTCGAAGTCCCCCGCGCGGAAGGCCGGCTGGTCCAGCACCGCCAGGGCGGCGGGGACGCTGGTCCGCACGCCGCCCACGTTCAGTTCCGCCAGGGCGCGACGCATGCGCTCGATGGCCGCCTCGCGGTCCACGCCCCAGACGACCACCTTGGCCAGCAGGGGGTCGTAGTTCAGACCGACCTCCATCCCGCGGTAGAGGGCCGAGTCCACGCGCACCCAGGGGCCCCCGGGGATGCGCAGGTTGCGGATGGTCCCGGTCGAAGGGAGGAAACCCGCGGCCGGGTCCTCGGCGTTGACGCGCACCTCGATGGCATGCCCGCGCATGACCACATCCGCCTGTCCGTAGCCGATCTCCTCGCCCCAGGCCACGCGCAGCTGTTCGCGGACCAGATCCACGCCCGTCACCATCTCGGTGACCGGGTGCTCGACCTGCAGGCGCGTGTTCATCTCCAGGAAGAAGAACTCCCCGCCGCAGAAGAGGAACTCGACCGTACCGGCGCCCTGGTAGTCGACGGCGTGCCCGGCCTGCAGGGCCACGGCGCCCATGCGCTCGCGCAGGTCCTGATCGACCACGACCGCCGGGCACTCCTCTATCAGCTTCTGGTGCCGGCGCTGGATCGAGCACTCCCGTTCGCCGAAGTGCACTGCCCCACCGTGGTGGTCAAAGAGCACCTGCATCTCCACGTGGCGCGCGCCCTCGAGGTAGCGCTCCATGTACAGGCGACCGTCGCCGAAGGCCGAAACCGCTTCCCCCGAGGCCGTGCGAAAGGCGACCTCCATCTCCGAGGGGCGCTGGACGATGCGGATGCCCTTGCCTCCTCCGCCGGCCGCGGCCTTGAGAGCGATGGGGAAGCCGATCTCCTCCGCCGCGGCGACGGCCGCCTGCGCGTCGTCGAGGGGATCCACCAGGCCCGGCACCACGGGCACACCGGCGGCCTGCATGGCGCGCCGGCTCTCGACCTTGTCCCCCATGACCGCAATGGCAGCGGAGGGCGGGCCGATCCAGACCAGGCCGGCGTCGACCACGGCTTGGGCAAAGGCGGCGTTCTCCGCCAGAAACCCGTAGCCGGGGTGGACGGCCTCGGCGCCGGTCTCGCGCGCGGCCGCCAGGATCTTCTCGCCCACCAGGTAGCTCTCCGACGGCACCGATCCGCCCAGGGACACGGCGCGGTCCGCCAGGCGCGTGTGGAGTGCGAGGCGATCGAACTCCGAGTACACCGCCACGGTCTCGACCCCCATCTCGCGGGCGGTCCGGATCACGCGCAGGGCGATCTCTCCGCGGTTGGCGACCAGGATGCGGCGAAACATCAGAGGGGCACGTTGCCGTGCTTGCGCTTTGGTCCTTCGGCCTGCTTGGAGGCGAAAAGGGAGAGGGCGCGGATCAGGTGGGGGCGTGTCTGAGAGGCCTCGATCACGTCGTCGATGAATCCGCGTCCGGCGGCCCGGAAGGGGTGATTGAACTTCTCCTCGTAATCTCCCGTGCGCAGCTCCTCCTCGGCGGCGGGATCCTGCGCGCCGCCGATCTCCCGCCGATAGATGATCTTGGCGGCCCCCGCCGCCCCCATGACCGCGATCATCGCCCCCGGCCAGGCCAGGTTCAGGTCCGTGCGGATGTGCTTGGAGCCCATCACGACATACGCGCCGCCGTAGGCCTTGCGGGTGATTACGGTCAGCTTCGGGACGGTGGCCTCGCAGTAGGCGTAGAGGAGCTTCGCGCCGTGACGGATGATGCCGCCGTACTCCTGCTCCGTGCCGGGCATGAATCCCGGCACGTCCTCGAAGGTGACGATCGGGATGTTGAAGGCGTCGCAGAAACGAACGAAGCGCGCGGCCTTGGCCGAGGCGTCGATGTCCAGGCAACCTGCCAGCACCGCCGGCTGGTTGGCGACGATCCCGACCGCGTATCCGCCGAGCCGCGCGAACCCGATCAGGATGTTGCGGGCCCAGCCCGACTGCACCTCGAGCCACGAGTCCTCATCCACCACGCGCTCGATCACCCCCGTCATGTCGTAGGGCTTCAGGGGATCCTCGGGAACGATGTCGTCGAGTTCGGCGTCGCAGCGATCAGGGGGATCGGCGGAGGGAACGAAGGGCGGATCCTCGGCGTTGTTGAGGGGCAGGTAGGAGAGCAGCCGGCGCAGAAGGGCCATGCAGCTGCGCCCGTCGGGCGTCGTGAAGTGGGCAACCCCCGAGCGGCTAGCGTGGACCGCGGCGCCGCCCAACTCCTCCGAAGTCACCTCCTCGTGGGTGACCGTCTTGACGACGTCCGGCCCGGTGATGTGCATGTAGGAGTTGCCCTCCACCATGCAGATGAAGTCGGTGATGGCCGGGCTGTAGACCGCACCGCCGGCGCAGGGTCCCAGGATGGCGGAGAGCTGGGGAACGACCCCCGAGAGGCGCGTGTTGCGCCAGAAGATCTCCGAGTAGCCCTCCAGGCTGTCGACCCCCTCCTGGATGCGCGCGCCGCCCGAGTCGTTGAGGCCGATCAGCGGGGCGCCGACGCTGGCCGCCATGTCCATCACCTTGCAGATCTTGCGGGCCTGGGTCTCGGAGAGGGAGCCGCCGAAGACGGTGAAGTCCTGGCTGTAGAGGAAGACCGGCCGGCCGTCGATCCGGCCGTGGCCGCAGATGACTCCGTCACCGAGGATCTTCTTGTCCTGCATCCCGAAGTCACTGCAACGGTGGGTGGCGAAGCGGTCGAGTTCGACGAAGGAGCCCTCGTCGAGCAGGAGGTCCACGCGCTCGCGCGCCGTCAGCTTGCCCTTGGCGTGCTGGGCCGCGGCACGCTCGGGGCCGCCGCCGGCGAGGGAAGCCTCGCGCATACGCCGCAGGCGCTCGAGGGGGGTCTCGTTCGTCATTCGTCGCTCTCCGCGGGGTCCGCTCGGGGTTCTTCCACCAGTTCGATCAGCACCCCGCCAGCGCTGCGGGGGTGCACGAAGGCGATCCGCGTGCCGTGGGCACCGGGGCCCACACCGTCACCGACGACCTGAGCCCCGCCCGCTCTCAGGCTGGCCACGGCCGCATCCACGTCCTCTACCAGAAAGGCCAAGTGGTGCAGTCCGCCGCCCCGTCGCTCGAGGAACGCGTGCACGGGAGAGTCCTCCGCGGCGGGCTCGACGAGCTCGATGCGCTGCCCTCCGGCGTCCAGCATCAGGACGTTCACCTTCTCCTCCGGCACGGACTCGACCTCGCCCCCGGTGAGCCCGAGCCCCTGTTCGTACACGCGGCGCGCGGCGCTGATGCTGGGCACGGCGATGGCGACGTGGTGCAGGCCTGTCACGACGCCGGCGATGTCCTCGGGGGATTGCACTCAGATCACCTCGGGCGGATGGTAGCGTCCGAACACCTCGCTCAGGACGCCGAACACCTCTCCCACCGTAGCGTAGGCCGCAACGGCGACCAGCACCGAGGGCATGATGTTCTCGTCCCCGCGCGCAGCGCGCCCGACCGCCTCCAGGGCAGCCCCCACGGCGTCCCCGTCGCGTCGCGCGCGCACGGCCTCCAGGTCCACGAGCACCCGCCCGCGCTCGGCGTCGTCGGGCCGGAAGATCTCCATCGGACCCTCGTCCTCCTCGAAGCGGTTGACCCCCACGATCACCCGTTCACCACCCTCCACTGCCCGCTGCCACTCCATGGCGCTGCGGTGGATCTCGCGTTGGACGTGGCCTGCCTCGATCGCCGCCAGGGCGCCGCCGCGCCGAGCGACCTCGTCCATGACCGCCATGGCCGCCGCCTCGACCTCGTCGGTCAGCGCCTCGATGTAGGGCGCGCCCCCGAGGGGGTCGATCACGTCGGCGACTCCGGATTCGTGGGCCAGGACCTGCTGGGTGCGCAGGGCGAGTCGCGCGGAGGCCTCGGAGGGCAGGCTGAGGGCTTCGTCGCGGCTATTGGTGTGCAGGGACTGGGTCCCGCCCAGCACGGCGGCGAGGGCCTGCACCGTGGTGCGCACGACGTTGTTGTCGGGCTGCTGGCTGGTGAGCATCGAGCCCGCAGTCTGAGTGTGGAAGCGCAGCTGCCAGCTGGCGGGGTCGGCGGCGCCAAACTCCTCGCGCATCATGCGCGCCCAGATGCGGCGCGCCGCGCGGAACTTGGCGACCTCCTCGAAGAGGTCGTTGTGGGCGTTGAAGAAGAAGGACAGTCGCGGAGCGAATTCGTCCACCGCCAGGCCCGCGTCCAGGGCGGCGCGCACGTAGGCCCGCGCGTGGGCGAAGGTGAACCCCAGCTCCTGCACGGCCGTCGCCCCGGCCTCGCGGATGTGGTAGCCGGATATGCTGATCGTGTTCCAGGCCGGGAGCTCCTCGGCGCACCACGCCATCAGGTCGGTCGTCAGGCGCATGGAGGGCTCGATGGGGAAGCGATAGTTCCCGCGCGCCACGTACTCCTTGAGGATGTCGTTCTGCACAGTCCCGCGCAGGGCGCTCGGGTCGATGCCGCGCTTTCGGGCCAGGACCACGTAGCAGGCGAGCAGGAACACCGCCGAGGCGTTGATCGTCATCGAGGTGGAGACGCGCTCGAGGGGGATGTCCTCGAAGAGCAGTTCCATGTCGTGCAGGCCGTTGATCGGCACGCCCACGCGCCCCACCTCGTCACGGGCGAGGGGGTCGTCGGAGTCGTAGCCGAGCTGGGTCGGCAGGTCGAAGGCCGTCGAGAGTCCGGTCTGTCCGCCGTCGAGCAGCATCCGAAAGCGCTGGTTGGTCTCCCGGGCGCTGGTGAACCCGGCGTACTGGCGCATGGTCCACAGGCGGCCGCGGTACATGGTCGGCCGGATGCCGCGCGTGAAAGGGTAGTGGCCGGGGAAGCCGCCGTCGGCCGCTCCCCCGTAGAGCGGACCGCGCGCGAGACCCGAGGGAGTCTCGAATACCTCCCGCCGCTCGGGGCGGCCCGCGCGAGCAGGACCCCAGGTGCCCTCGAGCCACTCCCGTAGGTCGGGACCGTCTCCCTGCCCGGGGGGCTGGGACTGACCGGCGTTCACGTCGTGTTCCATGGAGCCGGGGGGATTCTATGCCCCGCCGCGCGCCTCGATCCACACAGACCGTGGCGCACTCTCACTTTGCATGGATGCCTTCCGCGCACCGTTCAAAGCGAATACCCTGGGCGTCAGGGCGTATGCAGTGCTCCTGTTGCCGCCTCACCGCTCCCCCTGCGCCCTGCGCCCTGCGCCCTGCGCCCTGCGCCCTGCGCCCCAATGAAGGCACCGTCCACGATCCTCGCGCTCCTCTGCGTCCTAGGCCTCGGTATCGCCGGTCTATTCCTGCTCGGCCCGGTTGACTCCACAGACCAGGCCCAGGCGCCAGAGACAGAGGTCCTCTCTGGGACCTCCGCGCTCCCCTCCCGAACGCTCGGAGGTCCGCGCCCTCCCCTGGAGGCCGGAGCACAGAGCGCGGGCCGGAGCAGCGCGCCGGACGTCGGTGACGCTCAAGAAGCGTCCGTCACCCTGCGAGGCCGAGTCACCCTCTCCGATACCTGCGGCGACGACCCGGACCTCCGGGTCTACGCCGTGCGGGAACCCACGCGCGTGAACACCCTCATCGCGGCGGTCCATCGCTGGGATCCCGAGAGCACAGAAGAGGTCGTCGCCGCCAGCGCACCGGTCGCCCCCGACGGCAACTTCGAGCTCCCCCTGGCGGAGGGAGGGGAGGCCGTCCATGTGATGCTCCTCGGGCGCGTCCTCTACACCGAGCACTCCCTTGAGGTGAAGCCCGATGACACCTCTCGACCGCTGCTCCTCTCGCCGCGCTGCGGAGCGGCCGTCGTGGGTTCCCTTTCGGTAGGCCTCGGCGAGGAGCCAGTCGAACTCGGAGAAGCGAAGCTGTCGACGGCACCCGCCACGGGCGGGGACTCCCGCAACCGCTTCGGGGGACGCAGTCGACGACGGGTGCGGTCGCGGGCCGACGGCAGCTTCACCGTGCCCGCCATCTCCACCCGCGGCTCCCAGCGACTGACCGTGGACCACGAGGGTTTCGCCCCGCAGCGCATCGAGATCGGCGCCCTCGAGCCCGGGACCGTACATGAGGTGACCATCGAACTCACCACCGGCGCCTCCCTCGCCGGACGCGTGGTGGACGGCGCGGGAAACGGCATTGAAGGGGCACAGGTACAGACCGTGGCCGATGTCGAGATCGGCAGCAGCGGCTACGGCATGCGCATGGCCGAGTCCGGAGCGGACGGAGCCTTCTCGATCGAGGGCGTGGCCCCCGGCCCCCAGGCGCTGCAAGCCAGCAAGCCCGGCTACCTTGAGGGGCGCAAGTTCCTGACCGTCGCCGAGGGGCAAGTGGAGACCTCGCTCGTGCTCGTGCTTGACGAGGGCAACTCGGTCTCGGGGCGCGTCGCGTGGCCGGACGGAACTCCGGCCCCCGGGGTGAGCGTGGACGCCCGCTTCGACCCCAGTCAGCTCTACGGGAGCGGAGGTCTGAACGCCGCCAGCGGCGGCAAGGGCGAGGTCGAGAGCGACGAGCAGGGACTCTTTCGCATCAGCGGTCTGGGCGTCGGCCCCTTCGAGCTGCGGGCTTCCACCCCACCTCCCGAAGAACTGCGCGACGCCCTGCTCGCCGAGACCGGCGCGGACCTCGCCGACGCCCCCTGGTCGGCGCGCCTGGACCACATCGCACCGGGCAGCGAGGACCTGCAGCTGGTCCTGCACGCTCCGCTCGGCATCGGCGGGCGCGTCGTCGACGAAGACAATCAACCCGTGACCGCTTTCGACATCCGAGCCATCAAGACCCTTGAGAGCCCAATGGGTCCGGTGGAACAGGAGCGCGAGCAGCACAGCTTCACGGACGAGGAGGGGTCCTTCTTCCTCGTCGGGCTCGAGCGGGGGGACTGGATGTTCCACGCCATCGCCGAGGGCTACGCCGGGAGCGAGGGGGTCTCCGTCTCTCTCGGCGACGCGCCGCCCGAAGCGCTCCTGATCAGGCTCGTCCACGCCGGAACGGTGGCCGGGAGGGTGTACACCCCGGAGGGCGTCCCGGTGTCCGACGCGGCGGTCTTCGTCGGTGCCGAGGGACCGAGCTGGCAGCGGCAGGTCTCCGGCTCGCCAGAACTCCCCAGCGCGACGACGGAGGACGACGGCTCCTTCCTTCTCGAGGGCGTGCTCCCCGGCCAGGTAGAGGTCCTCGCCCGCGCCGAGGGCTACGCGACCAGCGTCTCCGCCCTCCTGGAACTCGCGCCGCGCCAGCAGATCGATGACGTCGAGCTCTTCCTCACCATGGGAGGCACACTGACCGGCGAGGTCATCGCCGACGACGAGCGCCCCTCCGTGAACGCCACAATTCAGGTGGTGCACATGGGAGAGTTCGAGATCCACTTCACCACCACCGACTCCGAGGGGCGCTTTCGACTGGAGAACCTCGACCCGGGGGACCACCAGGTGAACGCCATGCCCAAGGCCTCGCGCATGATCGAGATGGCCGACGGAGAGTCGGACAGCCTCGGCAAGCTGGTCGCCGAGTTGAAGACGGCCATGGTGGAGATCACCGACGGCGAGCTGACCCACGTCGTCCTCGGCACTCCGGCCCAGGACCCGGTGGTGGTCAGCGGCCGGATCACCCTCGACGGCGAACCCCACGCCCGAGCCTTCGTCTCCTTCTTCCGCGAAGGGGGCCTGGACCTCTCGAAGACGCGGCCGGCGACCAGCGACGAGGACGGGCGCTACTCGATCACGGTCGACGGCGCGGGCTCGTACCTGGTGCTGGTGCAGCAGATGGACGGCGACCTGGGAAGCCAGTCCTCCGTGGAGTTCTCGCTCGAGATCCCCGAGGGTCAAAGCTGCACGCGCGACCTCGAGCTCCCCCTAGGCCGCCTCAGCGGCCTGGTGAGGGGAGCGGAGGGCGACCCTGCGGCCGGCGAGCGCGTCACCCTCCTGCCCGGCGGGGCGTCGCAAACCGGTCTGTTCTGGGGCGGGCGCTTCCACGGCGAGGTCAGCACGGACGACGAGGGGCGCTTCGACATCCGGGGCCTCGCTCCCGGTGAATACATGCTGTCCGTGGGCGGCATGACAGCCGGCGGGCTCTTCGGCGGCGAATCCGCCCATGGACGCCAGGTACGAGAGATCCGCGTCAACGAGGGCCAGTGGATTCGCGACATTGAGTTCCTGCTCGAACGACCGGGTTCGATCGAGGCCACGGTGACCGACACGGCCGGCAACACCATCGAGGGGGCGGCGATCTTCGTCAGGAACGACGAGGGAAGGCCAGTCGATGTCTTCTCTACCCTCTCAACCGACGGTCGCGGCCGCGGCACCTACCGCGGTCTCCAGCCGGGCGTCTACACCGTGAGCGCCCGCCAAACGAGCGGTTTCGCGAGCCAGGAGACCGATCCCGTGCGCGTCGAGACCGGGCAGACGGTCAAGGTCACGCTGACGGTCGAGGAGGGCACGCGACTGATCGTGCAACTCGTCGACGGCGATCGCCAACCCCTGCGCGGATCGGTCAGCGTGATCGACGCCCGCGGCCGGGAGGTGGGCAACATGTTCGGCCTGGCCGACATTCTGGCCATGATGAAGGAAGGCGGCGGGGGCATGGCCGCCAACGTCCACCGCACAGGCCCGCTCGCCCCCGGCCGATACCGAGTGACCGCCTCCGGCCCCGACGGTCGCCAGATCTCCAAGCCCATCAACCTCAAGAACCGCCCAGAGCGCAAGGTCACCCTGCGCTTCAAGGACTGAGCTCGGGGCTCGCGGACGAGCCATTTTCCGAGTCCCCATCGAACTAGAGGACGTGACGTGAACAAACCCCTGATCCTCCTGATCGCCGTCGTTCTGCTGCTTGGCGGAGGTACCGCCCTCCTGCTCTCGACTCTCTGGGGTACGGGAGAAGACGTCAGCGTCTCGACCGCTCCCCTGCTCCATGACGATCCCGCCGAGGGAGCGGAGACACCGGCGAAGGGAGCGCCCCTCCCAGCGCCCGCGGGGCTCGCAGGCGAGACCGATCGGCGAGACCTGCCCGCGGGCGAGCGCGCCCCGGGTCAGCGTGTCTCTTCGGAACACGCGGGCTGGGTCGCGGGGCGAGTCCTCTTCCCGCCCGGCTCACCGCCCGACGAGAGCCTGCGCCTGGTCGTCTCCGTCCCCGGCCCGTCCGGCGCCACCACCGACGAGGGCGAAGAGCGGGAAGCGCTGACCACCCGCCATGCGGTCGAAGCGGACGGCTCCTTCCGCGTGCCCGTGGTCGCCTTCACACCCGGCACGACCCTCGATGTGGACGGGCGCTTCCTCTACCTCGAACAAAAGCTCGACCTGCCCGCCCCCGCCGAGCACGAGCTGCTCCTCGAACCGCTCCTCGGAGCCTGCCTGCGGGTCAGCGCCGCGCCTCCGGTGCGCGCGAGCGAACGCGCGGCGGAGCTCGTCGGCACGAGAGTCCGCCTCGTCAGCGGTGCCGCCGGTGCCGGATTCCTGTTTGGAGCCGTGGGGCGAGGCGGCTCCGGGTCGAATGCCCTCGAGCTCGACGACCAGCTGCAGTGCGAGTTCCGCGGCCTGGTCCCCGCGCCATCGGCCGTGCTCGAGGCGGATCCGGAGGTCTTCGTCCCCCGCCGTGAACTGGAGCTGGAGACCCGACCCGGCGAGGTGCTAGAGATCACCCTGCGTTTCGAGCTGGGTGCGCGCATCGAGGGTTTGGTGCGCGACGCCACGGGCGATGCCGTACCCGATGCGCGCGTCGTGGCATCCCCGACAAGTCAGTTCGCGAACTTCCTGGCCGGGGCCCGGCGCGAGACGACGACCGATACCGAGGGACGATTCACCATCCAGGGCCTGCGCCCCCGCAAGGTGCGCGTGGCCGTGGAGAGCGACGGCCTGTGGCGCGTGGAGAGCGACGAGCTGCATCCCTCGGACGGGGAGGTTATCTCGGGCTTGACCCTGACCATGGGCCGCGGCCTGGCGATCTCGGGCGCAGTGCGCTTCGCCGATGGCCGGCCGGCGACCCGCGCGGAGATCTCCGCGGAGAAAATCGACGGTGACGAGCCGCAGCAGGGCTGGTTCGGCCGTGGCGGCGCATCGACGTCCACCCTCACCGACGCCGAGGGCCGCTTCGCGATCACGGGCCTGCCCCCCGACGCGAGCTTCGATCTCGTCGTGCGCTCCCTGCCGCCGGGGGTCACCGACACCGACGAGGACGAGAGCTACCGGGCCTTCCTGAAGGGAGTCGAGGCTGGGACGCAGGACCTGGCGCTGGAGCTCGCCCCTCCCGAGGGCCTGCGCCTGCGGGTCGTCGACAGCGACGGCGTGGGCGTGGAACGCTATGAAGTCGTCGCGAATCTGGTGCAGAGCTCCGTCGCCTCCGAGGGAACTGCCCGGGCGAAGGTCACCGGAGGGGACGGTACCTGCGTACTCGAGGACACCTTCGCAGGCGAGTGGAGCCTGAGGATCACGGCCGAGGAGCTGGTCACCCTCGAAGCCAAGGTGCCCGTCGGCGTGCCCCAGAGCGATGAGTGGCTGGTCGTGACGATGATCCCCGCAGCGACCCTCCGGGGCCTCGTCGTCTCCCCCGCGGGCGCGGGCGTTGAGGGAGCCACGGTGCGCCTCACCTCCAGTTCCGCAGACGCTCCCTCGACCCGGTGGGGTCAGGGCGGACGACGGGCCGAGACGGACGCAGAGGGCGCCTTCGAGCTCTTCGGCCTGCGCCCAGGTGCCTACGGCGCCACAGCCGACGGCGAGGAGTGGGCCCCCGGAGAGTCCGAGGAGGTCACGCTCTCCTCCGGCGTCGTGACCGAGATCACCCTCTCCCTGCGCGAGGGCGGGAGCCTCACGGGTGAGGTCTTCGGCGATGACGGGAACCCCGACGCGGGAGTCACGATCAACGCCTTCAGCATCGAGGGCGGGGGGGGCGATTCGGCCACCGCCGACGCGGCCGGGCGCTTCGAACTGCACCACCTCGCACCCTCAACCTACACCGTCATGGCGCAGCCGAACCTGCAGAGCCTCTCGGACAAGGTGGACAGCGAGGAGCAGATCAATCCCATGTCGTTCATGTCCGAGATGCGCATGACCACCGCCGAGGTGCGCGAGGGTGAGGCGACACACGTCGTCCTCGGGGCGCCGCCCGCCCATCCCGTACGCATCTTCGGCCGCGTGAGCGAGGCCGGGGAACCCGTGCGCGAGGGGATGGTAGTGGCGCTCGGGGAGGGCCGCTCGGTCCTCGAGGCCTTCTCCTCCGCCGCGCTCGACGAGGACGGCTCCTACGAGTTGGTGATCGACGAGCCGGGCGACGTCGTCCTGAATTACCAGGAGGTCGGCTTTCAGTCCGGCGGCGTGGAGTTCCACGTCCGCGTGGGTGAGGTGGACGAGCTGGAATTCGACCTCGAGCTACCGACCGGGCGCATCGAGGGCGTGGTGTTCGGGCCCGAGGGCACACCCCTCGCCGGCCAGCGAGTCGGGGTTGAACGGGAGACCGGCCTCGCGAGCCTGGCGGGCATCGACGGCCGCGGGGGCGAGCGCACTGACGCTGACGGTCGCTTCGTGCTCGCGCGCCTGCAGCCCGGCACCTACGCCCTGCGCTACGGAGGCGGCAAGTACGGCAGGGCCGTCCTGGCAGGCGTCGAGCTCGCCGAGGGCGAGGCCGTCGGAGGCCTGCACCTGCGCCTGACCCGTCCCGGAACGCTGGAGGGTGTGGTGCTCGATACCGACGGTCGCCCTGTAGGCAACGCCGCGATCTTCGTGCGCGGCGCAGGCGGCCACCTGACGGAGCGCATGGCCCGCAGCGTCAGCGACGAGGAGGGCCGCTTTGTCGTCGAAGGCGTCGCCCCCGGCGAGGTCACTCTCACGGCCCGCACGCGCGAGGCCTCGAGCGCCGAGAGCCGCTCGGTGATGGTCCGCGAGGACGCCGCGACCGACGTCGAGCTGATCCTCGAGAGCGGGACGATCCTGCGCGTCGTGGTCGAGGACGCAGAGGGCAGCCAACTGCGAGCGCGCGTCAGCGTCCGGGACGCGGAGGGGCGCGAGCACGCGGGCATGCTGACCGAGGCGCTCCTGCGCGGGTTGTTCCTCGAGGGTTTCTCCAGCACCGAGCAGCGCGTGGGCCCCTTGCCTCCGGGCAAGTACCGCGTCACGGTCACTGCCGAGGACGGGCGCTCCAAGGAGCGCAACGTGCGCCTCACCGGGCGCGCGGAGCGCAAGCTGCGCTTGCGCCTCGACGACTGAGGCCCGGCGCGCGGCGCCTCAGCGCGGGACCGACGGATCGGGGTCCACGAGCGGCACGCCCAGGATCATCTCGACTCCCCAGTCCGCGCCCGGCGAGAGCAGCTGCACGCTGCAGCCGGTGATCAGGGAGCCGTCGGCCATGCGCACGGCGTGCCAGCCATCCGGGCTGGGGCGGTCGGCACGAAAGCCCTGGCGGATGGACATGGCGGTCAGCACTTCCGAGAGCCGGGCGGCGCCCAGGGTGCGCTCGGCCTCGAAGGTCAGGTCGACCCGCCCGCGCACCCTTGTGTGGGGATGGAAGGTCGAGACGCCGATGTGGATCTGGGCCGACTCCTTCATCACCTGCGGAGCGAGGAAGCGCACTTGCTCGGGCGCCCCCTCGCAGGCGGTGACCGTTGCCCACAGACCGCCGCCCAGGCGCAGACGAGCGTGGGTCGCGGCCTCGATGAACAGGCTCGTCACCTCACGACCGATGGATCCTTCCTGGGGCAGGACCACCTGCGCCCCCTGGCTCCGCAGGCGTCCGGCGAGCAATGCCGCGAGGTCCTGGGAGGTCGTGCCCTCGGCCAGGTGCAGGTCCATCGAGACGGTCCGCGCCCGGCGCGCGCCGCCATCCCAGACACCCACCTCGATCTCCACGGGCCCTCCACCCTCGGAGTAGATCTTCCCTCTGAGCGAGATCTGGAGCAGGCCCTCGGCGGCGGCCGTGGGAGCGAGGAGCGGCAGGGCGAGGGCGCAGCAGAGGCGGATCATGTCGGTCTCCCTTGGGAGGTTCTTGCGGCGATACCGCCGCGGAAGGCACTTCGGAACAGACGCGGCCTGACAGCTCGTCTTCCCCGATTCCATTGGGGACCCAGTGGACGACTGCGGCTTCCCGCGGAGCCTCCCGTCGGTGATCGATCCCCCGGCTCTGCTCCGCCCCGCTCTGATCCACACGGTGGCTACCCCAAAAGGGCGGTGGTTACCCCGCCAGGACTTGAACCTGAAATGTCTGGACCAAAACCAGATGTGTTGCCAATTACACCACGGGGTAACGCTGGGCCGCCCACGATAGCAAGGGTCCGCAGAAAGTCACGCCCCGGCCCGCGACTCCAGGGCGCCGCGCAGGAGGTCGAGGGCCGTCAGGGCAGCCCACTCCTGGACCACCCTGCGGCCTCGGGGAGGAAAGAGACGCCGCTCGGAGCGCACCTGACCGTCGTGGGCGACGGCGAACCAGACCAGGCCGACGGGCTTCCCGGGGCTGCCCCCTCCCGGCCCGGCGATGCCCGTGGTCGCCACAGCCAGGCGCGCCCGCGCCCGCTCGGCGGCCCCGCGGGCCATGGCCTCCGCGACCGGGGCGCTGACGGCCCCGTGCTCGCGCAACAGGTCGGCCGCGACGCCCAGGCGCTCGATCTTCGCCTCGTCGGCGTAGGGCACGAAGCCCTCGCGAAAGACTGCGCTGATGCCCGGCACGGCCACCAACTTGCGGGCCACCAGGCCACCGGTACACGACTCGGCCACGGCGACGGGAGTTCCGGTCTCGATCAGCGCCTCGCCGACCACCGTGGCCAGGTCCGCGCCGTCAGCCCCGAAGACGCGCGCGCCGAAGCACCGGCGCAGATCATCCAGGCGCGCCTCGACCAGGGCCCCGGCGTCGTCGCCGTCGCTCTCCTCGGCCTCGACCTTGACCGTCAATACTCCGGAGTGGGCCAGGACGCCCAGGCGCGGGCGAGCGTCGCGGCGCATCCAGTCCCCGGCCCGGTCGGCGAACTCGCTCTCCGAGAGGCCGAACAGGTGCAGGCGCCGGAGGTGGCGGCGCGCAGCGCCGCCCGCCCGCTCGGCGAGCCAGGGCGCGAGGCTGGTCTCGAAGACCGCGCGCATCTCGAAGGGCGGGCCGGGCAGGGCGATCAGCCAGGCATCACCGACGGGCACGCGAAACCCCGGGGCCGTGCCGGCCGGGTTCGCGAGCACCGCTGCCCCCCGGGGGAAGAGCGCCTGGCGCTCGTTGGAAGCGGGCATCGCGCGCCCGCGCCGGCCGTGGTCGGTCTCGAGCTCCTCCAGGACACCGGGGTCGATGACCAGCTCGCACCCGCTCGCGCGCGCCGCGGCGTGGCGCGTGACGTCGTCCATGGTCGGCCCCAGGCCGCCGGTGGTGATCACCAGCGAGCACTCGTCCGAGAGCTCGGCCATGGCCCGCGCCAGGCTCAGCTCGTCGTCACCGACCAGGCGCACCTCGCGCACGCGCCAACCGAGGGTCGCGAGACGCTCGGCCAGCCAGGGACCGTTGCGGTCCGCCAGCTCCCCGTCGAGGAGCTCGTCCCCCACCGCCAGGATCGCCGCGCCGAAGTCCTTGGCGCTCACGCCGAGGTCGAGGAGGCCTGGGCGGCGCTGGATGATCGACCCAGGCGCGATAGGCGGTAGCCCACCTCGTAGAGCAGGACCATCGGCACGGCCATCATCATCTGCGTGATGGGATCAGGTGGCGTCATGAGGGCCGCGAACAACAGCGCCACCAGCAGGAAGTGACCGCGATAGCGGGCGAAGAAGGTGGGCTCGACGATCCCCAGACGGGCCAGGCCCATCATCAGGATCGGCAACTGAAAGACCAGACCGAGAGCCAGACAGAGACTCTTGATGAACTGGAAGTACTCGTCGACCTTCGGGTCGTAGCGGAATTGCTCCAGGGAGAAGCGCGCGAGGAAGTACTGCCCATAGGGGACCATCACGTAGAAGCCGAACACGATCCCGGCCGCGAAGAGCAGCAGGCTGGCGGGAAAGTACAGGTGAACGACTCGCTTCTCCTTGCGGTACAGCCCGGCCGCGATGAACTGCCACAGCTGCCAGAGGATGACCGGCGCGGCGCCTAGGAAGGCAAAGTAGAGGGAGACGCGCAGGTAGAAGAAGAAGCCCGATCCGGCTCCGTCGCCCCGCAGGTCAGAGGGGATCGGCTTGCGGAGGCGTTGGGACGGAGAGGCGTCTTCGGGGATGCCGGTGTTGAAGAAGTCCGTCGGAGAGAGACCCTGCTCGAGGATCTCAGCCTGGTGGATCTCCACCAGGTCCGCGTTCAACCACGCCACCGCCCTCCGCAAGGGTTCCTGCACGACATCGCTGAGGGTCTCGTGGAACCCCCAGGCCACGACCAGGGCCAGCACGAAGGCCACGGCGGAGCGGATCAGGCGCCCGCGCAGTTCCTCCAGGTGCTCCCCCAGGGTCATGCGCGTATCCTCCAGCCGCGCAGCCTCACTCTGGTGGGTTTGGGTCGCCATGCAGGCCTCGCTGAAATCAGGACGGGCGGGGCTCGGTGAGCCCCGCCCGTCCATCATGAAGTCCTGGAGAGCGCCGTGGAAGGCCCGGCTCCAGCCCGCATCTCCCGCGGCCTACCCGCGCCGGAAGTACTCGCGGAGCAGCTTGAGGGGCACGATCTGGACACCCATCGCCTCGGCCTCCTTGTAGACCGAGAGCTCCGAGGGCTGGAGCGGATCATCAAGGAGCTCGCCGTCCTCGTCGTGGTACAGGTCCGAGCCGACGATCAGGTAGTCAGTCGTCTTGTCGAGGGAGCCCTGCACGTGGATCTGGATGTCGCCCAGGAGCGCGCGCAGCTCCTTCTCGTTGTAGGTACCCGAGAAGCGACCGACGAGTACGGCGTTGCGCGCGCTCTGGGGGTCGTAGATCGGGTTGTAGATCACATCGCCCGCCGTCGGCGGGTTGAAGCGATCGGCCTGTTCGCTGAAGGCCACCTCGGCCATGTCCGCCTGCACCGAGAGCACCTCGGCCCAGGCCTTCACGCGGTGGTCGCCGGGGGTCCCGTCGACGACCCTGAAGCTCATGCCCTTGAACAGGCGGTTGCGCTCGCCGAGGTTGATCCAGCCCAGGCCGAGGTCTTTCGACACGGCCAGGATCTGTCCGTCGGCCTGCTCGGGCTCGCGCAGGAAGGCGAGCTTCGAGCCCATCTCGCGGAAGCGCGTGGACATCACCTCCTCGCGGTCATCCCAGCCGCGCTGGACGTCCTCCTTCTCGCCGGAGAGGCGCGCGAACTGGCGTTCGGAGTCACCGAGGGTGTTGCGCACCGAGGCGACCTCGGATTCCAGGTCGCTCTGGCGGGCGGCCGCTGCCTGCTCGGCGTCGGTCAGCTGCGAACGCAGGTCCGCGAGCTGGGCGTCCTTGGTCTGGGCCAGCTGGGTCAGCGTCTGGTTCTTACTGGCGATGTCGGTCTGCAGCTGGGTGACCTGCTGGTTGAGCTCGGACACCTCGCGCACCTTGGCGTTCCAGGCGGGAATGACCCGCGTCGTGGCCTGCTCGAAGCTCGCCACGGCCGGTCCCATGTCGGGGAAGGCCGCCTTGATCTGGTCGAGGCCGGCGGTCGCCGCGGAGACGTCCGACTCGGCTGACGCGACGTCCTCGTCGTAGTGGCCGAGGACCTCGGAGATCTCGCGGATCGTCTGGCGCGACTCCTGGGCCGTCAGGATCGCCGCGTCGCGTTCGGCCCGCATGGACGCCCAGGCCTCGTTCGCCTTGGCCGCCTCGTCGTTCGAGATGAAGACCAGGGCAAGGGCCACGAAGAAGGCGACCATGACGGCCACCATCCAGATGATGGGGATTCGGGCGGCGCCACGACGAGAGGGATGGATCATGCGGAGAACCTGGGGCTTGTGCCCCGTGAAGCGTCCGGCAGGACGCCTCGAAGGGCGATCAGAGAGGACGGGGAGTTCTGAGGAGGTCGGTCCGAAAGATACCGAGGAAGTGCGCCCTGGCGGGCGCAGAACTCCCGGTTTCGCCGAAAGGTGATAACCGACCGGGAAGGCTCCCGGCAAGGGAAATCGGGCGCCTTGACCGGCCGCTCGGGCATCGTAACCTGGGCTGACATCGGGTCTGATGATGACGGAGGGAGCGCCCGCTGCTCGGCGGCGACGGTCCACCCGACGACGCCACCTACCGCCCCTGGCGGGCCTGGTTTTCGATCCGGTAGGCCCTGAATGCAGGAATTTACCAAAGGCGGGCTCGTGATCGCAGGCGTCCTGGGCGGCATCGCCTCGGGCAAGTCCACCGTGGCGCGCCTTCTGGCGGGCAACGGGGGCCTCGTGCTGGACGCCGACGCCATCGCCCACGAGGCCCTGGCCGACCCCGCCCTGGCGGCTCGCCTGGGCGCTGAGGTGGGTCGGGGGGCCCTCGACGGGGAGGGGCGCGTGGACCGGGCTGCCCTGGGACGGATGGCCTTCAGTGACCCGGAGGTACGAAGCAAGCTCGAAGGCTGGATACATCCGCTCGTTCGTGAAAGGATACTGGCTGGCCTGACCGAGGCCCGCGACAGCGGGCGCGGGCTGGCGGTGCTCGATGTCCCGCTCCTCCTGGAGAACGAGAACGAGCACGGCCTGACGGGCCTGTGCGATTTCCTGATCTTCGTGGCGGCCGACGCCGCCCAACGCGACCGGCGCGCCGTGGAACGGCGCGCCTGGGAGCCCGGGGAAGTCGCGCTCAGGGAGAACACCCAGATGCCTCTCAAGGAAAAGCGGGCCCGTGCCCGTCACGTGATCACGAACGACCGGGGGTTCGACGAACTCGAACAGGCCGTGGGCGAGGTGCTCGCAGCCGAGGGGCTGGCGTAGCTCACTCCCCCATACCCGCCCCCCACACGACACTCCCCAACCGGCAGTCACACACTTAGCCGCTCGATGACCATGGCCACCGCCCAGAAGAAGCGTCCGTTCCAGAAGAAGAAGCCCTTCTACCGCAAGAACAAGGGGGGCTCGCGACGCGCCCCAAACCTCGACCCCGAAGTGCCGCGCATCGACTACGGCACCTTGCCCGCGGACCTGGACAAGGAAGGCCTACAGGAGCTGGTCGATGCCCTGCCGCCCTACACGAAGAAGACCAAGCCCAAGGCAGTCGACCACGCGGAGCTCCAGGCCCACAACCTGGCCGAGCTGGTCGAGCTGGCCGTCAAGGCGAAGGTGAAGGAGACCGGCCGGAACCGGCGCGACGTCGTGTGGGCCATCACTCAGAACCGCCTGGAAGGCCACGTTCCGGTGGTCAGCGAGGGCCTGATCGACATCGTCGAAGAGGGCCATGCCTTCCTGCGCTTCCCGTTCACCGACTACATGCCGAGCCTGGAGGACGTCTTCGTCCCTCCCTCCCTGGTCGAGTCCTACAACCTGCGCCCGGGGATGTGGGTGCGCGGGCACCTGCGGCCGACGCGCGAGAGTGAGACTCTGTTCACCCTCAGCACCGTCGAGGAGATCGACGGCGGCCAGCCCAGTGCTGTCGAGGGGCGCACGACGTTCAAGGAGCTGGTCCCGATCTACCCCGAGCAACGCATCATCCTCGAGGGCACCGAGATCAACCCCCTCGAGATGCGCATCGTCGATCTGATCACGCCCATCGGCAAGGGACAACGCGGCCTGATCGTGGCGCCGCCGCGCACGGGCAAGACCGTCCTGCTCCAGATGCTGGCGAACTCGGTGGTCACCAACGCCCCCGAGGCGCACCTGATCGTGCTGCTCGTGGACGAGCGCCCCGAGGAGGTCACCGACTTCGAGCGCAACGTCCCGGGAAAACGGCGCGAGGTCATCAGCTCGACCTTCGACGAACCCGCCTGGCGCCACATCCAGGTGGCCGACATGGTGATCAAGAAGGCGCGCTCAATGGTGGAGGCCGGCGAGGAAGTCGTGATCCTGCTCGACTCGATCACGCGCCTGGCGCGCGCCTGCAACGTCGAGGCCCCGAGCAACGGCAAGCTGCTCTCCGGCGGCCTCGAGGCCACCGCCCTGCAGTTCCCCAAGCGCTTCTTCGGAGCCGCGCGCAAGCTCGAGCACGGCGGCTCTCTTACGATCCTGGGCACGGCCCTGATCGAGACCGGCTCGAAGATGGACGAGGTGATCTTCGAGGAGTTCAAGGGCACGGGGAACATGGAACTGGTCCTCGACCGGCGCCTGTCCGACCGGCGCATCTTCCCCGCCATCGACATCAACCGCTCCGGCACGCGCAAGGAGGAGCTGCTCTTCAACGAGGAGGAGATCCGTCGCGTCTGGATGCTGCGCAAGGTGCTCAACGAGCTCGACCCCGTGGAGGCCATGGAGATGCTGATCCAGAAGATGCGCAAGACGCGCGTAAACGGGGAATTCCTGCTCTCGATCGGCTCCTGAGAGCCCTCTGCGGCCGGTCGCCCCAACCCCACGGCGCACACTTCGAGTTCCTTCTGGGAGCAATTAGGGTTTCCTTCCAGCGACGCACGGCTCCTGGCCGAAGTCCAGCCTGTGAGCCATCGAGTAGGAAGTGGGGATGCGGTGAGGGTCGGGGTGCCTGCGGTCTCGAAGAAACCCCGAGCGCGGCGGGCGGGCTTCACGATGATGGAGCTCAGCCTGGCGGTCACCGTGCTCATGGTGGCCCTCCTGGCCATGAGCGCCTCGACGCTCCACACCCACGCCCTGCGGCGCCAGAACCGCGAGCGGGCCCTGGCCCAGAACGCTGTACGCATGATCTCCGAGGAGATCCAGGCCTTCTCGGCCCGCACCCTGACCGAGCACGCAGGTCAGTGGTCCGAGGACCTGGTGGGCGCCTTCGAACCCGGAGGCGCCTTCGGGGCCACCTTCGACGTGACCGGACTCAGCACGGCGGACGGCCAGGCGGCGGTGGGGTCGGTGCAGGTCGTCACCGATGAGGCGTTGACCGACGCCCAGCTGGGATTCGAGCTCGGCATGCCGCGCGATCTGGACGGAGACGGGCAGGCCGACAACGGTGACGTGACCACGGGCGCACGCATCCTCCCCGTGATCGTCCGGACGCGCTGGAAAGGCGTCTCGGGCGAGGTGTTCATGGCGCACCCCTTCTACGTCATCGGCTACTGAACAGGGGAGTGGACGCCGTGAGGAGCAGACCTTTGGAGACGCCGCGCCCGGCGCGGGAGCGCTCGACCCGCCGGAGCGGAATGACGGTCGTCGAGCTGACCGTCGCCTTCAGCATCCTGACGGTGGTGATGCTGTCGATTTTCAGCGTCGTCCAGCGAGACACCCAGCTCGCGCAGTCGACCCTGGGGATCTCGGTCGCGGAGATGAAGGCCCAGCAGATGCTCCGCAAGCTGGAAACCGAGCTGGCGGACGCGCGCGGCGCCAACCCCATCGCCTCGATCACCGGGACGCTCTCGATCGGCACGACGACCAATATCGAGGTGGATTCCACCCTCGGGTTTCCCGACGACGGGATACTGCTGCTGGAGCGCGGCACCCAGAACGAGGAACGCATCCTCTACACCAGCCTCGAGGCCAACCAGGTCCGCTTCGTGGACCTCGTGCGCGGCCAGCAGTGCACGATCGCCGCCTCCCATCCGATCGGCTCACAGCTGATCTGGGCCGGGCTGGCGGAGACCCTCGAGGAACAGGAGACCCCTCCCCCCGGTTCCTGGGACGGCGTGGCCCTTGGCGCGCGCGGGCCCAGCTACTTCCGCGGCGACGGCAGCGGCTTCTCTTACCGCGTCCCGGTCGATCCGTCGGATTCGACGCCGCCCGACTACCTCGACGGCGACGACCTGCAGTGGGGCGCGGAGATCGACGGACTGGGCACTCTGGAAGGGTGGATGGCGCTCTCGTTCGTACCGCGCGAGACGATCTTCGAGTCCGTCACCGGCGACGACCTCAACGGCGACCGCGACACCGACGATGTCTTCGACGTCGGCCAGCTGCGGCGCTCGTGCTGGGACACGGACGATCCCTCGAGCCAGCCCTCGTCCCTCGGCATGGGACCAGCGAACGTGCTCCAGGAGCGCTGCAACTGGGGCGGAGACCTCGACGACGACGGCTTCGACGACCCGATTTTTCTGTGGGACAAGGACTCCCGCAGGTTGCACATACGCCTGTTCATCGTCGGCCACTCCGTGTCGAACATCCCCATCGTGCGCAAGGTGGAGTCCCTGATCTTCTTGCGCAACGAGCCCCTGAGCTAGCCCTGGTGCTGACGGCCGAGGAGCGCGCGGAATACCCGCGATTGCCTAAGAAACAGCGGCGGATCAGGACGATTCACCAGACGGGCCCGAGGCCCTAGTCGCCAGGGGGGCGGCGTGTGAACGAGACCGGTGAGCGAGAGACAAGGGAGTGTCAGGGCATGAGTTGGGTAATCGAATCGACGAGTAGGAACGGGCGCAGGAACAGGCGTGGGCTGGCATTGATCCCCGCCCTGATCGTGACCTCCATGGTCGCCATGATGGGCCTCGCCATGCTCATGGCGAACCTCAGCGGCGCGCGCGTCATCAACTTCCAGAACGACGAGTACAAGCTCACGAGCGCGGTCGAGAGCGTCGGCATCCTGGCCACGGAGCGGCTCTGGACCGACTACCTCGCGGACCAGAATGGCGCGGCGGGCGACATCGCCTCCTTCCGGTCCTTCCTCGACGTCGTAGGCATCCTCGACAGCGGCGCCGGCGGCGCCCCGGGCGCGGATGAGGGCGTCGATCTGCTCGTGGAGGCCGGCATCCCCGGCGCCACTCAGCAAGACGCCGAATTCGACAACGTCAACGTGGACGCCCTGCGGGTACTGCGCCGCGACGAGGGCGAGGCGACTCGCCTCTACGTGACCGTCTCGGCCAGCACGAACCGCGGCCAGGGAATCGTCAACCCCGTACTCAATCGCGCCATCCAGATGGTCTATACCATCGAGCCGGAGCAGTTCGAGGGCTTCCAGTACGGGGTACTGGCCAACAACGTCAACTGCGTCTTCTGCCACGCGCAGATCGACTCGGTCGAGCGCTACTTCAATACCGATTCCGAGAGCTACGGCAGCTTCGACCGCATCAAGGTCGGGACCCTCGAGAGCATGATGATCCGGGACGACTGGGACGGTCGCCCCGAGATCAGCGATTGGGACGCCGACTCGTTCATCGCCGGCTCACTCTACGTGCGCGGGCCCGTGACCGACCAGGACGGGCTACCCATCCAGGTCTGGTCGGACCAGACCCTCAAGTCCTTCGAGTTCGACGATGACGGGAACCTCGTCGAGGACGGCTGGGGCGAGCTGACCGTGGCGGACTTCCAGCCCGCGGGCGATCCCCCGCAGCCGGGAGAGAACCTGTACCTGAACTACCCGACCGAGCACAGCGAGATGCCCGATGGGCAGCTGCCGAACGAGTTCCCCCCGCCCTTCCCCGACAACGGCGGGATCGACCCGCAGACGGGCGAACCGGATCCCACCGGCGCGAACAACCGTGTCGTGGATCCCAACGAGTTCTACGCGGCCTCTCAAACCGCCGAGGGAGCGATCGTCGCGGGCGTGATCAACGTCACCGACCACGACTTCATCATCGACACGGTGGCGGAGTACGCGAACGCCCTGTTCAACGGCAATCAGTCGGCGCTGCCCCCCAGCACGACTGGAAACGTGATCCTCTCGGGGACGGAGCAGAATCCGATCGTCATCGACGGAACGGTCGCGATCGAGGGCGACGTGGTCATCAACGGCTTCGTCAAGGGCGAGGGGACGATCATCGCCAGCGGCAACATCTTCGTCCCCACCGATCTGCAGTACCTCGACGGCCTGGAGTACCTCGAGGGCGATCCGCCCGGAGACCCGACGGGGCCACGCACCTTCGGGATCGCCGGGGACGGCACCAAGAACGCCCTCGGTCTGGCCTGTGGCGGCAACGTCCTCCTGGGCGACTACCTCAAGCCACAGGTTTTCCTCGACCCCGGGCAGTTCGACATCATCACCGGCGACGCGTCGGGTGAGTGGAACTTCGCCCTGGCCGAGCTCTCCCTGTTCAACCGCGGCGAGTGGTCCAAGACCCAGGCCGTGCTCCCCGGTCAGAACGAAGACACGTCGGACCCGTCGAGCTGGACGGTGGTGAACCCTGACAACCACACCCACGCCCTACTCCCCGGCCCAGGTGAGGATCCGCAGAACCCGGCAACCTGGACGATGTCCAACCCCAACTACGACCCCGACTGGATGCCGCGCTACTACAACTTCGGGCCGGCCGATGAGATCCCCGTCTACAACAAAGGCGACCTCTGGTTCGATCCGACGACGGCCACCTGGCGCGGCGACGAGGAGGTGCCGCTGGCCTGGGACCCCAACAGCATCAGCATCTGGGACCCCACGGATACCTCGAACACGGCGCTCTTCGAGGGCGGAACGGGTGTTCCGGTCGCGGCCATCTCGCAGCTGACGCCCGGGGGCTCGTGGCTGGACGACTACCTCCAAAAGCTCGCCATCGAGTACTTCGAGAGCCTCCACCAGGACGACACGCCAATGGAGATCGACGGGTTGCTCTACACCAACAACGCGATCTTCGGCATCGTCCACCGCAATGACCGGATGCGCGGGCAGTTGCGGGTCAACGGCGCCCTGGTCTGCGCCGACCTGGGCGTCCTGACGCCGGGTCGCTACTACCCGGCAGGCCAGGGCACGAGTTCCAATCCGCCGGGCTCGCCCTACAAGATCGGGCTGCAGCTGAACTACGACCGCCGCATCAAGGACATGCTCAACGTCACCAACACCAACCAGGTGGTGATCAAGCGCACCTTGTGGAACCCGACGGCGAACATGCTCTGAGCGCTTCCGTGGAGCGTCAGGATTCCAGCCAGCGCTCCGCGTCGATGGCGGCCATGCAGCCCGTGCCGGCCGCCGTGACGGCCTGGCGGTAGATGCTGTCCGCCACGTCGCCGGCGGCGAAGACGCCCTCGACGGAGGTCTTCGTGCCGTCGTGTACCCGAAGGTAGCCGACATCGTCCATCTCGAGGGTGTCGGCGAAGAGCTCGCTGTTGGGCTGGTGGCCGATGGCGATGAAGACGCCGTCGCAGGCGCGCTCGGTCTCCTCGCCGGTGTTCGTGTCGGTCAGGGTCGCCGCGCACACCTTTCCGCCCTCGTCGGCGTGGATCTCCTTGACGACAGTGTTGAGGGCCCAGTCGATGCGCTCGTTGGCGCGAGCACGCTCGAGCATGATCTGGGAGGCGCGCAGGCCTTCGCGACGGTGTACGACGGTGACCTTCGACGCGAAGCGCGTCAGGAAAATGCTCTCTTCCATGGCCGTGTCTCCCCCGCCGATGACCAGCACGTCCTTTTCCTTGAAGAAGGCGCCGTCGCAAGTGGCGCAGGCCGACACGCCGTGGCCCATCAGGCGCGTCTCGCTCTCGAGGCCCAGCAGCTTGGCGCTGGCTCCGGTGCAGATGATCAGTGCTCGTGCCCGGAACGAATCAAAATCCGTCTCGACCGTGAACGGACGCTCACCGAGGTCCACGCGCGTCACTTGCTCGAAGCGAATCTCGGTCCCGAAGCGCTCAGCCTGGGCCTTGAACTCCTCCATCATCTGCGGCCCCATCACGCCCTCGGGATATCCGGGATAGTTCTCGACGTCCGTGGTGATGGTCAGCTGGCCACCGGGCTGCATGCCCTGAAAGAGAACCGGGCTCAGGTTGGCGCGTGCCGCGTAGATCGCGGCGGTGTAGCCCGCCGGGCCGGATCCGATGATGATGACTTCGTGCGCGTCGCTCATGGTGGCGGCAGGATACCCTTGCCCCCTCGCCCACGGCGATGGTTCAATCGCTTCCCTGCCGAGCCGCCGCGGCCGGGAGAGCGAGCGATGTGATGCCGAGCACCCGCGTTTTCGAACTGCACGAGGCAAATCAGCTCCCGGGGCAGGTGGGCGAGTCTTGAGCCGCCCCGACCACGCCGCGACGCCCGCCACCGACCTCGACACCTGGGAAGTCCGCCTGCGTGAGCTCTGCGACCGCATCCGCACAGGCGCCCGCGACGCCATGGGCTCTGCCCTGGAGCGCGGAGCCCTGAGCGACGTGGACCGACCGGTGGCCCAAGGCGCGGGGGACGTGACCTACGGCCTCGATTTGCCGACCGAGGAAGTGCTCAGCTCCTGGCTCAGCGAGTGCGCGCGCAGCGGGCCCCTCTCCCTGCTCACCGAGGACAGCGGCTGGCGCCACATGGGGCCGGATCCGGCAGGCGGCGCCCCCGTCACCCTGCCCGGCTTCGACCACGGCGGCCCACGCATCGTCGTCGATCCGGTGGACGGCACGCGCAACCTGATGGCCGACCTGCGCCCGGCCTGGACCGTGCTCGCCTTCTGTCCTCCCGGAAGCGCCCAGCCGCGCCTCTCGGAAGTGAACTACGGAGTGCTGGCCGAGATCCCGGATTCGCGCGCCGCGACCTGGCGCTGGATCCACGCTCGCCGCGGAGGCGGCGCGCGCCTCGAGCGCCACGCCCTCGCCGACGGCGCCCGCGAGGAACAACGCCCGCTCGTCTGCGACGACGACGACCGCCCCGACCACGGCTACTTCCCCTTCTTCTGCTTCAGCCACGCCATGCGCCCGCTCCTGTCCACGATCAGCGCGGACTTCTTCGAGCGCCTGGCCACGGCCGAGGGCGCCGATGTGCGCCACTGCTACGACGACCAGTACATCTCGAACGGCGGACAGCTGGCCCTGCTGGCCCTGGGCACCTACCGCATGATCGCCGACCTGCGCGCCGCTCTGGGTGACCGTGTCGGGACGGATTGCGTGAGTTCGAAACCCTACGACTGCGCCGGGGCGATCCTGGTCGCCCGCGAGGCGGGCTGCGTCGTGCTCGACGAGGATGGCGGAGCGCTGGACTTCGACCTCGACACGACGACGCCCGTGTCCTTCGTGGGCTTCGCCAACCAGGCGACGCGGGAGCGCCTCGAACCGCACCTGGCAGCGACCCTGGATCGCGCGCGCTGAGATCGGTCTAACCGCGCCCGCCACGAGGCTGCACGCCAGAACGCTCAGGCGCAAAGCCTCCTGGCGGATGCGCCTAGATGGGAGTCAGGCGCGATCGCGCGCGACATCGAAACGGCGCAGCATGCGCCCGCCGACCCAGACCAGCCCCGCGTCGATGGAGAGCAGGGCGAGCGCCCCCGCGCAGACAGCGCCAGCGCGCGCGACGCTCTCCCCCAGGCCCAGGCCGGTCCCGCAGACGAACATCACCACGGCGGAGGCGAGGGCCACCAGCCCCAGGGCGAAGAGCAGCAGCCCCATGCGCAACAACAGCAAGACCATCGTGCGGCCCGTATGGTGCAGGGCTCCGTCCTGACCGGGGATGAAGCGCACGGGCGCGTAGAGGAAGACGATGTTGTCCACGGCGATCCACGCCAGGGCCCAGATGGGCAGGGTGACGAAGATGATCGGGAGCGCGGGGTGCCCGGCCCCCAGGACCGCGGCGCGGATCGAGATCGCCGCCCCCACGAGGGCGCTGATCAGGAACACGCCGGGCAACAGCGAGACCAGGAAGAGACGGCTCGCACCGATCGGCCAGGTCTTGATCTGCTCCATGCGGTCGAGGTCGGCCCGGAAATCGAAGCGCACCCCGGCTCCCAGGTAGATCAGGCCGATCCACGCCACGATGAGGTGACCGCCCAGAACACCTCCCGCTCCTTCGGAAACGATGTAGCCCGCCCCGACGGTGATCAGGCCGAGGATCATGGCGGAGCGCAGGAGGGTCCCGCGAGCCCGGCGCCAGATGTCCGCCGTGCGGACCCAGATCACCGCGCGCGCCGGGCCGCGCCCGAAGAACCAGGGGATCGGTCGGGCGGACAGGGCGGCGGACACCTTGCCGCCCCCCAGGGGACCGGCGGTCTTGAGGCGCTCCAGACGGCGCTCGATCTGCCCGGCGGTGTGCAGGGACGCCTCGCGAAAGTCCGCCGGGACACGGGCTGTGGCCTCGTAGAGGACGGGCAGGAGGAGCGCGCAAGGAAGGGCCCAGCCCAGGAAACCCGACACGCTCGTGGCGATCATCATCTCGGCCCACGGGCGCCAGGGCGCGACGAGCAGCGCGACGAATGGGCTTTCCAGCACACCCGCCAAACCGCCGCTAACCCCCACACTCAACTTGGACAGGAAGAAGGTGTCGCCGAAGATCAGCATCATCAGCCCCAGAAAGAGGCCGATCCCGACCACGAGCCCTACGACGGCATTCGCGCGACCGCTGGCGAGCCTGCCCAGGAGTCCGCCGACGCCGCAGAGCGCGAGGGAGGCCATCTGGCGCACGACCGAGAGGGTGATCAGGGTCATGAACGTCCCCACGAAACTGAACAGCGGGTGCGGCAGGCGAGACATGGCGATGATCGAGAAGATCACACCACCCAGCACGGCGCGCCCCAGATCCACCTGCATGCGGTGGCGCACGAGGTCGCCACGGGAGACGGGCGCCGAGAAGAGGCTCTCGAGTTCACATCGTGGGAGGGTGATGCCCTTCACGTTCGGAGCACTCGAGAGCGCCATCAAGGTGAAGGCCGCCAGGCAAGCCTCGACGGCAACGAGCGTGACCGGTTGGGGCGGGTTGAGTTTGGTGCGTCCCGTGGTGTTCAAGAGGATCGCTGACAGCCAGAGCACCATCACCCCCAGCCCCATCAGGGCGAAGAGGATCCCCGAGGGGCTGCGCAACCTGCGCGCCTGCCGCCGGAGAGTCCCGCGCAGCTTGAGGCGTGCCAGCTTGCCCAGCCCCGGGTGGCCCAGGATCAACCTGGGTCTCCCGCGTCGGCGGGGGCGCCCGGAGCGGTGGACGCTCCGTCCTCGCGCCGCTCACCGGTGATCGACAGAAAAACCTCTTCCAGGCTGGCGTCTTCCCCGCCCCTGACCGAGGCGCGCGCCTCCGCCAGACTGCCGATGAAGAGGCCGCGCCCGCGATCCAGGATCAGGATCCGGTCCGCCAGCTCCTCGATCAGCTCCAGCAGGTGGGAGGAGAGCACGACCGCCGTCCCGCTCGCCGCGCAGTCGGCGATGGCGCTCTTCGCCGAGCGGATTCCGCGCGGGTCGAGACCCGAGAGGGGCTCGTCCATCAACAGCACCTCGGGTTCGGAGAGCCACGCGCAGCAGAAGGCCAGCTTCTGGCGCATGCCGCGCGAGAGCTCGGAGCCCAGGGCGCCGCGCTTCTCCGACAGCTCGAAGACCTCGATCAGCTCGTCCGCGCGAGCGCGCCAATCGTCGCCGAGGCCGAAGAGCGACGCCGTGAACTCGAGGTGCTCATCGACCGTCAGGATCTCGAATGGGCGCGGATCCTCGGGGATCCAGGCCAGGGCCGACTTGGCGGCCACCTGATCGCCGGCGATGTCGTGACCCGCCACCTCGACGGTGCCCTGCTGCATGGGCAGGACGCCGACGATTGAGCGCAAGGTGGTCGTCTTGCCCGCGCCGTTGGGGCCCACCAACCCCAGGACCTCGCCTGCGCCGACCTCGAAGGAGAGGTCGTCGACCGCCAGCGTCTGGCCGTAGCAGCGGGTGAAACCGCGCACCCTGAGAGCCGGCCGCTGGAGGGCGGAAGGTGCGCCGTGGGATGCCTCGTCTTCCGCGCTCATGCCCGGACGCCCTCAGACCGAGAAGGCCAGGGTGTCCATGAACTCGCGCGCGGAGACATCGCCGATGCACTCGATCACGGCGCGGATCGCGGTGCGCCGCTCCTCGCTGACCTCGTCCCCGCACAGGGCATCAAACTTGGAGTCCATCTGCTCGGAGCTCATGGGCTTACGCGGGTCACCGATCGGGAAGTCGATCTGCTTCTCGAAGGAGCGTCCGTCGGTGGTGTCGAGGGCCACGTGACAGCGCTGGATCTCGGGGAAGGCAGCCTCGAACTCCATGTTGGCCGAGACCTTGATCTTCTCCAGGCTCATGCGCACGCGCGGGTCCGCGATCGCCTCCTCCTCGAACAACTCAGGCGTCACGCGCCCGTGGGCCAGGGCGGCGGCGATGCAGTAGGGCAGGGAGTGGTCGGCGGTCTCGCGCGTGCGCGGATCGTACTTGGACGGATCGGAGAGGATGTCCGCGGCCTTGACCAGGGTCTGGATGCGCACCTCCGCCACCTCCTCGGCGGCGATCTGGTTCTCGGCGGTGATCTCGAGCACGCAGGAGATTGGGGCGTGGGTCAACGCCTCGGTCGGGAAGGCCTTCATCCCGCAATCGAGGATGCGCCAGCTGTCCCCCAGACCATCGGTCAGGATCTCCAGCTTCCACTCGGGTCCGTAGGCGTCGGAGAGCCCTTCCTTGCCGCAGAACACGTGCTCTGGTCCCTCGTATCCCTCGGCCGCCAGCAGCGCCGCCCAGGCCCCGGCCTGGGTCGCCATCGGATCGACCGTGTTCTTCATCATGGTCAGCTTGCCCGCGGTCACGCAGCCCAGGGTCGCGTGGCGCGAACCGGCGATGCCGATGGCGTGGGCGGTGCGGGGCGCCGAGAGGCCCATCACCCGCGCGCAGGCCGCCGCCGCGGCGAAGGCCGTCAGGGTCGCGTGGTGCCAGCCGCGCTCGCGAATGCCGGGGAAGGCCGCCTCGCACAGGCGCATCTCGAGCTCGTAGGCCAGCACGATGGCCGTCACGACATCCTCGCCCTCGGCGTCGACCAGCTCCCCGCAGGCCCAGACACCGGGAATGATGTCCGAGGGGTGGCTGGGATCCTGCTTCCAGTAGATGTCGTTGTAGTCGAGGGCCCGCACGGCGAGGGCGTTCAGGAAGGCGCCCGAGAGCACGTTTCCCTTGCGCCCCGCGCCGATGATCGTGCACTGCTCTTCGCCGCCCAGGGCGCGGTCGACCTTCGCCGCGATCGAATAGTCGTGGGTGCGCACGCCGCCGAAGGCGCAGCCCACGCTGTCGTAGACGAAGCGGCGCACGGCGGCCACGACCTCATCGGGCAGGTCGTCGAAGCGGACGGCGGAGGAGAACTCGGCGAACTGCTGACTGACGGTGGACATCGAGGCGAGGGGGAAAGAGGGGACGGGGCGGGGGGATCAGGCGAGTCGGTCGGCCACGGCCCGGGCCAGCTCAAGGGTCGAATGGCTGCCGCCCATGTCGTAGGTGCGGACCGAGCCGTCGGCGATGGTCTCGGCGATGGCGGCCTCGAGGCGCGCGGCCTCGTCCTTCTCGCCCAGCCAGTCGAGCATCAGCCGGGCCGTCAGCAGCATGGCCGTCGGGTTGGCCTTCTGCTGTCCGGCGTACTTTGGCGCCGACCCGTGGGTCGGTTCGAAGACCGCCAGCTTCTCCCCGATGTTGCCCGAGCTGGCAAAGCCGAGGCCGCCGACGAGCTGGGCGCAGAGGTCGCTGACGATGTCGCCGAACATGTTGGTCGCGACGAGCACACCATAGTTCTGCGGGTTCTTCACGAGCCACATGCACATGGCGTCGATGTTGGTCTCCCAGAGCTCGATGCCGGGATAATCGGCCGCGACCTCGCGCGCGGTCCGGATCATCAGGCCCGAGGTCTCTCGCACGACATTGGGCTTCTCGACGACCGTCACGGTCGGATAGCCGAACTGCTTTGCGTACTCGAACGCGGCGCGGACGATGTTGCGACAACCACCACGGGTGTTGATGCGCAGGCTGACGGCGATGTCCTCCAGGTCGTTCTTCTCGACGAAACGGGCCCAGCGCGGATGCTTGGTGAGTTCCTCCGAGAGGCTCTCGGGGACGGGGTGAAACTCGACCCCGACATAGAGGTCCTCGGTGTTCTCGCGGAACACGATCAGGTCGATGTCCTCGCGGTAGTTGAGCGGGTTGCCCGGGTAGGCCTTGCAGGGGCGCAGGTTGGTGGCCAGGTTGAAGCGCTGGCGCAGGCGCACGATCGGGCTCTGGTAGGTGAGTCCCTTGTCACGCAGCTCGCTCGCCAGCTCGGCGTGGGCCTCTTCCTTGGGCTTGGAGGTGATCGCCCCGAAGAGCGCTGCGTCGACTTCTCCGAGCAGATCGACCGTGCGCTGGGGCAGAGCATCGCCCTCCTTGCACCAGAACTCCCAGCCGATGTCGCCGTGGAGGTACTCGGCGTCGAACTGCATGGTGTCGAGCACGAGGCGGGCAGCCTCCATCACGTCGTTGCCGATGCCGTCTCCGGGCATCCAGGCGATCCGATACTTGGCCATCGAGGAATCCTGAGGGGGGGTGGGGCGGTCGAGAATCCCGCCGAGCGCCGCTGGGGCCCCCGGGGGGGCAGAGGGTACGATCCGCGCGCCGGGCCCGCTACCGTCGGTCCCCGCACCCGCCCGTGAGCCTTCCCACCCTCGTCGCCCACCGCGGCCACGCCAGCTGCTTCCCCGAGAACACCCTCGCCTCCATCAGCGCCGCTCTCGATGCCGGCGCCCGACGGGTCGAGATCGACGTGCAGCTCTCGGCCGACGCAACCCCCTTCCTCTTCCACGACCCCGACACCGCCCGCGCCTGCGGTCGGGAGGGCCGGTTCGGCGAGCTCTCCGACACCGAGATCGCCGACCTGCGGGTGAGCGAGCCCGCCCGCTTCGGCGAGCGCTTTCCCGATGAGCCCGTCTGCTCCCTCGAACGCTTCGCCGCCCTGCTCGCCGCCCACCACGACGCGCGAGCCTTCGTGGAGGTCAAGCCCGAGGCGGTCGAACGCTTCGGCGCCGAGCGGGTCCTCGATGCGGTCCGCGCGGCCCTCGGCCCGCTCCTCGAACGCTGCGAGCTGATCTCCTTCTCGTTCGACCTGCTGGGCGCGGCGCGAGCGGCCGCCACGGGCGAGCTGGGCCTGATCCTCGAGGACTGGAGCGACCTGGAAGGCCCCGCGGCCCGCGCCCTGGCCTGCGAGTACACCTTCTGCAACGTGGACAAGCTGCCCTCCGACGCCGACCTCGCCGGCCGCCCGACGCGCTTTGTGCTCTACGAGGTGGTCGACGCCCAGGTGGCCCTCGACCTCCACCGGCGCGGGGCCGAGTTCATCGAGACCTTCGCCTGGCCGGAGCTCACGGCGGCCCTGACGCAGCTCGGAGCCGACGGTTGAGCGCGCCCGATCTGGACGTCCTGGTGGTGGGCGGCGGCATCCACGGCGTGGGCGTGGCCCAGGCCGCCGCGGCGCGCGGGCATTCGGCGCTCGTGATCGAGCAGAGCGCCCTGGCCGCGGGCACGTCCTCGCGCTCGAGCAAGCTGATCCACGGCGGCCTGCGCTACCTCGAGCACTTCCAGCTCGCGCTCGTACGTGAGTCCCTGTTCGAGCGCAAACTCCTGTTGCGCAACGCTCCGGCCCTGGTACGCCTGGTCCCGTTCTTCATCCCCGTCTTCGAGCACACGACGCGTAGCGCCCTGCAGATCCGGGCCGGTCTCTCGCTCTACGCCCTCCTCGGCGGCCTGCACCCGGCCGCGCGCTTCACAGCCGTGCAGCGCGCGGAGTGGGACAGGCTGGACGGGCTCGAAACCGACGGCCTGCGCGCGGTCTATCGCTACCTCGACGGCCAGACCGACGACGCGGCCCTGTGCCGCGCGGTGATGCGCTCCGCCCGCGAACTCGGCGCCGAACTCGCCTGTCCCGCGGCATTCGTCGGCGCCGAGCGCTGCGCGGGCGCCTACCGGGTGACGTTTCGCGAAGGGGACTCGGAACGGACCCTGACCGCGCGCACGGTGGTCAACGCCGCGGGCCCGTGGGTCGAGGCCGTGCGCGAGCGGGTCTCGCCGCCACCGCCGGGCATGGCCATCGACCTGGTCGGCGGCACGCACATCGAGCTGCCCGGCCAGTTGGAGCGCGGCATCTACTACACGGAAGCGCCCGCGGACCGACGGGCGGTCTTCTCCATGCCCTGGAAGGGCCACACCCTCGTCGGCACGACCGAGACCTTCCACAACGGCGCTCCCGGCGACGTTGCCCCGACGCCCGCGGAGGTCGAGTACCTGCGCGAGACCTTCGCCCACCACTTCCCCGACCGCTCGACCGAGGTGATCGACTCCTGGGCGGGCCTGCGGGTGCTGCCGGCCGGGGGCGGCTCGGCCTTCGCACGCCCGCGCGACACGCGCCTTGTTCCCGATGACGCCGCCTTCCCGCGCTGGATCGGCCTCTACGGAGGCAAGCTGACCGGCTACCGGGCGACGGCCGAGAAGGTGCTCGAGCAGTTGCGGCCCAGCCTGCCGGTGCGCCCGATGGTGGCGGACACGCGCCGCTTGATGCTGATGCCCGACTGAACCACGAAGGATCGGGCCGCGGCCCGCCCGAACGAGACGCTCAGTCCGCGACGGCGCGCACGCAGTCGATGGTCGTGCCGTCCACCCACTGGATGGCCGCCACGACGCGATCGGCCGTGCGGGCGCGATCGGGGGCCCCGCCGCAGATGCGCTCGACCTCGCGCTTGAGCTCGCAGAGGTCGAGGATCGGAACTCTGGAGCCGCGCGCCGCCTCGATCAGGTCCACCCGCCGCGGGTTGATGCACAGGCCGCGCTCGGTGGCGATGACGTCCACCAGCTCTCCCGGACCGCAGAGGGTCGTGACCTCGTCAAGCACAACCGGGATGCGGTTGCGGAACGAAGGCACGGCAAGGATCGTGCAGCCGGCGAAGAGGCAGTTCTGCCAACCTCCGATGCCGTGCAAGAGCCGCCCGTCGGTGTGGGTCACGACGTTGGCATTGAAGTCCACGTCCACCTCCGTGGCGCCCAGGATCACCACATCGATCATCGATGCAAAGTTCCCCTTGCCGTGGAAGTTGTAGGAAGTGAAGGGGCTCGTGTTCTGGTGGCCGGGGTTCTCCCGCATGGAGCGCACACCCTCGAGATCGAAGGTCTGGCCGTCGAGGATCACGGGCGTCAAGCCCTCCTCGAGCATCGAGACCAGGTACTCGTTCGATCCGCCGCGCACGAATCCGGCGGTCACGCCGGCCTCCTTCATCATCTCCTTGAGGAAGATCCCGAAGGCCAGGGCCGTGCCACCCGCCCCCGCCTGAAAGGAGAAGCCCTCGCGCAGGATGCCGACGTCGCGCACGAAGCGCGCGCAGTGCTCGGCGATCAACAGCCGATCGGGGCTGCTCGTCACGCGCGTCGTTCCCGACACGATCTTCTCCGGTTCGCCGACCTTCTCGACCTCGACGACCCAGTCGACGTTATTGCCCTGGATCTGCCACGGCAGGCAGGGAAACGGCACGAGGTTGTCGGTCACGACGATCACGTGATCGGCGTAGAGCGAGTCCGCCAGGGCGAAGCCAAGCAGGCCGCAGGCGCTCGGACCGCGGTCGCCGGTGGCGTTGCCGAAGCAGTCCGCCGTCGGCGCGGCGATGACCGCCACGTCCACGTGAACCTCGCCGTCCTGGATCGCCTGCCAGCGGCCGCCGTGGGAGCGCAGCACGCCCATGCCGCGCATCTCGCCTCGACTGCAGTAGTCGCCCAGAGGGCCGTTCATCGAGCCCTCGATGTGGTGGATCACGCCGCTCTCCATGTGCGCGATCTGCGGCTCGTGACAGGGGAAGCTGGCCGAGGGGAACCAGCGCAGGTCCCGGCGCCCCATCGCCGCCGCGGCGTCGAAGACGGCGTTCGCCACCAGGTCGCCGTTGCGGAAGTGGTGGTGGGTGCCGATCGTCATACCGTCGCGCAGGCCGCAGCGTTCGAGGGCCTCGCCCAGGCTCGGCGCGCGCTTGTCCCCCGAGGCTGGGTAGTCGCTGGCGCGCCGGATCGGTGGCCCGGTCTTATTCCCTTGCGGCAGGTGGGCGCCGACGCCGCGGAAGGGCACGGCGTCACGCTCGTTGATGCGCGCGGGAACGAGCCTCCCGGCGGCGTTCTCGATCATCTCGGCGGAGGACGTCGTCTTGGTCGATGCCACCCCTAGACCTCGCTCTCTTCCCAGTCGGCCGCCAGGAGCCCGCTCTCGACGGCCTGCGCGACCGTCTGCAGGGCGCGCTCGACCACCGGCGGGTCGATCATCTTCGAGCCCAGGCTGACGACGCCCAGCCCGCGCTCCTGCGCCTCCCGGAAAGCGACCACGATGCGGCGGGCGCGCGCGATCTCTTCCGTGGTCGGGTCGAAAGCCTCGTGAACGATGCGGATCTGACGCGGGTGGATGCAGCCGGTGCCCTCGAAGCCGAGGCCCTTCGCAGCTAGCACGGAGCGCCGCAGGCCCTGCCCATCCTCAACGTCCGAGAAGACCGAATCGATGGCCTGCACGCCGGCGGCCCGGGCGGCGTTGACGATCATCGAGCGGGCCCAGAGGCTCTCGCGACCCTCGTCCGTGCGCGGCACGCCGAGGTCGGCCGTGTAGTCCTCGAGGCCGATCGTGACCGCCACGATCCGCTCGCATGCCGCGGCGATCTCCAGGGCGTTCGTGACCCCGCGGGCCGACTCGATGATCGGCATCAGAAACACCTCCGCCTCGGTCCGCTCGCGGATGCGCGCGTCCACCGCGCGCACCTCTTCGGCGCCCTCGACCTTTGGGATCAGGATCAGGTGCACGTTCTCGTCGGCGATCTCGTCCAGATCGGCCAGGCCGAGCGAGCCGGGGTTGATGCGCACGGTGCGCTCGGCGCCGTAAAAGTCGACCTGACGCAGGGCGTTGCGCACGAGGATGCGCGCGGCATCCTTGGCGCCGGGCGCCACCGAGTCCTCGAGATCGAGGATCACGGCGTCGGGCGCGTGCAGCCCGGCGTTGGTCATGTACTTGGGCTGATCACCGGGGAGATAGAGGCGCGAACGACGGCGGCGCTCGCGGCGCGCCGGCGCCCCGCAGGCCTCGGCCCGCTCCGGCAGCCAGCGCGACCGCAGGTCGGGGAGCGCGCGGCGGGCGGCGGCCTCCAGGCGCGCCATGAGCACGAAGGGTAGGGCACCACCGTCCTCGACCCGGATGCGAGCGTGGTCGATCCCCAGGGCCCGGGCGCCCTCCTCGATGAGGGCCCGGATGGAGCGGCCGTAGGTGCTCTCGACGGTACTCTCGAGCTCCAGCTCGATCCCGCCGGTCGACTCCGGCGTGATCCCGACCCAGCAGTCGGAGCGCACGCGCGGTCCGCGCGGGCCGGCCTCGGCTGCGCGTCGCTCGCCCGTCTGGGTGGTCGCCGTCTCGCTCATGGTCTCGCTGGAAGGACGCCGCCCGGCGACGGACTCCCGCTTTCCGAGCCTAACCCGCGCCCGGGGCGCTGCAAAGCACCCTCCCGCCCCCGGTCGGACCCGACGCCCCGAGGGGATTCCAACTCCCCCGCCGCGGTGTCATGATCGCCCCGGACATGCAGCCGCTGATCGATCTCCTCGCAGGCTTCACCGAGAGCACGCCCCTCCAGGCCCTGATCGTCCTGGGCGCCGCCGTCCTGCTGGCGGGCGTCGTGGATCTGCTGGTCGGCTGGCTCCTGCCCCGGCTCGCGCGCCTCACCAGGCACGATCTCGATGACGAGCTCGTGCGACTCCTGCGCGGGCCCACCTTGAAGACCATCGTGCTCCTTGGGTTGATGGCCTCCGCGTCGATCCTGCAGATCTCCGAGGAGGCCGAGGCGACCACGCGCCGGAGCATCGCGACGATCCTGATCATCGTCTGGTGCGTGTTCTCCGCCCGCGCCGCGAAGGTCATGCTGACCTCGGCCAGCCAGACCACCGACCGCTTCTTCGCCGTCGAGGCGCGCACCTACCCGCTCTTCGACAACCTGCTGAAGCTGCTACTGTTCGCCCTCTGCACCTTCCTGGTGATCGACACCTGGGACTTGAACGCCGGCGGCTGGATGGCCTCGGCCGGCATCGTCGGCGTCGCCTTCGGCTTCGCCGCCCAGGACACCCTCGGAAACCTCTTCGCCGGCGTCTTCATCATCGCCGACGCGCCCTACAAGATGGGCGACTTCATCAACCTCGAGTCAGGCGAGCGCGGCAAGGTCGTGAACATCGGCCTGCGCTCGACGCGCCTGCTGACACGCGATGATGTCCTGGTCACGATCCCCAACGCGGTCATGGGCAAGGCCCGTATCACCAACGAGACCGCGGGCGAATCACCGCGCCACCGGGTGCGGATCAAGGTCTCCGTAGCCTACGGTTCGGACCTGCCGGAGGTACGGCGCGTGCTGATCGAGGCGGCCGCAGGCGAGGAGCTGGTCTGCAAGCAGCCCGAGCCGCGGGTGCGCCTGCGAACCTTCGCCGATTCGGGGCTGGAGCTGGAGCTGTTGTGCTGGATCCCCCAGCCGGTCCTGCGCGGCCAGATACTCGACCTCATCAACTCGAGCATCTACGAGCGCTTCAACGCCGAGGGGATCGAGATCCCCTACCCCAAGCGCGACCTGTACGTGAAGGAGCTGCCGACGCCTCCGGCGGGTTAGCCCGCCATGCGCAGCAGCTCGTCCACGGTGCGGTCGATCCCCCGCGCCAGCTCGGCGATCCCGCCAGCCAACATGTAGGCCGGGGAGGTGATGATGCGGTGCTCCTCGTCGACGCGGAACTCGTCGGTGGGACAGGCGACGTGACGCGCTCCCATGGCCTCGAGGCTCGCGGCGGTGGAGGCGTCGTCGCCGATGGTCAGCTCGCCTGCCAGGCCGGCGTCGCGCAGGACGGCGGCCATCATGGCCGGCGCGATGCAGACCGCCGCGATGGGTTTTCGGGCCTCGAGCATCTCCCGCACGAGGCGCGCCACCTCAGGGTTCACGGAGCACTCCGCCCCCGCCACGGCGAAGTCGCAGAGGTTCTTGGCCGCCCCGAACCCGCCCGGAAACATCAGGGCGTCGATCTCCCCCGCCCCGAGGCGCGCGAGGTCCACGATGTCGCCGCGGGCGATGCGGGCGGACTCGACCAGAACGTTGCGCGTCTCACCGGTCTCCTCGCCGCTGACGTGGTCGATGACGTGCATCTGCTCCACATCGGGGGCCGCGCAGACGACCTCGGCACCGGCCCGATCGAGGGCCAGGAGCGTCAGGACGGACTCGTGGATCTCGGTGCCGTCGAAGACACCGCAGCCTGACAGGACCACTCCAACCTTGACCATCATGAACTCCCCTGGAAGCGTTGAGACGAGATTGCCGCCGGGAGGATAGCGCGCGTCGCGCCGGAGAGCGAAAGCCGCTCCCTACCCTGGGCCGTCCTGGCGAATCGTGACGTCGCCCAGGATCTTGATCTGACAGCCCAGCCGCGCCCCTTGCTCGTCGGAGCACATCTCAATGGTCTCCTGTTCCTCGTCCTCAAGGGGCGAGATGTTCTCCGCGCCCGCCTCGGGGACGAAGATGCAGGTACCGCAACTCCCGACTGTGCAGCCAAAGCGCATCGAGGTCTCGTTTTCCAGGCAAAACTCGAGCAGGGTGGAACCCTCGGGGATCTCGAAGGACTGGCCGTCGGCGCTGAAGGTGATGGTGGGAATGGGATTGCTCCGGTTCGTCTCCTCGGCGAGGATGACCGAGGGGTCGGGAGCTCCTCGCTCCCAGATAACGAGACTCTACGCAGGCGACGGGTCGCTGCAAGTCCGCTTCCCCTTTAGCTCCTCGCCCTCCCCTCCTGCCAACGCCTGCCATGAAGCTCCTCGAACCGCCCGCCTCCCCGGAAGGCCGACCCGGCCCCGTCCCGACCCCCGCCCGGCCGGCGGCTCCCGACGGTGCCGCCCTGTGGCTCGTGCGCCACGCCCAGGTCGCCGAGGCCTTCCACTCCATCGCCTACGGAAGCCAGGACGTGGCGCTCTCCGCCGAGGGCCTGGAGAACACGCGCGCCATGGCCGAGGGCTTTCGAGATCTCCCGATCGCGGCGGTGGTGAGCTCAGATCTCGAGCGCGCCCTGGCCATGGGCCGCGGCATCTCCCAGGCCACCAGCGCCCCCCTGCGCAGCACGCCCGGACTGCGCGAGATCGATCGCGGCCAGTGGCAGGGCATCGAGCGCGCCCAGTTCCAAGAGCGCTGGCTGGCGAGCGCTGAGACCTACTGGAGCGATCCGTTCCGCTGGAGCGCGCCGGGCGGCGAGAGCGACGAGGTGTTGCTGGCGCGCGTCTGGCCCGAGATCGAGCTCGGCCTGGCGGACGCCGACGGCGGAACCCTCGTGGTCTGCGTGCACGCCAACGTGATCCGCGTCGCCCTGGCCCACGCCCTGGGATACTCGACCCCCGACAGCTACCGCTTCGCGACCTTCCCGGCTCACGCCAACCTACTGCTGGGCGGAGCGGACGGCTGGCGCCTGGAGGCCGCCAACGTCGAGCGCCCGCGCCTCGCCCAGGGCTAGCCGCGGTTCAGAAGTCCTCGGCCACGAGCCCGCGCTCGACGAGCTCAGCCCGCTGGTCAGGGTCGAAGGCCTCCTCGCGCCAGGGCGCGGGGTGGTAGGCGTCGCGCGCCCGCCCGACCCACAGGAACCACTCCTCCCCTGCCGCGCGCAGAACCGCCGCGGCCTCGGCATCGTCGGAAGAAGGCTCGAGGCTCCCGGGACCCGCCGTGCGGCGGTCGCGCAGGTGCTCGCGCCAGCCGTCGCCGGGGGGATGGGGCTCGCCGAACCACGACAGGGCCAGGCTGGCGGGCCCCTCGCTCCCGGGGCGCGTGTGCAGGAAGCTGTGGGTGGCGTCGCGCGCGGAGAACCCCGCGGAGAAGCCGAGGGAGGCGAAGGCGTGCTCGCGCACGGGCCGGGCGTCGGCACGCGAGGTGGTCACTTGCGACAGTCCGTGCATGCCGCCCGGTCTCGCGATCCCCGACAGCTCGAGCAGGGTCGGCGCCAAATCGAGGGTGCTCGCCAGGGCGTCGGTCGTCCGTCCGCGCTCACAGTCCGCCGAAGCCGCCGGGCGCAGGATCCAGGGCACGTGCAGGTCCACGTCGGAGAGGGTCCCGTTGCCCAGGAGGAGACCAGACTCTCCGAAGCCGAGGCCGAAGCTGCCGACGACGCAGACGGTCGTCTCCTCCCAGCGGCCGATGCCCTTCAGGCGGCCGAAGAGGCGACCGAGCCGCTCATCGAGCTGGCGCAGAGCGCCGTCGTAGCACGCTTCGTATTCGCCCAGGGTCTGGAATCGCCCTCCGCCGGCGCGCCAGAGGTTGCTGGGCAAGGCGAAGAAGGCGCGCTCGGCTTCGGCGACCGGCGGGACGGCCGACAGCTCCGAGCGCGGCTCGAAGTAGGTCGCCCAGCGCGAGTCCGCGTCGGACCAGGCGCGCTTGAGGTCCCCCAGGGTCAGGTACGCGAACCAGTCGCGGTCGGCATCCTTTGCCCGCAGCCAGCGCATGAAGCGCCCGGCGACGCCATCGAAACCGTAGTTCAGCGTCGCCCCGGTGCGACCCTCGGCGAAGCCGTTGAACTCCTCGAAACCGGTGTCGAAGCCGAACAGCTCGGTGATGCGCGGGTGGTCGACGAAGGCTGCCGTCGTGTACCCGGCGGCCAGGTATTCGAGGGCCAGGCGCGGGACCGCTTGCGGGATGAGCCAGTCGTTCACCAGGGCCAGGCGCGAGCCGTCGGGGAGCAGCGGGCGCCGGGCCAGGCCCGGGTCGCAGCCGGTGAGCAGGGCCACGTGGGCCGGGATCACCTCCGGAGCGGCGGAGAAGGTCTGGGTGAAACGCACGCCGTCGGCCGCGAGACGCTCGAGCTCGGGAGTCGTCTCGCGGTCGTAGCCGAGCCCGCTGGTGTGGTCGGCGCGCAGACCGTCGACAACGATCACGAGCACGCCCCGGCCCTCGCCCGACATCGGGGAGCAAGCGCTCGCGACCACGGCGAGGGCGACGATCCAGAGGGAGCGGGCTCGCATGGCCGCAGCATCCCGCACGGGGGAGGTCGGGGCAAGGGCGCTCCCCGGTCAGCCCCGTCGGGCGAGCCCTTCGGCCGAACCCTGCGGGCAAACCCTCAGGGCGAGACGACCACGGCGGCCTCGAAGGTCAAGGCGTCGTCGCCACCGCGCCCGGTGCGGACGATGACCGCCAGGTTGCGCAGGGGCAAGACGGTGCGGGGCTCGCCGCCGTTGAGGATGAGGGTCAGCCCACCCTCGAGGTCAAGCAGGTCGTCGTCGAGCAGCACCCGCAGTCCCGTGGGAACGTCGCTGTCGATGCGCAGGATCCCGTTCTCCTGGTCCAGCTCCGCCTCGACCAGGCCTGGCGAGCCCGGGCGATCGCTCCACAGCCAGTAGAACTGCCGCTTCCAGTCCAGTGCCGGCTGCCAGACGAGACGCTGGGGGCGCGCCTCGCGTTCGCGGTCAGCGATCCGCTTCAGCAACGCCCCCATCCCCCCCGGCGGGCCGGAGTGGCCGCGCCCGGCTTCCTCCCAGTATTCGAAGTCGAAGGCGCCCCAGCGCTCACGGGCCGCGGCCATGCGCCCGGCGGCCCGGCGGCTGGCGTCCGGCGCCACGCGCCGGTCGTCGGCGCCGTGGTAGAAGACGATCGGCAGGTTGCGCAGGTTGGGGATCATGCCGTCGACCTCGTCGCCGGGATCGGAGGACGAAGACCAGGCGGAGGTCGGCGCGCCGCAGGAGACCGCCAGGGCCGCGAAGCGGTCGGCGTGGTGCGAGCCGAGCGACCAGGTCCCGAAGCCGCCCATGGAGTGCCCGCCGAGAAAGACTCGGTCACGGTCGATCTTCCAGGTGCGCAGGGCGCGCTCGACGAGCTCCATGACGAACTCCTCAGTGCCGGACTTCGTCCAGCCCACCGAGACGCGCTCGAGGACCTGCGGGTAGATGGCGAGCCAGTCCTCGCGCGCCACCGCGTCCGAGAAGCTGCGCTGGCACCAGCGCGCCTCGCCCGAGCCGTCGCTCCCCCCGTGCAGGCCGATGAAGAGTCCCTTCGGCCGGCGCGTCTCGCCATCGACGATGTACATCCCGCGCTGCTCGTCCTCCCACAGGAAGTGCTCGCCCCTGTCCTCTTCGAGCCTGGGACCCTTTGCCGCCAGGGTCAGGACCGTCTTGCGCCAGCGCGCGGCCTCCCGTGCGCTGAGCTCGCCGTGGGCTTCGAGACGCGTGAGGATCTCGTCGCAGCGCTCCCGGTCCTCGGCGCCGCGCGCGTCGAGGGCCAGGTACTCCTCGACCAAGGCCTTCCCCTCACGCTGCGAGAGGCGCGTCTCCTGGCCGAGAGCCGCCGCAGAAGCCAGGACGAGGAGTGAAACACGCAGGATGGCACTAGGGGAATGGAACATGCCCGTCAGCCTAGCGCCCGCCGCGCCCCACACCGTGGGGAAACGGCTCCCCGCCAGCCGAGCTCAAGCCCCGGTCGCGCCCGTGCCTTCGCGCCGCAACGCCGACCGACCCGGCTCGTCCCTCGGCCATGGAACCGGAGCCTGGGACCTGTAGGCTGCCGCGATGCCGCTCAGCGCCCAGGTGGACCTCGGCCTGCCCGTGACGCGGGCGATGCAGCCGGTGCAGACCGCCGTGCGCTGCGACCAGACCGTGCAGCAAGCCCTCGAGGACCTGCGCACGCGGCGCATCGGCCACCACATCGTCTACGTCTACGCCCTTGGCGCAGGCGGACGCCTCGCGGGCGTGCTGCCGATCCGGACTCTGCTGCTGGCCCAGGGCGAACAGCGGGTGGATCGACTGATGCAGCGGCGCGTGGTCTCGGTCAGCGAGACCACGTCCATGCAGGACGCCCTGGCCCTCTTCGCCTCCCAGCGCCTGCTCGCCCTGCCCGTGGTCGACGGCCAGGGCCGGCTCCTGGGTGCCATCGACGTCGGCGCCTACGCCGAGGAAACGGTCGAGCTGGCCGAACGCCAGCGCTTGTGGGATCTGTTCCAGATGATGGGCGTCTCGGTGGCCAGCGCTCCGCTCGACGGCGTCGCGTCCGGATTCCGCATGCGCATCCCCTGGCTGGCCGTAAACCTCCTGGGCGGCGTGGCCTGCGCCCTGATAGCCGCCTCCCACGAGGACCTGCTGCTGGAGGTGGTCGCCATCGTGACCTTCATTCCCCTGGTCCTGACCCTGGCCGAGGCGATCGCGATGCAGGCCATGACCCTCGCCCTGCAGCACCTGCACAGCGCGGACGTTCCCTGGGCCAGCGTCCGCCGGCGCATCGGCGTCGAGGCCCGCACGGCGCTCTGGCTGGGCGGCGCGTGCGGAGTGTGCGTGGCCGTCGCGGCGACCCTGATCGACCCCGAGGCGCACATCGCTCTGCCCCTCCTGGCGAGCGTCGTCGCGGTCATGATCCTGGCCGCCCTGCTCGGCGCTGGCCTGCCCGTCCTGCTCCACGCGACGCGCCTCGATCCGCGCATCGCCGCCGGGCCCGTGGTGTTGATGGTCACCGACGTGACCGCCATGGCGACCTACCTCGCCGTGGCGAGCGCCTGGCTCGCGTGACCCGAGACCCTGCGGCAGGGGGTCAGTCCGGCACCGAAAAGCGCAGGCGCTCGACGGGCTCTCCGCCCTTGAGGTGGCCCTGCACGATCTCCTGGGCGTCCTCGACCGTCACGCACGTGTAGAAGACGCCGTCGGGATAGACGACGAGGTTCACGCCCTGCTCGCAGGGCCCCAGACAGGTGCAGCCGTTGACGCGCACGCGATCGGCCAGGCCCTCTTCTAGGATTGAGAGCTGCAGGCGCTCGATCAACTCGCGAGAGCCGACGGCTCCGCAGGAGTCTCCCGCGGCCGGCGGGCGGTTGGCGATGCAGACGAAGAGGTGGTGTTCGGGGAGAGGCATGGTGAGCGGTGTCGGAGGGGAATCGAGGCGCCGATTGTGCAGGGCCGGGAGGTGAAGTCCAGGGACGAGACCCGCGCTCAGCGGCGCAGGACGAAGACCGCGTCGCGCACGATCCAACCCGAGCCTCCCTCGGGCAAGGCGACCTTGACCCAACCGGGGAGCTGATCGAGGCGCTCTACCTCGACCCCCGCCGGGAGGGTTCCGACTCCGGCAGCGTCCGTGCGCGGTTCGGAGTTAGCCGCGACCTTGCCCTCGGAGATCACTAGCAGGGGATCGTCGTCCGCGCTCGCCAGGTTCCAGGACCACGGCACGAGGGCCAGGGCGAACCAGGCCGCGCTCGCCAGGCAGAGGCGCCGCCACACAAGGCCGCCGCGCAAGGCCTCGCCGGCCAGACACAGGGCCAGGGGCAGGAGCGAGAACAGGGCCAGCCAGGCGCTCTCGCCCAGGGTCACCGACGAGAGCGCGCGGTGCAGGGTCGCCGACAGGTCCCCGCGGTCCTGGGGCTCCAGGCCGGCCTTGAGCCGTGCGAACTCGACGTTGTGCCAGGTCTCGGCGTCGCGCGGCCTCAGGCGCAGGGAGGCCGCGTACCAGCCGACCGCCCGTGCCCAGTCCTCGCGGCGGGCATCGACGTTGCCGAGGTTGTGGAGTACGCGCGCGCGCTCCGCACCCCGCGGACCGTGCTCGTCCGCGAGCAGGGCCAACCACGCGCCGCGGGCACCTTCGAGGTCTCCCGCCCGATAGCTCGCCGCCGCCTCGGCGTCGGAGGCTGCGGGCTCGACGACCTGAGACGCGAGCGCCGCGGGAGCGCACAGCAACGCCCAGTAGAGAGTCGAGAGCACGACGATCCTCATCTCTAGAATCCCCCTTCCATCGCCCGCTCGGCGGCCTTTATCAAGCGACCGATCTCCAGCGGAGCGTCGTCGCCGTTCCAGTGGCGCGCCTCGAGTTCGCCCAGCACGCCGGCCAGTTCGCGCGCGCCCTCCTCGGGCGGCGCCCCCCCCTGATCGGCGGCCAGGCACCGCACGAACTCGACCGGATCGCTGCCCTCCCACGCCTCGGGCGGACGGCCCGTGCGCGCGGCCAGGAAGCGGTGCACGGCGGCCGCCTGGCCACCGGCGCTGGACGCGCCGCGCAGGTCGCGGGCGAGCGCTCGCCGCGCGCCGCGCCGCGCACGCGCGCGGGCGGAATCGGGGTCGCCTCGACGGCGCACCGCGAAGCGCGCGGCGAGCCAGGCCAGCAGGACGGCCAGGGCCGCGGCGCCGATCGAGCCCGCTCCCGGGCCGGGCGACTCGCTCCCGTTCTCGGGCGCGGTCTGGATGTCGAGCAGGGCCAGAGTCCGGCCGTCGGCGCCCTCGGCGGCCGCCAGGGCTGACTCGTTCTCCAGGCGACGCACCCTGATCGGGATCGGCTCGGTGCTGACAGTGACGTAGGCCCCGCGCGCGGGATCGAAGACGCTCAAGGGCAGAGCCGGGATCTCGGACACCACGGCCGAGATCGGAGCCAGGTCGTACACGACGCGCCGGCGATCGCCAAAGAAGCGGTCGGTCGTGCCGTAGAGCCGGAAGCGCTCGAAGACCTCCATGCGTGAGGGGTCGGGCGGCTCCAGGAACTCGAGATTGGCGTCTCCGGTCCACTCGACCGAGAGCTTGATCGACTCCCCCGCGTCCACGTCGCGGCGGTCGACGGTGGCCAGCGCCTGCACCCTGCCCACAGCACCGGAGAACTCGAAGGGCCGGCCCTCCTCGGGCAAGGGCACGACCTCCAACTCGAAGGCCGGGAAGCCCACGTGGTAGGTCTCCTTGCGAGTGTCGAAGAAGCCGCCGCCCACGAAGCCGAACTCGAGAAAGCTCTCGGGGAAGGAGAGCGTGCCGGGTCGGGTCGCGATGAACGTGCGGCGCAACTGCAGCACGCGGAAAGGCCGACCGCGCACGTCCTGCTGACCGAGGTCGCGCACGTCGACGCGGCCGCGCGAGTTGAGGTTGACCTGGACCAGCTTCGAGCGCAGGGAGGCCCCGTGTGACTCGGCCTCGAGGGTTCCGGGCAGCTCGCCCCACCAGGGCAGGATCAGATTGGCCATGTTGACCTTCTGATCGATGCCGAGGTCCCAACCCAGGCGCAGATCGATCACGAAGGGCTGGCCCTCGTGGATCCCCTCGGGGCGCTCGAACAACTCCAGGTAGCCAAGCTCCATGCCGTGCAGGTCCTCGACGACCTTCAAGGTCAGCTCGCGCGTGAACAGTTCGGCGCCGTCGACCTTCAAGCGCATGGGCGGGATCGTGTACTCCCCCACCGCCGCCGGCCGCAGGACGACGTTCCACGAGACGCTGCGGGAGATCGTGCGCCGGCTGTTGGACCACTCCTGGGAGACGGAGACGCTGGGGCCGACCACGCCCTCGACGCTGAGGCCGTCGACGCGCGGCACGCCCGCGAGCTCGGCCTGCTTCACTCCGTGCACGGCCACTTCGACGCTGACCGTCGAGCCGAGCCTGGCCACGCCCGTGGAGAGCTGGGCCGTGACGCGCGGGCCGCCCTGGGCCCGCGCGGCGGGAGCCGCGACACACAGGAGGGCCAGGAGCGCCGCCGCGATCAGGCATCGTCTTCGTTCTCGTTCTCTCATCACCAGTCCCTCTCGACCCGCTGGCGGCGGTTCTGGTAGAGCCGCGCCTTGACCTCTTCGCCCTGCGCCTCGTGCTCGGCGAGCTTCTCCAGCATGCGCTGGACCTCCTCGCGCGTCAGGTAAACCTCCTGCGGATCGGCCTGACCCGCTTCCTGTCCGTCGCCCTCGCCATCCTCGTCCGTCGGGTCGTCACCGGAGCGCTCTTCCTCCTCCTGCTGTGTGTCGCCCTGCTGGTCCTCGTCTCCCTCGCCCTCCTCGGCGTCCTGCTCCCCGCCCTCGGAAGGCTCGGCCCCGGACTGTTCGTCGTCCTGCTCGCTGTCCTCGGACTCGGAATCTTGCTCCTGCTGTTGCTTCCGCTGTTCCTGCTCCTGCTCGTCCAGCCAGCGCAGGCGGCGCCCGACCAACTCGACGTTGGCGCGCGTGTCCGCGTCGCGCCAATCAGCACGCAGGCGCTCGACGAGGTGCGCGCGCGCGCGCAGGTACGCCGCGCGCGCCTCGGCCATGGGGTCGGGCTGCTCGCCGTCGGGCCGGGGCGGCTCCTCGATCAGGCCTGGCCGTACGGCGGGCTGCTCGAGCATTCGCCCGCGCCACTCCTCGCCCTGCAGGAGGGCCGTGACGCCCAGGTCGTAGGTGGCCGCCAGACGCAAGGCCCCGGGGCCGCCGAGGCTGCGCGCGAGGGCGAACCCGCGCTCCGCCTGCGGAGCGTCTTGGGCCTCGAGTCGCACGAGGCCGCGTGCGTAAAAGAGCTCCGCCCGCACGGGCTCGGGGTAGACGCCGAGGCCCAGCCGTTCGAGCGCCGGCGCGCAGAAGTCCACCATCGGAGCCAGGACGCGCGAGCCCTCGGCCTCCAGCCCCATCCGCCAGCGGTCGAAGGCCGTCGGGGCCAGGAGTTCGTCCGCCAGAGCCGTCGCCCGCTCGACCTCGCCCTCGGCGGTCAGCCGCTCGATCTGCGCGAAGCCCTCGGCGAGGTCCGGCGCGTCGCTGCCGTCGGGCACGGGGGCCTGGACGAAGAGCAGGGGCAGGGCGATGAGCGGGAGCGACGACTTCACGCCCGATCTCCTCGCGCGCGCCCGGGACGCCGCTCGCGCAGGCTGGCCTCGATCAGCATGCAGCCAATGGCGAGCACCAGGGGCCACTGGAAGCGGTCGTGGGGAATGCGCACCTTGCCGGCCCACAGGTCGCGAGATTCGAGTTGCGAGATGCGCTTCTCGTAGAGCTCCTCGAGGGGGATGGCGGAGGACTCGGCCGACAGGTAGGCGCCGCCGGTGGCGGCGGCGATCTGCTCGAGGGTCGCGCCATCGAGGAGCGTGATCACCTCGCGCCCCGTCTCGTCGCGCACGAATCCCCGCGCGCCGTCGGCGATCTTCCCGCCCGCCGCGGTACCCATGCCCACGACGAAGACGCGGATGCCGCGCTCGGCGGCCGTCTGGGCCATCTCCAGCCCGCGCCCTTCGAGGTCCTCGCCGTCGGTCAGGAGCACGATCGCCTCGTGGGAACCCGTGCGGCCGTCGAAGAGCGCAAGGGCGCGTTCGATGGCGGCCCCCAGGTTCGTTCCCCCGACCAGGTTCTCCTCGGTCGAGAGAGTATTGACGAAGTGCGTCAGGGTCACGCGATCGTGGGTCAGGGGCGCGACGTTGCGCACGTCGCCGGCGAAGGCCAGCAGCGCGGTGCGGTCCCCTTGCAGGCGGCCGAGCAGACCGACGATCTCGCGCTTGGCGCGCGTCAGGCGGTCAGGCTTGAGGTCGCTCGCCAGCATGCTGCGCGAGGTGTCGAGGCAGAACACAATGTCGAGCCCCTTGCGCTCCACCTCGCGCAGGGTGTAGCCGCGCACGGGACCGAGCAGGGCCAGGGCCGCGAAGAACGCCCCGGCGGCGGCGAGCAGGACGCGCGAGCGCGCGCGCGAGGGCGAGTGATCGGGGAGCAGGCGCGCAAGGTGGCGCTCGTCGGCGAGCAGGCCGACGGCGCGCCGGCGCGCCCGCAGACTCCACAGGCCGGCCAGGAGCACGCAGGGCGCGGCCAGGAGCCAGATCGCCGCGTCAGAGCGCAGAATGTCGAACGGCAGGAAGGCGTCGTTCATCCCAGCCGCCTCCCCAGGGTCAGCGCCAGCAGCCACGAGGCGAGGTAGATCCCGAAGGCCGGTAGCAGGAGCACGGGATAGAGGTCGAAGTGCTCGACGAATCGCATCTCCTCGCGGCGCGTACGCTCCAGGCGCTCGATCTCCTCGTAGGCCAGCTCGAGGCCGCGGCGATCCTTGGCACGGAAGAAGCGACCGCCGGTGAGCTCCGCGATCTGCTCCAGTTCGCGGGTCTGGACGGCCTGGTCGAGCTCCCGTTGGCGCCCGAAGGCGTCCAGCACGAAGCGGCCGGCGAAGACCGTGTAGACACGCACGCCCTCCTCGGCGGCCAGCTCGGCCGCGTCGAGAGGTGAGATCAGGTCGAGGTTGTTCTCGCCATCGGTGAGCAGGACGATGACCTTCGACTCGGCGTCGGTCTCGCGCAGCACTGCCACGGTCTTGGCCATGGCGATGCCGATGCCCGTGCCGTCCTCGGCCTTGAAGGAGACGATCTCGAGGCGCTCGAGGAAGCCGGTGATCGCGTCCACGTCGAGGGTGAAAGGACACAGCTCCTGGGGATACTTCGCGAAGGCGAAGAGCCCGATGTAGTCCGAGGCGCCCTCGCGGTCGGTCATGCGCCGGCGCGCAAAGTCCGCCACGACATCCTTGACCACGTCCAGGCGCGTGCGGTCGGCCTCCATGTCGCGATAACCCATCGAGCTAGAGCGATCGACGACCAGGGCGATGTCGACGCCTTCGGAGACCGAGCTGGTCTCCACCGCACCGCGCAAGGGACGGGCGAGGGCGACCGCGAGGCCGACCATGCCCACCACCTGCATGGTGGGCGCCAGCCAGGCGAGTCGCTGCGCCAGCGAGCGCGGCGGGCTCTCGCCGGGCAGGATCGGCAGGCGCGCCCGCGACCGACCGGACCGCCCCCGACCCCAGAGGGTGGCGAGCACGGCGGCCGGGATCAGGAGCAGGAACCAGGGGTCCGCCAGAGAGAGGTCGCCGAAGAGGGTAAGCCGTCCCACAGCCGCGCTCTGCACGGCGTCGGGAACCAGGGCGGAATCCTGGGCGAGCGCGGGCAGCGCGCAGAGGATCACGACTCCACCTCCGGCGAGGCATCGAGCGAGGCGACCAGGTCCCGAGCCGTCTCGAGGGTGGTCTCCACCGCCCAGCGCGTCGGACGCTCCTGTCCGTACTTCACCCTGGCGCACTCGGCCAGGAGCTCCGCGAGGCGCAGGCGGGTCTCGCCGTCTACAGCCTCGCTCTCGCCGAGGGCCGCCAGCCACTCCTCGTCCGTCGCCGCGCGGCGCTCGATGCCCTCGCTCTCGTCGACCGCCTCGCGCACCAGGGCGGTCAGCTCGTAGTGCAGCTCGGCGCTGCCCTCGAACTCGCCGGAGTGCTCGCCCAGGGCCGCGAGGCGCTCGGCCGGAGAGGGCACCCCTGCCGCAACGCTCGTGCGACGGGCGCGGCGGAAGAAGAACACGGCGCTCGTTCCCAGGAGCAGGGCCAGGCCGGCCAGGCGCGCCAAGCTCCCGGACAGGGGTCGATCCCAGGCGGGCGCCGGTCGAAACCCGGCCGCCGGGCGCGCCTCGTCCTCGCCCTCTGAGAGAGCCGGGAGCACGACCAGGAGCGCGGGCGGCGCATCGATCACCCGCGGCGCACCGTCGCGATGGATTCGCACGGCGGGCACGGCGAGGGCCCGTTCTCCGGCCTCGAGCGAGCGCAGGGTCCAGGCCACGCGCGTGACGCGGCGCGCGGGGTCGGCGGGGTCGGCGGCGCCCACGAGTCGGCGCTCGCCCTCGGCAACCCAGGAGTCATCGAGGGCCAGCTCGTCGCGCTCCAGGCTCACGAGGGTGTCGGCGGGGTGAACGACGGTCAGGATGCAGGTCACCGGCTGGCCAATCGCTGCCTCGGCCGGCTCGCAGACACTCCGTACCTCCACGCTCGCGGCCTGCACCGCGAACCCGAGAGCGAAGGTCACGGAGAGCATCATGAGATCCTCCCCCCGTGGCGCTGCGCTCGGCGGCGGAAGAAGGCCACGAGCGGGTCGGCCACATCCCCGGCGGCGTCGATCTCCACCAGGTCGACCCGCGCCCGGGTGAGGATCGACTCGATGCGTGAGCGGCGCCGTGCGGCCTGGGCGACCCAGGTCTCGCGCACGCCCAGGGCGCGCGTGTCGATCTCCATCCAGCGCCCGCTCTCGATCTCAGCCAGGGGCAGGACACCGGCCGGCGGCAGGTCCTCCTCGAGGGGGTCTGTGACCCGCACGCAGATCACGTCGTGGCGCAGGGCGAGACTGCGCAGGGTGTCGGCCCAGGGCGGATCGTCGCCCTCCTCGCGGCCCTCCTTGGAGGCATCGAGGAAGTCGCTCACGATGAACAGCAGGCCGCGCCGGCGGTGGGCGCGAAGGTGGTGTTCGAGGGCCGCCTGCAGGTCGCTGGCCCCGCTCGTCGGCTCGGCCGCGATCACCTCGCGGATCACGCGCAGGCAGTGATTGTTGCCCTTGCGCGCGTCGAGGTGCAGCCCGGGCCGCTCGCCGAAGAGGGTCAGGCCGACCCGATCCTGGTGGCGCATGGCCACGAAGGAGATCAGGGCGCAGAGCTGCGCCGCCGCCTCTCGCTTGGTCCAGCGCCGGCTGCCGAAGTCCATCGAGCGGCTGGTGTCCACCAGGAAGTCGATCGTGAGCTCGCGCTCCTCGGAGAAGGTCTTGATGTAGGGCAGGCCCGTGCGGGCGGTGACATTCCAGTCGATCGAGCGCACGTCGTCACCGGGCTGATACAGGCGCACCTCCTCGAACTCGAGCCCCGTCCCGCGAAAGGTGCTGCGGTAGCCCCCCGAGAGAGCGGTGTTGACGAGCTTGTGGGTGCGAATCCGGATCTGCTCCACGCGCGCCATCAGATCGGGCGCGAGCAGGGTCGAGGGAGGCTCCGGTGTCGCCTTGCGCTTCGCCATCGGGGAAGGTCTGTCGCTCGTCAGGGGACAGGGACGGTCTCGACCACGCGCGACACGAGCGCGTCTGCGTCGAGGCCCTCGGCCTCGGCCTCGTAAGTCGGGATCACGCGGTGGCGCAGTACTTCGAGGGCGACGCTTTTGATGTCGGTCGGCGTCACGTACCCGCGCCCGTGCACAAAGGCGTTCGCGCGCGCGATGATCGCGAGCCAGATCGTCGCCCGCGGCGATCCGCCGTAGTGGATGTGGGCGGCGAGCTCGCCCAGTCCGGCCCCGGCCGGGTCGCGCGTGGCGAGCACGAGCGAGACGATGTACTCCTGCAGGCGCGGGTCGAGGGTGATCGCATCCACCATGCGCCCGGCAGCGAGCACCTGTTCGAGGTCGACGACCGGCCGCACCGCGGCCGTCGTGCTGGTGCGTCCCATGCGGTCGAGGATCGCGAGCTCCTCGGCCCGATCAGGGTAGTCCACGACCACCTTGAGGGCGAAGCGGTCGAGCTGCGCCTCGGGCAGCGGATAGGTGCCCTCCTGCTCGATCGGGTTCTGGGTCGCCAGGACGACGAAGGGGCGAGGCAATAGGAAGGACTCGCCGCCGATGGAGACCTGGCGCTCCTGCATGGCCTCGAGCAGGGCCGACTGAACCTTGGCCGGAGCGCGGTTGATCTCGTCCGCGAGCACAAGGTTGGCGAAGACCGGGCCCTTGCGAACCGAGAAGGTGCCCTCCTTCACGTTGTAGATCTCGGTCCCGATCAGGTCGGAAGGGAGCAGGTCGGGAGTGAACTGCAGGCGCGCGAAATCCCCGCGCACGGCGCGCGCGAGGGAGGAGACCGCGAGGGACTTGCCCAGGCCGGGCACGCCCTCGAGCAGCACGTGGCCGCCGGTCAACAGGCCCAGGATCAGCCCGCGCACCAGTCCGCTCTGGCCGACGATGACCTCCGCCAGGGAGCTCTCCAGCTCACGGATCCAGGCGCTCGTGCGCTCGATGTCCTCGGTCGTGGGGGTGGTCGTGGTCGGTGTGCTCATGGATGAGGGAATGGTGAGGGCGGCGCGGGCCTCCACGCCTACGACGGCGGCGACCCGTTGTTGGCCCGGACGGGCGGACTCAGTCGATCACGACGGGCGGGGGCTTCGCGCCGCCGAAGGGCTCCAGGCCCCTCTCGGCCACCTCGCGCCCCACCCCGCGTCCGGCCTGGAGACCGGACGCCGCGTCGGCAGGCCGATCGGGATGCTCGAGATCCTCGGGCTTCACCATGTGCAGGGTCTGGGTCGGGAAGGCGAAGCTGACCTTCAACTCCTCCGCCACGCGCAGGATGTCGTTGAACAGCCGGTGCTTCTCGCGCAGCTCGGTGCTCCAGTCGGGCGTCTCCACGAAGCAGTAGAGCATGATCCCCAGGGAGGAATCGGCGAAGGAGTTCAGGTACACGTGGTAGTAGTCCTTGCGCGTGTACGGGTGGCTGCGGATCAGCTCGCGCACGCCCTCGCAGAAGGCCTCGACCTTCTCCGGCGGCGTGTCGTAGGTCAGCCCCAGGGTCGTCGTGATGCGGCGATAGCGCCGGCTCCCCCAGTTGTCGACGTGCGCGCTGATGAAGCGGCTGTTGGGGACACTGATGACGCTGTTGTAGAAGGTGCGCACGCGCGTCGAGCGAAAACCGACCTGCTCGACCGTGCCGTCGATGTCGCCGACGGTGATCCAGTCGCCGAGCTGGAAGGGCTTGTCGAGCAGCACCGTGAAGGTGCCAAAGAGGTTCTCGATCGAGTCCTTGGCGGCGAAGCCCACGGCCAATGAGCCGATCGAGAGGCCGGCCACGAGGCCCATCAGGTCCTCGGAGAGGAACGACGCCAGGTAGACCAGGAACAGGATCGAGAGCAGGATCTTCAGGGTGCGCCGCAGGAGCGGCACGAGCATGTCGTCGAAGCGGTTGACGCTCAGCTTGGCGCGGTCGGCGAGGAACCCACACACCACGTCCACCAGCCTGAAGGACGCCCAGACCCCCGAGACCCCCAGCACGAAGCCCGCGGCGACGCTCAGGATCGTGTCGAACTGCGGGGCGACGCCCACCAGGGGCAGGCCGGAGTTGAGCACCAGGGCGGTCACGAAGATCCCGAAGGGGCGCTCGAAGTTCCCGAACACGCTGCGGTCGAGTGAGAGGCGCTCGTCCGAGGCGATGCGTCCCGCCACGCGCTTGATGACTGCGCACACCAGCCGATCGAGTACGACGCCCAGCACCACCAGGAGCAAGAGAGCCAGCCACTGCCAGTTCTCGATCAGGAACGAGTCGTCCAGGAGCACTGGCGGCAGGGACTCGCGGATCCTCCAGTGCAGTCGGTCGAGGGATCCGAGGCCCTCGAACACCTCGCTGACGATCGGCTCGTTCTGGACGGACTCCCACCAGTCGTCCACGCGCTCGAAGACCGAAGCCGCGATCAACCAGTGCGTTCCCTCCTGCACGAAGGCGACCTCGATCCCAACCCGATTCACGACGGGATTGTGAGAGTAGGGAGACCAGATCCACTCGCGATCCGCGAAGAGCGCGGGGTCGCCCTCTGCCGGGAACTCCTCGAGCTCCACGAACTCCGCCCGGTCGAGGGTCCACTTCAGGCGCGCCACCGTTCCCTTATGCGGCAAGGTCCCGTCGGGGAGCTTCTCGATGGTGGTCTGGACCAGAGCCCAGTCCCCGATCGGGTTCCCCGGGCCCACGCCCTTCAGGAAGGCGCGCATTGCCCCCCGCGGGCTGGCGTACTCCACGACCGGGTCGGTCGGGGGCGCGGGAGTGGCGGGCGGCGGATCGTCCTGCGGCGATGAGGCGCTGCCCGACGCGAGGCCGGCCATGAGCAGGGGCGCCAGGGCGATCAGCGAAAGCACCCGCGAGCCCGGGCGCCGGTCAGGAGTCCGGTTCGGCTTGTGCATGTTCGGTAGGTGGCCATTCGAGGCCCATGATCTTTCCGCGTTCGCGCAAGGTGTCGCGGCAGGCGAGCACGCCTCGGGCGTAGGCCAGGACCTGCGAGTCCCCCTCCCGAAGCTGACGCTCGCGCCACAGAGTGTAGCCGCCGTCCCGCTTGATCCAACGCCGCAGGGTGGTACGTCCGGCGTTGTAGGCGACCAGGGCGCGCTCGGGGTCGCCGCCCTCGTTCGCGATGGTCCAGGCCAGATGATGGGCGCCCAGGCGCAGGTTGAGGACAGCGTCGGAGCGCAGGATCGCGCGCGTAGGCTCCTCCAGACCGAGGGAGCGCGCGGCGTCGGCGGCCGCGTCGGGCATGAGTTGCATCAAACCCGCGGCCCCCACGCCTGAGAGGGCGTCCACGCGCCCGCGGCTTTCCATGTAGCAGACGGCGGCGACCAGATTCGCGTCGAGCTCGAACTCCGCAGCCGCGGCTCGGATCGCGGGCGCGTGGCCCTCGACGCGCCCGAGGGCGATGCTGTCGAACAGGCCGTCCACCACGCGCCCGAGCACGGCGCGGGCGGGCTCGCCGACCGACCACAGGCCGACGGCGATGACCACGACCAGGCCGACACTCGCTGCGACCCAGCGCAGGGGGCCGCGGCGCGCGCCGTCGGGCCTCCCCGCCCGCTCCTGGGGGGCGGTCACGAGTCCCAGCTCTCGGCGAGCTCCTCCCGCATACCGCTGAGCCAGACCGCGCGCTCGACGAGCCCCCCTGGAAGTGTGCCGACTTCTCGTTCGAGCATGCGCTCCAGCTCGCGCCGCGCTCGCTCGACGAGGAACTCCTCGGGGCGCTCCATCACGTCCAGCAGGAAGAGCGCTCCGTCCAGGCTCGGCGCGCCTCGCAACACCTGCGTCGCCGGAGCCTCGACCCCGCGCCGCTCGAGGGCGGCCGCGAACCACGCCGTCGCGTCGTCGTGGAGGACATCTCCCCACCAACGCGCCCACTCCTCCCCCGGGCCGGAGGCGGCCGAGAGGTCGATGCACGAGAGGATGGTGATCTCCCGTTCCAGGACCCGGTCGGCGGGATCGGTCCGCAGCATGTCGATCATCACGCCCAGGGCGTCGGGCCGTCCCTGGCGCGCCAGGAGCAGAGCCGCCTCGCGGCGCGCGCGGTGCAGCGGTGACGCCATGGTGCGCGCCAGTTCGCCGTGCACGGCGCTCCCCAGGCGCAGCAGTCCGTCCCAGGCGTGGGCGTGGAGCGGCGAGTCCACCCCGCGCCCCAGGAGCGCAATCAGATAGGGAGCGGTGCGCGGATCCCCCAGGGAAGCCAGCCCTTCCGCCGCGGCCTCCTTGACGAGTTCTTTCCCGTCGGTCGTGGCCAGGACGAGGGCATCGATCACGTACTCGCCTCCCATCATGCCGATCGCCCGCAGGGCCGCGGCCCGCACGCGCTCCTCCCCCAGGCGTGCGCGCACGAGCAGCTCCGTGCGCGCTCCCTCGACACGCGCGTGCCCCAGGGCCAGGCAAGCAGCGGCCTCGACCAGGGGCTCGGGATCGCCCAGCAGTCCGACGAGGAGCGCCATGTCGGCGGCACGCTCCTCGAGGGTCACGGGGCGGTCGGCCACCAGCTGGCGTGCCAGCTCCGTCGCCCCCACCGCGCGCAGCAAGGGCCGTTCGTCCGATAGCAACCCGCGCACGTGGTCTCTACCGCAGGCGGCGGAGACACGTGCCATGACCTCGACCGCCTCGGCGTCGAAGCGTGCCCGCAAGAGCTCGATCAAGGTGTCGCCCAGCTCAGCCGCGACGCGCTCCTCCCCGTTCACCGTCCGGGCGGCCGTCAGGGCGAGCTCCACCAGCATCCGCGCACGCTCGGCGAAGAAGCCCTCGTCGCGCAGGAACCCCAGGAAGAGCGGAAAGTCCGCCGGCGAGGCGACGCCGTCGGTGGCGTAGAGGCGCGAGAGCTCGCCGTAGAGGGGTGTGCGCAGCGATGGCCGACTCTCGGCGACCCGGGCCACGACCAGGTCCTTCAGGCGCAGGTCGCGTTCGAGGCGGTCGTGCTCCTCGCCCCACCAGAGCGACTCCGCGTCCCAGAAGGCGCGCACATCAGCGAAGGCCGTGAGGTCGGGGTAGGCCTGCCAGCGATTGCGATCGCGCAGGTTCGCGAGGGCGGCGCAGATGCGCTCGAACCAGGGCTCCGACCTCTCGGGCCCGAAGGTGAAGGTCTTGCCACGCCCGTCCACCAGCACCTCGACGGTCCGAAGGCCGAGCGTTCGGAGGCCGCGCAGGCCGGGCAGACGCTCGGCGCTGAGGGCGCCTTCCCGTTCCATGAGCGCGGCGATCTCGCGGCACTCGCGCTCGGTGATCCACCGCAGCTCTCCCGGGCCGCCCGCGAAATCACGGCTCTCGTGGACCGCGTCGGGACCGCGGAGGATGAAGAGCCCGGCGGCGGCGCCCGTCCCACGGTAGCGCAGCTCGATGCGCCGTGCGCGCTCGCCCTCCAGGCTCATGCTCACCCGTCGGGCATAGAAGCCGTCGCGATGCTCGATCCACCAGCTCGCCCAGGCCCGGCCATCGGTCCCGAAGGACTCGCCGGTGATCGTGCGCAAGCGCCGCAGGGCCCGCGGCTGCAGGGCGCTGAAGTCACTGTGAAACTCGCGCCCGGCAACGGCGGAGATCAACCGCCCGGTGACCTCCCGGTCGAGCCAGCCCGTCGCCTCTGGCTCGGCGCTGCGATAGCCGATCCCGGCCAGAGCGGCGGCGCAGGTCCCGTAGATCAGGGGATCGGAGGATTGCATCCCGCCCAGCAACAGCTCGATGTTCCGCTCGCCGAGCAGCGGACAGAGGGTGCGGTCCTCGCGGTCGAGGATCGCCAGCAGAGCGAAGGCGTTCTCGCGCAGAATCCAGCGGCTCTGGAAGGAGCGCCCCTCGAGCTCGAGCTCGACACGCGGGTCAGCGCTGTCGGCGATGGCCGCGACGGCCCGCGATGCCACGCGCGCCGACGGGTCGTCGATGTGCTCGAACAACAGGTCGAGCACGCCGGGATCGTCGATCGCACAGACGAGTTCGACGGCTCGCAAGCGCGTCTCGGCACGCTTCGATTGCAAAGGTGCGACGAGCAGCCCCAGGAGCTCGCGCGTGGGCTCGGCGCGCAGGCGCCTCAAGGCCTCGTTGCGCATGGGCTGCTGGGGGTGATCGAGCAAGGCCACGAGCAGCCCCGGAGGGGCGTGGACCGGATCGGAGTCGATCAGCTCGGAAAGGACCCTGGGCCCCATCCCGCTGGGCATGCGACGCCGCAAGCGCTGGGCGACGAGCTCGCCGTCGGCGGCGACGCCGCCGCGCATCAGCACCCGGGCCGCGGTCAGGACCATACCGGCGGCGTCGCCGCCGAGGGAGGCCCGGGCAGCCTCCAGGCCCACGGGTCCGAGGGCCAGCAGGCTCTCGACGGCCTGGGCGGCGAGGGAGCCGTTCAGGTCTCCGGCCGCCGCCGCTTCCCGGAGGATGGTCGCGGCGAGTCCGCCCTGGCCGGCGGCGGAAGGCGCAGAGGGCGCGCTCAGCGCGGCGCGTGGCGCGGCCGGCGCGCGCCCCGAAGTACCGGGCAGGGCGAGCCCGCCGCGCGCCGCCGCGGCCGTCGATGAGCGGTGGGCCGTGTCCCGCGCGCATGGGGAACACCAAGCCGTGAACATGTCCCTGGCGACTCCCGGCCGATCCCGGGGCGAGGTGTAGTTGCGCTCGCTGCAGATCGTGCAGACCAGGTGCGGCACGATGCCGCGGCTCGCACTCTCTCCCTGCGAGGGGCGCTCGGGCTTCGAGGGGGCAGAGCGCTCCCCGCGCGCCGGCAAGTCAATCTGCGCCCGAGCGGGGATTGCCATGAGAAAGAGGGCGCTGGCGAGGACGAAGCCGCGGGTGATGCGGCCGCGAACCGGGTGCTTGGAGTGGGGCATGGTGAGGCGGTGCAGCGGGGGCCTGGATCCTGCTTACCCCCGCGCTCGGCGACAGGATACGGAATCGGCTGCGCGCTTGCTCGTGCGCGCGCCGTGGTCTCCGGGGCGCTCTCCCCCGGGCCCTCCGCGACCGGTTCCCTCACCGATCCCGGTCCCTATGCTACGGCGCGGCGTCACCGCCGCCCCCGCCCTCCTCCCCGCACCGCCGCCCGCCGCCCATGCGTCTGTCCATCCCGCTCCTGCTGCTGATCCTCGCTCTCGTCCTCTGCGCCGGGGCCGGGTGGTGGTGGAGCGGCGTGGCCGCCAGCGGCCTGCCCCGGCGCTCGGGCAGCGAGCGGCTCGAAGGCCTCGAGGCCGCCGTCAGCGTGCGCTTCGACGGTCACGGAGTCCCCCACGTGAGCGCGGCCTCCGAGCTCGACGCGGTGCGCGCCCTCGGCTGGCTACACGCCAACGATCGCCTGGAGCAGATGGAGCTGATGCGGCGCTGGACCGCCGGGCGCCTGGCGGAGATCGTCGGCGAGGCGGCCCTGGAGAAGGACCTCGACGCCCGACGCTTCCGCCTGCGGCGCACCGCGGTCTTGCACGCCGCGGCCCTCGACCCTGACTCGCGCGCGATCGCGGACGCCTATGCCGAGGGCGTCAACGCCTGGATCGCCGCCCGCGGCGATGACCTGCCGCCCCTCTTCCGAATCCTGCGCTTCGAACCCGAGCCCTGGACGCGGGTCGACTCCGTCGGCATTCCGATGCTCCTCGCCCGCGCCCTGTCATTCACGCTCGGGATCCCCGAGGAGGATCGCTTCCGATGGCTGGGCGCCCTCGGCCCGGCCGCCCTCGATGACCTCGTCGCTGGTACGCCGCTGGTGGTCGCCGAGGAACTCGAGCGCCTCGCGCGTGCAGCCTGCCCGCCGGCGGGGAGCGACGCACCGAGCGCTTCGGCCGCGCCCGCTCCCGAAGGCGGCGGCGGCAGCAACAACTGGGCGATCGGCGCCAGCCGCACGGCGACCGGCGCGCCCCTGGTTGCCAACGATCCGCACCTGACCCTGAGCGCGCCCCCGACCTGGTACGCCGTGCACCTCGACGCACCGGAGGTATCGGTGGCGGGCCTCTCCCTGCCGGGCGCGCCGGGAGTGCTGATCGGCCACAACGCTCACGTCGCCTGGTCATTCACCAATCCCCGCCTCGACGACGTGGACCTGTTCGTCGAGGAGCTAGACGCCAGCGGCGAGCGCGTGCGACGCGGCGACGGGTGGGTGGCCCTGGAGCGCGAGTTCGAGACGGTCGAGGTGCGCGGCGCGGACGATGTGCGGCTCTCCCTGGCTCGAACGGACCGCGGGCCCCTCTTCGACGCGGACCCCGAGCGCGGCCTCCCTACACGCTCGCTGGCCTGGTCCGCCCACCAACCCGCCGATCCGGTGCGCGCCTTCCAGCGCCTGGCGCGCGCCCGCAATGTGGACGAGGTCCTGGCGGCCGTGGGGCTGCACCCCTTTCTGCCACTGAACATCGTCGCCGCCGACGCCGAGGGAGGCCTGCTCTTCACGGTCATCGGCCGTCAGCCCAACCGGCGCGGAATGAACGGGCGCTTCCCGGCCGCCGGCTGGGACCCACGCGTCGGCTGGGACGGGCTGCTCGACCACGAGGTCAATCCGATCGTCCTGCGCCCGGCCGACGACCTGCTGGTGACCGCCAATGAGGACGTGCGTCCACCCGGCTACGTCGTCCCCTACAGCGACTACTTCGACACGCCCCAGCGCGGGAATCGCATCCGCGAGCGCATCGCGGGCGAGGACCGTTGGACCGCCAAGCGAGCGGCCGACCTGCAACTCGATCGGCGCTCGCTCTACCCCGCCGACCTGCTCGCGACGCTCGATGGCCCCTTCGAGGGGGACGCCTTGCGCTGCTTTGAGACGCTCCGCGCCTGGAACGGCGAGTTCGTCGCCGAGCGCGCAGAACCGGCGCTCTTCGTCCTCACCGAGCGCGCCCTGCTCGAAGCGATCATGGGCGACGAGCTCTCACCCCGTGGTCTGCCGCGCCTGCCGGCCCTCAACCGGCGCGCGTTCCTGCTCGACGTGCTCGCCGAGGAGTGCGAGGCCGACTGGTTCGACGACGCGCGCACGCCGGCGCGCGAGAGCCGCGCCCAGACGATCTCTTCCGCCCTGGCCTCCGCCTGGCAACAAGGAGTCGAACGCTGGGGAGCGGACTTCGACGCCTGGCATTACGGCGAACTGCACCAGCTCCACCTCGCCCATCCCCTGGGTGAGGTCCCCCTCGTCGGCGGCGGGTTCAACCGCGGTCCCTTCCCCATCGGCGGCTCGGGGACGACGGTCTACGCCTTCGGCGGCGACTGGGACGGCGACGAGCTGCCCGCTGTCTGGGGCGCTTCCGTGCGCGTGGTCTTCGACCTGGCGGACCCCGACCGCTCGCGCCTCGTGCTGCCCTTGGGCCAGAGCGGCCACCCAGGCGATCATCACTACGATGACATGCTGCCGCTCTTCCTCGCCGGGGAGACGGTCACCCTGCCCTGGAGCGAGGAAGCGATCGAGGCCGCCTGCGCCTCGCGGCTAATCCTCGAACCACGCCCGTAGCCCTCCCTCAAGCGGAGGGCTCCGCGCGCCCGCGGTGCAGGCGCAGGTTCAAGAACTCGACCGCGAGGGAGAAGGACATCGCGAAGTAGATGTATCCCTTCTCGATGTGCTTGCCGAGGCCCTCGGCGAAGAGCATCACACCGATCAAGATCAGAAACGAAAGGGCCAGCATCTTCATCGTCGGATGGCGCTCGATGAAGTCGCCGATCGCTCCGGCGAAGGCCATCATCACCCCCACCGACACCACAACGGCGGTGATCATGACCCACAGCTGGTCGGCCATCCCCACGGCGGTGACGACCGAGTCGAGGGAGAAGATCACGTCGAGCACGACGACTTGCAGCAGAACCGCGCCGAAGGTGGCGGTCGCGCCCTGGGTCATTGGATCGCCCTCGCCCTCGAGCTTGTGGTGGATCTCGAAGGTGGCCTTGCCGATCAGGAACAGGCCACCGACCAGCAGGATCAGGTCGCGGCCGGAGATCTCGTGGCCGGCGACGGCGAAGAGCGGTGCGGTGAGCTTCATCACCCAGCTCAAGGTCAGGAGCAGGCCGATGCGCATCAGCATCGCCAGCGCCAGGCCGATGCGACGCGCCGACGCCCGGCGCTCCTCGGGCAGGCGTCCGGTGAGGATCGTGAGGAAGACGATGTTGTCGATCCCCAGCACGATCTCCAGCAGGGTCAGGGTGCAGAGGGCGATCAGGTTCTCGGAGGTCAGGAGGTGGTCCATGGCGACGGTTTCGATGGAGGGAGTCTGGTATTCACCCGCTTTTCAGGGGGCGTGGATGGCGAGGGGCTCGCTCGCATCGCGGGCGTGGACGGCGCGCAGGGCGGATTGTTCGACCAGCAGGTCACGGGCGGCGGTTAGCAGGTCGAGGTCCGCGCCGAGTCCCTCCATCAGAGCGCCGGACTGGCGCAGGCCGGAGAGTTCACCCATACCGCGCCGGCGCAGGTCCTCCTCGGCCAGAGCAAAACCGTCGTGGCAGCGTTCGAGCAGCTCGAGCCGCTCGCGCGCCGCCTCGCTCCCCCGCAACAGGCACCACGCGTCGCCGCCGGCGCGCCCCACCCGGCCGCGCAGCTGGTGCAGCTGGGCCAGGCCCAGGCGGTCGGCTTCCTCGATGACCATCACCGTGGCCTCGGGCACGTCCACCCCGACTTCGATAACGGTCGTGGCCACGAGCACGCGCGACGAGCCGGCGCGGAAACGATCGAGGCGCTCCGCGCGAGTGTTCGCGCCCAGACGCCCGTGCACGAGCTCGACGCCGAAGCGGCCGAGGGAGGAGGTCTTCAGCCGCTCGAAGGCGCGTTCGGCGCCGGGCGCGTCGCCGTCGCCGATGCGTGGCGAGACCCAGAAGACGCGCTCGCCCGCTTCCAGGCGCTCGAGCAACAGGCGCTCGGCTGCCACGCGGTCGTCCTTCTTCAGCCAGCGCGTCCGCACGCGCCCGCGCCCGGCGGGGAGCTCGCGCAGGGTGCTGATCTGCAGGTCGCCGTAGAGGGTCAACGCCAAGGTGCGCGGGATCGGCGTGGCGGTCATCAGCAGCACGTGCACGTCGCGCCCCTTGTCCATCAACCGCGCGCGCTGGGCGACGCCGAAGCGGTGCTGCTCGTCGATCACCGCCAGGGCCAGGCGCGCGTAGCGCACATCGGAGCTGAACAGGGCATGGGTCCCGAAGAGGAGGTCAATCGTCCCCGCGGCGAGGCGTTCGAGGAGATCGCGCCGCTCGGGCGCGCGCAGGGAGCCGGTCAGAAGATCGCTGCGCACGCCGGCGCGCTCCAGGAGCCCGCGCAAGCCGGCGAAGTGCTGCTCGGCCAGCAGTTCCGTCGGCGCCAGGAACGCGGACTGGGCGCCGGCCGCCGCGGCGGCCATGCAGGCGTAGGCTCCCAGGGCCGTCTTGCCGCTCGCGACCTCGCCCTGCAAGAGGCGCCGCATGGGTGTCGAGCGCTGCAAGTCAGCGCGCAGGTCAGCGGTGATGCGCCCCTGTCCGGCGGTGAAGGTGAAGGGGAAGCGCCCGCAGAGCTCGTCGTGGCGCGCCTCGTCCACGGCAATCTCGACGGCCTGGCCCCCTGCGCGCCCGGCGGCGCGCTCGAGCACCCGCGCCTGGATCGGCAGCAGAGCCTCGAGCACGACCCGGCGCCGCCCGGCCTCGTAGGCCTCGAGGGTCGGCGGAGCGTGGAGCGCGCGCACCGCCTCGGGCAGGGGTGGCAGGCCCAGGCGCGCGAGGGGCTCGGCGGGGAGCGACTCGCACAGCCGGTCGGCCGAGCGCTCGACCGCCTGGCGGCAGAGGCTCGCCAGGAGCTCCTGGCCGACGCCCTCGCCGGTCGGGTAGATGGGGCGGCCCGCGCCCTCGGGTGCGCGCTCGGGATCGACGAGGCGCGGCGAGACCAGCGCCGGGCCGCGGCGGCCCTCGCTGACCTGTCCCGCGAGCGCGACCTCGTCGTCCGCGGCGAAGCGCTCGCGCTGCCAGGGTTGGTTGAAGTACAGCACGTCGAGCGCGGCTCCGTCGGCTTCGAGGGAGAAACGCAGGGTCGAGCGGCGCCCGAAGCGCGAGAAGCGCGGGCGGGCGACGACGCCACGCACGGTGACCTCGACGCCGACGCGTTCGCGAGCCTCGGCGACGGTGACCTCGTCCCCGGGGACCTCCAGGCGGCGCGGTAGGAACAACAGCATGTCGCGCACGGACTCAAGTCCCATGCGCGCCAGGCGCTCGGCGCGCACGGGGCCGACGCCGCTGAGGTCGGTCAGCGGTTCGGCGGTCGGATGCGGTGCGCTCACTCGCCGCCCTCCCCGGGCCGCGACGCGCGCGCGAGACAACGAGCGGCGCGCACGGCGTTCAGGGCGTTCGGAAGAGCGGTCGCAGGAGCGCCTGCGCCGGCTTGCCGCAGGGAGTGAAGCCACGGTCGAAGCGCCCGCCGCCGTGGAGCTCGCTCTGCCAGCACCAGACGAAGGTCCCGGCCAGAGGCACGCCCTGCGTGCGGGCGGAAGCAACGGCGCGCGCCAGGGCCTCCCACAACAACGCCTGCTCGCCCAGGTCCAGCTCGCCTGTCCCCAGCTCGGGTTCGCTCGCGGCGTCGGACGTCGAGCGGAAGCCGGCCTCGACGATCAACGCCGCCCGGCCCTGCTCGCGCGCGAACTCCCCCAGCTCGCTCAGAGAGTTCTTCAGGCGGTTGCGCATGCGACCGGGGCGGCTGGTGTCGTGCGCCACTTCGAGATCGGGATAGAGGGTCACGCCGACCAGGTCGAGGTCTTCCCAGAAGGGGATCCGGCGCGCCTCGGCGGGCCAGCGCGCGGCGTAGGTCAGAGCGCCGTGGAAGTGCTCGCGCACTGCGCGGATCGCCGCGCGCCAGCCGGCGGCCTTGAGGGCTCCAAGCTCCACTCCGCCGCCGTCGCCGTGGGCCGGCCAGAGCTCGGTGCCGATGCACAGCACATCGCATCCGGTCCGCTCGGCGAGCAGGGCGTAGTGCACGAGCGCACGCTCAAGGTGTGCGAAGAACTCCTCCCAGTCGGCGGCGGAGGTGCGCTTGCGCCAGGCGGAGTGCCCGGCGCTCTCGGAGAGCAGCAGGTGCGGCTGGAGCAGGACGGTGCGCGCCCCCGCGGCCCGCGCGCGGGCGATGGCGAGGGCCAGGGCGGCGTCGCCCTCGGCGGACTGCAGACCGTCGCCCGTTCTTCCGCCCGAAAAGCGAGGCGCAGGGGGGCGCTGGTGGAACGTGCTGGTGAGCGAGACGGCGTCGGCTCCGAGCTCGTCCGCGGTCTCGAGGCCGACGACGTAGCCCGGCAGGCACAAGCCGCCTCCCGGTCGCCCGTCGGAGTCGAAGGCCACGCCAGCCGCGTAGCGCTCGCCCGGCGCCGGTCCGGCCCGGCGAACGGGCGGCGGGCCGCTCTCGAGGTCCGCCAGCCAGGCTCGCCAGGCCTCGTCGGCGACGGTCAGCGACTCGGCTCCCCACAGCTCCACGACTCCCGGCGCGTCCGCTGCCGTCCGCAGGAAGCGGAAGAGCAGGCCGCGGGCCGGCGCCAGGAGGTGTTGCGAGTGGCGATCGACCGCGGCCGGGTCGACGATCTCCTCCACCGACAGGGACGCGACGGCGCGCGCGCTGTGTTCGATCGGTGCGCCCCACCAGGAACCGGCGGCGTCGAGCGCCGCTCCCTCCAGAGTCCAGGCGCGGGCGGGTTCGCCGAGTCGCGCGCGCAGGGCGGCACGCGCCGCGGAGCGGCCGGCGTCGTGGGGCAGCCCTCTCGCGAGGAGCACGAGCTCGCGCTGGATGAGACCGTCGGGGACGGCGAGGCCGACGGCGCCGGTCAGTTCGCGTTGGAGGCGCGCGCCGCCGACGAGGGTGGCCGCGAAGGGGCGCGGGTCGGGCCCGGGACCGGTCCAGGCCCCGACGCGCCTGCGGGCCGCGGCGACGCGGGTCGCGTACTCCACCGCGCGCTCACGGTCCACGTCGGCGCTGGCGCGCAGGATCATCTCGGTGTCGCCGACCACGACCCGCACCCGCCGCAGGGCGCGCGCGCGTTCGCTATCGATGTCGCGCAGGGTCTGAGGTCGAGGCCTCCCGTCTCGCTCGAGTTCCACTTCGAGGCACGGCTGGCCGCGGCTCCAGACGCGCGCCGCGGGACGCGCCGTGGGTCGCAGGTCGTCGACGAGGTGAGCCAGCGCCACCTGTGAACCCGCGGCGAGCACGGTCAGAGGCAATCCTGGGCGCTCGGGGTCCTCGAAGCACGCGGCGATGGCCTCGCCCTCGCGACCGAGGTCGATGTCCAAGAAGCGCAGCCCGCCGTCGGCGAGCGGTTGAACACCGACGTGGGCAAGGAGCGCGGTCACGAGCGGATCGTCGAGCAGCCCCCCCACGACCCGCGGACGCGTCCGCATGCCGCGGGCGGTCGGCGCGAGCAACTCGACCTCCAATGCACTGCGGGCGGTGAGGAGCAGAGCAGCGTCCCGCGCCCGCCGCGCGGCGGGTCCGGGCGGCAGGAAGAGCTCGACGCCCCCGCTCCAGGCAAAGGCGCGCGTCAGGCTGGCGGTCTCCGCACCGGCTCGCTCTCCTCCGCCTCCACCACAGGCGGTGAGGAGCGAGAGCGCCGAGCCGGCGACCATGCGGGCGCTGCACACCATGAGGTGTGAGTCTATCGCAGCAGAGTGCGCCGTCGAACGCACAAACGAGCGGCAGCTTTTCGACCAGGCACCTGGAACAGGCGCAGGCCGGAGGAGACCCGCCCCTCGCCTCCCGGCCGTCCACCCATCTCAGGGCGTGAAGCTCACCTCGCGTCAGTTGCTCAGGTTGACTCCCCTGGCGCACGGTCCGTCCCAATCGCGATCCCAGGCTTGGAAGTAGCGCGTGTTGCCGGCCGCCCAACCGCCGGTCGCGCCTGTGCCACACCGGAGGCGGCCCGATGAGCAGGGTAAGGCAGTACCTAGATGTCGCCAAAAGCGGTTGAGCCGCCAACCGATTCCACTAGCCTGCGTATGGTCGCAGGCGCCATCCGATGGGTGGTACGCGCTTCCCCGCCCCCACTTTCAAGAGCATGGAACCCAGAGACCAGACGAGCTCGAGCACCGCCGGCATCATCGTGCGCGTCGCCTCCCTGTGGGTCGCCGCCGGCGCGCTCTTCAAGCTCTTCGCCGGCACCCCCAACGACCTGCCGCCGGTCGTGCAGGAGTTCTTCCTGGGGCGCGACCTGACCTTCCGCCTGGCGATAGCCACCGAGCTCTCGATCGTGCTGCTCGCCTGGCTCCGCCCACGGGTGGGCTGGGCGATCCTGGTGGCGCTCTTCGGCGTCTTCGACCTCGTCCTGTGGCTGCTCGTGCGCATGCTGATCGAGTCCGAGGGCGTCTCCACCCTGGAAGCGCTCTTCTCCGAAGAAGCCTCCTGCGGCTGCTTTGGGTCGAACGTCCACCTCGCTCCGGGGTGGATGATGATCATCGACACGGTCCTCTTACTCGCGGTCCTCGCCTGCCGGCCCTGGCGGCGGTCGCCGCGGCCGGTAGGTCCCCACGTACTCCTCGCGGGCCTCGCGGCCCTGGCCTGGGCCGCGCCCTTCGTCATGATCCCCTCGGGCGGTCTGAAAGAAGGCGAGCAGCTGGAGACCAAGCGCTTCATCGAGCTCGACGTGAAGCGCTGGGAGGGCGCGTTCGTCTACGACATCGAGTTGTTACAGCAGGCGATCCCCGAGCTGGAGACCCTGCCGCCCGACGCCACCTGGCTGTTCTACCGCCAGACCTGCAGCCACTGCGCCGCCCACCTCGCTGAGCTGGCCGCGGCCGACGACGGCTCCGCGGCCTTCGTGCTCGTGCGGCTGGTGGAAGAGCACGACTCGCCGGAGAATGACGAATGTCTCATCAAGCCCGGCGGCGGACACGTGTTCGAGGTCACCTTCCCCTCGACCACCGAGTGGGTACTCACCACGCCCGCGGACCTGACCGTGGTGGGCGGGACGATCACCGCCGCCCGCGAGGGCTTCGGACGCGAGTAAGCCGAACTACTTTTCGGAGACGAGATAGCCGATCCAGGACTCGCAGTTCTCGCCGCGCTCGTCGGCCTCGAACTCGCCGTTGCCCTCCTCGGGGTCATCGGGATCCTCGCCCTCGAAGTAGGGCGTGACCTTGCTGAAGCCCGCCTCGAGCAGGAGGTCCTTCAGCTCGGGTAGGTTCCAAAAGCGCCACTCGTAGGCAAAGGCGCGCTTCATCTTGCTTCCGTCCGGGAAGTGAAAGTGGATGAAGCAGCGGAACTCGCCGCTTCCGGGGTAGTAGCAATCCTGGTCCCAGATGTAGGTGAACCCCTCCTCGATCTTGCGCTCCTCGATCATCTCCTCGTTGGCCTCGGTGCCGCCGTACAGGTCGATGATGAAGATCCCGTCGTCGGCCAGGCCGGCGAGGGCGCGACGGAAGTAGTCGAGCAGCTCCGCCCGCTTCTGGAAGATCCAGTAGGAGAAGTTCTGGGCTATGCGCACGTCTGCGAGGCGTTCCCCCTCCTCGCGCGCGTCCGCGAGGTGCAGGTCGATGCGCTCGGCGGCGTCGCCGATCAGTGAGAGGTTGTGCTCGCGGCCCCAGGCGAGCGGCTCCGGGTCGAGGTCAAAACCCTCGGCGGTGTACTCCTCGCCGATCTCGACCCACTCGCAGCAGAGCAGGCTCGTGCCGCAGAAGTCCTCGCGCAGGTGCCGCGGTCCACGTCCGCGGATCGAGCGATACGTGCTGTCGAGGAACTTCACGTCGAGGTCCGCCGACTGGACGGCGAACTGATAGAGCTCGTACTTGTCCGCCGTCGCGGCGGTGAAGCGCGGAGGCTGGGGAGTCTTCTTTCCCCGCGCGCCCTTGCGCTTCTTGCGCGCGCCGTCTTTCCTGGCCTGGATCGCGGCGCGCTTGGCGGCTTTGCGCGCTCCCTTCGAGCCGGCCTTGCCGTCGCACTCCTTGATCACTGTCGTGTCCTTGCTCACGTGAACTCCTTCCCGATCGTCGTCGGATGGTCGAACATGATAAACGGAATCGCCGCCATCGACGAGGGTGCAGGCGCGTGCGGGCGACGCGGGCAGCACTCAGCGCCGGGCGGGGTTCTTCCCCTCGTTCCAGGCCGGAACGACCTCGCCGTCCGCCAGGAGCCGGGACGCGGCGTAGGCCGCACGCACGCAGGTCTCCATGTGGACGAAATCCAGGGTGTCGGCCTCGTCGGTCACCTGGTGGTAGTCGGTGTGCAGGTTGTAGGTCGAGAGGGTCTGAGCCACGATCCCCCGCAGGGCGAAGGCGAAGTTGTCCGAGCGCTGGAAGAAGTTCTGCTCGGGGCGCACGTCGGGCCCGATGGGGATCCCGGCCGCCTCGAAGGCCGCCTGCAGGTTCGTCCGCTCGTGCCCGGTCAACCACATGCGCCCGGCCCCGCCGGCCTGGGGATCGGGACGACCGATCATCTCGAAGTTCAGGTTGCAGAGGGTGCGTTCGAGGGGAACAGGCGGGTGATCGAGGTAGTGGTGCGTCCCCAGGAGCCCCTTTTCCTCTCCCGTAGCCAGCAGGAACAGCAAGGTGTGGGCCGGACGGGGGCCGCGGGCGAAGGCGCGCGCCAGCTCCAGGACGCAGGCGGTTCCCGATGCGTCGTCGTCGGCGCCGTTGCGGATCAGATCACGCTCCTCATCCTTGGGGTCCGGTTCCCCGGCGCCGATGTGGTCGTAGTGGGCGGAGAAGACGATCACGTCCTGCCCCTCGCCGGCCACGCGCCCGATGACGTTGTAGGTCTCGACCGACTCGAGACGCACGTTCGGGCGCAAGGTCAGGGCCTCGACGTCGCCGGACTCGAAGCGCCCTCGCAACTCGCCGTTCACGCGCACGCGCGGGGGAGCGGACGCTTCCGATTCCGAGCCCAAGCGTAGGCGACCGACGCCGAGCCGAAATCTGCTGCGCCCGGGACGGGACGAGCCGGGGAAGACCAGCGCCCCGAAACCGTCACCCGATTCGTGGCCCGCGGACTCTAGCCATTCCAGGCCGCGCGCGTAGCGGGTCGCCACGTAGAGGGCCGTCTGGGCATCGGGTTCGGCGGGGATGTCGTCCTCGCCGCGCACAACTACGAGGCCCAGGCGCGCCGTCGCGGCCGCAGCGCCTCCCAGCATGGTGAAGTCCGCGCCGTACTCGATCGGAGCTTCATCGCCACCCGCGTCGACGAGGGTCATCTCCGGCGGCGCCTCGCGCACCTCACGCACGAGGGGTACGGCCTGCAGGAAGCCGTCGCCGTCTCCCGCCGGTTCCACGCCGGCGCGACGCAGGACGTCCGCCAGGTAGCGCGCTGCCCGATTCAGCTCCTCCGAGCCGGTCTCCCGACCTCGCATGGAGTCGGAGGCGAGGAAGCGTACGTGCGCCTCGATGGCGACGCGCTCGATCTGCCCAGGGGAGTCCTGCGAGGACGCTCCAGTGGGAGGCAGCAGGGCCGCGAGCAGCGCGCAGGCGAGGAGTGAAGGCATCGGAGAACGGGCAGAGGAATGAAAGCCCGCCGCGGAGCGGTCATCCACTCCCTACGCCACGAACTCCCGGATAGCGCGGAACAGCTGCTCGTTGTGGCTCGGGTCGGAAACGAAGATGCGCACCATCCCGGCGACGTCGCGATTGACCTTCATCGAGCCCGGGCCCAGGCGGCGATTGACCTTGCGCGCCAGGTTGGTCGGCTCGGTTACCTCCAGCATGATCCAGGTTCCGACCGAGGGCAGGGTCCGCACGCCGTCGATTCCGGCCAGACGCGAGGTCAGGCGATCCTTCTCCTCGGCGCTGATGCCCTCTTCGGTTGTAAACGCCCTCGAACCGGTGTGCCTCGTGTCCATGCAGCCCCCTCTGATCTCTCATCGCGCCGCAGGCTCGCCTGGTCTCGTCTGGAAGATCCCCTGGAGCCGACGGTCCGCTGCGATGAACGGGCCACCGAGACTCCTCCTTTGAGCCCACCCTATATGGTGTTTCGAGACGATCCAAGCCCAACCTGATGGGTTTCTTTGCAAGTTCGCAACGAGGAAACAGGTTCTCGACGGGACCGATGGCGAGCGGGATGATGGGAGAACGATGCCCGACGAGCTTTCCTCCCGCGCGCCGCGCCTGCGTGTGCGCGTCCCCTGTTCCACATCGAATCTGGGCCCAGGTTTCGATTTCCTGGGACTCGCGCTCTCGCTCGAACTGGAAGTCGAACTGCTCCTTCGTCCCGATCATTCCGCGCACGAGTTCGACACGCTCGAGGGACTGGCAGCCGACTGGCCGCGCGAGGGCAATCGCCTGCCGGCCGCGTTCGATCATGCCCTGGGGGAGCTCGGCATCCCCGTGCCCGCCTGCAGCTTTCGCGTGCGCTCCGAGATTCCCCTCGCGCGCGGTCTGGGAAGCAGCGGCGCCGCGACCGCCGCCGGCTTGCTCCTGGCCGCTGCCCTCGCGCCGCGCGCGGTGGACGAAGCGCTGCTCGTGCGCTGGGGCAACGCTCTCGAAGGACACCCCGACAACGCCACGGCCTCCCTACTCGGCGGCTGCACACTGGCCGTCCCCCACATCGGAGGAGTGGAGGTGATCCGGCAGGCGGTGCACCCCGACCTGGTCTTCCCCGTGGCCTGGCCGGCGGTGCGGCTCTGCACCGCCGATGCGCGCTCGGTGCTGCCGGCCACGGTCTCCTTCGCCGACGCCGTCGAGAATCCGCGGCGCCTGGCCCTCCTGCTCGAGGGCCTGCGGCGCGCGGACCCAGATCTGTGCCGCCTGGGGATCGAAGACCGACTCCATGCGGCCTATCGCCTGCCGCTCGTCCCCGGCGCCGCCGATGCCCTGGTCGCGGCCCGGGACGCGGGCGCCTTCGCAGCCACGATCAGCGGCAGCGGCTCAGGCCTGATCGCGATCAGCGACGCGGTGCACGGCTCGGCCGTCGCCGCCGCTCTGGCCGGCGGCCTGGGGGGAGGATCCGTGGAGCGAAGGGTCCTGAAGCCCGTGCTCGGCTCGCCGGGCGTCGAGCGCCTCTGACGCGCTTCACTTCACCCGTCCATCAAGGCCAGGACCTCGTCCTGGCCGGCGGCGTCCACGGCGCGGCGCGCGAGATCGCGGGCGCGGTCCGCGTCGAGGGCGCGCACGCGCTCGGCGAACTCAGGGAGGTCCCGCGGCGTAACGCAGAACTCCCGCAGACCGAGGCCGATCAACAGCGGCAGGTTGGTCGGTGAACCGGCGCCCACGCCGAAGACCGAGAGCGGACAGCACGCCCCGTCGCAGGCGCGAGCGATCTGACGCAGCAGGCGCAGCAGGGCCGGATGGGCGACCTTGAAGTAGTGGTCTAGGTCGTGACTGGCCCGGTCCGCCGCCATCACGAACTGCGAGAGGGCGTCGAAGCTGATCATCAGGAAATCGCCGGCGTCCGCGAGTTCCCGAGCCTCGAGGGCGGCGAGAGGAACCTCGATCACCGCGCCGAGCTCGACCTGGGATCCGAAGAGCGCGCCCGCTCGGCGCAGGCGCGCAGTCTCCTCGGCCAGGAGGTCGCCCACGCGCCGCAACTCGGTCCGGTCGGTCACGAAGGGCACGGCGATGCGTGCGCGCCCGCTGTCGCTGGCGACACGCAGGCAAGCGGCGAGCTGGGTGCGCAGCACATCCTCCCTGGCGAGCAACGCGCGCACCCCGGCCACGCCCAGGGCGGGATTGGCCTCGCGATGCTCGTGAAGATACTCGAGGCCCAGGCCCGAGTCCGCGTGCAGGAGGCGGAAGGTGACCGGGCCGCCGCGCGCCTCCTCTATCACGGCGCGGTAGTGGGCAATCATAGTGTCCACCGCAGGGGGCTCGCTGCCGACGAAGTGCATCAACTCGGTGCGGTAGAGTCCCACGGACCCGACACCGAGGGAAAGTGCGCTCGAGACCTCCGGGAGGTTGGCGCAGCTGGCGCTGAGGCGCACTTCCGCACCGTCCGCGGTCTGCAGCTCGTCTCCCGCCCACTCGGCGATGATCGGTCCGCATTCGACGACCTGCGTGGGGGAATCCTGGTATTGAGCCAGCAAGGCCTCGGTCGGCGCCACGCGCAGGACGCCCTCGCTCGCGTCGAGCAGCACCCGCTCACCGTCGCGCACGCGGTCGAGCAACCCGTCGACGCCGGTGATCGTGGGAATGCCCATCGAGCGCGCCAGGATCGCGGCGTGGCTCGTGACACCGCCAGTCTCGGTCGCGATCCCGAGCACGTGGTCGTTGTCGAGGTTGAACATGTCGACGATGGACAGCTCATGGGCCACGAGGACGTAGTCCCGTGGTTGCGGGACCGGTTGCGGCTCGTCCTCAGCCGGTTGCTCGAGGTTGCGCAGGACGCGGATTCCGACGTCGCGCAGGTCCACGGCGCGCTCGCGCAACATGCGGTTCTCCACCAAGTGGAAGATGCGGTCGAAGTCCGCGACGACCTTGGCGATCGCGGCCTCGAGACTCATCTGCTCGTTGAGGATCAGGTTCTCGACATCGGACAGGAAGACCGTGTCCTTCAGGTAGGCGAGGTGGGTGTCGAGGATGCGCACGTGGTCGGGGGACACCTTTCCCGCCAGGTGCGTTTTCAGGTTCTCGAGCTGGGCGCGCGACTCCCGCAGGGCGCAGTGGAAGCGGTTGAGTTCGCCCTCCACCGCGTCGAGGGGCACGCGCTGCGCCGCGGCGCGCTGCAGGTCCTGGTCCTTGCGGTAGACCACGCCCACGGCCAGTCCTGGCGCGATGGGCGTGCCCTTGAGGATCGGGCCCTCCCCGCGCTCGGAAGCGGAGGGGGAGGCCACGGAGGAGGAAGCCGGGCTCGGGGCTGCAGGTTCCTGGCTCATGGTGGCCCTGGGCTCTCCTGCGTACACTGCATGCTGTCCGACGGCATCCTAGCGAGCCCCTCCACCCCCCGCACCGATGTTTCCCACACTGCTCTCCCTGATCTCCGTGGCCTGCGCCGGCCAGGACTCACCCCAGCCGGCACCGGACGAGACCCCGCTCGAACTGTTCGAGGTGGTCAAGATCGTGGACGGGGACACCCTGCACGTGCTGCGCGACGGAAAGAAGGAGAAGCTCCGGCTACTCTCCGTCGACACCGAGGAGAAGTTCAACCCCGGCTATCGCGGGTCGCCCACGAAGCCCCAGACGGTGTTCGGAGAGGATTGCGCCCTCTGGGCGCGCGAGTTCATCACCGAGCACGCCACGGTGGACGGCGTGGTGCAAGTCGCCCTGGCGTTCCCCCCCGGCAAGGAAGAACGCGACATCTACGGACGCCTCCTCTGCCACGTGCTCCTGCCCGACGGGACCGACTTCGACCTGCTCCTGGTGGAGAAGGGCAAGAGCCCCTACTTCAACAAGTACGGTAACAGCCGGATCTGCCACGAGGCCTTCGTCGCAGCCCAAGAGCGAGCGCGCAGCGCCCGGCTCGGCATCTGGAACCCGCGCACGAACGCACCCGCGGTCGAGGGGCGACCCGCGGTGCGACGGCCCTACGACCGCCTCCTACCCTGGTGGCAGGCCCGCGCCGAAGCCATCGACGACTTTCGCCGACACCGCGGGGAGCGCGTCGTGGCAGCGGACGATGCCGTCGCCCTCGAGCGCGCGGCGGCCCTCGAGGACCCTCAGGTCTCGGTGTTTGGTACGCCCTACCGGTTGTTCGAGGAGACCGACGGCAGCCTGACGGTCCTCTTCCGGGCCACCGACCCCAAGCGCGCCCTGCGCGTGCGGATCGCGAATGAGGATCGCGAACGCCACGCGAGCCTGGACCTCAAGGGTCTGACCGAGGAGTTCCGGCAGAACTACGTCTACGTGGAGGGACGCCTGCGCCGCACGGAGCACGGCTTCGAGTTCCCCTCTACGGGACCCGAAGCCTGGCGACGCGCGGGTCCCGAGCCGGCGTCCGCCACGCAAGCGCCCGCCGACTAGCCCGCGTCCCTCAAGAGCGCCGGCTCTGGGACACGAGGTGTCCCGCTTCCGGCAGGACGATCGACTCCATCGCCAGGCGCAGGGCCTTGGGCGATCCGGGCATGGCGAGCACTACCGTGTCCCCCACCAGCCCGCCGATGGCGCGACTGAGGATGGCTGCGCTGCCGATCTCGGCGTGGGAGAGCGAGCGAAAGAGCTCGCCGAAGCCGGGGATCTGGCTGTCGAGGACCTCCAGCAGGGTGGTGTAGGTCACGTCGCGCGGCGCGATGCCCGTGCCACCGGTCGTGAGCACCAAATCGACGTCGTCGCGCGCCGCAGCCGCCCGCACGGCGGCGGCGATCCGCGGCCCCTCGTCGGGGTACAAGGCCCTGTGGACCACCCGGTGCCCGGCGCCCTCGATCACCTCGACCAGGAAGTCTCCACCGCGGTCCGAGCCGCTGTCGCGGCTGTCGCTGAAGGTCAGGACCGCGAAGGCGATGCGGTCGGGCGATTCGTCACGGTGCTCTGCCAGGCTCATCGCCCGAAGGCTACCGCGAGCCGCGGGGATCCGGCAAGCCCGGCGTCCCGTCGCGGCCGCGCGCCACGTACTCATCCATCGCCGTGCGCAGGCGCCGCACCCGCGCGGGGTCGACGGCCCGCTCGATGCGGCCTTCGTGCTTGAGCCAGGTGCCCACGATGGCGCCGTCGGCGTGCCGCAAGAGACCGACGTCTTCGGCCGTCAGACCGGCGCCGACGAGGATCCGGCCGTCGCCGATCCCGCGCCGCACGCGGGCGACGGCCTCGGGGTCGGGGGCACAGCCCGTGGCCGCCCCGGTCAGGATGACGGCGTCAGCCAGGCCCCGTCCGAGGGTCTCGCGCGCAGCGTCCTCAATGCTCTCCGACCCCAGGGGCGTGGCGTGCTTGACGTGCACGTCGGCGAGGATCGCGACGTCCGGACACAGGCGCTCCCGCTCGCGAAGCGTCTCGGCCGCCCGCCCCTCGATCAGCCCTTGATCGGTCGCCGCCGCGCCGGTGTGGACGTTGACGCGCACGAAGCGCGCGCCGGTCGCCGCGCAGATCCCCAGGGCGGCGCGCACATCGTTGCGCAGGACATTCACGCCCACGGGAAGGGCGCCGACCGCGTCTCGCACGGCGTGCACGGCGAGGGCCAGGGCCGCGACCGTCTCCGCCGGAACGGCTCTCCCGTGGAAGGGGGCATCGCCGAAGTTCTCGACGATGATAGCCTGCGCGCCGCCCTCGGCGAGGGCGCACGCGTCGCTCACCGCTCCCTCGATGACGCGCCCCATGCCTCCTGAAGGGACGTCGGCCGAGTCATCGCCTCCCGCGAAACGCGGCGCTCCCGGGAGCGGGGCGAGGTGGCAGACACCGATCAAGGTCGGCGTCGCACCGAAAAGCTCCGTCATGATCGCGCTCATCCGTCGAACTCCCCGCGCAGACCGTCGAGGATCGCCGGGAACACGGCCCGATTCCCGACACTGGAGAAGTGTCCCCTGATCGTACCCTCCTGCAGGTAATAGTCCTGCCAGCTGTCACCGGTCCGCTCGTGGTCCTCCCTCAGCGCGCGCTTCGAGGAGACGTAGGGGATCCCGAGCCCGGAAAAGGTGTCGATCAGCAACTCCTCGCGCCAGGTCCAGGGTCCCTCGCTGGCGGCGGACTCGGGCGCGTGAAAGAGCACGAAGAAGAACTCCAGATCGCGCTCGGTGAGGTCCGCGGCGATCCTCTCGATGATCGCTCTGGCGAGGGTCTTCTTGCGCTCGACCAGGAGCTCGTGCTCCCCCATCGGGTGCCGCAGGGGCGCTGGCCACCACTCGGTCCGCATGGCGAGGTAGCGCAGCAGGTAACTGGCGATGTCGGGAGGATTGTCCTCGAGCCAGTCATCGACGTTGCCGGCTCCCGGCGCTGCGACCTCCAGGTCTCCGTCCACCAGGCACAGGACAGGTTTCGGACACCCGCGGAAGTCCAGCAGGCAGCGGTCCAGATCGTTGTCCACCAGGATTCCGATCACGACCACGGGGCGCAGGTCGGCCCAATGGTCGATGGACTCCCTCATCAACAGGTACGCCTGGTCGAGCCCGTAGGCGCTGGTCCCGTAGTTCAACATCATGAACTCCGAGCGCAGAGCCGACTTCTCCAAGAGGCCCTGCCAGCAAGACTCGTCGGGCAGGACGCAGGCGGCGAAGGAGTCGCCGTACATCAGCACCGGACGCCGCTCCAGGAGATAGCGCTCGTGGTCGTGGCCGTAGGAACCCGGCGTGACGGTGACATCGAGCCAGCCCAGGAGGTCGTCCCGATTGAAAAAGGTGTCTCGAGACCCGCGCGGGGTGAACAGGTGGTGCAGCCGCCAGAAGTCGCCGTCCGCGTCGGGGTCGGCGTAACAGTTCGCGCGGCGCACGCGATCCCCCAGGCGTTCGGTCAGCATTCCCCCGCCAAAGAGGACCTCGCGAAAGGCCAGCTCGCCGATGACGAGGGCTGCCACGAGCCCCAGGGCGACCGCCAGCAGGGCGCGCCGACCACGCTTGCGATGGCGGGCTACAGAGCTTCCGGCGTTGTCGGTGTGCGTTGCGCTCATCGCGGTACGGGACACGGCGCACCCGCGCCCCGCCCGCTTCGCGAACACTCTACCGCCCGCCGGCGCCGCTTCGAGGCGTGATCAGGGGCCGAAAGTCACGGCCACCCCGTTGGTCAGGTTGAATCCCGATCCGCAGGGGCTGAACTGCGGGTCCCGATACCAACCCTGGAAGAAGCGCGTGTCGCCCGCTCCCCAGCCGCCGGCGGCGGAGAGGCCCGGCCCCCAGTGGGCGCTACCGAGCGCGTCGGGGAAGTCCACGCCCAGGCGTCGGACATTCTGGCCTGCGCAGCGCAGGCCGTCCCCGAAGGGGACGCCGTTGCCACCGTTGATGGCGTTCTCACCAGAGAACAGCAAGGCGGGCTGACCCGCCAGCATCGACTCGGCGCTGAAGGCCAGATCATCCGCCCCAACGCTCCCAGAACCCTCGGAGATCAGTCGCGAGCCCTGGCTGTTGGCGGAGTTGGCACAGCCGCGCCCGGCCTGACCCGCGTTCGCACAGGGCGGGGCAGTGCCCGAACCGTCGCAGGAGCAGAATCCTGTTCCGGGCCCCTCCAGCACGGTCACCGCGCCCGACATGCCGAAGCCGGCGTGAGGCAGGCACTGGTAGTCGTAGCGGTTCCCGGGCATGGGGAAGCTCGCGAGCAACGCTGGGTCGAAGACGACGTCGACGACGGGCACCGAGGCCGTCAGCAGGGAATGAAACGCTTCGTTCCCGTTGAGGGTGCCGTCCGTCCCCTCCGTGACCGTGTGGTCACCGCTCTGCCATATCCAGCGAACGGTGTCACCGACGCTGATCGTGACCTCCTGCGGGAAGAAATCGAAGCCCTGCTGATGGACCTCAACAATGTCGGCCTGGGCGGGGAGGCTGAGCGGAACGAGCAGCGCCGCTGCCAACGCCGCACTTGCGTGACGCTTCATGAAATGAGCTTCTTCGGGGAGACGGCTTCCTGGAGTCCAGGGAGCGCGCGGAGGGGGGTCGATTGCCAAGCACCATCGTCAGGGGCCCTGCTCGGACTGTCAGGGTGGCCCCCCTTCCGCGCGCGTCGTGCGAGGGCGCCTACGGTGTAGGCTGTCGGCGGGCGCCTCCCGAGTGAGTCGCGCCCGGTGACATGTCCTCCCCTCGCCGGCTCGAACTGCGCGTCCTCACCCTCGTCGCCGTACTGGGTGGTGCCCTCGCCCTCGCCTTGTGGTTGGGGAGCGTGGGCAGGGGCGGGAGCGAGAGCCCTTCCCTGGCGCCGACTCAGGCGGAGCCGACCGCGCCCGAGCACGCCGACAGGCTCCGCCCGCCCGCCGCGGAGCGAGCGGGGGGGGCCGAACCACTCGACGCTCCCGTTCCGACGGAGAGGGTCGATGGTCGCACGAGCGCCGTGACGAAGGACGAGGACGGCCAGGGAGTGATCCAAGGCAGCGTGACCTTGCCCGACGGATCACCCGCGGGCGCTGGCATCCTGATCGTCGCGACCGCGGGACGGAGCGAGTGCTCCCTGGCGCGCGCCGAGCGTATTCGCGAGGACCCGCGCGGCGGCCACTGCGCGCTGACCGACCGCGACGGCACCTTCATACTGCTCGGTCTGCGCCACGCGACGGACTACTCCCTCACCATCGGTGGCGCCGGCTTCGTCGGGCACCAGCGCCAGTGGATCACCAATACGAAGCGCCCCCCCGGTATCTATCGCGTGATGCGCCTCTTCGGCCTGACTGTCTCGATCACCGAGATCGGCGGAGCGCCCCTGCAACTGCACCCGGGACTGTTCGGACAACGCGCGGGGCACGGGCGACTCAAGCTCCCGGGCGTCTTCCCTCTCACTGGGACGCCCGCCAGCGCCGTCCTGGCGGGCATCGCTCCCGACGCTCTGCGCGGCACCGATGTCTCGCGGCGGACCCTGCTCTACACAAGCGCCCCGGACGTGCTGGAGCTGGGGCCGATCACCTTCCAGGCCAACCTCCCCGGCTACGCCCCCCTGAGCCTCGAAGTGCGGGCGCGAGCGGTGACCGAGGGGCTCGCGCAGTACGAGGCACAGGTCCATCCGACGGCCGCTGGATTCGGTCAACTCCAGCTCGCGCTCGTCGGCTGGAATGGTCCCGGCCCGCCCTTCGTCGGGCCTGACGGGCCGGGCGCCACCCTTCACCTCCACTCCCTGCGCGGTGTACGCATCGCCTTCGCCCTCGGTCCCTTCGAGGAGGATCGAATCCTGGTCGACGGTCTGCCCCACGGCACATGGCGCTGCTCGCTCGGCGCCCCCGGCGCTCTGGTCAACCTGGCCCACTCCATGACGGACGAGCGCGAGCTGGAGATCGGCCCCATCCCGGCACGCTATGTGATCGACCTGAGCGACACCGCAGCCATGGAGCTCGCCATCCGCACGGCCGATGGAACCGTGCTGAGCGGTCGGGCTTCCCTGGTGTACGCATCCGACACGAACTCGCGCGAAGGCTGGAAGAGCCAGCACTTTCGCTCGGCTCCCTATCGCATCAACGGCCTCCCGCCCGGGGCCTACCGCCTCGCCCTGCGGCTCCCCTTCGCCGCTGGTACATCGGTCGCCCAGCCCATGAAGGTGACCCTGCGCGGTGGGGAGTGCGCCCGGATCGAGCTGCGCGAGCAGTGAGCGCCCCCGACCGGCGAGCTCGCGCAGGCCGTTTGTGCCCGTCCGCCGAGCCGGGTATCGTGCGATTCGAGCCAGTCCACAGCTCTGCCTCCCCCACCCAGTGAGCCCCATGACCCGCCTGATCGAGTGCGTCCCCAACTTCAGCGAGGGACGCGACCTTTCCGTCATCGCGCGCATCACCGAGAAGATCGAGAGCGTGGACGGAGTGCAACTGCTGGATGTGGATCCCGGGCAGGCCACCCACCGCACGGTCGTGACCTTCGTCGGGCCGCCCGAGCAGGTGCTGGAAGCGGCCGTGCGCGCGGTCGCCGAGGCTCGCAAGCTGATCGACATGAGCCGGCACACCGGCGAGCACCCGCGCTTTGGAGCGACGGACGTGTGCCCCCTCGTCCCCGTCTCGGGCGTGACGATGGAGGAGACGGTCGAGTACGCGCGCGAGCTCGCGCGCCGGCTGGGCGAGGAACTCAGGGTGACCGTCTTCTGCTACGAATCCGCGGCCACCTGCGAGGAGCGCCGCAACCTCGCCGCCGTGCGCGCCGGTGAGTACGAGGGCCTCGAGAAGCGCCTCGCCGACCCGGCCTGGCAACCGGACTTCGGTCCGGCCAAGTTCGACGCCCGCTCGGGCGCGACCGCGGTCGGCGCGCGCGACTTCCTGGTGGCCTACAACGTAAACCTCAACACGACCTCGACACGGCGCGCCAACGCGATCGCCTTCGATGTGCGCGAGAAGGGGCGCATCCTGCGCGAGCCGCACCCCCTTACCGGAGAGGTTGTGCGAGACGAGGCCGGCGAACCCGTCTGGGCGCCCGGCTCCCTCAAGCACGTCAAGGCCATCGGCTGGTTCATCGAGGAGTACGGGGTGGCCCAGATCTCGATGAACCTGACCAACATCGCGAAGACCGCTCTGCACACGGCCTTCGACGAGGTCTGCCGCAAGGCCGAAGCGCGCGGCGTGCGCGTGACGGGCTCGGAGCTGGTCGGGCTGATCCCCCTCTCGGCCATGCTCGACGCCGGTCGCCACTTCCTCCGCAAGCAGCGGCGCTCTCTCGGCGTCTCGGACAGCGAGTTGATCAAGATCGCCGTGCGCTCCCTGGGCCTGGACGAGCTGGCGCCCTTCGAGCCGGCCGAGAAGATCATCGAGTACGTGCTGGCGGCGGGCGCGGAGCGGCGCGGCGTGGACGACACCCTGCGACAGTTCACGGAGGAGACCGCCTCCGAGTCCCCCGCCCCCGGCGGCGGTTCGGTTTCGGCTGCGGTCGGAGCCCTGGGTGCGGCCCTGGGCACGATGGTCGCGAACCTCTCTTCCCACCGGCGCGGCTGGGACGAACGCTGGGAGGAGTTCAGCGACTGGGCCGAGAAGGGGAAGGGACTGCACGAGGAGCTCCTGCGCCTGGTCGACGCCGACACCGACGCCTTCAACGCGATCCTGGCCGCCGGCCGCATGGCGCGCGGCAGCGAGGACGAGCAACGCGCACGTGCCGAGGCCCTGGAAGCCGCCACGCAGCGAGCGATCGACATTCCCTTGCGGGTCATGGAGGTCGCCCTGGAGTCGATGGACCTGCTGAGCGCCATGGCACGCGACGGCCAGGAGACCTCCGCCTCCGACGCCGGCGTCGGAGCTCTATGCGCTCGCGCCGCCGTGCGGGGAGCGTTCCTCAACATCCGAATCAATGCCGGACAGCTCTCGGACGCTGTCGCAAGGGAACGGGTACTGGGTCGGGGAAGAGAACTCGAGGCCCGTGCGCGGGAGTTCGAGCGCGAGGTGCTGGAGGCGGTCGAGGCCAGGCTCTGAGCCGGGGCCGGCCTGTTTGACGGACTACTGGCAGTCGCGCAAGGTCAGGCGGAAGCAAGCACCGCTGCCGCCGGCCTCGAGCACCAGGTCGCCGCCCAGATCGCGGGCCAGACCACGCGACAAGGCCAGGCCGAGCCCGACCCCGGGCTCGGGGTCGGACGGATCCCGATCGCCGCGTTCGAAGGGCCGGAAGATCGTCCGCGAGAGGCGCTCGGGCACCCCTGCGCCGTGGTCCCGCACGCGCAACTCGACTCCATCGGTCCGCTTGCGGGCACTCAGCTCAAGCGGCGGCTCGCCGTACTTGCAGGCGTTGTCGACCAGGTTGAAGAGGATCTGTCCCACGGCCTCGGGATCGGTCTCGACCCTCGTCCGCCCTCCTTCGGCGAGGTCCACGACCAGCTCCGCGCCTACCTCCGCCGTGCGCCGCTCCAGGTCCGGCAACACGCGGGCGACCAGGTCCTCCAGGGAGAGCACCTCGTGCCGGGCGCGAGCGCGTCCCTCCTCCAGGCGTGCGTAGGCCAGCACGTTCTCCACCAGCCAGGACAGGCGAGCGGCCTCGTGCTGCAGGGTCTCGAGGTACTCGCCGTGCTTCTCCGCGGGGACCATGTCCTCCGCCAGCATCTCCGAGTACATGCGAAAGGTCGTCAGGGGCGTGCGCAATTCGTGGGTGACCGTCGAGGCGAAGCGACTGCGCTGCTCGCCGAAGGCGATGCTCGCGTGCAGGGTGAATCCCACGGCCACCAGGGCCAGGATCACCGCGATCCAGGACGCGAGCAAGGTGACGCGAGCGGGGCCGATCTCGTCGGTCCCGATGGCCGGAGGCTGCGCAACCTCCAGGCGCGCGGGTAGAGAGGCCAGGTGGGCGCTTCTCGTGTCGGCGCGGGCCTCGTCCAGCTGAGGCGCGAGGGAAGCCGCGGGGAAGAGGTCTTCGATCTCGTTGCAGAGCAGATCCACCAGGTGTTCCCAGTCACCGAGGAACCCCTGCAGCAACTCGCCGGGGCCGCCACTCACGCGCCGCAGGAAGAGCAGCGAGGGGGAACCGGTCGCTGCCTCCGGCGCCAGCCAGATCGGCACGAACTGTCCCACACGAATGCTGCTCTGATCGCGACTCAGCCAGCTCGCCTCCTCTCGCGAGGCCTGCAGATTGGCGTCCTGGGCGAGGTACTGCGATTGGGCGCGCTTCGTGAGCTCCCTCGCGTTCAAGAGGGTCTGGCCGTTGAACCCACTCTCCAGAACCTCATCCCGATCGGCTTGCGCGGCGGCGCTGCCCAGTGGGACGGGGGGCCCACACATCATGGCCTCGAGGGTGCCCTCGGCGCGCAGCATCGCGGCGCGCAGGGTCTGCACCTCGACCCGAGCGCGGAGCTCGTCCAGACGCCCTCCGGCTCGTTCGATGCGCCCATCGTCAAAACCCGCCCCCTGGGCGAGATCGAGCAGATTCCCCGTCGGCGCCTGGGGCGAGGACCACTGCCCGCCGGCAGAGACCTGGAAGTGGAGCGGGAACAGCTGGGAGTCGAAGGTGAGCAACGGCGAGGGACTCAGCACCTCGCCCGGATCGATCTTGCTCAGCATGCGCGTGTAGGAGAGCGGCTGGGGAAAGTACGGCTCGTACTCGTAGAACGGCCGTGACGCCTCGCGCGCCAGATAGGGTCCGATGCGCGAGTCCATACGCCAGAGCGCGAGGCGCAGGGATGCCTGGTGATCGGCCTCGGCCACGGCCTCTCGCTCGCCAGCCTCCAGGTCGAGGACCGCGACCGTGGTCCAGCCCAGGGCTCCCAGGGCCAGGAGGGCGCAGATTCCGTAGACGACCCACCAGCTGTGGCGCGTGGACCTCATGACAAGAGGACCTCCACGCCCTCGCCGAGCATGTAGCCCTTGGAGCGCACGGTGACCACCACGCGCGCAGCGCTCGGATCATCGCCCAGCTTGTCCCGCAGCCTGGCAATGTGCATGTCGACGGTGCGCGTCTCTATACCCCGCGTATCCAAGCCCCAGACGCGCTGCAGGAGCTCCTCGCGGGAGACCGCGCGACCTCGGCGGGCGGCGAGGTAGCGCAGAATCTCTGTCTCGCGCTCCGAGAGCTGGCGGGTCTCGCCATCGGCCAGGCGCACCTCCCTGCGCTCGAGGTGAACGGTGTGGCCATCGAAGGCGAGCTCCGCGACGTCCGTCGGACGCTCGGCGGAGCGGCGCAGTACGGCCTCGACGCGCGCCAGAAGCTCGGTGGAGCTGAACGGCTTGACCACGTAGTCGTCCGCGCCCGACCGCAGGCCGCGCACGCGGTCGTCCTCGGAGCCGCGCGCCGTGACCATGATGACGGGCAGGGTCGGCCGATGGATGCGCACCTCGGGCAGGAGTTCGAAGCCGTTCACGCCGGGCAGCAGCACATCGAGCAGCACGAGGTCCAGGTCCGCCCCGCGCAAGATCCGGCGCGCCTCCAGGCCGTCGGCGCACTCGAGCACCTCGTAGCCGGCGTACCCCAGACAATCGACGAGACCCCGCCGGATGGCGGGGTCATCCTCGACCACCAGAACGACGGGCTTCGACACCATCTACGCTCCGGCCCCATTGTGGCAAATCAACGGCCGCCCCCGCTCTCCACGGGTGCTTCTTCAGTCCGGACGGTGGGCGCCGGCTGAGGGTCGGCCGCTTCGGGGGGCAGGGGGACAGGCTGGATGCGCTGTACCGCCGGTGCCCCGGACGCGACGGGGGGCGTCGCAGACCGGCCGGTCGGCGCCTGGCCGGACGCCGCCTGCCCGTTCGCAGCCTGACCGTTCACGGTCTGACCGTTCGCACCCTGCCCCGTCGCTCCCGTCCCGCTCGCAGCCTGGCCGCTCCCTGTCTGGGGAACGATGACCGTCGCGGGGATGCCAGCGCCCGGGAGGGCCGCCGGTGACTCGACCGGCGGTTCTTCGACAGCGGGAAAGCGGAACCCGCAGGCCGCCGCCTGCGTGCGGATGGCGGAGCGGATGGCCGCGTCGAAGCCGCGACTGCCGTCGAGGCCCTGCCGGCGCATCTCGGCCTCGATGAACTGCTGCCGCTGCGCGGTCAGCTCGACGACCTGACCCTGGATGACCTCGCGCTCGCCGGCCTTTTTCGCCACGTACTCCCGGCGTTGCTCGGGTGTCATGGCCCGCATCACCTCGGGCAACTCCTCGACAGGCAAGGTGAGGATGTCGACGGCTCCGTTGGCGCAACCGTCGACCAGATCCCAGTGAAAGTTCCTGTAGAGCACGCCAGCCTTGCAGGCCGCCCGCTCGGCGACCGCTTGGGAGCTCTGCCCGGCGGCGTTCTCATCCTGTGCCCACTGGTTCTCCCCCGCCGCGCGGCCCAGGGCTCCGTAGCGGATGTAGGTCCCGTTGATCGAGGAACTCAGGGCTGCGAGCTGGTCGTCGAACGGCGTCACCACCGTGAACGCGGGCATGTTGTGGTCGATCGACGCGAACTGTCCGTCCGCCAGGAGCGCTACGTCGCGCCAGGCGGAGGCGAGCTCGTCGGCCGGATTACCGCAGTAGATGGCGTTGACGATGATGTCGCGTCCGATGGCCGCGCGACAGGCGTCCGCGTAGCGCACCTCCTGGTCCTGGTCCGCGGACTCGTTGCCCGCCACGACGATCAGCTTCAGGGCGCCCGAGCCGGGTGTCCATTGGAGCTCGGTCGCCGCGCTGTTCACGACTCGCCCGACGAGCTCGGTGCCTCCGTTGGTGGTGAGGGCGAACAGCTCACGCGAGACGAGGTCCAGGTCCTCGGTCAGAGGCACGAGTCGACGCACCCAGCCACGCGCGGGGTCATCCCCATCGTTGCCGAAGGAGTACAAGGCCACGCGCAGCACGGGCAGGGGTTGCACCAGGGCCAGGTCGTTGACGATGGCCCAGATCTTCTGCTTCGCCGCGCCGAGCAAGCCGTCCATGCTCCCGCTCGTGTCGAGGCAGATGGCGAGGTCGATGGCGCGTCCGACGATGGCCGGCCCGACCGGGGCCTCAGGGACCGGCGCGACCTCGATCACGGGGGCGTGCTCGACATCGGTCGCCGGGGTGGGAGTCTCCTGGGTGGGAGCCTGGAGCGGGTTCGAGACCGCTACGGCGGCACTCAGCAAGAACGAACCGGCAAGGGAAATGGGCTTCATGATGGTCTCCGTGTCTTTCAGTTTTCGTGGTGGTCTCTCCGGCCCTATCGGCCGGACCCGTTCTCGATCAAGATGTTCGCGTCTCCGTGTCGCATGAGGATCCGACCGGGAAGGGAAAGCAAACCCTGGCGTCCCTCGGAAACCAGGGCAGTGAGGATCTCCTTGTGTCGAACGCTGCCGAACTCGACGACCTCGAGCAGGGTGTCGTCGATTTCTTCGCCGACCAGCCGCCCGTCGACCCAGCCGTCGGCACGCTTGAAGAAGCAGCGATCGGCGAGTTGCTGGACGCCCCAGACGGTCTCCAGGTCGTTCTGCTCGTTCCAGAAACGATTGTCGTAGAACAGCTTGCTGCGCAGTTTCCCCTCGTTGAAGTTGCGGCCCTGGTTCACGGCTCCCGCTCCGTAGCGAGTGCGCACCGCGCGCTCCTGCAGATTGTCATCGCAAGCAACCTGCAACGCATTCCAGTCCCCCAGGTCCGTGCCCTCCCGTGCGAGGAAGGCCGTGTACTCGCTGAGCACCCCGAAGCGTGAGGAGAGCCGCAGAATCTCCTCGGCCAGCTCCTTGAAACGCGGATCCGCAAAGATCGACGTGCCTGAGAGAGCGGACCCACTCGTCCCGGCCGCACCCGCCTGGCGGATCTGATCGACGAGGGTCGCGATCTTGCGCGTGGCCCACAAGCGGGCAACATATACGTTGCGCGTGCTGGCGGCCTTGAGGTCGAAGGCGAAGTCGAAGGTGCGCGACTCGCCCAGGAAATTACCCGTGAGCCGGAACTGAAGCGGTCCCTGCTCACGGTACTGCCCCAGGAGCACTAGCTGATCTCCCTCGAACAGGTCGGGCAGGCGCGCGGGCATCAGCTCGCGCACGGCGCGGGTTGTCACCGTGCCGTCCGCTCCGCGTGTCTCGAGCGCGAGGTCCGCCAGCACCGGCCCGTGCAGGCGCCGGAAGACGCCCGCCACCTTGACCTCCACGTCCTCGCCGGGGAGCACGTAGGTCGACGTGGCGCGCGTGACGTCCGAGAGCCGGTCGAGGAGCGGCACATTGACGTCGTTGCCGACGCCAAAGGTGAAGAGGCGACGACTGTGGGTGTTCCCCTGCTCCACCATCTCCCGGATGGCCACCTCCGAGGTGTTCCCGACCGTCGGGAGGCCGTCGGTCAAGAACAGCACCAGCGAGAGCATGCCGGGGTGCGGCTCCTGGCGCAGGGCCTCCACCAGCGCATCGTGGATGTTGGTGCCGCCGCGCGTACGGATCGACGCCAGGTAGGTGCGAACCAGCTCAATGCTCTCGCGGCTCTTGATCACCGGCCGTGGAGCGAACATCGCCACCTGGCTGGAGTAGTCGATGATGTTGAAGGCCTCGCCGTCGTCTAGCCCCTCCACGACCTGCATGGCAGCCGCGAGGGCCTGGTCCATCTTCTCGCCGGCCATGCTGCCCGAACGGTCGAGCACCAGGGTCACCTCGCGCGGGATGCGGCCTTCGGCAGCGTCGTGGCTGACCGGCAGGCCGGCCATCAGCAGGAAGTAACCCCCGCCGATCTCCGGATCGGGATAGGCGACCAGGGAGGCGCTCAGGCCGTCACGTTCCAGGAGAATGGAGAGCAGAAAGGGGCCCGGATCGCGGATGCAGTCCTCGCGTACGTCGAGGAGCAGCCGGCGGGCATCGCGCCGGACGGTGTCGAGGTCGTGGGTGGGCGAGTAGACCATGGAGATCGGCGCCCCGGCACTGATATCCACCGACACGCTCCAGGGGACCTGCGCTTCGAGGGACTCGCTGCGAGGGAGCACGTAGTCAACGCGCTGACCGTCAGAGTGCAGGAGGTGGTCGTAGGAGATCCGGATCCGCTGAGTCCCTCCCGCGGGTACGGGGAAGATGCTCGAGCGGATCAGGTTGTAGCCGGCGAACTCGAGCAAGGCAGGATCCTTGACGCGTGCCACGATCTCGTCGTAGGTGCGGCGAGCAACCTCGCGCGGCAGGAGCTCGGCGGTCGACTCACTGGAAGCACCTTCAAACAGGAACGCGCCCACCGCCGCGCCGTCGGGGACCGGTAGCAACAGGACCGCCTCCGCCTGCCTCGCGGCCGGGTTCACAAGGGTGATCTCGAGGGTCGTGGAGGCCGCTCGCTCGACGATCCGGACGCGGGCACGCACCGACTCGACCTGGATCGGTGATCGGTTGCGGTCGAGGGCGAACCCCCTGGCCTGGGGCACGACCACGTGCGACGACCGCGACATCCAGGACGGGCCGCCCTGGGGACTGCCGAGGAATCCCTGGGCACCGATCCCGGGCGCTCCCGCCAGAAGACAGGTGAAGCCCAGCCAGCCCCGCTTGATCGCCGTCCAGCCCTCTTCGCCTCGCTTCATGTCGTCCCTTGCTCCCCTCGGGGATTGCTCCAGCCCTGTGCGTGTCCATCTCATGGCAATTGAAAGTACGACCGGGCCCTCTCTTCCTTGGTAACGGGACCGTAACGGGCTCGAGGAAAATCCTCGCTGCCCTGCCGCCGGCCATCTCGAACATCGTCCTTTCACTCCTGGCGCGGAAACGCGCATACGATGGCCCACCGATGTTCCCCGTCAATCCCACCAGAAGGCCCGCGGGCCGGGCGAATCCGCTCCGCGCCCTGGCCCTGATGCTGCTCCTGGCGGGTTGCTCCGGCGGAGGATCGAACGCCCCCGGCGGAGGCGATCCACCTCCCCCCCCCGGCGGCAGTGGTGGTGCGGGCGGGAGCGGAGGCGATCCGCCACCGCCGACGGAGAGCCCCGCCGACAGCGCCGAGCAGAGCCCGACGCTCAGCCTCGCGCCCGCGTTCACGATCATCGACCATCCCTACCAGAACCCCGGCTCGGATTTCGGCGTCTCCACCTGCATCCTGGACTTCGACGGCGACGGCCACGCTGACCTGGCCGTCGGCGCGGAAGGCGAGGACGGCATGCGAGGGGCGGTCTACGTCTTCTGGGGTCCCGAACTCAGGCAAGACAGCTTCGTTCGCATTCCAGCTGTCGCACAAGAGATGGCCGGGCTCTTCGGCCACGACGTCCGCAACGGCGGCGATCTGGACGGTCTGCCCGGGGACGAACTCCTGGTGGGCGCACCCGAGGAGCGGACCGATGGCCTGGACAGCGCCGGAGCGGCCTACGTCCTCTTCGAGGGCGCCGCCCCCTTGCGCATCGTATCCTGCGAGCCGGAGGATGAAGCTTGGTTCGGAACCAGTCTGGTGGCCGGCGACTTCGAGGGACGCGGCGTTTCACAGATCGCTGTGGGCGCGCGTGGCGCCACGAGCGCACCGGGAGTGCGCGGCGGCCGGGTGGAGATCTTCCACCTGGGACCCTTCGGTCTGGTGCATCCGGGGCGCGTGCTCTCCAACCCCAACCCGTCCACAGACGCCAGCAACGGAAACTTCGGACGCCTCCTCGTCGTGGAGCCCGATGCCCACGGCGAACCGCAGAACCTGATCGTGCCGGCCCTGGCCAACCCCACGCCAGAACACGGGGACGGAGGGCTCGTCTACGTGTTTTCCGTCCCCCTGTCCTCGACGCCCAGCTTCGCGCTCCAGAGTCCCCTCTTGCACTGGGAGGCCGGCACGGGCACACGACTGGGCATGGTCTTGGACGCGACCCCCCATCGCCTGCTGGCCGGCGCACCGCGCCACGACATCGAGGTCGCGGGTCCGACGGCCCTGGAGAACGCCGGCTGCGCGTTGCTCTTCGAGGGCCCCGAGTTCGACCTCGCGCCGCCGCAAGTCCTGCGCCGCTCCGACCACCCGTTCGAGGTCGAGTGCACCCTCGACCTCAACGGCTACGGGGTGGCCCTGGCCGAGCTGGTCGGTAGCGACGTGCCCGACCTCGTCATGTTCGGTCTCAACATCCATTCGAAGCACGGCATGTCGATCCTGGTCTACGACGGGGAGATTCCCAGCGCGGCACCGGCCTTCATCCAACCCCTGCCCGATTCGAGCGGGCACTTCCCCGAAGGGATCTGCCACGGCCAGTTGGTCCCCGGCGGCCGGGAGGAACTGGTGGTGGGCGACGCGCGCTTCGGGCCCGGCGAGGACCGCCGCGGACGGGTGGTCCTCTTCCAGTTCTGAGCCCGCCGCGAGCCCCACACGAGCGCAAGGAACACCGCCCACGGCCGTCAGGGAGACCACGGACAGCGCACTACGGATCCGAACTGGCTCCAGCGGGTGGAGAGCCGGCGGAGCCAGCCGTCTTGCGCGTTCGGGCGTGAGGGTTCGTGAGCAAAGCAGGCCGGGAATCAGACCCTTGCGAGCCGGCAGCGCCGAGGGAGCACGGAAGGATGGAGCCAGATATCGGATTCGAACCGATGACCCCTGCTTTACGAAAGCAGCGCTCTACCACTGAGCTAATCTGGCTCTGAGCTTGTTGCGGCAGCCCGTTCACCGGGCACCGTCTTGTGCAGGATCGGCTGATTCGCGGCTGTTTCTGAGTCGCGCGCCCTACTGGCTCACGTTGACGCGCGAGCGTTGAGTGAACCCAGCGCGCTGCGCAGCGTCCATCTGCAGACGGCCGAGAACGCGCGAGGTGGCCGTGCGCACCGAGAGCGGCGCGTCCGAATCCAGGACACCCGCCAGCACGCCGAGCATGTCGGCGTTGGCGGCGAGCCGCTCGCGACCCGCGATGCTGGCCAAAGCGTCGGCCGCGGACACACGCGCGCCCTCGGAGCGGCCGGAGTCGCCCAGGACACCCAGCAGAGCCGGCACCTGCGCCGCTCGGCCGGCGGCGGACAGGGCCCGCATGGCCGGGACGGTGACGCTGTCAGGGCGCGCGGCGAGGGTCGAGGTCAGATCGTCCACCGCCGGCGAGATGTCGCTGGCTCCGGCGCCGTAGGCCAGGGCCGCGAGAGTCGTGGCGGCGCGTGCCGCGAGGGCGTTGGCCTGGTCGCGGTCGTGTCCAAGGCCGGCGCTCATGCCCTCCTCGACCGAAGCCGCGCCGTCGGGCCCGGTGATCGTACCGACGACACCGTCGTACATGTCGCCCGCGTCCGCGCTCGCCGAGATCATGAACACCGGCACGGAGGCCGTGCGCTCGTTGCCCCGCACGCTGTCGAGGACCTGGGCCGGCGTGAGGTCGTCGAGCTGGTCGGCGATCAGGATCGCGTCCACGCCGGGAACGCGGTGCAAGAGAGCCAGGCCCTTGGCGCCCGAGTTCCAGTGGGTGGCGATCATGCCGCGCCCGCTGAGGGCGTCGCTGACGGCCGCGCCGCGCTCGGAATTGGAATCGATGACCACGGCCATGCGCAGCACTTCGAGGCCCGCTGCGCGGCCCAGGCCGGCGGTGGTGGTGGCCGTGGCTCCTCGGCCGTTGCTGAAGGCGATGTTGCCCAGGGCGATGGCCGCCTCGGCGGCCAGGCCGCCGTCGGCGCTCCCCAGCGCTCCCTCCAGGCCGGCGGTGGGCGCGGAGGCCAGCTCGGCGATCACGCGGCAGAGCTCGATGCCCGTCTGCACGTCACCGGCCTCGACGCTCCAGCTCAGGGCCAGGTCCAGGGCCGCGACTCCCGCGGTGTTGACGGCGATGGCCGCCTCCGCGAGCTGGTCCTCGACGCCCTCGCCGTCAATGCCCGCCTCCAGGCGCGCACCCATCTCCGCCTGCTGGGAGACGTAGGCGCGAGCCAGACCGGCGCGCGCGGCGATGTTGGCGGGGTCGACGCGCAGGGCGTCGTAGTAGGCGCCCTTGGCCAGCTCGTCGGCGTACAGGGCGCGCGGCACCGTGGTGGCGGTGAGGCCGTCCTCGGTCCAGCTCCAGACCACGTCGCTCTGGAAGTGCGCCCGCAGCACGTTGCCGCGGCCGTGGTGGTAGTCGTCGCCCATCTGCTCGAAGAGCGGCAGGGGGTCGCCGCTCGAGCCGCACTTGATGGCGGCCGCCTTGGCGGCCATCTCGACGCCGGCGTCCTCATCGTTCAGGGCGACCCAGGTCAAGGCCGCGGCGGCGCGCGGATCGGAGATGTAGCCCAGGGTCAGGGCCACGTTGCGACGCAAGAAGGTGTCCTCGCTGTTCAGCGCGGCGATCAGGGGCAGGACCACGTCCGAGTCCATCTCGGTCAGGGAGTGCATGGTCAGCACGCGCCCCTGCTCGTCGTCGGGATCGCCGAGGGAGTACAGCATGTGCCCGACCGCGTACTCGCCGTAGTTCGCGCCCAGCTCTCGCACGGCTCGCTTGCGGTCGATCACGTCGTTCTCGGGGGTGATGCGCCGCAGCAGGTCGCGGATCCCGTCCTCGTCGTTACGGCGCTCGCTTCGCGCCAGCTCGCTCAAGCTCATGACACGCTTCGCAAAGAGCTCGAACTGCCCGCCCTTGACCAGCATCGTCAGCCACAGGTTCTCGTCGGTGGACTTCCACATCTCGTAGGCCGACTCGTAGTCCGGCTCGGCGGCAAGAACCTGAGTGAAGCGCTCGAGCGCCTGCTCGTCCTTGCCCTGACGGAGGTACTCGATCCCCTCCGCGAAGAGGGCATCGGCGTCCTGGCTGGAGGCCGGCAGGGAGATGCTCGCGAGGGCGAGACCGAGACCGAGGGCGCGGCAGAGGCCGATCATGGGGGTATCCTTGTGAGACGCCTTGAGGCGCGATGCTGTGAAACGCCTTGCGGCGCGATGCTGGGGAGCTTACCAGGGTCGAGGCCGCGCGAGCCGAAGCTCGGCGCGTGTCACCACTCGCTGCCGCCCGCCGTGAGGCAGGACACACCTCGAGTAGCGTCCAGGGTCCGAAGAGAAGGGTCGCGGGATGATACCGGAGGGGCCTGGAGGGTCAAGAACCGAGGTCCCCAGAGCCTCCGGCGACTGTCTCTGGCCTCTACCCCGGCAGGCCGGGGCGGCTACGGGGGGGGCGGGCTGATCTTTCCCAGCACGCGCCCCTCGACAGCCCCCGTGGCAGCCGTGCTGGTCACGGCCTCCCCCAGCAGGCAGCGTGCCGCCAGGGTGGCGAAGACCAGGGCCTCGCGGCCGTCAGGGTTGATTCCAGCGGCCGCGGTGGTCTCCAGGGGATGGCCCAGGCGTCGCTCGAGAGCCGCCACCAGGGCCTGGTTGTGGACTCCGCCGCCCGCGAGCAGGATGCGGTCGGGAGCCTCCGACAGGTCGGCCAGGGAGCGCTCGACGGCCGCCGCGACGACTTCCACGGCGCTGGCGAGCAGGTCGGCGGGATCTCCGCCCGCCCGCCACAGCCCGCGGGCCTCCGCCCGCTCGCAGACCCCGTCCAGCCAATCCTCTCCAAAGGTGTCGCGGCCGGTGCTGCGGGGGGGGGCGCGGTCGAAGAAAGGGTGTTCGAGGCAGGCGCGGACGAACTCCTCGTCCGCTCGGCCCGCTCCCGCGCAGGCTCCGTCGCGGTCGAGGGGCGCGTCCAGCAGGCGCCGCGCGAGGCCGTCGAGCAGGCTCCCGGCGGGGCCGGTGTCGAAGGAGAGGTTCTCCCCGCCGGCCTCGGCCAGCAGGGTCAGGTTCGCCATGCCCCCCAAGTTGAGCACGCCCACCGGGCGCGGCTCGCGCGCGAAGAGCAAGTCATCGGCCAGGGCCGAGATCGGCGCGCCCTCGCCACCGCAGGCCAGGTCCCGCTGGCGGAAGTCACTCACGACGCAGCACCCGGCGGCCTCGGCCACGAAGTCACCGTCGCCGAGCTGCAGGGAGGCAGGGCCGCGTTCCTCGGCGCCGTCGTGGTGGTAGACGGTCAGGCCGTGGCTGCCGACCAGCTCCAGGGTCCGCTGCTCCTTCTGGGCGACTGCCCGCGCCGCTTCACCGAAAGCCTTCCCCAGATCGCGACCCAGGAGCGCGATCTCGCGCGGTCCGGCCGCTCCCCCATCGAGGGCGCCGCGCACGCGCGGCGCCAGACCTCCCGGAAAGGGCAGGGTCTCGAAGGCCAGGGGCTCGCAACGCCAGAGACGGAAAGCGTGTTCCCCGCGTCGGACCGCGAAGCGCGCCAGACCCACGTCGATGCCGTCGCCCGATGTCCCCGACAACACGCCGGCGACCACGGCCTGCCCCTCCTCCATCCTGCGCATCAGGTCCCGCACGGACGCAGGGTAGCGCACGGCTCGCCGTCGCGCCCGGACCCGCCGATCCATTACGCTCTGCCCCATGACCATCGGAGAGCCCGCCCCCACGCCGATCCTGGTCGTCGACGACGACGGAGACATCCGTGCGGCCCTCGAGATGCTGCTCCAGTACGAGGGGTACGAGGTCTGGACCGCCCGCGACGGGCGGGAGGCCGTGGCCCGCTACGCGCAGGAGGCCAGCGCTGGGCGGCGGGCAGCGGTCGTCCTCACCGACCTCAAAATGCCCGGCATGGACGGGATGGAACTGCTGGCGACCCTGCGCGCCGAACCCGACCCGCCGCCGGTGGTCCTGATCAGCGGGCACGGCGATGTCTCGACCGCCGTCGAGGCCATGCAGAGCGGCGCCGCCAACTTCCTCGAGAAGCCCCTCGACGACCAGCGCGTGCTGGTCACGATCCGCAAGGCCATCCGCGAACAGCACCTCGAAGAGGAGAACACGGGCCTGCGCCGACAGCTCTCCGACCGCTGGACGATCGTCGGCGAGAGCGACGCCACCGCCCAGCTCGTGCGACAGATCGAGCAGGTCGCCCAGTCCGAGGCCGCGGTCTTGATCACGGGTGAGAACGGAACCGGCAAGGAAGTCGTGGCTCGCAACCTGCACCTGCTCGGCCCGCGCGCCGCGGGCAACTTCGTGACGGTGAACTGCGCCGCGATCCCCCACGAGCTGATCGAGTCCGAGCTCTTCGGTCACGAGAAGGGCAGCTTCACCGGTGCGCACGAGCGGCGCGTCGGCCACTTCGAGGCGGCCGAGAAGGGGACCCTGTTCCTGGACGAGATCGGCGACATGCCGCTCGAGGCCCAGGCCAAGGTCCTGCGCGCCCTCGAGAACCACGAGATCACGCGCGTGGGTGACAGCCGCACGATCCCGGTGGACATCCGGGTCATCGCTGCCACCAATACCGACCTGGTGGAGGCGGTCGAGAGCAAGGCCTTCCGGCGCGACCTCTTCTACCGCCTGAACGTGGTCCCCCTGCACGTCCCGCCCCTGGCCGAGCGCCAGCGCGACATCGGGCCCCTGGCGCGCCACTTCCTCGACAAGATCGCCGAGCGCACCGGCTTCAGCCAGCGCGACCTCACGCCCGGAGCCCTGGAGCGCCTGGAGAGCCTGGAATACCCCGGGAACGTGCGTCAGCTGCGCAACCTGCTCGAGGGAGCCAGCGTCTTCGCCTCCGGATCGGAGCTGGGAGTGGGAGATCTGGACCAGATCCTGGCCGCCGGACCTGGCGCGGCCTCACCCTCCGCCGCCCGCGGCGGCGCTGGCGGCGACCCCTTCGGCGCGCCAACCTTCGAGGAGTTCAAGGACGCCAGCGAGGCCCTGTTCTTTCGCCTCAAGCTGGACGAGAACGACGGCAACATCAAGCGCACGGCCGAGCGGCTGGGCATGCAGCGCAGCCACCTCTACAAGAAGCTCGACCGCTACCACCTGCGAGACTGAGACGCGCAGTGGGGGCGGTGCGCCATCGGCGCCCCGCGCGGACGGTCGCCAAGCGCGGAGCTTCTCCTACGGGATGCGCAGCACGGTGCCCGGGCTCAGGACCGCGTCGATGTCGCCCAGCACATCCTTATTGGCCTCGAAGATGCGCAAGTAGGCGTTGCCGTCGCCGTCGTAGCAACGGCGCGCGATTCTCCACAGGCTGTCGCCCTCGCCGACCGTGTAGTAGATGAAGTCGCCCCCTTCGCCGCCGACGGCCACGCCCTCGGCGGGCCCAGGGTGGGGGGGCACCCAGATCTGCTCGCCCTCGGCGATCTCGCCCCGGCCCTCGTTGGCCCGGCTGATCCACTCCGCTTGCCCCGGGTCACCGTAGAAGTGTCGGGCGAGAGCGTCGAAGCTGTCGCCCGCTCGCCAGGTGTAGAGCCGGTCGCCACCGGGCAGGGGCTCCTCGAGCCCCTCGTCCGTGATCAGCGCGGAGCCGCGCGGCAAGCCGGCGGGGGTCACCGAGTTCCCGTCCGCGCCGGCGCCTTCGACACCGTCAGCCTCGGAGGTATTCACGGTCGAGGTCAGCATCAACCCCGGGGCCTTCTTCTCGGCCATCCCATCAGCGACCCCGTCCAGCGGCGCGGCGACTGCGACATGGTCGACTGCGACATGGTCGGCTGCGACGATCTCATCGAAGTCGGGGAGTTCCAGCTGTTCGCCGTCGACCGCGGCGGTCGACCCCAGGCCCTGGAATCGCACGGGCGCGGGGGGAGCGGCGCGCTCGGCTTCCACGCCCTCCTCCGCCAGGGCCGGGGCCACCGAGGCTCCCGCCAGCAGGCCTCCGTCCTCGGAGCGCATGGAGACCACCAGGATCACGGAGACCAGAAACAGGACGGTGAGCACGACGATCTTCTCAAACTGACCCATGGCAGCTGCGACTCCAGGTGTGGACTGCGATTCGACGGAAACGCTTGCTTAACGGACACTTATGACCACCCACCGGACCCACGACAGGCGTCATCGACTCCAGGGGCGTTTATCCGCTTCGGCGGAGGCGCAGTCAAATGGAAATGGGTGGAATCCCACCAGATGGAGGGTTCCGCAGAGGTCCTCACACAGCATGGAGAAATCTCTCGGAGTTCGCGAGGGACGCGGCGAGAGAGAGGGAATCCTCGCTGAAGGCCGATATCCTCACCAGCGGCACCATGTCGAGCGCACGGCACGAAGAGTCCTACATGAGCGAGGGACGCGCCGTCAGCGGCGACGACGGGGGCGTGCCCTTCATCCCGCGCGGCGGCCCGGTCGACCCTCGGCTCCCCGCCGCCCTCGGCGCGGACGGTGAACCGCTCCCGCGCGCCACCGACCCCGCGGTCAGCGCGGTGTTGCTGCTGACCTTCGCGCTGCTCTGCTTTTCCTGGTCGCGGCTCGCGGGCTATCAGCTGGCCGACTCGGTCGAGTACATGGACCGCGCTCGTTCCCTGGTGGAAGGAGACGTCCAGGATCCGGCGGGATCGAGCCGTTCCTTCGCGTTCTCCGCCCTCCTGACGCCCTTCTTCGCCGTGGCGAACCTCCTTCAACTGCAGGATCGCGGCCCGGTGGTGATCGTCGTGCGCCTGCTCCAGATGCTCCTGGGCGTCGGGCTCGTGCTCACCTGCATGAAGATCGCCGCCCGCATCCACGGCCGACGGGCGTGTGTGGCGGCGGGGC
>DASCMO010000022.1:0-15738 GCA_036010965.1 Planctomycetota bacterium | reverse complement strand
ACGAGGAGACGCAGACTGCCGTGGTCGTCGACCCCCGGCGCGACGTGGATCTCTACCTGGAGGAAGCGGCAAAGCTGGGCCTTACGATCCGGCACGTGATCCTGACCCACTTCCACGCCGACTTCCTGGCCGGGCACCTAGCCGACAGCGTCAACGTCGGTCTCGGCGGGCGCTTCGCCTCCTGGGTCGGCAGCGTGTTGGCGAGCGACCGCGGCATCGTGATCCTGGTCGAACCCGGCCGTGAAGAGGAAGCGGCCGTGCGCCTGGGCCGCATCGGCTTCGACCGGGTTGTGGGGTTCCTCAAGGGCGGTTTCGGGGCCCTCGACGGGCACACGGAGTTCGTGCGCAGCGCGCGCCGGGTTGCCGCAGCGGAGCTCGCAGACATGCTTGCCGCCGAGGACGCTCCGCTCGTGATCGACATCCGCGCCCCCGGCGAGTGGCAGGCGGGGCATGTCGAGGGCGCGCGGCACGTGCCATTGAACGAGCTGGAGGCCCGCGTGGAGGAGTTTCCACGCGACCGTCCCTTCGTGCTGCAGTGTGGCAGCGGCTATCGCTCGACCATCGCCGCCAGCCTGCTCGAGCGCCATGGCTACGATGACCTCTGCGACCAGAACGGAGGTTTCGGCGCCTGGGCCGAAGGCATGCTGCCCGTGGTGATCCCCGCTGTGACCGAGAGCGACGGATAGCAGCCCGCGGCGGGCTCTCCACGATCGCGCCCTCCGAGGATCACTTGCGTGCTGGAGCAGTGAGCGCGCAGCGCAGGGGGTAGTGGTCGGAGTATAGCCCCTCGCGGGAGTCGTCAGTGTGCACGCTGGCTGACGTGGCGGTCGCCGCCAGATCGGGGCTCACAAACAGGAAGTCGATGCGCCGTCGGCGAGACACCACCTCATCGAGAGTCTTGGCCCAGCGCGGGATCAGGGCCGGCGCTCCGAACGTGTAGAGGTCATCGGGGCTGTGTTGACTCACCAGTTCAACGAAGCCCTTGTCGAGGAAGGCATCCGTCAATCTGTAGTCGAAGGTGACTTCACCCTCCTTTTCCTCACCGAACCCGTGCTCCAGGAGGTAAGCCTCGTCGAAGCGGATCTTACCGTTGAAGTCGCCCATCACGAGCACGGGCTTGCCCTCCTCGACTAGAGCGGCGGCCAACTTGGAGATCGCCCGTGCCTCGCCGACCTTGGTCGGCCAGAAGTGCACGACAAAGACATCGAGCCCGTGTGTGCGCGCGTGGAGGTAGCCGTGATGAAGACCCTTGACCCGGCGCTCGACCACCTCGATGGGCTCGGAGCTCGTGAGCGCTACGGGGTAACCACGCTCCTTGTGCATCACCGCGTGGTCATGACCCCAACCCTTGGCGAGGTCCACGAGGCCCTCCTCCTTGATGTGGAGCACTTCCTGGAGGGCCAACAGGTCGGGCGCCTGCTCGGCTAGCCAGGCCGTCGCCGCCTCGAGCTGCGCCCTGTGGTCGAAGAGGTGGTAGGTGTTCCAGTTGATGACATCGATGACGGCGGACTGCTCTCCCGAACCCGGCGATGGTTCGGTCGCCGCTCCCAACTTCACGGGACCGGGGTGGTGGATCTGCTGTGCCCCCCGCGCATCTCCCGGCATCTCCTTGTGTCGGTGCTTTCCAACAGGAGCTTTGCCGCCCGGTCTCTGCTCACGATCCGGAGTGGGTTTGCTCGGGAGCGTGTCTCCCGTCTGTTCCACCCAGGTGTCGAGCAAGCCCCTCATCCTGCTGAGGGTGTCACCGTTCGCAGGATCGTCCGCGAGGTTCTCGAGCTGGTGTGGATCGGAGCTCACGAGATACAGCTCTTCGGTCGGAGCGGGTCTGCGAAACAGACCGCGCTGCCGGGCTCTGAGCGTTCCTGCCTCTTCCGCCGCCCAGAGCTCCTGCGCGGCCGGGAAGCGCAGGTCCTCCAGGCACAGGACCCGTTGTTCGGGGATGCTGTTCTTGATGTAGAGCCACTCCCCCGTGCGCACCATGCGCTCGTGATTGCGGAAGACATGCCAGTTGTGCTCCGCGAAGACGACGTCTCGCGTCACGGCCTCGGAATCCTCCAGCACTGGGCGGAAACTCACCCCCTGGATTTCCCGCGGCTGGTCGAGCCCCGCCAGATCCAGGATCGTCGCCGACACATCAATCGAACTGATCAGGCTCTGCGTAACGCTGACGGGCACTCCCGCTGGATAGCGCACGACGAAGGGAGTCTTGATGCCCGAGTCATAGAGCCGCGTCTTGCTCCTCGGAAAGGGCCGTCCATTGTCCGCCATCACGATGACCACGGTCTCTCCAAGCACCTCCTGCCGCTCAAGCTCATCCACGACCACCCCCACGAAGTGATCGAAGCGACTGACCTCGTGATAGTACCCCGCGAAGTCCGAGCGCGTCTTCGGACCGTCCACCAGGTACGGGGGTACGATCACTTCCTCAGGCTCATACTCCCGCACTTCCTCGCTCACCTTCCAGCTCCGATGCGCATCCGATGAGGCGAACCAGAAGAAGAACGGCTGCTCTCGCGGTCGCTCCCGCACGAGCTTTACCCAGTCTCTCTCCGCCCCCGGACCGCCTCCCTTCGAGACCACGTCGAAGGCTGAGTTCACTTCCCTCCCCATGTGGTGCTTTCCCGAGAGCACCGTGTAGTACCCGGCTTCTCGCATCACCTCGGGCCACAGGATCTGTCCTGCCGGCAAGTTCGTGTGCAGTTCCGGTGCCCCGGTGTTGTGCGGATAGCGGCCCGTGATCAGGCTGCAGCGACTTGGAGAACAGCTGCTGATCGAGAGGTAGGCGTTCTCGAATCGCAAACCTTCCGCCGCCAGTCGATCGATCGCAGGCGTCTCCAGCACCGGGTTCCCATAGCACCCCAGATCATCCGGCGAGACATCGTCCGCGATGAACAGCACCACGTTCGGCCGCTCGCCACCGAACGCGGACGCCGCCAGGAGCACCACACCCAGGACTGATTTCATGCTCCCAGCCTAGCCCGAGCCGCTCATGAGCCTTAACGCCAGAACGAGCAAACTCCCCGGGTTCGCTGGAGATCACTTTCTGCTCTTGAGCGTCCGGTGCCTCGCTGGCTGATCACGAGCCGGCCCCCTTGCGCCGTTTCGATCAGCGTTCGGGTGCGAGCAGGTCGGCGAGGTTGCAGCGGGTGTGGGCGGCCGGGCTCTCGTCGTCCGTATTTGCGCACCGGGCGCCACCAATCCCTCGCGTGACGTTACTTATTGCGCAGAAAGCGCGCGAGGCTTGCGGGCTCGTCTGTGCCGATCAGGTCGACACCGGCTTCCCGCAGGATCTCCCAACCGATCTCATCGCCGGGTACCGCCCAGAAGCGAAGGCGCCGTCGGTGGCGATGGGCGAGGGCGACGAACTCCGCGAGGCGCGCGCGTTCGGCCTCCGGCAGGGGGCCGTCGCCGCGCCAGCGAAAATGGCGTGTGAAGCTGTCGCTGATGAGCGGGATGAGAGCTGGTCCGGCGTCGCCCCCGCCCTCGAGGTCCCTCAATCTCCCATCCAGGAACGCCAGGCGGTCGCTCTCGGCGGCGAGGGTCGCGCGCGGCCGGCTTCCCGAGAGGATCACCGTCACCGAGGAGGGGATCAGGACACCGTGTTCGAGGCGTGTCAGCATCGAGCGATAGGGCTCGAGCGTCTCGCGCAGCAAGGCGTAGACGACCTCGGGCTGGGCCTTGATGTCCACCAGCAGGGTGAACGGCGCCCCGCCCGCAGGCGCGCCGGAGTGAATCGCTCCCAGGGCGCGGTGTCGCTCGAAGAGCGGCGCGAGGTAGAGATTTTCCAGATCGCGGTCCACTCGCAACGCCAGGAGATCGTGAGCCACGAGCAGCACGCCGTCGATGGCGAACACGTCAGCCTCCACACTGCAAAACCCCTCGTCGAGAGCGTCGAGCAAGGGCCGTTCACGCAGGTAGTCGTTATGGGAGTGGGCCTGGAGAAGGACCTGTCGGTCGAGGCCGACCGTGGACGTGCAGGCTGCGGCGAGACCGACGAGGAACGCGGCGATGTACGGGAAGGTCCGTGCGCTGGGGGTGGACGGCGCAGAACGATCGACGGGTAAGCGCGAGCGCATGAGGGACAGCGCCGGTTCAGCGCGGCAAGGTCGCGAGGAGTTGCCGCGCCTGGGAGATGATCGGATCCTCGCCGCCCTGCCACAGGCCAAGCAGCTCCTCGAGGCGCTCGCGCGCCCGGGCCGAATCTCCCTGCTGGAGGTGGACCTGCGCCAGGCCGAACAGCGCAGGCAGGTATTTTGCGTTGACCGCGAGGGCCTCGCCGAAGAGGGTCCGGGCCCTCTCCAGGCGGTTCGTGGAGAGGAAGCAGAGGGCCAGATTGGTGATGTTGTCGGCCACGGAGTAACCGTTCTCGATGCTCTTCTCGAGGTAGGGGATCGCTTCATCGAAGCGCCCCTGCATCATCTGCACGAAGCCAAAGCGAGAATTGAACACCGGGTTTTCTGGGTCCTCGATCAGCAGCTCCTGCAGCACACCGACGCCCTCGGAGTGACGCTTCTCCTGGAACAGCTGCAGGATCAGCTCTTCCTTGCGCACGCGCTCGATGCCGTCCTTGGGGTCGGCGAGGGTTCGTTCGGCGGCCTGCCCGGACGCCGCCCCGGTGTAGCCGAGGTCGGCGAGGCGCGCACGGTCGACGTCGGACAGGTCGCGCTGCGCTCCCTCGCGTCCGGGGTTGGCCGCGAGCAATGCCGCCAGCGCCTGCTCGAGGCTCCGAGCGCGCTCGGCGTCGGTCGCGAACAGGTTCGAGGCTTCTGCGGGATCGCGCGCGAGGTCGTAGAGCTCGGCGCGCGGTGCGCGAATGTATTTGTGGTCCTCGAGCGAGACCCCCTGCAGCGGAGCCCAGCCGTAGTTCAAGAGGGAGTTCAGGCTCTCGAAGTAAGCCGGCGCATTGGCAGCGCCCGCGCTCGCGCCACGCATGGATGCCGCCAGGGAGCGCGCCGGTGGCGGCAGGGTGGGGCCCTCGATCTCGAGCAGTGCGAGGATGGTCGGCATCACATCGATCAGGCTCACGTTGCCTCGCACCACGCGCCCGGCGGGCAGGCTGGCGTGGGAGAAGATCAGTGGCACGTGCAAGACGCCCTGGTAGACGAAGAACGAGTGGGACGCCTCGCCGTGTTCGCCCAAGCTCTCTCCGTGGTCGGAGGTCAGTACCACCAGGGTTTCGTCCGAGCGCCCGAGCTCCTCGAGGCGCGCGAGGACCTGACCGAGCGCCCGGTCGGCCGCCGCGACCTCGGCGTCGTATGGATGATCGCGCAGCGCGGCCGGCCGCGCCTCGGGCGGCGGATGAGGGAGGTGCGGCTCGTAGTAGTGCAGCCACATGAAGAACGGATCGTCCCCGGGCACCGTGTTCAACCACGACAGGGCCTGCGCGTTTACCTCCCCGGCCGTCCGGTGCTCGAGCATCCCCTTCGGGTGCATCACGCGCTGGGGAATGTCGCCGTAGATCTCGAATCCCTGGTTGAGCCCGAACTGGGAGTCGAGCACGAAGGCGGCCGTGAAGGCCGCCGTACGTAGGCCGGCGTCGGATAGCACTTCCGCCAGCAGGTGCAACTCCTCCACGGCGCGAAAAACGCCGTTGTCGCGCGCCCCGTGGTAGGGCGGGATCGTCCCGCTCATCAGGCTGACGTGCGAGGGAAACGTGATCGGGGCGACACTCAGCGCCCGCTCGAAGCGCACGCCGCGCGCCGCCAGGCCGTCTACATTGGGCGTCAGGGCTCGGGCGTGGCCGTAGCACCCAAGGCGATCGGCGCGCAGGGTGTCGATCGTCACGAGCAGTACCGAGCGCGGGCCACTCGGTGCCTCGATGGCCTCCGACCCACACGAGGAGAAGAGTGGGGCGCAGGCGAGGAGTAGGAGTGCGGGGAAGAATCGCAAGGTGGAACAATGCACCGGCCGTGAGGCTCAGGGCATCACAGCTTCGCCCCAGACCATCACCGTGTACAGGCTTGGAGAGGCGGTCCGGCGAGAAAATGCCGGTGCCGCCGGAGAGGGGATCAGCGGTTGAACAGGAAGGCGGGGCTGTTGGCGAGTGCCCAGGCCACATCCTGGGCGGCGCCCAGACGAATCTTCTGAGCGAGCGCGGGGTGGGCGTCGATGAAGTGGCGATAAACCGCCGCGCGCTGTGCCTCGTCGCGCTCGGCGTCGGGGATCGCCAGCGTCGCCGCCACCGCGAGGGGCAGGGTGGGCTGGCGGACAGGCCGCTCGGAAGTTGTGAGCGAGATGCGCAGGCGCCCGATGGTGTGCATCGTGCCGAACTGCTGGTCGAGGGTGAACACCAGCAGGGTTCCTCCCGGAGCACCCACGTCCTCGGCAATCTCAAAGACCGCCTGGTGCGCCTGCCCGATGTTTGGGTGGACGGCCCAGCCCGAGGCCGGTTTCCCATCCACCGCGCCGGCGACGGCCCAATTGCTCTGCGAGAAGTCCGCGCTCGCCTGAGCGAACTTGACTGTCCGCGCGGCCGCGGGGTCGGTGAGCGGTACGGCGCTCAGGGTGAACTCGTTCAGGACGAAGTTGCCGTTCTTGGCGCGGCCCGGGCCCTCTGCAGGGAGGCTCGGGTCGGACAGCGCCTCGAGCCGCACGCCCGTGATCCCCACCAGATCGGTGAGCGCTACCAGGGTCAGGGTCTCCTTGTCAGGGTTCGTTCCCGTCAGGAGCAGCGAACCATCATCGAGCGTGGTGAACTCCGCTCCGCCGACAGACCGACGCACATCGAGCGCGGCCGGAATCCAGCGCGCCACGGGGTTCGCCGCCTCCCAGGCGGCCTGGGCGGTCTCCAGCTCCAGGAAGTCCTCGGGACCGAGCGCTGAGCCGTTGGCGATCATCTGGGGATCGAGGGTGGTGCCGAACTGGGCCAGCTCGTCGGCCGTGGGCATGCGACAGAGGAAGGAGAGGAACAACTCCTCCACGACGGCCTGTGCGTCGGCCTCGTGGGCGACCAGCTCGGCGATCGCGTTTGAGGGGTCCATCACCGCATCGCCCACGGTCGCTCCGTTGATCAGGTTCAGGGCCTGGCCGAGCGACATACCGCTGCTCCGCTCGCACTCGCAGGAGCTCTCGCGCGGCGGACGGCCGAAGAGGTCGAGGAAGCCGTCGGTCACCTTGACCGCAGAATCCACGAGCTCGACTGCACGCGTTCCCGGTCGGACTCCCGGCAAGGCGGGCCTGCGACCCACGGCCAGGTTGACCGCATCGAACAGCACTTCGGCCGGGAGCCGCCGTGCCCGGGCGTGGGAGAAGTTGAGCTTGTCGTCGCTGTTCCAGTCGTTGGTCTCGACCGAATGCTGGTAGACGCGCGAGCGAAGGATCGTTCGCATCACCCCGCGCACGTCAAAGCCGCTGGCGATGAACTCCGCGGTCAGGCGGTCGAGCAGCACGGGATTGGTGGCGGGGTTACCGGCTCGGATGTCGTCCACCGGCTCGATCAGGCCCATCCCCATGAAGTAGCTGAAGAGACGATTGACGTAGCTGCGCGCGAAGTAGGGGTTCTCCGGCGCTGTCATCCAGGCTGCCAGGCGGGCGCGGCGCGTGCCGCCCTCCGTCGGCATGCCGGCGTGCTCGAAGGGGAACGTGGCGGCGAGCACGGCGCCGGTGTCCGGGTGGTGCACCTCGCCCTCGGCCGTATCCGAGATGATCTCCTCGAAGGACGGCGCGGCGCCCTTGTCGGTGATGTTCCGCTTCGACATGGCCGCAGATCCGGGGACGTTCTTGCGCTCGACCTGGCCGAAGAAGGCGGCCATCTCCCAGTGCTGGTTGCGCGTCCAGCGCTCGAAGGGGTGGTCGTGGCACTTGTTGCAGTTGAAGCGCACTCCCATGAAGAGCTGCGTCGTGTTCTCCATCGCGACATCCGCCTCGCGCAGCACCTTGTAGTAGGAGGCGGGCGGGTTCTCTTCCGTGGAGCCGCTGCTGTCGAGGACGCTGCGCGCGAACTCGTCGTAGGGCATGTTGCTCGCGACGGCGCCCTTGATCCAGTCGCGGAAGCGCCGCGCGCCCGCGTCGCCGAGGAAGGTGGAGTTGACCTGCAGCAGGTCAGCCCGGCGGCTCGTCCAGTACTCGATGAAGTCCACTCCCCCGATCAGGCGCTCGATCAGCTCCTCCCTCTTGACCCGGCTGTCGCGCGAATCCAGCAGGAAGGCCCGCGACTGGCGCACGGTGGGGGGAAGGCCCGTCAGGTCGAGGTGCAGTCGGCGCGAGAATTCGGAGTCCGTGCACAGCTCGCTGGGCAGCGTCCGCGTGCGCTCGAGCTTTGCATAGACCTCCTCGTCGATGTAGTTGTTCGTCTCGACCGCCTCCCACTCAAAGCCCGAGCGATCACCCATCACGAACAGGCTCGTCGCCGCGTACTGCCCCTCGTAGCGCGCGAGAATGGCTGCCTCGCCCCGGCGCAGGGCGGTCACCAGGCCGCTGTTATCCACGGCGGTGATCTCGATGTCGCCGGTCTCGAGGAACGCCTCGGCCGTGACGTCGCGCCGCTCGCCGTCCGCGAAGGTCGCCAGCACCGCGACCTGCTGGCTCATGCCCGGCAGTGGGATGGTGGGGTTGGTGGGGAAGACCTCGATCGACGTGACGCGCGCCGCGTCCGAGTCGAGGCGAGCGCCCTGGGAAACCCAGGAGCGCAAGATCTCATAGCGGTCCGAGTCGGGCACCACGACCTGGCCGCCCTGGTGCGGGACGGTGGAGGAGGACTTGAGCAGGAACAGGCTCTGGTCGGGCTGGACCGGATTGAACCGCCGGCCGGCGAGGTCATCGGTCAGCGCCGTGTGATCGAAGCGTGGGTCGTAGCCGCGCAAGGAGAGCTTGAACCCGTTCTTGCCCTTCGCCGATCCGTGACAGCCGCCGGCGTTGCAACCCGCCTTTGAGAGGATCGGCATCACGTCCGCCAGGAAGCTGGCCTCGTAAGGAACGGCCTGGCCGGAGACCTCGACGGGCACGATGATCGTCTGGTCTTCGAGGCGGAAGCGCAGCTCGCCCGTGCCGTCGGTGAGCGCGCGCACGATGCCGCGCGGGGAGACCTCCACCAGTTCGCTCTGCTCCGCCAAGTTGATGACACGCGTGATGTCCACGCGAGCACCGTCAGCGGTCGTGCCGGTCAAGAGGAGCTGGGCGTATTCGAAGCGCCTGTCGAGCACGATGCGCTCGGGGTGCGCGTCGATCGCGACGAAGTTCATGGCGGCGACCAGACCCTCGGGGGCTCTCGCGGTCTCTTCGCCCGGTCGGCCGAGGCTCCCGCCGATGCAGAGCGAGGCCGCGCAGGAAATCGTCGCCAGTCGGCGGATCATGAGTCGCGCTCCTCGGTTCCGAGGGATCGCTCAGCGCCCTGCTCAGTCCCGGCGACGCGCCGGTCGGCCGCCGTGGGTGCCGGCGCGGCGGTCGCACTTGTGATCGGTACCGGGATGAATTCGCCCGCGGGCTCTCCGTCATCGGTCCGGAACAAGCGCACGAGACCGTCGAAGCCACCGGCAGCGACCCGGCTGCCGTCGGGGCTCACGCAGACGGCGTAGATCGCGCTCGGGAGCGAGCGGCTCCAGAGCGTCTTGCCGTCCGCCGCCAGGGAGAGGCGTAGCTCACCCACGCCGTGCAGACTGCTGCCGGCCAGGACCCGCAGGCCGTCGTGGCTCCAGCAGGTCGAGAAGACGCGGCCCGGCAAGGGCTCCATGGCGCGGACGAGGTTGAAGTCATCGCCGATCACGCGCTTCTTCTCGCGATACATGCGATAGATCCGCGGGGTGCCGTCCGCACCCGCGGTGAGTAGCTCGTCCCGCTCGGGATGGCGATCGACGGCCATCAGCCCGCCCTTCAGGGCTCCCGGCGTGATGCTGGTGATGTTGTCGATGAACTGCTGAGTGGCCACCTTGATCAGCTTCATCGAGCGGTCCCGGCCGACTGTGACCAGGTGCGAGGAGTCGCTGGAGAAGACCGTGCCCAGGACCCAATCGGCGTGGGCGCCCTGGTAGAGCACCTGCTCGCCGCTCTGGGCGTCCACGGCGCGCGCGGTGCTGTCCCCGCAGCCGAAGGCGATGCGGGCACCGTCGTGGGACCAGCTGACCCCGTAGATCGTGTCGAAGGTGACAGGGACGGAGAGTGAGAGCGCGCGCTCGGCCACATCCCAGACCTGCAGCTCGCCCATACGACCCGGAGACCCGCCGGCCACGGCCAGTCGCTGGCCATCGGGTGAGAAGGCGACCGACTCGATGCGTTCGGAGAGTCCCACCAGGCGGCCGACCAACTCGTTGGCGGCGACATCGTGCAGCAACACTTCGTTGTAGCCGGAGACGGCGAGCAATGAGCCGTCCGGTGAGTAGTCGAGACTCGTGATCACTCCCGGACGCCGGTAGACCGGCGGCCGTTCGGGTGTCGGCCGCTGCTCGAGAGAGGTGGGCGTGTCGTCGAGCGCACCCTCCGCGATCCAGCGCCGGATGCGATCCACCTCGGCGTCTGTCAGTGGATCGTCGTCGTCAGGCATGGTGGGCGCAAAATCGCCCAAGGGAAGCAACACCTCGAGCAGCAGGCTCTCGTCGGGCTTGCCCGCCACGAGCAACGCCTCTTCGCCGTCGGCGGTCATGCTCGCATAGCTGGAGAGGACCACCTCTCCCTCGGAGAGCGCGGGCTGGTGACAGCCCTGGCAGCGTGCGCGCAGGATCGGCAACACATCGCGGTGGAAGCTCACGGGCGTCGCGCCGTCGTCCGCGGCACAGAGCGGACCCGCGAGGCCCATCACCACGAGCGCGGCGAAACTCATGCGAAGAGGTCCAGAACGGGCCGGCCCTTGACCAGTTCGCGGGGCTGGTCGAGGTGGTTCATCATCATCGTTTCCGGATCGATCCCCACGGCGTGGTAGATGGTCGCCAGGAGGTCGGTGGGGTGCACCGGATCCTCGACTGGAGCCGAAGCGGTCTCGTCCGAGCGACCGTGCACGTGCCCGCGCTTCACGCCGCCGCCGGCCACGACTGCCGTGAAGCAGTAGGGCCAGTGGTCGCGGCCGTCGGCGTCGTTGTCGTTGCCCGAGGTGCTGAGGCCCTTGCGGGGGCTGCGGCCGAACTCGCCGACGGCCACCACGAGGGTCTCGTCGAGCAGACCGCGCGCGTCCAGGTCGGTCAGGAGGCTTGCGAGGCCCGAGTCGAGCATTGGCGCCGCCTCGTCCTTCATGCGCTTGTTCAATCCCTTGTGGACGTCCCAGGAGTGGCGATCGGAGTTGGCGACCTTGGGCCAGTTGATCTGGACGAAGCGCGTCCCCGCCTCAACGAGGCGCCGCGCGAGCAGGCAGCATTGCCCGAAGGTCGTGCGTCCGTAGCGGTCGCGCAGCCAGTCAGGCTCCGCGTCGATGTCGAAGGCGTCGCGCGCGCGGCCCGAGAGGATCAGATCGAGGGCTCGCTCGGTGTACTCGTCGAGGTCGTACTTCGCGACGGCGCGCTCGATCGCGGGCATGTTGCCGTTGATGGCTTCTCGCAGGTTCGCCCGTCGCTCGAGGCGCGCGAGGGAGATTTCGGGCCGCAGGGTGAGGTCGCCCGCCTTGATGCGGCTCATCTTCTCGTTGTCCAGGTCGCCGCCCGATGGGAACAGGTAGTAGGGATCGTGCGCGCGTCCGAGGAAGCCGGCGGTCCCCGCCTTGCCGATGACGTTGCTCTCCTGGAGCGGGCGCGGCATCATCACGAACGGCAGCATCGGCACGTCCGGCGGGCGCAGGCGCGTGATGTTACAACCGATGTTGGGGAAGTCCTTGGGGCTGGGGGGCTCGAGCTGACCGGACGGGCTGACCCGATCGGTCGTGTAGCCGGTGAGCATCTGGTAGTGCGCCGCCGTGTGATTGAACAGGCCGTTGGGCGAATAGCTCATCGAGCGGATGAACGTCAGCTTGTCGGTCACCGTGGCCAGGTGCGGGAGCAGCTCGGTGACCTCCATGCCCGGCACGCGGCTGGGGATGGTCGCGAAGGGGCTCACGACGTCGTCGGGGACGCCGTCCTTCGGATCCCAGAGATCGAGGTGGCTCGGACCCCCCTGGAGGAAGATCAGGATCACGCTGCGGGCGGTTCTCCAGCCGGGGGCGTGACGCTCGGAGCCGCTCGCCAAGGCCTGTAGCTGCAGCATCTGGGGCAAGCTCAGGCCGAGCAGCGACCCGCCGCCGACTCTCAAAATCTCGCGTCTGGTGGGCTGATAAGCGCTCATGGTGGCATCCGGTAGGGGTGCGTCGGCGGCGCCCTCACTATCCCAGACTACGCCGAGCGCGGTGACTTGACCAGCCGGGCGCTGCCCGCGGTTCGCGGCCCGCGCCGCGTGACCCCGAGGACTCGCTTCGGGCCTCAGGCCACGCGCTGGTGGCGGCCCCGGACGACGTAGTCCGCCACGCACGAAGCGCACCAGGCGTGGGGTTTGAGCTGGACCTTGAAGCCGTTGCCCAGGCCCATGCCCGACAGCATCTGGGCGTACTTCGACGACCGATGGCGCGCCTCGACGTTGGCGTCGATGTGAAGCACGATCTCCTCCCGCGCCACATCACGGAACTCCATGGCCGCTTCGATGCTGAGCTGCACCTCATCGATGAGCTGGGCGGCGAGCGAGGTGCTGCGCGTCGTCTTCGTCGAGCGATGGAACGCCCGGCCGCCGCGACCGGGTTGCAGCACGGCGACGACCGTCACGAAGTGGGTCTGCAAGCCGACGGCCTTCGAGTCCGTCCCGATGTGAAGCACCGCGCCGCCGCCGAGCAGGCGGCGTACCTCACCTGGGAGGTCGTTGGTCACGCGTCCGGAGAGCGTCTGCCAGGGGGTCAAGGGGAGGCCTCGTTGCCGGTGGGAGCGGGTTGGGTCGGATGCGGTCCTCCCCATTCGCTGTCCGCTGACCACCCTATCGACTTTCCCTCCATCATGCTGAATGTCTCCTCGTGCCGCGCTGCGGTGCCTCCCCAGACGGTCTCGGACCACACCCCCCAAGGGGTGTGGTGGCCTCTGTCGTCGCTCCGGCCGCATCGAGAATGCGCTGCGATGGCGTAAGCTCGGTGCGCTCTCGCCGTCGAGGGCTGCGCTAATGACCCGAGTCGACCAGTTCGAGAGCGTCTTCCGCTCCGCCGACAAGCCCGTGTTCGAGTTTCTGCCGCTCGAGCTCCAGCGTGCCCTTGTCGTGACCGACCTGACCGGCGCCGGAGCGCGGGCCTTCCTCGACTCCGTGCGCGCCTTCCTGGGCGTCCTGGGTGCGGGCGTGCGCTGGGACCTGGTGGACGGTGATGCCTTCGCGACGACCGAGCAACTGCTCGAGCGCGTGAGCGAGCACCGGCCCGACCTCGTCTGCACCTACCGCAACCTTCACAGCGAGGCCTGGCGCTGGCCCCACAGTCTCGGCGAACATCTCGATGTCCTGACCCAGAGCACCTCATGCTCCGTGGTCGTTCTGCCGCACCCGGCCGCGGGGCGCGCCAGCGAGCACGCCCTCGAGGACACCGACACCGTCATGGCCGTGACCGATCACATGGCCGACGACGCTTCGCTCGTCAACGCCGCCGCCGCCTTCACCAGCGACGGCGGCAAGCTCATGCTCGTCCACGTCGAGGATGAGGCGGGCTTCGAGCGCACGATGGAGGTGATCGGCAAGATCGATGAGATCGACACGCAGACGGCCCGCGAGCGCATCCACGCCCAGCTCCTCAAGGAGCCCGCCGACTACATCCGCTCGTGTGAGGCCGCGATCACAGCCCAGCGGCCCTCGGTGCGCGTGGAGGAGATCGTGACGGTCGGCAACCACATGACCGAGTTCCGCAACCTGATCGAGCAGCACGCCGTGGACCTGCTCGTCATGCACACCAAGGACGACGAACAGTCCGCGATGCACGGGCTGGCCTATCCCCTGGCTGTAGAGCTGCGGGAGATCCCGCTCTTGCTGCTCTGATCCATGCTGCTCACCGCTCTCGCGCCGATCGTCGAAGAACCGCACGCCGGGGGAGCGGTCCCCCTGAGCGTGACCTTGCTATTCGCCGCGCTCCTGGTCGCGATGATCCTGTGCCTGGCGCTCGAGGAGAAGCTGCACGCCAAGAAGTCCGTCATCGTCGGGGTCTTCGCCATCATCGCGCTCCTGCTCGGCGCGGCCTTCGATCTGCTTCCCTTCGGAAGCGTGCTCGTGGGAGGGCACGAGATCGACCTGCCGGTCTATATCCCGGCCATCGATTGGAACGTGATCGCGATCATCCTCGGCTCCAGCCTGTTCGTGGACGTCACCTCACGTTCGGGTCTGTTCACCTGGATCGCGATCCGTCTGACCCGCTCTTCGCGGGGCGATCCCCTGCGGCTGCTCATCTTCTATGGGTTGATGACGGTCGTCTTCTCGGCCGTGCTGAACAACGTCACGGCCATGATCATTGTCGGCTCCTTGACCGGCGTGTCCCTCAAGCGTCTGGAACGCGAGGAGTTGCTGCTCGGTTTCCTCATCACCGAGGGACTGCTGACGAATGTCGGCGGCTTGCTGACGCTTATCAGTTCGGTGCCGAACATCATCGTGGGAACCACCGCGGGCATCTCGTTCGGGCGTTTCCTTGCCGTCGCCGGTCCTTTCGTCGTCGTGGCGACCGCGGTGACCCTCTGGCTCGGTGCGCGGCTCTTCGGTGTCAAGCGCCTGGCGGGCGCAGAGGAGCGCGCCGAGGCCGCGCGGCACGTGGAGGGTTTTGACGCGAACGATGGCATCGAGAGCCGGGGCTTCTTCTGGTTTGGAGCCGTGATGCTTGCCGCGTTCATCGGCGTGATCGCGACGGCCTCGGTGCTGCCCTGGGTTCGCGATCTAGGGATGGGCTTTGTGGCGATGAGCTTCGGCACGATCATGCTCGTGCGCTTCAAGGCCGTGGCCGACAAGTTCTACCGCGCCATCGACTGGGACTTGCTGGGGTTCTTCGCGGCCCTCTTCGTCGTGATCAACGTCATGGAGCACGCTCTCGTGCTCGATCTCATCGGCGCGGGTCTGGGGCACGTGATCGCCCTCGGCGAGACCGTCGGCGCGGGCCTGATCGTCATCATCGGTGCGGTGGCTAGTTCGGTCACCGACAACATCCCTCTGGCCGCCATGCTGGCCAAGATCCTGGCGGCGAACCCCGAGATCGGTGCGGACCCGAACTCCCCCTTCTGGTGGGCCGTGGTCTTCGGCGCGAACCTGGGTGGTAACCTGACACCGGTCGGGTCCGCCTCGACCCTCGTGGCGGTCACGATCATCCACAAGTACGAGCTGAAGCTCTCCTTCATGGATTTCGTCCGGCGCGCAGCGCCGTTCGCAGCGGCCCAGATCCTGCTCGCGGTGGCCTACGTGGTCTTCTTCGTCTGAGCAGGGTTCGCTCGGGCCTTCAGCGGCCGATTCGCCTCAGTCCGATCTCGGAGAAGCCGGCCCTGCCGCGATTCTTGCGGCTGGGGTACCGCATCGAAGATGCGCACCTCGATCCGCTTGCGGTATCGGCGCCTCCTCCTCGGGTCGTTGGCCTTCGCCGCGAACTCCTCGAGCGACGCGGAGAACTCGGTCTCATTGCCGTTCGAACTCCTCGGGGGTCATGTCGGCCTGGACTAAACCGCAGGCGGTGCAACGGACGTAGGCCAGGTCGCCCTTGGTGAGAAAAGGGGAGCTACCGATGCCACCACAGAGATCACAGTTCGTCATCTGAAACCACACCCGCGCGGGTTCGGCAAACGTATCCGAAACTCCTCGGGCTCGATGGGCTAGCATCTGCCGAGGGGCGGATGGCGCAAGCGCCACGTCCCGGGGCGTGCA
>DASCMO010000021.1:0-7600 GCA_036010965.1 Planctomycetota bacterium | reverse complement strand
AGGCAACGGTGGAAAAAACGCTCGGTCTTGCTTGAGAGCATGGTGCGGGGTCCTGGGTGTGCCGGACAGAAGTGCGGTGCGAGCCAACAGCCCTACCCCACGCTGGGAGGGGGGGGGGCGGAAAGCCGGGGAGACATTGCAACCTCGTAGGGTTGATCTGTAAACCAGGATATTGCATCTCTTCAATCTTTGTAAAGCCCACCACGCTGAAGGGGCCACCGGGTGCTTTCCGGGCTCTGAGAGGGCCGTGCAGGCTATCTAGAGGGCCATCCATGACCACGCCCAACGCCCGAATCCCTGAAATGTGCCCTGCCGGGGAGTCGTCCGCAGCCCAGAGACCTCTACCCCACCCCTGATGAACCACTCTAGGAGACCGTGCTCCTTTCGGTGACCGGGGCCAGCAAGTGATTTTCCTCTGGATGGGATCCCAAGATATCGGGGCCCCCACGGTGGTGCTTACATCAGCGATGACGACGGCGTCGTCACCCATTCACCACGCCCCGCGCGGCGAGTTCTACGTCAACGCCCAGGACCTGCCCACACAGGAGGTACGGACGACCGCCCACTGGTCACCGCCCACGCCACGCATCGACGTGGTTTTGCGGTTCAGCTGATGCAGGGTCAGGGTGGGAGAAGCGCGCGGCGACGAGCCGTCCCGCGCGCGGTATCATCGCGCCCCGTGCGAGCCGTCCTCTTGCCCCTGCTGCTGTTCGCGGCCTGTGCCCGCAGTGACGAGCGTTGGGTCGCGGCCCTGGCCGACCCCGATCCGTTCGAGCGCGCTTTGGCCGCCTTCGCCCTCTGCGAACAGGCGCCGGCACGCGCCCCCGCCGCCCTCGACGTATTGCTCGAGACCATCGATCGCAGCGAGCTGGGGCTCGAGCCCATCGCTGCCCAGCACCTGAAGCGCGTGGCCTTGACCGTCCCCGACACTCTGCGGGCGCGCCTGGACGCCGACCCATTCATGACCAGGGAACGGCGCCGGGCCCTGGTTGAAGCGCTCGAAGAGGCGGCGCGCCGACGGAGAGAGCGGTGAGAACCGAGACAGCGAGCCGAAGCGCGTTCAGGCGCGTCCCGTCGGTCCTCCTACCCGCGCTCGCCCTGGCCCTCTGCGGCGCTGGAGTGGCGGCCGTCTTCGCGCGCCGCGTCGGCCTCGAGGCCTTGCTGGGGTCGCGGCTCATTGCTCTCGAAGGCGCCTTGCTCGTCGCTCTGGTCCTGTGCGCTCTGGCTCTCCTCGCGCAGATCCGTGATCTCTCGCGCCCGGCAGGTCCTCGCTCCCAGGCACAGGCCCTCGGACCAGCGGTCGTCCTCGCGGTCGCCGGATGGCAGGGCTCGCTGTACGCCCTGCAACCATTCCAGCGCATCTGGTTCGATGCCGCCGCGGCCCTGGTGGCCGGCGCCTGGGCGGGTCTCGTGCTCTGGAAGCGCCGCTCCTCGCCCGAGCCCACCCGCCTGAGACGCGGGTTGGGCGCCGCCGCCCTCGCCCTGGCCCTGTCCCTCGTGAGCGCCGAGGTGGGCCTGCGCGCCGTCGCCGCGCTCGCGCCCTCGGCGCTCCTGTCCCGTGCGGGAGAGGCGCCGCGCAAGCTGATCGAGCGCTTCCGTTGCCGACCGGGTCAGGCCCGGTTCGGCTTTCCGTGCAACAGCGCCGGCCACTACGACGAGGAGTTCTATCGCGCCCGTCCAGGCGAGCGCGCGCTCTGCTCGATCGGCGACTCCTTCAACCTCGGCTCCGTCCCCCACGCCCATCACTTCACCACGGTCTGCGAGGGCGAGCTGGGGATCGCGGTCCACAACCTGGGGGTGGCGGGCATCGGGCCGCGCGAGTACCTGGCCCTGCTGCTCGACGAGGCCCTGCCCCTGGCGCCCGAGGCGGTCGTGGTCAACCTCTTTGTGGGCAACGACCTCGACGCCGCGGACGTTGAGCGCGGCCTGCCCGACCCGCTCCTGCGCGAGTGGCTGGAGCGCGAGCGAGTTCTGCTGTGGGTCCTTCCACGCCGTCTGGCACGCATCGCCCGCGAGCGCGCACGCATGGGCGAAGGCCACAGACCGGTGGCGATCGTCCAGGGCGAACAAGCCGTCGCCGAGCGTTTCCCATGGCTGAACGATCCGTCTCTGGAAAAGGGCACGCTCTCCGAGGAGGCGTTCCTGCGCCTGGAGACCGAGCGCGCACGGGCGGTCTGCCTCGCCGACCCGGTCTCCCTGGGCACGGCTTTTGAGAGCCTGCTCGCCATGCGCGACGCCTGCGGCACGACCCCATTCGGCGTGCTGCTGATCCCCGACGAGTTCCAGGTCGAAGACGGGCTCTGGGAGCGCATCCAGGCGGCTGATGGCGCGCGCTTTGAGCGCGACCGCCCTCAGCGCTTGCTGGGTACCTGGCTGCAGGAGAACGGGATTCCGTTCCTCGATCTGCTGGGCGACCTGCGAGCCGTCCCCCCCGACGAAGAGGGTCGGCGTCACCTCTACCACCTGCGCGACACCCACTTCAACGCGCGCGGGAACCTCGTCGCCGGCCAGGCCCTGGCGCGCTTCTGTGATTCACTGATCGAGAACTGAACGCCTCCCGCGAGCACAGCCCTTCCGCGTCATCCACCACGGGCCTATCCTGTGCTGGGTACGAGCCCTCGGCGTGCCCGTCCCCATGAACGGAATCCTGCTCCCTGCCCTACTCGCCCTGACCCTCTCCGACCCGGAGCGCGTGGAGTTCGCGCGCGACGTGCGGCCGATTCTCTCGCAGAACTGCTACGCCTGCCACGGGCCGAACGAGGAGATGCGCGAGGGGCGCCTGCGCCTCGACCAGACCCAGGCGCGACATCTCGAACGCAAGATCCTGCTTCCTGGCGATCCCCAGGGGAGCGAGTTGATCTACCGCCTGCTCAGTGATGATCCCGATGAGCGCATGCCGCCGGCAGAGACAGAGAAGCATCTCGACCCTGAAGAGATCGCCCTGCTCGAGCGCTGGATCGAGCAAGGTGCCGGCTTCCAGGGCCACTGGTCGTTCGAGGGCGTTCAGCCTCCCAAACCTCCGCAAGTCGCCGATCCCCTGTGGTCCGAGCGCCCCATCGACCGCTTCATCCTTGCCCGCCTGGAAGCGGCCGGGCTGAGTCCCAACGACAAGGCGGACCGACGCACCCTCCTGCGCCGCGCCACCCTGGACCTGACCGGCCTCCCGCCGACTCCCGAGGAGCTGACGGCCTTCCTGACCGACGGCGCACCGCAAGCCTACGAGCGCGCCGTGGAGCGCCTGTTCGAGAGCGAGGCCCACGCCGAGCGCATGACCCTGGCCTGGATGGACGCCTCGCGCTACGGGGACACGAGCGTCTTCCACGCCGACGGCCCGCGGAGCATGTGGCCTTGGCGCGACTGGGTCATCGAGGCCTACCGCTCCAACATGCCCTTCGACCGCTTCACCGTCGAGCAACTGGCCGGTGACCTGATCGACGGCGCGACCCTCGATCAGCAAATCGCGACCGGGTTCCTGCGCAACAACGGCACATCGGATGAAGGCGGCGCGATCGCCGAGGAGTTCCGCGTGCGTTACGCCGTGGACCGGGTCAAGACCGTCGGAAATGTCTGGCTCGGCCTCACGACCGAATGCGCCCAGTGCCATCCGCACGTCTACGATCCGATTAGCCACGAGGAGTACTACGGCCTCTTCGCGTTCTTCAACCAGAGCCGCGAGAAAGGCATGCAGTCGCGCAGTGGAAACGAGCCGCCCATCGTGAGCTCGCCCACCGTGGCTCAGTCCACGAAGCTGGCCCAGATCAAGGCGCAGATCGAAAGCCGGGAGAGCGACCTGATCCAGCTCCCCTTGCCGGCAGGGGAACTGGCTACCTGGATTGCGGACCAGCGCGCTCAGCTCGCGGCCCTCCAGAGCCCGCAACTTGGGGCCTGGCACACTCTCGGCCCCTTCAACGCCGCTTCCCAAGGCGCGGCCTTCCGGGCACAGCACGGTCCCGAGACAGGTGTCGACCTCGAGGGAGAGGTGGGCGGACTTGCCTGGCGCGAGCGCGCGGAGTTCAAGGACGGAAAGGTGCACTCTCTCGGCCTGCCGTCCAACTCGGCGCTCTACCTGTACCGCACCCTGCACCTCGAGCGCGCCGCCAGCCGCAGGGTCTCCCTGGGAAGCGACGACACGATCCAGGTCTGGCTCAACGGCGAGTCGGTCCTGGCGCACGAGGTCGGCCGCGGCGCCAAGGCCGACCAGGAATTCGTGGATCTCGACCTGCGCGCGGGAGAGAACCGCTTCCTGATGAAGGTCTGCAACGGGGGCGGAGCCTCGGGCTTCTACTTCAAGCTGCTCGGCAGCGCTCTGCCCGAGGGCGTCATTGCGGCTCTAGCGCTCGAGGACGCCCAGCTCGGCGAGGAGCATCGGGAACGGATCCACGATCACTTCCGGCGCGCGGTATGGGAACCGGGACGGGAGGCGACGGCCGCCATCAACGCCCTGACGGCCGAACAAACGGCTGTCACCGGGCGCATCCCGACCGTGATGGTGATGGCGGACATGCAGGGTGGGCGCGCCACGCACCTGCTTGAGCGCGGGCAGTACGACGCGCCGCGCACTGCTGACGTGATCATGCCCGATGTACCCGCTTTCCTGCCTCCACTCCCCGAAGGCGAGCCCCGCAATCGCCTGGGCCTCGCGCGCTGGCTGGTGCACCCCACCCATCCGCTGACGGCGCGCGTGGCAGTCAACCGCCTGTGGGCCATGGTGATGGGAAACGGGATCGTGCAGACCGTGATGGACTTCGGCTCTCAGGGCGACTGGCCCAGCCACCCGGCGCTGCTCGACTGGCTGGCCGCGGACTTCGTCGAGCACGGCTGGGACGTCCGCCGCACCTTGCGAGAGATCGTCACCTCGCGCACCTACCGCCTGGCTGCCATCCACACTCCCCAACTGATCTCGGCGGACCCGCTCAACCGCCTCCTGGGCCACGCACCGCGCTACCGCCTGCAAGGCGAGTTCCTGCGCGACCAGGCCCTGGCCGTCAGCGGACTGCTCGTCGCCGATGTCGGCGGCCCCGGAGTCAAGCCCTACCAGCCCGCCGGCCTCTGGAACGAGGTCTCACTCAACAAGGGCGTACGCTTCGTGCCGGACAGCGGAGCCAAGCTCTACCGCAAGTCCATGTACACCTACTGGAAGCGCTCGGCTCCGCACCCCGCCATGACGACCTTCGACGCGCCCACGCGCGAGAAGTGTGTCGTCCAACGGCAGCGGACGAACACTCCCTTGCAAGCCCTGGTGACTCTCAACGACGTGCAGTTCGTCGAGGCCGCGCGCCACCTGGCCGCGCGCATGATGACCGGCGGCGTGGACTTTGACGAGCGACTGGACGTCGGCTTCGAACTCTGCACCGGGCACCTGGCAGATGCGCTGCGCAAGGCGGTGATGTACGCGGCCTTCGAGGGCGAGCGCGCGGAGTTCGCCGCCGCGCCCGAGCGCGCCGCAGCGCTCCTCGCCATGGGTGAGTCGCCCTCGGACCCGGACCTCGAAGCCGTCGAGCACGCGGCCTGGACCGTGATCGCCTCGATGCTCCTCAACCTCGACGAGACCCTGAACCGCGAATAGCCGGCATGGACCCTCTCCTCCATCACCACCGCGGCCTGACCCGCCGCACCCTCCTGCGCCGCGGCGCCCGCGGGCTCGGGGCTCTGGCCCTGGGAGTGCTCGCGCGCAGAGACCTGGCCGCCGCCTCGGCCGCCAGCGACGGTCTCCTGCCCCACAACGCCCCGCGAGCCAAACGCGTCATCTACCTCTTCATGGCCGGCGGGCCCTCCCACATCGACCTCTTCGACTACAAGCCCGAGCTGCAGAAGATCCACGGCCAGGAGTTGCCGGAGTCGATCCGCAAGGGCCAGCGCCTGACGACCATGACCAGTGGTCAGACCTCGTTCCCCTGCGTGGCGCCGATGTTCGATTTTCGCCGCCACGGCCAGCACGGCACCTGGGTCAGCGAGCTCCTCCCTCATACGGCCGGCATCGTTGACGACATCACGATCGTCAAGACGATGAACACCGAGGCCATCAACCACGACCCGGCCATCACCTACATCAATACCGGGGTACAACAGCCGGGCAAGCCCAGCCTGGGCGCCTGGTTGAGCTACGGCCTGGGCTCGCTGAATCGCGACCTACCTGACTACGTGGTGATGATCTCGCGCGGCCAGGGCAACCTGCAGGCCCTCTACGCGCGCTTGTGGTCGGCGGGCTTCCTGCCCTCCAAGCATCAAGGCGTGAAATTTCGCAGCGCGGGCGACCCGGTCCTCTACCTCTCCAATCCCGACGGCATCGACGCCGCGACGCGGCGTCGCATGCTGGACGGGATCGCGCGCATCAACGCGCAGAAGTTCGCGGAGACCCTCGATCCGGAGATCCACGACCGCATCGCCCAGTACGAGATGGGCTATCGCATGCAGACCTCCGTGCCGGAGCTGGTAAACCTCTCCGACGAGCCAGAGGAGGTCTTCGAGCTATACGGACCCGACTCCCGCAAGCCCGGCACCTTCGCCGCAAACTGCATCCTGGCGCGCCGTCTGGCGGAGCGTGATGTGCGCTTCGTACAGCTGTTCCACCGCGGCTGGGACGGGCACAACAACCTGCCGCGCGAGATCCGTGGCCAGTGCAAGGACACCGATCAGGCCTGCGCCGCACTCGTCATCGACCTCAAGCGGCGCGGTCTACTCGAAGACACCCTGGTCATCTGCGGCGGGGAGTTCGGCCGCACGATCTACTCCCAGGGCAAGCTGACCAAGGACAACCACGGGCGGGATCACCACGGGCGCTGCTTCCATACCTGGTTCGCCGGGGCGGGCGTCAAGGCCGGCTTCGAGTACGGCGTGACGGATGATCACTGCTACAACATCGTCCAGGACCCGGTCCATATCCGGGACCTGAACGCGACCATCCTGCACCTTTTGGGCATCGACCACGAACGCTTCTCCTATCCGTTCCAGGGGCTTGACCAGACCATCACGGGCGTCGAGGAAGAGGCGCGCGTCGTACACGAGATCCTGACCTAGTCCGGGCCAGGCAGTCGGCGGAGTGGGGATCGATTGATGGAGAACCAGGGACTGAACGGGGAGTACATTTTCGGCGAGATCGGCGAGCAGCCTGGGATCGTCGCGCGACTGGCTGCGGCGCCGCCGCCGGTGTGGCCCACCGGTGCAGGGCGAGTGGTGCTGGCCGGAGCCGGTGACTCGCTCTGCGCCGCCGAGCTCATCGCCGGCCTCTATCCCGGCATCGACTGTCCCGCGGGCATGGCGGCCAGCGCTGCCGCGGACCGGCTCGGGCCTGAGGACACGCTGATCGGGATCAGCGTCTCCGGGCGCACACCGCGGGTGCTCGAAGCCTGCCTGCGAGCTCGCGCCCGCGACGCGCGTACGATCGCCGTGACCGACGATCCCGACGGCCCCCTGGCTCAGGCTGCGCAGGAGACCTGGCTGATCGGCGCTTCGCCCTCCGAAGCCCTCCAGAGCACGGACTACGAGGGCACAGAAGCACGGCAGTACGTCGGCTACCACCACGACGTCGCCCAGACCAAGACCTTCCTGGCCGGAGTGCTGACCCTCGCCCGCGCGCGCGAGGGAACCTCGGGGACGACCG
>DASCMO010000020.1:0-4991 GCA_036010965.1 Planctomycetota bacterium | reverse complement strand
ACTCGCCGGCGGCGCGGGCGGGGATCGGGCACGCTACACCGTCAAGCTCGCCCCCGCCCGGGGCGAGTCTGACAGTGTCCGTCTGCGTAGGGGGCAGACGCGCACCAAGAGTTCGCTGCTTCCCGGTGAGTGGGTCCTGAAGGTGTACAAGAGAGGGTCCGAGCAGCCCTTGGCCACTCTGCAAGCGCGCGTCGTGGCGGGCGTGACGCGCGATGCCGTGCTACGTCTGCCGTGAGCGGCTCCTACGAGGTTCTGCTGCTGGATCTGGACGGGACCCTGCTCGACGGTCGCGGCGAGGTTCGCCCCCGCAACCGCTCGGCCTTGCGCGATTTGCAGGAGCGCGGGGTGCTCGTGATGCTCGTGACCGGCCGCTCTACGATGGGCGCCCTGCCGATCACCGACGCCCTCGGGCTTTCCGCGCCGACGGTCGTCTTCAACGGCGCCGCGATCTACTGTCCGGAGCGCCGCGGCCTGATCGAGGAGCGCGTGCTCTCCAATGCAGCCATGGAACGTGCGATGGAGTTCAGCGCTGAGCGTGACCTCCTGACCCTGGTGATGACGCGTGACCGTAAGCTCGCACTGGAGCCGCGCAGTGATGTCGAGCGCAGCGCCCTGCGAGGGCTGGAAGGTCTGGAGCTCGTGGAGCGTGCAGATCTGGCCGTGGAATACGCTCTGCGCGTCTCTTGGCTGTCGGCGGTCCATGACGACTCCGGCGTCCTGGCGGCGGAGGTCGAAGGGCACATCGCCTGTCCGGCGACCTACACCCACTTCCCTCTGCATTTGATCGCCGAGCATCGCGGGAGCCCCCTGCAGGCCTGCGACATGCACGCGCCGTGCAGGGGCAAGGCGGAGGCCTTGCGCTTCGTCGAGGAGCGCTACGCGATTCCTCCCGAGCGCGTGGCCGCGGTGGGGGACGCCACCAACGACCTGGCGATGTTCGAGGCGGCGGGCCTTGCGGTTTGCATGGGCAGCGGCATGCCCGAGGCCCTGGCCGCCGCTGACCGCGTCATCGGCGACCATGACAGCGACGCGATCGCTGAGTGGATCGAGGAGACCTTTTAGCCCGATTTCTTCGGCGGCTTCTTGGAGGCGGGCTTCTTCTCGGTGGTCGAATCGGTGCTGTCGCCTTTTCCGGAGTCCTTGGGGCCCTCGGCCTCCTTGCGAGCCGACTCCGCGCCCTCCTTGTAGGAAGACGAGCGGTAGTCGGTCTCGTAGAAACCGCTGCCCTTGAAGAGGATCCCGGCCCCGCCGCCGATCCCGCGCCGGAGCTTCATCCGGCCGCAATCCGGACACTTGCGGAGCGTCTTCGACATGGAGTGGAAGGCCTCCATCTGGTGCCCGCAATCAGCGCAGGTGTAGTCGTAGGTCGGCATCAGGCGGATGCGGTCTCGTCCTCGGATGCGGCCGGGGACTCGTCTTCGCCATCGCCCCCCTCATCCTCCGGCGCGGCGGAGACCACGACTTGCGCATGGCGCAGCACGCCGTCGTCGAGGCGGTAGCCCGTGCGTACCGTCTCGACCACATGACCCGCAGGTAGGTCGCTGTCCGTCACCGTCTCCACGGCCTGGTGGACGGCGGGGTCGAAGGCTCCGCCATCGGGGACCACCTGCACGCCGCCGCGCTCAAGCAACTGCATCATCTGGTCCCGGGTCATCTGCACGCCAAGCAGCAGATTCCGCCCCTCCTCGCCCGTGCACTCGGTGCAGAGGGCCATGTCCATCGTGTCGAGGACGAGCAGCAGTTCGGAGAGCAGGACCTCGCGCGCGCGGCCGATGGCCAGGTCGATGTCCTCGCGCTGCCGTCGGCGAAGGTTCTGGTAGTCGGCCCGCGCTCGCTTCCAGTTCGCGAGGTACTCGGCGGACTCGCGCGCCATGCGCTGTTCCGTGGTCTCCTCGCCGACCTCGGCATCATCCGAGGCCTCTCGCCCCTCGACGACCTCCCCTTCTACAAGCTCGCTCTCGGGCTCCTCGCCCTGGTCGGTGCGTTCGGTGCTTGAGGGCATGGCTGTCCTAGCTGAAGTAGTTGGCGATCTTCTCGAAGAAGGTCTCGTTGCCGGACTTCTCCTTCTCGATCTCGGCGAACTCGGCCAGCAACTCCTTCTGGCGGTCCGTGATCTTGGTCGGCACCTCGATGAAGGCCCGCACGAGCTGGTCGCCCCGGACGCTCCTCTCGACTACCGGCAGGCCCTGGCCGCGCAGGCGCAGGATCTTCCCGTTGGGGGTGCCGGGCGGGATCGTCATCTCCACCTTGCCCCGCAGGGTCGGGATCTCGACCTTGTCTCCCAGGGCGAGCTGGGTGAAGGAGAAGGGGATCTCCGCCAGGACGTCGGGGCCGGAGCGCTGAAAAACCCTGTGCTCCCGCTCGCGCACGACGCAGTACAGATCGCCGCGCGGCGCGCCCGGTTCGCCCACATCGCCCTCTCCCTGCTGCCGAACCTGCATGCCCTCCTCGACGCCGGCCGGGATCGGGATCTTGATCTCGTTCTTCTTCTGCACCTTGCCCGCGCCGCGGCAACTTCCGCAGGGCTTCTCGACCCTGCGGCCGACTCCGCCGCAGGACGGACAGGCTGTCGCCATGGTGAAAAATCCCTGGCTGCGCTGCACTCGCCCCTGACCACCGCAGGTGTCGCAGGTGACGGGGCTGGCGCCGCCCTCGCCCCCCGTTCCCTTGCAGGGCTTGCAGCCCTCGAAGCGCTTGAGGGAGACGGTGCGCTCGACCCCCTGATCGATCTCTTCCAGGGTCAGGTCGAGGACGATTCGCAGGTCGCGGCCCGGACGCGGGCCGGAGCGCGTGCGCTGCCGGCCGCCGAAGAGGTCACCGAGCCCGCCGCCGCCGCCGCCACCGCCGAAGATGTCCCCGAAGGCGGAGAAGATGTCCTCGATGTTGGTGAACTGGCGCCCGGCGAAACCGCCTCCCTGGCCGAAGGCCGCATGACCGAACTGGTCGTACTGCCGGCGCTTCTCGGCGTCTCCCAGGACGTCGTAAGCCTCGGCGGCTTCCTTGAAGAGCGTCGCCGCGCCCTCGTCGTCCGGGTTGCGGTCGGGGTGGTGCTCGAGGGCCAGCTTGCGGTAGGAGCGCTTGATGTCCGCCTCTGAGGCGTTGCGATCGACGCCCAGGACCTCGTAGTAGTCGCGCTTCTCACTCATGGCTCAGGGGATGTGTGCAGTCGGGGTGGCAGGGCCGGCCGCCCGGAAGGAGGCCGGTGCTCTCCGATGCCAGGCCCTCAAGCCACGCTGCCGCCGACCTTCTCGTCGTCGCCCTTGAATTCGGTCACCATGGTGTCGGTGGTGAGCAACAGGCCGGCGATGGAGGCTGCGTTCTGGAGGGCGGCGCGCACGACCTTGGCGGGGTCGATGATGCCGCTCTTGAGCAGATCCTCGTACTCACCGCTCAGGGCGTTGTAGCCCCTGGTCTTGCCCATCTCGGAGACCCGCTCGGCGACGACGGCCCCGTCGACTCCGGCATTGGTCGCGATCTGGCGCAGGGGGCTCGTGAGCGCCTTGGTGATGATCTCGGCGCCGAAGCGCTCGTCTCCCTTGAAGCGCACGGATTCGAGTCCAGCGCGGGCACGCAGCAGCGCGACGCCGCCTCCGGGGACGATGCCCTCCTCGATGGCCGCGCGGGTGGCGTTCAGGGCGTCGTCGAGCAGGTCCTTGGTGGCCTTCATCTCGACCTCGGTCTTGCCGCCGCAGCGGATGACAGCGACGCCGCCCGAGAGTTTGGCGAGGCGTTCCTCGAGCTTCTCGCGGTCGTAGTCGGAGGTCGTCTTCTCGATCTGGACGCGGATCTGCTTGCAGCGGTCCTCGACCGCACGCTTGGAGCCTCCACCCTCGATGATCGTCGTGCTGTCCTTGGTGATGCGGACGCGCTTGGCGCTGCCGAAGTGCTCGGAGGAGACGTTCTCCAGGTCGATCCCGAGTTCCTCGGTGATGGCGGTGCCGCCAGTCAGGGCGGCGATGTCGCCCAGGTAGGCCTTGCGGCGTTCCCCGAATCCCGGCGCCTTGCAGGCCGCGACGTTGAGGACGCCCTTGAGCTTGTTGATGACGAGCGCCGCCAACGCCTCACCCTCGAGGTCCTCGGCGATGATCAACAGGGCCCGGCCCGTCCCGGCTGCACGCTCCAGCACCGGCAGGAACTCGCGCACGTTGCTGAGCTTCTTGTTGTAGATGAAGATCAGCGGGTTCTCGAGCTCGACGGTGAGCTTGGTGAGATCGGTCGCGAAGTAGGGCGAGAGGTAGCCCTTGTCGAACTCCATCCCCTCGACCACTTCGAGGGTGGTGTCCATCCCCGAGGCCTCCTCGATCGTGATGACGCCGTCGTCACCGACCTTCTCGAAGGCGTCCGCCAGGAGTTCCCCGATCTCCGGGTTGTTGTTGGCGGAGATCGCGGCCACGCTGGCCTTCTCCGCGCGCGACTTGACCTTGCGGGCCTGAGAGGAGATGTGCTCGACCGCGGCGTCGACGGCCTTGTCGATGCCCGCGCGCAGGGCGATCGTGTTCACGCCGGTCGCCAGGTACTTGAGACCTTCGTTGAAGATCGCCTCAGCCAGGACCGTCGCCGTGGTCGTCCCGTCGCCGGCCACGTCGTTGGTCTTGCTGGCGACCTCGTTCACGAGCTTGGCGCCCATGTTTTCGAAGGGATCCTCGAGCTCGATCTCCTTGGAGACCGAGACTCCGTCCTTGGTGACCGAGGGGCCGCCGAAAGACTTCTGGAGGATCACGTTGCGGCCCGCCGGGCCCAGTGTGACGCGCACGGTGCGCGCGAGTTTCTCGATGCCGGTGCGCATCTTCTGACGCGCGTTCTCATCGAACATGATCTGCTTGGCCATATCAGCACTCTCTCTATTCGTCCGGGGTGTTCGCAGTTGATCTTTGAATGAAGCGCGGTCTGATCAGAAACCCATGCCGCCCATGCCCATGTCGCCCATGCCGCCGCCCATGCCGCCCATGCCGCCGCCCATGCCGCCCATGCCGCCCATGCCGCCCATTCCG
>DASCMO010000019.1:0-49913 GCA_036010965.1 Planctomycetota bacterium | reverse complement strand
ATCCTTGGCCCGAACGGCTACAGACGATCCTCGCGACCGATGACGGAGCCTACGAGGTGGACCCCACCTTCACGCGCTTCGGGGCCCACTCTTACGCCGAGCGCTTCACCGACAAGCTGGCGGACTTCATCACCGGCTTTGACTCTCAGCTGAGGCCGCTGGGATCGAGAAACCGGGCCGACCAGGCGCGGCTCCTCGACCCAGCCTATGTGGACCTCGCCTGGGGCGTTCAGCGGCGACTCGAGGAGGCTGTGGGCGACATCGTGTCCGGCGCACTGAGTGGTCTCACGACGAGAAACCTGTGCATCGCAGGCGGCGTCGGCTTGAACTGCAAGATGAACGGCAGCCTGCTGGGTAAGTCGGGCATCGAACGCGTCTTCGCCTTTCCCGCCAGCAACGATGCGGGCTCCTCGATCGGAGCGGCGATGGTCGTCGCACGTCAAGGTGGCGATCGCATCAAGCGCGAACTCACGAGCGCCCACCTGGGCCCCGAGTTCTCCGACGGCGAGATCCGTGAGGTGCTGCGCTTCAGCAAGGTCTCGTTCAGCGAGCCCGCGAACATCGCCGAAGCGACAGCGAAGAGGCTCGCCCAGGGCCAGGCCGTCGGCTGGTTCCAGGGCCGCATGGAGCTCGGTCCGCGTGCCCTTGGGGCGCGCTCGATCCTGGCCGACCCACGCAACCCCGACGCGAGCGAGCGATTGAATCGCGAGGTCAAGTCGCGCGAGACCTGGCGCCCTTTCTGCCCTTCGATCCTCCCTGGGCGTGAGGACGAGCTGATCACGGGCGCGGACGACGCTTCTTTCATGACCATTGCCCTGCCGGTGCGAGAGGATCGCCGCGCGGTGATGGAGCAGTGCAGCCACACTGACGGCACGACCCGCCCGCACGTCGTCTGCGAGGAGGCCAACCCCCGTTACCACTCCCTCCTGCGGCACTTCGAAGAGGAGACGGGCACGCCGTTCGTGATCAACACCTCCTTGAACGTGAGCGGCGAACCAATCGTCTGTACCCCCGCCGAGGCTCTGCGCAGCTTCTACTCCTGCGGCCTCGACGCCCTGGCGATCGGGAGCTTCCTGGTCGAGAAGTAGGCTGCGCTCTACCGCGCGAACTCGAAGCGGACCTCCTCGATGACCACGAAAGAGTCCTCGCCCTCGACGATCCGCAGGTGCCGGTCAGCGGCCAGGTCCTCGAAGCGTTGGGTCGTGTCGCTGGCCGGCCAGTAGACCTCCAACACACGCACGCGCTCGGCCGCTCCGATCCCAACGTGCTGGGTGAGGGGGTTGCCACCAAAGCTCCCGCCGCCGTTCACGTGTCGGTAGACGGAGCGCACGGTCCCGTCCTCGACGACCTCGAGGCGCAAACGAGCGCCGATCGCCGAGCGGTTGGATCGCACGCCGACGAGTTCGATCTTGAGCCAGTGGTTGCCGAAACCGGGGTTCTCGAAGAGGACGTTTCCAAAGCCGTCCCCGCGAAAAGCCCCTCCCATCTGCTCGAAGACATCCTGGTCCCCATCGTTGTCGAGGTCGGCGAAGGCGATGCCGTGGCCCTTCTGGAGGTGGGCGAAGCCGCCGGCGCTGCTGATGTCCACGAAGTTCTCTCCGCGACGATTCCAGTACATCACGTTCGGCATTAGACCGTCCAGGAACGGATAGCCCGTGCCGAGATAGAACTCGAGGAAGCCGTCGTTGTCGAGATCACCGAAGTTCGCCCCCATGGGAAGCGACATCCGTTCCAGGCCCTGCTCGCGCGCCACATTCTCGAAGCCGCCCGCACCGTCGCCGCGGTACAGGCGTGGCAGCTCCGCATCGTGAGGCAAATCGAGGAAGCTCGCAACCACCGGCGCCAGACGGCCCAGCGATGTGTTCTCTGCATAGCTCGACACGTACAGGTCGAGCGCGCCGTCGTTGTCGTAGTCCCAGAACCAGGCCGGGAAACTCGCGTGCGGCAAGTCGACCCCGAGTGCGGGTGCCACGTTCGTGAAGGTGCCGTCGCCTTCGTTGTGATAGAGGCGGTTCTCGCCGCCCAGGTTCGAAACGTACAGGTCGGGGTAGCGGTCGCCGTCGTAGTCGCCCCAGGTGACGCTCTTGGTGTAGCCGCCGTTCTGGACGCCCGCCTCCCCGCCCACGTCGACGAAGGTTCCGTCGCCCTCGTTGCGGAAGAGCTGGCAGGGGAAGGGCCGGGTGGGGACGGACTCATTCCCGACGAAGAGGTCGAGGTCGCCGTCGTTGTCGAAATCGGCCCATGCGGCTGTCTGGGAAGGATAGTGAGCCTCGCCCAGACCGGCGCGGAAGGTCATGTCCGTGAAGTGGCCGCGCCCGTCGTTTCGAAGGAGCGAGTTCGGGATCCGCCCGGCATCGCCGACCATCCAAGCGCCGCGCAGGATCAGCACATCCACGTCGCCGTCGCCGTCGTAGTCGCCGTGGATCATGTTGAGACCGCCCCTGATCCCGCCGAAGGCGTCGCGCTCGGTGAAGGTCCCGTCGCCCTCGTTGTGCTGGAAGTGCAGCGGGCGCTCTGGATCCCAGGTCGAGTGGAGCAGGTCGAGCAGGCCGTCGCCGTCAAAGTCCTCGACCACGACGCTGCCGCACAGGTCAAAGGTGTTCAGGCCCAATTCGGTCGCGATGTCCTTGAAGCGCGGAAACTCCACAGCTGATACGAAACGTTCGGGCGGGATCAGGTGTTCGGTCGGGACACCTTCCGGATGTTCCCCGAGCGTCATGTAGGCGATGTTCATGAGCCAGCGCGCCCCGAGGTGCAGCGCATCGTCCGGCGATCGCTCGGCGAGCACCCTCTCGAAGTAGGGGATCGCGGAGCGGGAACCGTCTTGGTCCACGTGGATCGCACCTCCCTCGAGCGGGAGGAGGCAACTGGCCGATGTGTGCCGAGCTGCGCAGTTCGCGATCTCCCCGATCCGTAGATGGCAGACGCCCAGGATGTAGTTGAAGTGCTCGGCGGAGCGCGGGCGCTCATCGTCGGGTAGATCGACGAGCACGGTCTCGCAGGCCTGAAGATGGCCCAGGGCGTCTTCCAAGCGGCCGGCGCGCAGCTCCCAGGCGCCGACTATGATGAGCTGGTAGCGCGCACGCCCGCGTGAACATCGGCGTCCAGGCGCTCCAGGATGCCCAGGGCGTTTCGCAGGGCGCGGTCACCGAGGTAGGAGTTCTCCAGGGGCACGCGTTCGGCCACGCCCCGTAGCAGCGCGACCATGCGCTCGTGCCCCTCGCGGTCGCGAGCCGCCTCTAGAGCCTCCTCGTGCGCCTCCTGGAGAGCGTCTCCACCGCAAGCCGCACCGAGCGTGAGGAGCACGCTTGCCACTCCTAATCGTTCAGCCATTCCCCACCATCCTGCGGATCGAGGAAGCCATCGCCCACCATCAACCTGGCCGAAAGCTCCAGAGCCTTCCGCGCCTCCTCGTTGGTCGGTTCGAGTGCCACGCAGCGTCGCAGGCTCTCGCACGCCTCCTCAAAGCGCCCGAGCTGACCGAGGAGCTTGCCGGCAAGCAGGTGCGCAGCGGCGTTCTCGGGGTCGCTCAACACGGCGCGGCGAAAGGCCTCGAGGGCCTCGAACGGCAGGCCCGCGTGGACGGCGGCCTCGCCGAAAGCGAGCAGAGTGGGCGGGAAGTCGCCCTGGATCCGCAGGGCTTCCCGCAGGGGGTCGAGAGCCTCGGCGAAGCGCCCGGCCTGGGAGCGCACGACGCCCAGGTTGACATGTCCGGGGGCGTAGTCGATGTCGGCGACGACGGCCGCTAGATAGGCCGCCTCGGCCTCGACATTGCGCCCCACGCCGAGCAGGGCGCGGCCCGTGCCCTCGAAGGCGGTCGCCAGGGACGGATCGAGGACGGACGCCTCTTCGAACAGCGCAAGGGCCTCGGTGAACAGGTCGTCCTCGAGTCGGCGCCGGGCGGTCCAGACCAGGAGTTCGGGATAGGGAGCCTCGTCGCGCAAGGAGTGCAGGAGGGGCGCGAGCTCTCCCCGTTCTGTCCGGCGGTGGAACGCGCGTCGCAGGGTGCCGGCGCGGAAGACGAAGGTGGACGGTCGCGTGACGCCTTCACCGCGCCCAAAGGTGTGCGCGACCGATTCGGCGTCGGCCGACACCCAGGAGAATGCCACGGGAGCCGCTTCCCGCGCGCGCGCCAGGGCATCGGCGTCGAACCCGGCGGACAGGACGAGAGTCCAGCGCACTTCGGAAAACTCCCGCGCGAGCAGGGCCAGGTCTGCGGGAATGGTCGGCGGCTCCTCCCCCGTCCCAGCCTCGACCCAGCGTACGACCCGCGCCCCATCCTCATCCGGCGTCGCCCCCCACTTTTCCAGGGCCCGCTCGCCGCGCGCCTCGCGCCGCTCGCGCGTCGCGTCAGGCCAGCACGGGAGGGTCTCCACTCTCGCCTCGGCCTCGCCCTCGGTGAGCACGAGCAAGCTGTCGGCGGGCAGGTCTTCCCAGACCTGCACCGCCCCCGAGGGCCACTCGACGCGCACGCGCTCGACCGCGTCCAGCGCCCCGAGCCCGAAGTGCATGTCGGTCGGCACCTGACTCTGGAATCCCTCGAGAACCTTGGCGTGGTCGCTGCGCGTCACACCCCCGGCGCTGAGGCGCACGATCGCGCCCAGGGCTGCCGCCGTCCCCTGGCCGGACACGAGTCGCAAGCGGGCGAAGTGCGCCGGCGCGGCGCGGTTCTCGAAGAGGCGCAGGCCCTGCAAGGACAGGAGCGCCAGGTCCAGGTCGCCGTCGCCGTCCACGTCCACGGGCACGGTGCAGCGGCCGTCGTGCTCCCCGTCGAGGCCGAACAGCCAACCCGTCTCGAAGAAGCGCTGCTCCCCCTCGCCGTCGGGGTTGTAGAAGACGCGATCGCGCTGGTAGCCGCTGAACGAACCCTCGATCGAGACGTCCGTGTTCACATCGCGTGTCGGCTCTCCGCGCTCCAAAAATCCTGCGTCGGCGGCAACCTGCCGCCACCAGCAAGTTCACCAGTCCGGAAGCTCGCGCTGGGAGTGTGAGGTGAAGCCGTTGGTGACGAGCAAGTCCTTGTCTCCGTCGTTGTCGAGGTCGCAAAAGTTCGTGCCCCAGGCCCACTCGCCGTTGTTGCAGTGCCACGCGCGGGCCTGCTCTCTCCACTCGCCGTTCGGGCCGCGCGAGTAGAGCATGTTGCCGTTGGCGATGACCAACATGCGCGTCCGCATGTCATCACTCAACCCCGCGGCCAGGGAGGCGATGCGGTTCCCCGCCTCGGAGAACATGTTGGAGATGTAGAGACTCCACTCACCGGTGTTGTCGGGGTCAGCGAGGGTGGCGCCCATGGTGTAGGCGGACTCGCCCGAGAGAATCGAGGCGCGGTCCGCTCGAAAACGTCCGCTGCCGTCGTTCTCCCACAATACGTTGGGGCCGAAGTCGTTGCCCTCGAACAGGTCGAGGTCGCCGTCCCCGTCGAAGTCAAAGGGCTGGGCCACGAAGGTGTACTGGGTGCCGCTCAAGCCGCGCTCCCGCGACTCCTCGCTGAAGTGCAGGCCGCCCTGATTGATGAAGAGATGGTTGTCCCCGCCGTCGAGAGCCAGCACCGTGTTGAAGTCGTCGCCGCGCGAATTGGCGTCCCCGTAGGCCCCGGCGAAGAGATCGACGAGGCCGTCGGCGTTCACGTCGCAGGGCACGAGGGTCGGGATCGCGATGTGGCGCAGGCCAACAGGATTGGGGAACTCGAGCGCTCCCTCCACGCGCACCCACTCGCCGCCTCGTCGGGTCCACAGGCCGAGCCTGGCGTGGTCCCCCTCGTACTCCAGCGGCGTGCTGCCTACCAACTCCTCGAAACCGTCGCCGTCGAGGTCGAACCAGAGCAGGAAGTTCGAGCATTCCAGCGGTGCGTCAAGCGGAAGGGAACCGCGCACGAAGCCACCGCTGCCGTCGTTCACGAACAGAACGCTCTCCTGGTTCTGGCGAGTGGCGATGAGGTCCCAAAAGCCGTCCCGGTTCCAGTCCAGGGCCGTCAACCCGCCCAGGGCCAGGGTGCGGTGCTCGTCGATGGCCTCCTGGATCATGGAGCGGTTGCGGGCGCTGTCGTTGAAGGTGAAGCCGAAGGCGCCGGTCACCTCGACGAAGGGAGCACGGCCGCCCTCGACGCGCGCTCCCTCGAATGCCACGAGCCGCGTCAGGCGCCAGCCGTGCGACTCGTCGCGGACGAGCTCGACCTCACACTCCACGCGCAAGTCCACGCGCCCGCCCGCTGCGTTCACGCCGCCCATGCGCACCTCGGCGCGGCCGCGCGCGTGCTCACCGGCGAGGTCCAGGAAGAAGCGATCGCAATCGAAGCTCAAGCGCTCACCGCTCACCCAGCCCTCGGTGTGTTCCACGAGCACGGCCACCAATCCGGTCCGGTCCATGTTCTCGCCGTCGCGTTCAGCGTAGACCCGCAGGTCGAGACCGTCGTCGGCCACCACTCGGCCCGCGTCAAGGCGCGGGAAACGACCCTGGAAGTCGGGCGAGAGAGCTTCCATGGCTTGCGCGCTGTCGCCCGCGGAGACCGGACCGAGGAGCTTGCTCTCGATCTCCGCCCCGACCTGCCGCGCCACGCCGTCGGCGAGGAGGATGTCCTGTTGGAAGGGAGCGTCCTCCGCCGAGCAGCCCATGAAGATCAGGCAGCCGGCAATACCGTGTCGCACACCCATCATCGGTTTCTCGGCAGCAGAATACCGCACAAGCCACCCAATCGCCCTGCGCTCGGGACCCTATTCCGCGCAGCGCAGCGCCCTGTCACTCTCCACGCCGACCAGCCCGCGACACGAGATGAAACTCGTCGAGCACGACGGTCTCCTCGGCGAGCGGTGGCCGCTCCACGTGCGGACCGATCAGGCACGGTTCCAGGTGGAAGTCGCCGCTGCTCTTGACCCTGTTATGGCCTTCGATCGCCAGCACAGCCGCTCCCGCGCCCAGGCGCGAGGCCAACTCGGCACCGGAGCCCAGGGCGAAGAATTCCCATTCCCGCGCAGCATGCGAATCGATGTCCTCCGCGGAGGCCCCGTCGCCCGACCCAACCGATGCGCGCGCCACCTCGACGCCGTTCAGGTAGGCGATGAACCCGTCATCGAAGCGCATGCCGAGGCGCACTTCCGCTAGGCCGGCTAGCTGCTCCGGGTCGAAGCTCGTGCGCAAGTAGACGCGGCTGTACTCGCCACGCATGTCTTCGAGTTGCGTCACCTCGTCATCACCGAAACCGAAGCTCGCGGTGCCGGTCTTCCAGCCCGTGTCATTGAAACCGGGGGCACGCCAGGTGTCGTCCGACGGATCGCTGCCGGCGAGGTAGCGCCAGGTCGCGTCGGAAGCTACGAGCGGCACGAAATCCTCAGGCGTGAAGGAGCGCGCATAGGACTCGGGCAGCCCTAACAGGCGCGTGGCCATGGTCTCGTCGCCGAACTCGAGCATCACGACATGGTGCGCCGAGACGCACATGCCGGGCTCCTGCAAGAACCACTGATCGAAGCGCGGGATACGCTGGGGCACTCCGAGGCCGCCCTCGCCGATGTAGGTGACGCCGGTGGGATCGTGGGCCTCGGCGCGGATGGGCACGGTGCGCTTCGCCACATGGCCGTCCGACTCCAAGGCCAGATCGAGGTCGTACTGCTCGAAAAGCGGCACCCAGTGCGGCTTCGCGTCGGCGGGGCCCTTCACGGCCGGATAGATCGCGCGATGGTACTGGGCGAGGAGCCAGCGACGCTCGGGCCGCAATCGCGCGAGTTCACCCTCCAGCCAGACCGCCTGGTCCCCCGCCGCGCTGATCTCCGTATTGAGGGTGAGGAGCGAGACCTGCGGCGAAATCTCCGTCGTGTAGTAGTTCAGCTTCGCCCGCCCGGGATCGTCGAAGATCTCGTCGAAGAGTGGCCCGACATCGTGGTTGCCACGCGTGGGGATCAAGGGCAGGACACGGCCGGTCGGCGAGGTCGTGAGCTCGTGGTGACTCAACCACGCCTGCCAGTGAGTCCAGAGCTCTCCCCACCCGATGTAGTCACCGCCGTGGGCGAAGGCGATCAGGTCATCGTGCTCGTCCGCCAGGAGCCCGATGTAGGTGTTGATCTTCCGGCGTGCCTCGTGCCCGGTGCGAGAGTCACCGCCGTGGATCATGCGGAAGGGACGATCGTCTTCAGGCGCTGTCTGAAAGTGCAGTTCCCGCGACCGCACGCCGTCGCTCTCGATCCGAAACCAGTAGGTCGTCGACGGCTGCAGGCCATCGATGCGAGCATGGTGGTAGTAGGCACCGACGACCTTCTCCGCCTCCTGCTCGTGCACAGTGTAAGCACCGCTGCGCTGAGCCGCCTGCGCCTGCGCGTAGCCGGCATCCGTCCCCTTCCGGGAGGCGAGGTCGTAGTGGACGACATGCCTCGTGCCCGCTTTGCGCGTGCTCCACGAAACGGTCACTCGGTGGGCAGGATCCTCGGTCCAGACCAGGCGCCACTGAGCGGGAGTCGTGCCCTCGAGCGAGGTCCAGGGGTCTTCTTGCGGTGCAGCGGCGAAGAGGACGAGCAGAGCTGTGGTGATCATGGTCATCGGCGAAGGAGCGCGGAAGCGGACAACTTGCCACCACGCAAGAAAAAGTGCCAGGGGCACGCCAGCGTTCGCGGCGCGTGCAGCGGAGAGAAACCACGCGTCACCGCCCATCGCGGTCATGCGTGAGAGAGCCGTGACGAAGCCCCAGAGCGCCATCCAACCGGCGACCCAGCGCCAGCGGCGCGTGAGGAGGAGCGCCGCAAGTAGCAGGTCCATGGAACCGACGACCGTTAGCGACGCCTCGGCGGACGACTGGGAGAGGGTCCATCCCAGCCAGCGCCGTGCACTCCCGATGATGAGGTCCACGAACCTGCCGTGGTGCCCCAGGGCCTCCAGGCCGTGAGCGGCGAAGGTGGCCGCGGTCCCGATCAGGAGGATCCAGACCCCGACGGTTTGCGCCGCGGCGCTCCGAGCGAGCGGCGCGGACCGCCCCGGTAGCAGGCAGGCCAGACCGAGGAGCGCGGCCACCCGTACCGCGTGCGCCATGGGAGCCATCGCGTCCACCATTTCACCCGGATTCAATCGGATCGCGATCGCGATCGCGGTCATCCAGGCGGCGCCCAGGACCAACAGCGGCCGAGCTGGGCGCAGGAGGGCCGAGGCGGCGACGACGATCAGGAGCCCCGCGGCCACCTGATCGATGCGACCGACGGTGGCCTCTGGCAGGCCGACGGTCATGAAGAGCCAGCTGTTGACCTCGCTCCCGGTGACCCAGGCGGAGCGCGCCCCGGCGACACACTGCAACGCGACCGAGACCCGCAGACATAGCAGCGCGCGGGCCGGCATCGGGGAATCTTCAGCCATCGAAGGCGCATCGTACGAAGTCGGACCGCCGCCTGCGGTCACGGTCTTCCTGCAAGTGGCGCCGGCCTGCAACCTGGACTGCTACACGCGCTCGAAGCACCTGCAGCCGGTCGAGACCCGCCGCGAACGCAACGCCACCTCCCTCTCGCCTGAACTCCTCGCGCGCCTGAAAAGCGAGCTCCTGGACTGAACGGGGCTCGGCTCTCGCGCGTCGCTTGCGGTAGACTTTTCCGCCATGAGCGAGAAGCGGATTGCGCTCGATGTCGCGTCGTTTGTGGACTCTTCACAGGCGAAGGCGCTCGAGGGGCTGAAGGTCGAAGAGGTGCGCAAGATCGCGGGGAGCTTCCTCGCGATCTGCTACGAGGAGCTGGGCAGGAAGCCCCACCTCCTCGACGGGCAAGACATGCACCAGGCTCTGGGGCACTCGATGCCGGGTCGCCTGGAACGCAAGGATCCCCTGGCGCCGCAGGTCCCCCGAGTTCTACATGCGCTATTCGAGCACCTCGCGGAAGAAGAGGTCGTCACCAACGCCTTCGAGATCTCCCAGGCGATCGAGGCCACCAGCGACGAATTCCTGGAGACCGTGCGCACCGGCCGCAACGCCCACCACCACCACCACCCCCCGCAGAAGCCGGTCGTGCACCGGGCGGAGAAGCTCGGCCGCAACGACCCGTGCTCCTGCGGCAGCGGCAGGAAGTTCAAGAAGTGCCACGGGAAGTAGGGCCGCTGCGGCGCTCTTGGATGAGCGCCCTGTTCATGGCCTTCTGTCTGGCCTTGATTCTGCGCGATAGAGGCGCCGCGGGTGGCACGGCCCCCCGCCACGAGACAGCCCGGGGACAGCGGAATCCGCAAACGCATGCCGCCGCACTTGCCATGGCGACCTTGCCGTACTCGCTGGGATCAGTCCGATGGCATGCGGCGACGTAGCAGCTCCCCGAGCTGGCCGACCCCGAGGAAGGCGGCGCTGGAAAGGTAGACCGCCGCGCCGCCGACGCAGAACAGGGCGACCCAGCCGGCGAGCGCCGCGCGCGTGTCGGGAGCCGGCCACAGACGGGCGAGGGCGACCAGGGCCGCCGCCATCGCCGCCGCAGCGACCGTCAGGCGCAGCGCGCGCCCCAGGAGCGCGCGACCGCCGAGGGCGCCGACCTCACGTCGCAGGAACACCGCGAGCAGGAGAGCTTGCAGACCGGCGGCCAGGCTGCCGGCCAGGGCGATGCCGCCGTGGCGCAGGTCGGTGGCCGACAGGGTAAGACAGAGCACGATGTTCGCCGCCACGACCAGCACCGCCACCGTCGCCGGCCGCCGCTGGTCCTTGCGGGCGAAGAACACCTGCTGGGTGACGCGCGCCAGGGCGATCGGCAACAGCCCAAGGGCATGGAACTCGAGCGCCAGAACAGTCATGCGCGTGGAGCGCGCATCGAACTCGCCCGACTCGAACAACAGACGAACGATCGGCTCACCCAGGACGAGCAGGGCGGCAGTGGCCGGGATCGTCACAAAGAGCACCAGGCGTAGACCCAGGCGCAAAGTCGCGCGCAGAGCCGCGTCGTCCCCGTCGGCCGCATGCTTGGAGAGCTTCGGCAATATGACCTGGGCGACGGAGACGACGAACATGCCCAGCACCAGCTCCTGCAGGCGAATGCTGTACTGCAGGGAGGCGATCGAGCCGCCGTCGAGGGTCGCCGCGATCAGCTGGCTGACGAAGATGTTCACCTGCCACACGCCCGCTGCGAACATGCCCGGGATCATCAGGCGCAAGACACGCAGGACGCCGGGGTCGCGCAGGTGCAGGTCGAAGTGGAAGCGCGTGGGCGTCGAGCGCAGCAGGAAGGGCACCTGAAAGACGACCTGAACGGCGCCCCCCAGGAGAAAGCCGCCGATCAAGCCGTAGGAAGGGTCGGGCAGGCGCTCGGCGAGGCCCAGCCCGCAACCGATGATGCACAGGTTCAACAGCACGGGCGTCGCGCCTGAGGGACCGAAGATCCCGTGGGTATTGAGGATCGCCTGCAGCACGGCGCCGAGGCTCACGAAGAGCAGGTAGGGCCACATCAGACGCGTGAGGGCTACGGTCAACTCAACCTTGCCCTCCACCTCGCCGAAGCGCGACGAGAAGAAGGTCTCGATCAGCCAAGGCGTGATCAGCACGCCCAGCAGACAGATCGCCGTCGTCACCAGACTGAGGAGCGTCACGAAGCGTGAGAGGAAGACGCGCGTCTGCTCCTCGTCTCCCTTGCGCAGGTAGCCGGTGAAGATCGGGACCAGGGCCGTAGACATGGTCCCCTCCGCCAGGAAGCGGCGCAGCAGGTTTGGGATCAGGATCGCCAGGCCGAAGGCGTCCGAGGCGGCGCCGGTGCCGAGCAGGACGGCGCGCACCTGCTCGCGCACGAGACCCAGGACGCGACTCAAAAGGGTCAGACCCGTCAGGCCGCCGATGGACTTCAGCAACCCGCGCTCGGCCCGCTCCGATCCCACGCTCGTCACGTCGCCCGCTTCGTTCCCCGCGACTGGATTGCCTGCCTCACTCCCACGATTGCGCTCTCCCCTACCTCGCCGGGGGCGGACGGCAAAAGCCGATCACCGACCTGGGCGCGCGAGGCAGGAGAGCGCGATCATGTTCGCGCTTCCGTTCCGAGTCAACACGGATCGGGGGGGTCTCTCCGAGCCGCGACGGCCTTCACCCGGGCCGCATCCCAGCCGCCTAGCGATCGGAATGATCGCGCTCGAGGTGTTCTCGCAGGAGATCGCCGCCGAAATCGTTTTCGAGGTCGCGCCAGATCGAGTGCACGTGGTTGCCGTGAGGCCGCACGCTGTCGTACTCGATCACGAAGTGAGGACCGTGGACCCGATAGTAGTGGCGGCTGGCGAGGTCCTCGGCGCCTGCCCAGGCAAAGCGAACGCCGTCGATCCCCGCGCTCTCGATGCGCCGCCACTCTCTGGCGGCCACGTCCTGGCGCCAGTTGCCCAGGTAGACGCCGATCAGCGCGATCAACAGCGCCCGCTGCTGGGGCCGCATGTCCGCGGCGGGGAGACCCTGCGCGCTTTCGAGGCCCTCGTCACGGCCCGGTCCCAGCAGGATGTCGCCCGGCGCCTCGGCGAAGAGGACCGCCACCTCGCGCTGTTTTTCGTCGAGGCTGGCCAGGAGTTCGCGCGCCAGATCGATCTCATTCGCGAGTACGCGCAGGCCGGCGCGCTTGCCTTCCTTCGCCTCCGCCGGCTCGGCCCCCATGAAGAAGGGCGTGGGGATGAGCAGTTCGCTCTCGACGGAGGTGAAGTTGAGGGACATGTGGTGGCCCTCGATGCGCCAGGCCCAGGGCGCGACGGGGTCGGGATCGCCGTAGATCGCCAGGGAGTAGAGGCCGGGGTCGCGCGCGCCTCGCCGTCGCTGCTCCTCGGGCAAGGCCTCGTGCAGGATCTCCTCGAGCAACATCACGCCGTGCGCCTTGAGGTAGCCGCCGTCGCTCAGGGCGCTGCGCAGCAGTTCGTGGGCCGCGCGCGCCTGGAGGCCGTCGAGCTCTCCGAGGTTCACGCCGTGCCGTTCGCGCGGGATGTAGTGCCAGTCGCGCCGCTGGGAGCCGTCGAACGCGAACTGCATGCGCTCGCGCATCGCGTCGTCCATTGAATCGAGCAGCGCTTCGGCCGCGGCGGCCATGCGAGCGCGTGCGGGGCTGGCGCCGGAATTCGCGAGGGCGCCCGAGACCCAGGCGACCGCGGCCAGGCAGGACAGGATCGCCATCAAGCGCTTCATTGCAGTAGAGTACCGCAAACCCCCTTCGATAGGAGATCGACGATGCAACGCAGAGACTTCTTGTTGGGCGGCCTGGCCGCTGGCGCCGCGACCATGGCCTCGCCCTCGACCGCAGCCCAGGAGGCGGGAGCGAAGAGACAGTTCAAGCTCCGCTACGGGCCGCATTTCGGCATGTTCCGTCACTCGGCGGGTGACGACCTGCTCGACCAGTTGCGGTTCATGGCGGACCAGGGGTTCACCGCGTTCGAGGACAACGGCATGCGCGGTCGGGAGCCTCAGATGCAGGAGAAGATCGGCGTGGAGCTCGATCGGTTGGGCATGCAGATGGGAGTCTTCGTCGCCAACTCGAAGGGCTTCGGCTCTGCATCCTTCGTGCGTGGCAAGAAAAAGGACACCGAGCGCTTCGTGAAGGAGATGGGTGAGGCGGTCGAGACCGCCAAGCGCGTGAACGCGACCTGGTGCACGGTCGTGCCCGGTGAGCTGGAGCCCCGGCTCGAGCCCGGCTACCAGACCGCCAACCTGGTGGACATGCTGCGGCGAGCGGCGGAGGTCTGTGAGCCCTCCGGCCTGGTGATGGTCCTGGAGCCCCTCAACCCCTGGCGCGACCATCCCCGGCAGTTTTTGACCAAGATCCCGCAGGCGTTCGAGATCTGCCGCGCGGTCGACAGTCCCTCGTGCAAGATCCTCTTCGACATCTACCACCAGCAGATCACCGAGGGCAACCTGATCCCCAACATCGACCTCGCCTGGAGCGAGATCGGCTACTTCCAGGTCGGGGACAATCCCGGCCGCAAGGAGCCGGGGACTGGCGAGATCAACTACAAGAACGTCTTCCGCCACATCCACCGCAAGGGCTTCGAGGGCGTGCTCGGCATGGAGCACGGCAACTCCCTGGGCGGCGCCGAGGGCGAGCAGGCCGTGATCGACGCCTACGTGGCCGCAGACGATTTCTGATCAGCGCTGCGCTGTGGTGGGAGGGCGGCCCTGCAGGCCGTCGCTCCAGCGGCAAGTCGGGCAAGGAGGTCCCGGCGGCCTTCGGGGATGTCTCGGACAACGAGCGCCTCAGGGAAGCGCCTTCGGCGAAGGCTCCGGCCGCTACTCGCTCGCCTTCAGCCCCTCTACCAGCTCCTTGGCGATCTTCGTCGCCTCCTGACCGTCGTGGCCGCGGTAGCGGATCGTGAAGGTCTCGTCGATGACGACGATCGTCGGCCATCCGCGCACGCGCCAGGCGTCGGAGATGGAGCGCTCGGCGCCTTCGGGTGAGTTCTGGAAGCTGCGCCAGTTGAGTTCATTCTCCTCGACCGCCTTGTGAGCGCGCTCGAGGTCGTCACTGTTCACGCCGATCAACGCGAAGGGCTGGTCTTTCATCTCGTCCACGAGCGACCGCTCGTGGGGGTACATGGCCCGGCAAGGGCCTCACCAGTCGCCCCAGAAGTCGACGAACAGGATCTGCTTCGTGTAGTCGGAGAGCTTGAACGCGACGCCGTCGAGATCGATTCCTGATATGTCGGGGGCGGTCGCGCCCACGCCGAGCTTTTCGCGCACCTCGATCAGGCCGATGAGGCCGTCGCGCACCTCCTCGTCCTTGGCGGCCTGCGCCGCCTTGCTGACCGCTTCTCGCGCCACTCGGTATTCCTCCGAATCGCGGTCAGCGCCTTCCAGCGCCTCGCGGTGCACGGACATCGCGACCCAGCCGCGCACATCCGGGTCGGGGTTAGCGGCGAGCCGTCCGAAGAGGCCACCCTCTATCTCCGTTCCGAATCGGTACTCCAGGAACGGCAGCATCTGCCCAAGCCGGGCCCATGAGGGGCTCGTGATGTGGAACTCGAGCAGGCGGTCGAGGGCCTTGCGTCCCTCGCTGTCCTCCCCGTACATGCCGAGCGTGCAGATGCGGGTCAGGTAGAGCGCCTGATCCTCGCCCTCGCTCCCGTCGGCCCACTCGGCGAGGGTCGTGATGAAGCGCGAGAAGTCGGGAGCCATGCGCGTGGCCGGCATCGAGACCTCGCGGCCTTCCGCCTGCGCCTTCTCTGCCTCCTCGGCGTACTTCTTCGCCAGCTCCTCTTGCTCCTTGCGCCACTCGAGCTGGTAGTCCTCGATCGCGATGTCGAGCTCGTCGATGCGCTCGACAGCCTCCTGCGAGGGGGTCGGAGGAGGAGAGTCTGAGTCCTGGAGCGGTGCAATACCGCCCGCCAAGGTCACCAGAGAAAAGGCAAGTCCAAGCATGTCATCCGTGGGCGAGGGGAACGAGGAGTGAGCACACAGCCTAGACAAACGACCGGGATCGGCCAAGCCGGGAGCACGCCACCGTGGGGGAGATGACCGATGAACGGGGTCGCGACGATTCAGCCTCGCGTTCGTCGCCACAGGCTTGAGATAGATACTCAGCGCGGGGCCGCGGCACCGATCGACTCGATTTCCCGTCGGTAGAGCTCACGCTCAGCGGGCGTGAATTCGAAGGCGCCGCCGATGTGGGCGTCGGTCCAGAACAGGACACCGACCAGCCCCGCGGCGCGGGCGGCGGCGAGGGACTCGCTCACGGAACCCGGCTCGGCCTCCCCCAACAAGACCGGAGCGTCGAGTCCGAAGCGACCGGGATCCAGACCGAGTGGATCGGTGCCGCGGTCCTTCTCGTAGGAATGGAACTGGTAGAGATCGAGGCCCAGGCCTTGCCAGTACTCCAGGTTGCTCGTGAAGGTCTTGGCACCCAGGGTCACACGCGCCGCACCGCCGGTCAGGCGGTGGATGCGCGCGGCGGCCTCGCGCACGAAGTCCTGCAGGTCCGCGATTCCGATCGCCGTCGCGTTCTCCGGCTCGTTGAACACATCCCAGGCCATGACCGCCGGATGGGTGCCGAACTCCTTGATGACCTCCACGACCACGACGTCGAGCAGGGCCTGGCGGGCTATGGGGTCGGTGATGTCGGAAGGCCACTCGCCCGTCCCCCAGTCATCAGCCACGCCATCGCCGAGTTCGAAGCCAAACAGGACCGGGATGACCTGCAAGCCGTGGGCCTGCGCGGTGTCGAAGAGTGCCCGCAGGTCGGCGCGCCAGCGCGCCCCCCCCTCGTCCGCGAATCCACCTACGCGCAAGCGACCACGACCGCCGCGGCGGACGACATCCCCGCGCAGGTCCGCGAAGAGCGGGACACGGATGAGCTTCATCCCATCGGCGGCGACGGCTGCCAGCTCGCGTTCCAGCCACGGCAGGTTCTGGCTGTAGCCCGCGTCGGGGTCGGCCAGGTTGCCAATCCGATAGCCGTACTTGCCGTCGATCAGATTGACGCCGCAGGAGTCCGCGAACCGCGCGCCACTCGCTCGCGGCGCGGGAACGATCGGAACGATGCTCACCTCGCGCAGCACGAAGGTCCCCGCGTAGTACCCGCCGTCCTCCGGCGCCACGATCCGGATGCTCACGGCACGCGCTCGATCGTCCGGGCGCGCGAGCGGGTCGGCGCCGACCACTCGGTCTTCCTTCTCGAGCCCGACGCGGCTCCAGGTGATGAGGTCGATCGGCATGGCGAGATGGAGGCGGCCCCCACCGCGCGGCGCCTTGAAGCCCGTGTAGAGCTCGCGGTAGGCCTCGCCAAGCTTGACGACCGCCTGCACCACCAGGGCGTGCTCGCCACCGCCCGGAGCGTCCCGCGGCACGTCGATCACCGCGCGCAGCACCTGACCGCGCAGCTCGAGCAACTCCTCGCCCGACAGGCGGCTGAGGTCAAAAGTGGCCTCGGCGCTGCGCTTCTCGGCGTCGAACTCGACCTCAATGTGGTGTGCGGTGCCACGCTCGATGACCCGCAAGGCGGCGCGGTTGGCGAGGTTGGGGTCCGTCGTGGGTGTCCAGCCCGACCCCAAGACCGTGCCCGCCGCTGAGGGCGCCGTGGCGCTTGAGAGCAAGCTCGATTCGGTCGCACGCCAGCCCGGCGAACCCGGCCGGCCGCCCTCGGACCAGCTCAAGCGATCGGGAGGCTCGAGAAGAGCGTCGGCGAGGAGCGTCGGTTCGAGCGAATGATGAAGATCGACTAGCCCTCGCGTGCGCGGCGCGTTGACGCCCAGCTCGAAGTCCGCGTAGGCCGCGGCCGGTCCCTTGACGTACATCTCGAAGGCGTACACGCGCGCCGGATCGAAGCTATCGCCGGCGGACTGGAAGACCGTCGAGCGCCCGGGCTGCTCGTAGACCGTCTCGATTCGATAGGCCTCCAGCACCTCGGAGGGGCTCAGGTCCGCGCGCGGGCTCTCGGTACTCCAGGTGGCGGCCTGGATCCAGTGACCGTCCGGCACACCGGAGATCACGCCCACCTCGAACAGGAACACGCGCTCCTCCATCGACAGCGATCCTCCGGGCACCTCGAAGCGTACGACGGCGGGCCCCTCGTCGAGCTTCACCGCGCCTCCCGCGGCGCCGATCCGCACCCGCAGCTGTCGCCCGTCGGCATCGAGGGCCTCGACCGCGGCGTTGGCCACTCCCGTCCAACCCCTCACGTCCAGTGCCGTGTAGTCCACGCCGAAGGCGTGCGCGAAGAGGTCGGTCCGGCCGATGGAACCGAGCCAGCGCTCGAAACCCTTGGCGACGTATTCATAGCGAGCGGCGGCCGCGGCCTCGCTGAGGCGTCCGGCGGCGATGTCGGCCAGGAGGCTCTTGCGAACCTGCTCCGCGCCTCGCACAGCCAGATCCAGCAGAACGCGCCCCTCATCCAGCCGGCTCTCGTCGAAGCGCGCGGCGTCCTGGATGGTCGAGATGTCCGCCAGCAACCCGAGCAGGCGCCCGCTCATCTCGCGCCCCTGACGGTAGTCGTCGTACACCAGTGCTTCCCACACGCCCGGCCGCGCTTCGATGTCTCCCGATCGCACGGCGAGCAGGTACGTCTCGAGGCCGTGTCGCGCGAGGTCCGTGCGCAGCTCGACCTTGCGGGCATAGAAAGGCACCAGGATCAAGACACCCAGCACGGGCGCGATCAGGAAGACGGTGGTCGGTTTGGTGAAGCGCGTGAAGAAGTCGGTCACCTCGAAGCGCACCTTCGACCACCACGAGCCGAGCCGCGCCAGGTTGAGGTGTTCGTCGCGTCCGCGCGTCCAGTAGGACTCGTTCTCGAAGGGCCGCAGGGCCATGCCCAGGGCGCGCCAGGCCGGCGCGTGTAGGAAGGGGAAGTAGACAAGCATCCCCGGAGACAAGAGAGACGTCGCGATCCCGTGCCGCACGAGGGTCGAGGTCACGATCCGCAGGTGGAGCAGGTTGGCGATGAAGAGCAGTCCCCCGACGGCGACAACGGCGGCCGCGGGCCGCAGGCCGATCCAGCCGAACCACCACAGGGCCGCGACCGCCGTCGCGGCCACGAGACCGACGGTTCCGAGGGTCTGCCCGATGCGCAGGGCGCCGTCAGCCACGTCGCGCAGGGCGGCCGTCTCGCGCCGGACCTGCGCGAGGGAGTGACGAGAAGCGTACTCGCGCAGGGCGACCACCTGGCCGTCGACGATGTGGGTGGTGAGCAGAGTCTCGAGCGGCCCCGCGCGCTCCGCGAGGCACTCGAGGATCACGACCGCCCGATTTAAGCGTGCGGGGTCGAGGTAGAGGGCGTCGGGATCGACCTCGCGCGGGCGACCGCGGCCGTCGGCCTCGTCGGCCGAGAAGAGCGCCGGACTGAACTGCTCGCGAGCGCTCTCGATCCCATCCTCGATGCGGTAGCACAGCGCCAACCGCTCCTCCTCCTCGGCGGGCAACTCTCCCTCGCGGTCCGCGGCTTCCAGGCGCTTGCGCTCCGCCGCGAGGGCGCCGTCCGAGCCTCCCGCCTCCTTCTCGCAGCAGAGCGAGAGCAGCGTGGAGTATTTTTCATCGGTGAAGCGGCTCTTGATGCTCTCGCGCACCGACTCCTCGTCCTGCCACGACTTCCAGACCGTCACGGTCAAGTTCATGACCCACAGAGTCAGGGGCGGATAGACGAAGATCACGAGCCCGGCAAAGGTCGCGGGAACCCAACCCTGAAGGACGGGCACGTAGGTCTGGAAGAAGACCGCAACGTCGCGCAGGAAGACCTCGAACTCCGGGCTGGTCAGGGCGCGCACCCCTTCCCAGCGGGACGGATCCAGCCAGCTGGCGAAGTAGGCCAGGGAGAGGATGAAGATGACCGACGAGACGAGCATCGAGGGCGTGCCGGCCGCGAGGTGCGCGATCTGCTGCAGGCGATAGTCGCCGCGCAGGCGGTTGACGAGCCAGCGCAGCACTCCCGGTCCGCGAGCGCCTCCGAGGCTGTCGATCGGATCGACGTGAAACTGAGCGTTCTGGATCAGTCCCGCTCGGCTCGCCCAGCGAAACACAGCGCGCCCGGCGCCGTAGCCCAGGGCGCCACCCGCGATCAGGCCGACGATCAGACCCGCCGCGCCCTGGCCGACGTGTTGCACGTCGCCCATCAAGCTGTAGCCCAGACCGGCGCCCAGGTACTGACCGCCGAACATCCAGGCGATGGGCAAGAAGCGCAAGATGGCCGCGAAGTTCTGAAGGATGATCCAGCGCTGGCGTTGGTTGACCCACTTGGGCCCCAGGCGCGGGCCGATGTCCTCCATGACCTGCGTGAAGCTCCCGACGAGCCGCGTCTGCTTGAGGCGGAAGAGGGAGCCGCGGCGACCGCGTTCGGAATCCTCGATGACGTTGTAGAGGTCCCAGACGCCGGTGGGCTGATGGACATTCAAGAGACGGCGGAAGGTCAACGAGGGTCGATCGATGCGCAGGTCGGCGTCGGAGAGGGTCGCGCTCACCAGGTTCGACCACGACGCGCTGCGCGGGCGTGCGCTCTCCTCCTCGCGAATCCGCTCGCGCAGGGGCCACAACAGCCGCGCGAGGCGCGTGTAGGGATGGCCCTCGTCGCCGCCGAGCATCTCCCAGCGGAAGGTGTTCCCGGTTCCGCCCAGGAACAGGAACCCCGAGGCCGCCTGACCGGGCTGGATCGTCGAGTGCCAGGTCAGGTAGTCCTGGTGGAAGAGGGGGCTCAGGCTGCGGTCGATCTGGTTCGCCGGGACCATGCGCAGCTCGGTCTGGATCACGTCGGGCAGGTTGCGCGTGCGGAACACCCCGCGCACGAAGTCCTCCGCGGTCGGGAACACCTCGAGGAAGGCCCACAGCTGGTAGCACACACGCTCCGCAGCGCCGAGTTCGGCGAAGGCCTCCAGGGCGGACAGGCGTGCCTGCTCGGCTTCTGAGAACTTGCCCGCTCGCATCAACGCCCGCTCGCCGCCCGCGCCGGCCTTCGCTCCGATGGCCTCGAAGCGGTGGCGATCGGGCGAGACGAGCTCGAGGGCGCGCACCAGCGCGGCGCTGCCCGTGGACTCGAAGCTCGCCCGCGTGACCTTCGAGCCTTCCCGCGCGCCGTCTGCGCGAGCGGACCCCTCGGCGCAGAGCCCCCGCAAGGTGCGCTCGTACTCCCACTCCAGGGCGGCGCGGTCGAGCTGGATCTTCCAGCGGCGGGAGTCCTCGCGCAGGGCGGCCGTCGGCTTCTCGCTGCGCGAGAGCGCGAGCCACTCATTCGCGCTTCGCTCGCGCATGGCCCAGACGGCCATCTTTGCGTCGAACACTTCCGGCAGCAACCGGTCCTCCATGTCAACGAGCAGCAGAAAGGAGGGAACCCGCCGCAGGAAGCGCTCGAAGCGGTAGCCGATGCGAAAGACCGCCTCGGCATTCATGAACGGTTTCTGACGCTGCTTGGCCTGGTTGGGCGCACCCACTCCGAAGGCTGTGCAGGCGGCGATGGCCAGGACGACCGAGAGCGCCGGACCCAGCACCGGCAGGGTGGGAGCCAGCCAGAGAGCCGAGGCCGCCGCTGCGGCGAGGCCACCGAGAAGTCGCAAGGCACGCGCGCCGGTGGAGAGGCCGACCGCTTCGGAGGAGCCGAGGTTCGTGCCGTGAAACGCGTGCTTGCTGATCAGGATGCGCCCTGCGTGTGCCGCGAGGCGGCCGTTCCGCAGAGATTCGAGTACGGCGTCGAGGCCGCGCGTGTCCTCCGGATCGGGATTCGTGTCGTTGTCGTCGAAGACTGGCACGACGCCAATGTTCGGCCACTTCTCCATGGCGCTCTCGAGCAGGGTGAACAGGCGCCCCTCCGCCGAGCGCCCGAAGACCGTCTGCATCAAGACGATCTCGGACCAGACCGCCTCGTAGTCCTGCAGGCGCGCGACGTCCGCGACCGACAAGCCCGTGAGCAGGTCGTCGTTCAGAAACCGCCCGCGCTGGAGAGCGTGTTCAAAGCTAGCCCGGTCGCGCAGAATCGGGTCGTTCCCCGCCGCGCCAAGCACCGCCTCAAGAGCCGCGTGTTCCTCCTCCAGAGCCTCCAGCCGCTCCGGTTCCAACCACTCGCGCGTCGCGGCCGAGCGCGCCTGCAGCTGTGCGCTCTCGCCGTCGAGCTTGCCCAAGAGCGCCTCGATCAAACGCAAGCGCCCGGAGCCCTGAACGTTGACGAGGTAGACGATCTTGCCGAGGCCTAGGCGGTGGTTCTGGCGCAGGCGCGTGATCGGCCACTGCGAAGGCCGCTCCCCGCGCAGGATGCGAATCAGCCGCGAACGGAGGGTCGAGTAGCGCCCCGAGAGGTCCATCCAGATCTCGGCCGCGTTGTGTTCGTTGATCTGGTCGACGCGCAGGCCGAGCCCCGTCAGCTCGTCGCGCCGCAAGCCGTCGCGCTCGTCCGCCAGGGCTTCCGCCAGCAGGTGACCGGGGATGAAGCGCGCAAAGTGCTCGTCGGTGAGCTGCTCGGAGTGCGCCACGCCGAGCAGGCCCCGGCCGAGCAACACCAGACCGGTCAGGACCAGCGGGACAGCGAACACCACCACCGCCCACCCCAGCCACGGCGAGAGCAGCGGGACGAGAGCGAGAGCCGAACGCATCAGGCCGAAGCCGATCCCGACACCGATCAGACGGTTGCAAGCCAGGACGGCGCGCCCGTCACCGGGGAGGAAGCGGACAACGGGCTGGCCGCGGAAGAAGAGGATGACCTTGAGCACCATCAGCACGCTCAGGAAGGCGTAGAAGCTGACGAAGACGACCATCGCTCCAGAGAGCAGGGAACCGACCACACCCGGCACGAGGCCGTTGATGTGGTTCACAACCCCCTCACGCACAAGCATCGGGCGCAGCAGGGCGACTGCGACCGCTCCCAGACCGACCAGCAGCCAGTAGGTCAGGAGGTTCCAGCGGTGTTCGCGGACGGTCTTACCGTAGCTGGTGTTGGTCGGTCCGGCGCCCAGCAATCCCTTGTGAGCCTTGACCGCCTCCTTCACCATCACCAGACGATCGATTGACTCCTCCGTCATCGCCTCGCCCAGAGACATCTCGCCCGGAGTCGTCCCGACATGCTCTCGAACGAGCGCCGTCTGGTGGCGGCTGGCTGCGACCTGTGCGACGAACGCGTCCTCGTCTAGAACGCCCTCCCCGCTCTCCGCAACGCGGCCACGCAAGTAGCGGCGGTGGTACTCGCGCACGGAGCGCGCGATGTTCGCGGGATAGACCCGGCCGTTCATGAAGTCGGCCACCTCGCGCATGCGGTCAGCGGCCGCATCCGCGTAGTAGGCAAGGTTGAAGAGCGGTGCGGGGTGCAGCGCCCGGTGGTAGGTCTGCGGGCCATTGAAGCGCGCGCCGTCGGCCTCGCTCAGCGGCTCGTACCCGCGCTTCAGCCAGTGCTGCGCTCTCCCGGGAAGCAGCGCGACGCCATCGTTCACGGCGTGACGCAGAACGCAGAAGCGCGGGCCTTTGATGAACAGGATCGGGTCGTGATACTGAGGGTCGTAGTAGGGGTAGTGCGTGCGCGCGAAGGCCGTGAACGCGCGCCCCTCGAGGCTCGCCAGGAACTCGAGCCAGTCCTCCACCAGTTTCAGGTGAACGCCGAGCGTCATCTCCACGGCCTCGACGCGTACGGCGTCGGTCGGAGCACCGAAGGGAGGCTGGGTCCAGACGCGGGTCAGCTCCGCCCAGGTGTCCCGGTCGATGCCGTGATCCTCTCGCACACACTCCAGGTCTCGCCGCACCTGCGCCGCCGCCTCGCGGAGGTTGGTGATCACGCGCCGCTGGCGCCGACGGCGCAGGAGGCCGCCGAACGGCGAGACGTCCAGCAGCATCCGCAGCCCGTAGAAGGCCCGGCCCTCTGCCGCGCGGCTGGGGAGAATGGGCACGGGACCCAGGGCTCCCTGCAAGAAGCAGAGCAGGGCGAGCAGGGTGATGGTCGGTCCGTAGCCCGGTGTGTAGCCGTAGCGCCAGGCGGCTCCCATCTGGAAGGCGCCGACCGCCAGGCCGAGGACCATCCAGAGGTAGTTGCTGCCGCGCCAGCCGACGATCGTCACGCGCTCGGCGCCCGCTGACCGGACACGCTCGGCGCGGAAGGACTCGAGGGCGAAGTGACAGGCGCGCTGGGCCTCGCTGAACCGTCCGACTGCCGCTGCCAGGGCATCGGCGGCCGCACGCAGGACCTTCGCCGTCGGCGGCGCGATGGACACGGAGCGGCTCGCCTCGGGCATCGCCGCTCCCTTCGCCGCCGCTGCCTCCGTGGCAAGGGCCCGGCGCTGGATCGCGGCGTGCCAGGCGGCCACGGTCGCGACCAGAATCGTCAGGCCGCACACCACCCAGGGGTGGGAGGGCGAGAAGCCCATCGCGGCCACGCTCGCCCCGAGTGCCGCCACCCCGGCTTTCGCGCAGGTGAGCGCGTGAACCGGCGCGTGCATGATCGCGCGGTTCCCCCACAGACGCGCCAGGGCGTGGGCCGCGAGGAAGAGGGTCGGGTAGGCAGCCAGTGCCCACAGGGCGCGGGCGTCGCCGCCGTCGCCAATCGCGATCGTGAGGTAGGGCAGGAAGAACGCCAGGGATTCGGTCCAGGCGACATGCTCACGGTACCAGGGGAAGGTCAGCAACTCGCCGCCGGCCGTCGGCTCGCTCACCTCGCCGGCGCGCACGCCGGCCTGCTCTTCCTCGGCATCGTCACTCGCCCGCGAGCGCCGCGGAGCGCACGCTCGCAGGATCAGCCCCAGCAGACCGAGGATGAGTGCCAGCCCTCCGCCGACCACACCGGCTTTGGCGAGGAAGGCCCGGATCCGATAGGCCTTGTAGTCGCGTCGTGTCTGCTCGAGGGCGACGAGCGCTTCAGCCGGTGTCAGGGCCTCTCCGAGCAATCGCGTCTCCTCCAGCAGGGCGCGCAGACTCTGGCCCTCGTGGCCCTTGCGCTCCTGGATGTCCGTCCAGCGCGCTGCCTCCTCCAGGAACGTCGCGTAGCTGAGCGGTTGCTCGCGCGCCTCGAGGAGGGTCCAGAACTCTCCATAGGCGACAAGTTCCGAGAGGGTCGTCTCGAAGGTCTCGACGTTCGGTCCGAAGGCCTCGCGCGAGACCCGCAGCACCTCCCGCGGAGCACCGAGGGGATTGGCCAGCTTGACGTCCTCCAGCCGCGGCATCCTCTGAGGTTCGGCACCGTAGCGCTCGGCCCAGAACAGGAGCTGCGCCAGGGAGCGCTCGTCGATATCGGTGCTGGTGCCGGGGTAGCGCCCGGTAAATTCGAATCCTGCCCGGTGGCGAATGTCGCCGGCGGCGCCCAGAATTCGCTCCAGGGTTGCCGGATCGGTCGGCGACTCGCGAACGACCTGCCGGTTGCGTCCGTCGTGCCCCGTGCGCTGCAAGAGCCGCATCCACGACAGCACTGCGAAGACGTGCGAGCCCTGCTCGAAGTCGATCTTCCCGTCAGGCTCGAAAAGGGTCGAGCTCTCCAGCTCTCCGAGGAAGCGCACGACTCCGGGCAAGCTGACGCGCGCGAGGTCGACCTCCTCGAGCAGGTCTTCTGCGACGGCCTCCAACCAGCTCTCCGAGAGCTGCGGCCCGACGCCACGCTTGATCTCGCCCGACTTGAGAACCTGACGCAGCAACTGCGCATAGAGCGAGACCCTGGCGGTCGCCACGGTCGCATCGCTGAGGGGCAGCAAAGCAAGGAGTGCGTCACCCGGCTTGCGCAGCGCTTCAAGCGCACGCCAGATGCGTTCGTCCTGACTGCCGCCGAGGTCGAGACCGAGCTCAGTGCGCAGCAGCACGACCTCCGAATAGACACTCTCGATGCGCCAGCGGTCGAATCCGTCGCGCGGCTCGAGGAGTTCGGGGACCCCCAGAAGCCGGCCGATGCGGTCTCGCAGGCCTGCGTCCTCCATGAAGGCGCGATCGAAGGCGAGGCTCGAGGAGGGGCGCGTCGGAACTCCCCCGCTGTGGGTAGTGGAGATGACCTCGCGCGTACCGGGCGGAACGGAGACCTCCATCTCGCGGCCTTGCCGCTCGAGAATCGATCGCTCGGAGAGCGACCGGTATTCGTAGGTCACCTCGGGCTCGACGGCGGCGGCGCCGCGTCGGTCGGCTGCGGTGATCCGACCGCTGAAACGCTGCCGCGATTCGCCCGGGGCGTCCGCGTGGGCCAGGTAGGTCCGCCCGACATCCTGAGGTTCGAAGACATCGCTCCACACGTAGGTGTAGATGTCATCGCCAACGAAATCGTTCGTGCGAACGCCGATCAGGCGACCCTCGACATCGAGCCGCACCTCCACCTGGCGCCGGTTCCCGTCGGCCGTCGGCAAGTAGAGAAAACGGCGGTCGGGCAACGCCTCTCTACCGCGCGCCTGCTCGACCGAGACACCGCGGAATGAAGCACGGGGCCTGGTCCGCGCGCCCTCCGACGCGACGAGCGTCCGCCCGCTGTTGGCCGGAGTGGTGGCGTCCACCTCGACCAGGGTGCAAAACTCGCCGTCCCGCAGGTGAGTGACGCGTCGGCTGACGAGGGTACCCTCCAACGAGTCGGCCTCGAAGAGCGGGGCATGGATGAAGGTCCGCTCGGTGATGACGACCTCTTCGCCGTCTTTCACCCGCTCGCGCTCGAAGAGCGTGCGCCTACCTGCCCGCTCGCTGCGAGCCACGAGCCGGTAGGACTCACCGCCACCCTCACCTCGCGCCGAACGCCGATAGGTCTCGACGCGTTCCACCAGGCCCGCCACGACCACGAAGCGCTCCAGTTCGTCACGCCCCTCACCGGGGACGGTCAACCACAGCTCGCGCCCGCGCGGGGTCTCGACGACGGAGAGGCCCGTCCCGTCCGCGGCCAGGGCGTCCAGACGCACGCGCCGTGCAAGATCGCGACCGCCGGCGCCGGGCTCGCGCGCCCAGTGCTGGGTCACGCCGCCAAAGGTGGTCGGGAAGACGCGATCGCTCCCGATGGCGTTTTCCAGCAAGCGCCGGACGAACGAGTCGTCCGCGCCGGAGAGGTCGGCGAAGGGGTGGAAGGTCATCGCCATCCGACGATCGACGGAGATCGCCGAAGTGCGCACGGGCGTGGCGGTAGCGTGCAGGTGGATCCGATTTACGAGTACGTCCCAGGCCCCAACGCGCGTGAGTTCTGCGTCGTAGGTCGGGCTGGCCCAGAACAGACGCGCGCGCACCTCGGCGGGCTCGAGATCCAATGCCGCCAGCTCGGCCAGGGTCTCGGCCCAGGCGGAGTGCGGCGTGTCGGATGCCGCGAAGGGGTCGACGCCGAGGATGTCGATGAAGGCCGCCCGCGTACTGTCGCCGCGCTCCCGGTCGTACCAGGCCAGGGCCGCCAGAGGCCACAGATCCACCTTGGCGTCTTCGGGGACGAGGGCGTCGATGAGCGACCGCCGCTCACTCACGGCGATGCTCGCGAGGACCGAAGTCAACTTCCCTCGCCGATCGGGATCGACGCCCGGAGGCGAGCTCAGGCGCGGCAGACCCTCGTAGCGCTCGTGCTCTACGGCGTTGGTCGCCGAGCGCGCGAGGTCCACGCCCGCGAAGGCCCACAGGCCTTCGATGATGCCCGTGCCGCCGGCCCAGAAGGCCCCCACCTCCGCGACGGGAAGAAAAATATCCCATACGCGCGCGAAGCCGCCTCGCGGCCGCTCGCGCTTTACCGGGCCGCCCGGCGCGTCGGGGCCCACGCGCGACACGAGGATGCGCTTCCCGTCCGTGGGCGAGGGCCGATACTCGATACCGGCGCCCACCAGGCCGCGGCCCTCGCCGATGCCGCCGTAGACGCGCCAGCTCTGGCCGATGCGCGCCTCGGGAGTGATCACGAGCACGTCCTCGGCCGTCCCCGAGGGAGAGTCGGCGCTGCCGAACTCACCGCGGAAGAGACTGGGCAGGAGGCTGATCTCGAAGTGCTCGCCGAGCGCGCCGAACATGCCCTCGTAGTCGGCGACCCCCCCCAGCTCGGCCGCCCGACCCTCGCGCACGGCGACCTCGAGTTCGCGTCGCTCGCGAGCGCGACGCAGGTTGTCCTCAATCCGGTCGAGACCCGACATGCCGCGCCAGATGGTGCCCGCCACGAGATCGAGGCCGCTGGCCTTGGTGAGCAAGGAGCGGCCGAAGCGGACCGCGTCGGAAGTGGACTCACTGCGCTGAGCGGCGAGCGGCGGGGCGTCGTCGAAGAGGGCCGCGCCGCTCGTGCGCCACGAGTCCCACTCGGCTTCCCCGACAGCCTGTAAGACTGGCTCGCTGATGCCTGCTCCGTAGATGCGGCGCAGGGCTCGCTGACCCTGGTGACGCGCGAGCGCATCGTGGCGGGCCACGGCTTCCCAGACCACGCCGACCTCGGGGTCAGAGGGCGAGAGGACGACCCCCAGAGCGTTGAGTCCGACGCCTGCCTGCGCCCATCCGGCGGCAGCGACGACGGCCGTGCGCGGGTCGCCCGCGACCGCCATGCGCACCAGGGCCGAGTCGCGCATGAGGGCCGGAGCCGCCTCGCAGGTAGCGACCTCCTCGGCCGGCAGGATCGCCAGCCCCTTGCGTGCCACGCGCCGAACGTGCGGGTCGGGATCGTGAGCCATGCGCGCCAGGGTCTCCAGGCGACCGGGGTGAGCGATGCGCAGCAGGGTGCGCGCCGCGCCCGCGCGGACCCGGGGTCGGCGATCACCTGCGGCCGCTTCCAGGGCCGGCACGACCGCCTCGCCCATGGCCGCCAGGGCCCAGGAGGCGTGAGCTGCCGCGCCGTCGCCCGCCCGGCTGGGGTGGTCGAACATGTCGATCAGGGCGGCGGCGATGCGCTCGCGTGCGGCCCGGTCCTCGCGCACGACGGCGTCGGCGGCGATGCTGTGGAGGGCCTGCACCGCCGGCCTCCAGGTCTCCTCGCCGAAGGCGTCGAGGTCGACCAGAACATCCCCCAGGGCGTCAGGTAGGGCCGGGCCGCTCGGTGCGGAAGGCCCTGGGACAGGCCCGGGTTCGATCCGGGCGGCCGAAAGGCCGAGAGCGGGCGTGGTGAGCAGAAGCGACAGGAACGCCACGGGGGCCCTCGCGGCGGCTCGCGCCAGCAGACCGGCCCGGCGTCGCCGACGAGTACGAGAGTGTCGGAGGATCTCCATCGGAGGGGAAGGGGGCGATTCTGGTGGTCGACCGTCCTCCACGCCGGCTTGAGGGGCCCTTGCGAGGAACGCGGTTCCGGCCTGCCTACAGGGACCGGCGCCAGGCCGAGGGGAAGGACCTCTCTTTGGGCCAATACAACCCAAAAAGACCACAGCCATGCCCTTGGATAACGATTCTTCAAATAGACCGTGGCGGGATTCCCATATCTGGGTTCGGATACGACGGCAGGTATCACCAGGGCTGGCGAGCTGCGCGCGACAACTCCGCCGGAGGAGCTTCGGGTCGGGAGTCCGACAGACCGAGAGAGTTGATGGAACACCATGACTGAGAGCGCACGCGAGCCGTCAAGGAGGCGGTTCCTGCAGGGCACGGCTGTGGCCGGCCTGGCGGGAGTGATGGGCCGCGGCCAACCCACCCTGGAGGAAGGGAGGGGTGGGCAGCAGGCCCAGGGCTCGGGCCCCAACATCCTCGTCTTCGTGGTCGACGAGATGCGCTACCCGACGGTGTACGAAGCTGCCGGGCTCACGGCCTGGAGGCAGGCCCATCTCCCGGCCCAGGCCGCTCTGCGCGCGAACGGCGTGGAGTTCACCCGCCACTACGCTGCCTCGGTCGGGACCGAGGCCAGCCGGGCGTCGCTCTACACCGGCCACTATCCCTCGCTGCACGGGGTGAGCCAGACCATCGGCGCGGCGAAGGACCCCTTCGATCCCTCCGCCTCCGGCCTCGATCCAGATACGGTGCCGACCTTCGGCGACTACTTCCGCTCCGCGGGCTACCGGACCTTCTTCCGAGGCCGATGGAGCGCGTCGAACGCCACGCTCTACACACCCGGTACGCACCTGCCGATCGACAGCTACGACGAGCAGGGCATCGAAGACCCCGACATCCGCGAGCTCTACAACGAGGCGGACCGCCTGCACGGCAACGGCTTCCGGGGCTGGATCGGTCCCGATGCTCACACCTCGAGCGCCCTCGACACGGGCTCGTCGGTTCCCGACGGCTGGCAAGGGCGGGACGTGAAGTTCGCCGACCAGACCCTTTCGCTACTCGGCCAGCTCGCAGGCAATCCCGCCTTCAGCCCCTGGATCGTCGTCTGCTCCTTCGTCAACCCTGGCGACGTCGCCCACTACGGGCACTGGGCCAACACGGGACGCAACGGTGGAACCAGCGGCCTGCACTATGAGATCGACGCCGACGTGCCGGACGCCCGACACCTGTTCACTCCGATGTTCAGGCACTCCAACGGCGAGCGCCTGCTGACCAAGCCCTCGGTGCAGTGGTCGTTCAGGGATGCCTACGCCCACTGGCTGCACCCCGACAACGCCCAGGAGTACTACTTCCGGCTCTACTACCAACTCCACAAGAATGCGGACATCCAGATGGGGCGCATTCTCGACGCCCTGGACAAGTCCCCCGCCGCCGACGACACGATCGTGGTCTTCACCTCGTCTCACGGAACGATGCTCGGCGCGCACGGCCACATGCACCAGAAGTGGTACACGGCCTACGACGAGACGATCCGCGTGCCGCTCGTGATCCGCCAGCCTGGAAACCGCGAGGCCCGACAAGTCGATGCGGTCACGAGCCATGTCGACCTGCTCCCGACCCTGCTCGGTATGGCGGGCTACACGGCCGAGGAGTTGCTGCCGATGACAGCCCACGGCCAGAGCGACGCTCCCCTTCCCGTTGGGCGCGATCTGTCGGGAGTCGTGAGCGGCGAGACCGACCCGGCGGAGGTGACTGGTCCGGTCTACTTCATGACCGACGATGATCCCAGCCGGGGCCTCAACCGACACAACTTCCTTGGCGTCGAGCATGACGGGATCGTGCAGCCCAGCCACATCGAGTCGATCATCGTCGAGGCGGACTTCGGCGACGGGCCGATCCTGTGGAAGTACTCTCGATATTTCGACAGCCCGCAGTTCTGGACGCACCCCACACGCAAGCACTGCCCTCCAAGCCTGCGCCGGGATGTGACGCTCGAGGTGGATGAGCCGCCCCAGATCGAAGGCTCGCACGCCTCCCAGGTCATCCATCACGTCAAGCTGATGGCGATGGCGGAGGAGTACGAGCTGTACAACCTCACCGACGACCCGATGGAGCTGCGCAACCTGATGCTGAACCCGCACTACGCCGAGCAGGCGGGCCGCCTGCACGAGCTGCTGATGCGTGAGTGCGAGACCAAGCGCATCGGGCCCGTCAGCGGGGATGTCCCCGGCCAGACGCCCTGCTAGGTCCACAGCCACCCCTGAGCGCAAAGGCGGAATCGCCCTTTCGCGCGCTCTGGCGTAGAGGCTGGTGATGGAGGCGGACTTGAAGTCCCGCCGGGGGCGAGGATGCAACGGCAAGCGAGGGGCCTCCGGCCCGGTACCATGTGTGCATGGAATCGGTGACCCGCTGGCTGGAGTCTCTGCGAGGCGGAAGTCCCGCGGCGGCCCAACGCCTGTGGGGCCGCTACATGGAACAGCTCGTGCGCCTGGCGAGCGCTCGACTGGGCGGGTCACCCCGCCGCGCCGCCGATGAGGAAGACGTGGCCCTGGTCGCCTTCGAGGGGTTCCTGGAAGGTCTGCGCAACGATCGCTTCCCGCGCGTCGAGGATCGCGACGACCTCTGGCAGGTGCTCGTGATGCTCACCGAGCGCCGGGCGGTGGACCAGATCCGCCGTCTATCCGCCGGCCGCAGGGGCGGGGGCATGGTCCTGGGCGAGACGGCCTTCCTCCCGCGCGCGGATCCCTCGGCGGCGGATCATGGCATCGCCCAGGTGGGCGGCGACGAACCCGAGCCCGCCTTCGCGGCGCTCTTCGCCGACGAGGTCGCAGACCTACTGCGCTGCCTGGAGGATGACTCCCTGCGCGCCATCGCGACCGCGCGCCTGCACGGTCACTCGAACGAGGAGATCGCGACGCGTGAGGGCAAGAGCCTGCGGACGATCGAACGCAAACTGCAGCTCATCCGCCGCAGCTGGGAGCGGCGCGAGATCGCACGCGCCAAGGAGGAGGAGTGAATGACCGACGTCCACGAACGCGACAGCGGTCAGCCCACTCGCCCGCCGCCGGCGGCCGCACTCCCCACGACCGGCCCACTCTCCCTCTCCCCGGGCAACGTCTTCGCTGACTTCGAGCTGATCGCCCCCATCGGCCAGGGCGGGATGGGGCAGGTCTGGGAAGCGACACAGATCTCCCTCGAGCGGCGCGTGGCGCTGAAGCTCCTGCTCCCGGGCCGCTCCGACCAGCGGGCGCTGGACTACTTCTCGCGCGAGGCGCGCGCCGGAGGCAGGCTGTCTCACCGGGGCATCGCGGCGGTCTACTCCTACGGCGAAGAGGACGGCGTGCCCTGGATCGCCATGGAGCTGGTCGAGGGCTCGCACTCCATGGCGAAGGTGCTGGCGGAGACGCGCAAGGTCGAGCAGCTCTCCCCGGACCATTTCACGGCCACGGCCAAGCGCTTCGCGGAGCTGGCCGAGGCCATGGAGAGCGCCCACTCCGAGGGCGTGATCCACCGCGACCTCAAGCCGCAAAACGTACTGATCGACCGCGAGGAGCGGATCAAGGTCGTGGACTTCGGGCTCGCGCGCATCGCCGACGAGCTCTCGCTGTCGGCCACCGGCGAGGTGGTCGGAACGTTCGCCTACATGAGCCCCGAGCAGATCGCCGCCCGCCGCGTGGGCATCGACCACCGCACAGACATCTTCTCCCTGGGCGTGATGCTCTACGAGGCCCTCTGCCTGCGGCGGCCGTTCGAGGGCGACACGGCCATCCAGATCCAGCGCAAAATCCTCTTCGAGGAACCGGGCGACCCGCGCACCCTGCGCTCGAAAGTCCCCCACGACCTGGTGGTGATCGCCGGCAAGTGCCTCGAGAAGGATCCAGGTCGGCGCTATCGGTCGATGGCCGAGGTGGCCGGCGAGCTGCGCCGCCACCTCGCCGGGGAATCGATCCTCGCCCGGCCGCCGGGCCTCCTGGAGCGCGCCCTGCGCTGGAGCAAGCGCCACCCGACCCCGACCGCCAGCGCGGCCGTGGCGGCGGCCGCCTTCGTGGTGATCGCGTGGCTGGGACTGGTAGCCAGCGGCAACGCGTCGCGCGCCACGCGCAACGCCGAGCTGGCCGAGGCCCGCCGCATCGAGTCCGAACGGCGCGCCGAGGAGGTGCAACGGGTGGCGGAGTTCCAGGCGGACCAACTGCAGCGCATCGACCTGGAACGAATGGGCTGGACGATCCGACGCGGGACGCTGGAGCGCGTGCGCGCCGCGGGAGAGCGGGCGGGGCTCGATGGGGCGCAGCTCGAGGAACAAGCGGCCCACCTCGAAGAACTCCTCGCCGGCGCGGACTTCTCGGGCCTGGCCCTGGCGACCCTCGACGAACACCTCTTCGCGGGCGCACTCGAGGCCATCGAAGACCTCGATGGGCAGCCGGAGACCCGGGCGCGCCTCCTGCAGGCCCTCGGGGAGACGCTGGCCGAGCTGGGGCTCCTGGAGCGCGCCGAGGAGTTCCTGCGCAGGGCCCTCGCCCTGCGCAGCGCGCGCCTGGGAGACGAGGATGGGCTAACCCTGGACGCGCGCCGCAAGCTGGGCTCGCTGCTGCTCTCCCGCGGCGCCCACGAGGAAGCCGAGCGCCTGCTGCTCGACGCGCTCGAGGGCAGCCGGCGCGTCCTGGGCGACGAACACCCCCAGACCCTGCAAGCCCTGCGCGCGCGCGGCACACAGCTCGTCGCCGAGGCACGCTTCGAGGAGGCCGAGGTCTGCGCCCGCGAGGCCCTCGAGATCGCCCGTCGCATCCACGAAGCAGGGGACCCGCGGACCATCGAACCGATGGCAGAAATGGGACAGCTCCTCGGACGCCTGGGACGCTTCGAGGAGGCCGAGGCGCCCCTGCGCGAGGCGCTCGCCCTGTGCGAGGACACTCTCGGCGCCCGACACAAGGAGACCCTCTCGAGCCTGAACGACCTGGGCCTATTGCTCATGAAACGGGGCGCGCCCGAGGAGGGCATCGTCCTGCTCGAACGCGCACTCGAGGGCCGCCGCGAGACGCTCGGCGACGCCCATCACTCGACGCTGACCTCCGCCAACAACCTCGCCACGGCGTTGATGAATCGTGCCCAGTTCGACGCAGCCGAACGGCTTCTGCGCGACACGCTCCGCACCCGCCGGCGCATCCTCGGCGAGCGACACCCTCAGACCCTGACCTCTATCCTGAATTTAGCCGCTCTCTCGCATTCCCTCGGTCGCACTTCCGAGGCCGAGGACCTCTCACGCCAGGCCTTGCGCGGTCTGCAACAGACCCTCGGCAATGCGCACCCGACGACCCTGCAGGCCCTCGGAAACCTGGGAACCCTGATGCGCGATGTCGGCCGACTCGACGAGGCCGAGGCGCTCTTCATCGAGGCCCTCGAAGGCACTCGCGAGACCCTGGGTGACAACCACCCGATGACTCTGAACCACCTCAACAGCCTGGCGGCGCTGTTCTACAGCAAGGGCGACCTCGCCAGCGCCCAGGTGCGCTTCGCCGAGGCTCTCGAGATCGCCGACCGGACCCAGGGAGAGGGCCATCCCGACACCCTGAACATCGCCAACAACTTGGCGGTCGTGTGCCGTTCCCTGGGCGAACTCGGCGACGCCGCCTCCCTCTTTCGTCGAGCGATCGCGGGCTACCGCCCCATCCTGGGCGACGGCCATCCCGCGACCCTGAACGTCGCGCGCAGCCTGCGCAGGATGCTGGAACCCGAAGCCGCCCCCAGCCCGCTGCTTGAGACGCCGCCTGCCGACGAACAGGCACTCGAGGCCCTCGCCGCCCTCCTCGATCACCTGCTCGCGAGCGCCGCTCCGGCAGCCGATTCCGACAGCGGCGAGCGTTGATGCGGGACGCGCGATGAAGATCGCCGGCAGCGCTGCGGCCCTGTGGGTCGCCCTGGTCCCACTCACGGCGTCGGGCACCTTGGCCGACGAGCTCGTAATCGAGGCTGAGGCGCCGCGGGTACGCGAGCCCGATAACGGCTCCTTCGCGCGGGCGCACTTCGACCCCTGGGCGAGCGGACGCGAGTGCGTGATCCGCTTCAGCGGCGCGGGTCGCTGCACCTACGCCCTCGACATTCCCCACGACGGGCGCTGGCACCTCTGGCTGCGCTACGCCGCGCGCTCACAGGTGACCCTTCAGGCCGGACCCGCGGGCGCGCAGCTAGCGAGCCACGAACTCCCCTCTACCGGCGCCCTGGAAGGCCGCGAGGCCTGGAGCTGGGCGCGCCTGCTCTCCGCCGACCTCGGCGCCGGCGAACTCGACTTCATCCTGGCCGCCGCCCCCTTGCGCCCCGACTGTCTGGTGCTGACCGACAGCGCGGGGATCCCCGACCACGCGGCGCCGACCGCCACGGCCGTCCACTCGCCAGAGACCCTGGCGCTCATCGCCCGAACCCTCGCGCCCGACCGCCCGGCCTGGCTGGACGAGGTGCGCGGTCTCGAACCACCCTCCTGGTACGAGCGCTGCCGCAGCTCGCTCCACACGCGCCTCTCCCCACGCTGGCGCGAGCGGGATATCTTCCGCAACGCCGCGCAGGCCTTTCGCGACCTCGGCGCGCGGCACTTCGTGCGCCACTTCCGGACCCTGGGCGAAGGCGCCTGGTGGCCGAGCGCGGTCGGACCGGTCGAGGACTGGGCGCGCGAGGAGGACGTGGCCGAGCAGATCATCGCCCGCGCCCACGCAGCCGGCCTGCGGATCGTCGCCTACTACCGACACAGCGAGGACGTGGGCGTGGCGAGGGAGCATCCCGACTGGGTTGCGCGCGATGACTCGGGGCGCGGCTACACGCGCAACTCGCGCCCGCTGCTGTGCTTGAACTCGCCCTACGTCGAGCACATCGAGACGCGCCTGCTCGAACTAGTTGAGCGTGGCGCCGACGGCTTCTACTTCGACGAGGTGCACATGCCCCGCACGGGCTGCTGGTGCGGCGCGTGTCGCTCGGCCTTCTCCGAGGCCACGGGCCTCAACCACCCGGAGACGATCGACCCGCGCGATCCGCTCTACCGCAAGCTGCTAGAGTTCAACAACTTCACGATCGAGCACGCCTTCCTGCGCTGGCGGCGAGCCATCAGCGCGCGCCGCGAAGACGCCGTGCTGGTGATCGGCAACCATCGCGCGCCCGATCTACTCGACCCGCACACCAGCGGCCGCCTCCTGCGCCTGGCCGACGGGGTCAAGACCGAGTTCGAGAAGGGCGTCTCCGCGCGCAGCGAGGCGCTGCTCGAACGCACGGGCTTTGTCGCCCCACCGCGCGACGTGCGCCTGGCCCTGGGTTGGAGCTGGAGTCGCGACGGCGCCGAGGGTCGGCCCCCCCACGTCTGGATCCCACGCCTGGAGAGCGCCGCGGCGGCCCTCGCGGCCACCGCCGGCGTCATTGCCCACGGGGGCATCGCGAACCTCGACCACCCCGAGGCCACGATCCCCGACGCGCGCACCTTCTCCGCCGCCCTGGAGCTGGGGGCGCGAGCCGGTCCCTTCCTGGCCGGCCTGCGGCCGACGCGCTGCATCGCCCTGCACCACAGCGAGCGAGCCCGCGCGCGCCTCGCGCCCAACGACGCCGCGGTGTGGCGCGCGCTCGTCGGGCCGATCAACGGCGCTTTCGAGGTCTCGCTGCGCGCCCGCCTGCCGGTCGGCTTGCTGAGCGACAACTTGCTGGCCGAGGGCGCCCTGGACCACTACTCCTTCCTGTTCCTGCCATCGCCCGGCGACCTCTCGCTGATCATGCGCGAGGAGGTGGCGCGCTTCGCACGGCGCGGAGGCCGGGTCCTCACGCCACAGCCCGGCTGGGACTGGTGCGACTCCACGACGCGCAGCGCAACGAGCGCGGCCTTCCTGCAGGCCCTCGGCCCCGATCCCGGCGGGCAACCGCTCGCCGTACGCGGGGGTCCGCGGGAGCTGCACGTGGTCGCCTACGGGGAGGGCGCGCGGCGGGTCCTGGCTCTCGCGAACGACTTCGCGTGGGTCGATACGGTTCGGGCGCGACACACGGGCACAGCACCCGCGCCCGTCTCGGGAGTGCGCGTGATCGCACCCGCCGGCGCGCGGGCGCGTGAGGTGCTCAGAGATGTGCGCCTCGTGCCCGAATCCGACGGCGAGCGAGTGGTGTTCGAGCTACCGCCCTTCTCGAACCTCGCGCTGGTCGAGGTCGAGCTCCGGTGAGCTACAGGTCCTCGCGCCGCACGCCCTCGAGCTCGCAGACCAGGTCGGGCCCGAACAGACCCCCGGGCGTGTGGAAACCGGGGCTGGCCTCTCCCGCAAGCACCTTCCCTGCGATGTGCAGGGCGGCATCAGCGGTCAGGGTGTAGCCCTCGGGCGCCTCGATGCGCGCGGCGACCGAGCGCCCGTCCTGCGTGCGGGCCTCCCCCCACAAGGAGGTGCGGCCGCGCTCGCGCGCCGCATCGTCGGGACCGGCCGGGCGCGCGTCGATGCGGCCCTGCAAGAAGCGACGCACGGCTGGCGAGCGCAGCAGCGGGCCCAGGTGGCGGCTGAGCTTCATGCCGAGGATGGCAGAACGCCCGGCGGAAACGTAGACCTCGATATCGGGGATCCCGGTCGTGTGGTAGGCCGTCGAGACGTCGCCCCAGGGGATCGCCACGACGGGCCTGGGGCCCCGCCCGAAGTCCACGCGGCGCGTGAGGTGCCCGGCCGGCACGGAGACGATGCGCCCTCCGCGGCGCACGAGGCCGCTCGCACCCATGTTCTCGATCAGGGTGGTGGCCGTGCCGTGAGAGACGCCTCCGCTGGCCTGGAACGCCAGGGTGAGCGCCGTCGCGTCGGGCAGTCGCCGGGCCAGGTGCGCCGCAAGACAATCACTGGGGACCACGTCGAAACCGACGCCGGGCAGGAGCATCACGCCTGCCTCGCGCGCAGCGTCGTCGCGGGCTGCCAGACCCTCGAAGACAACAAGCTCGCCGGTGACGTCCATGTAGTGAACCCCCGTGCGCAGGCAGGCGTCCGACATCGCACGCCAGGTCCGGCTGAAGGGACCCGCGCAATGCAGGACGGCCGTCGCGCCTTCGAGCCCCTCGTCGAGGGCTACAGGGTCGTCGAGACCGAAGGCGCTCCAGGACAGATCGAACTCGGCGGCCACGCTCTCCACCGCCTCGGCGTTGCGGCCGGCGAGCCGCGGCGTCCAGCCGCGGGCGCGCGCCGCGCGGGCGACGAGGCGGCCTGTGTAGCCGTTGGCGCCGTAGACGACCAGGCGCTCGTCGATCGCCGGCTCGGCCATCACCCCGCCTCCTCGACGGCCTGCGCGAAGCGACGCACGATCTCACCCGCGGGGAGCACCTCGTCCACCGACTGCACGCTGCGTCCTGCCTGGAAGACGTCGTTGTAGTCCAGCCCGCGCAAGGACGAGCGTTTCAGGCTCTGGATCGAGCGCAGGGCGTAGAAGGTGCGCATCCAGTGGCGCGTGCGCCGCCCGCGCAGGAGTCGGCGCGCGATGGGCCCTACGGTCGTGCCGAGTCGCTCGATGCGCGGGGTGCGGATGACGGAGACCGGCACACCCGAGAGGCGCTCGGTCAGGACGATGTCGTCCTCCCCCGCCTCGATGATCGCCGCGCGATAGGAATCGTGCACGCGGCATTCGGGGGTGGCGATGAAGCGCGTCCCCATCTGCACGCCGGCATATCCGCGCTGCAAGGCCTCGATCAGGTCCGCGGGGCCGCCGACGCCGCCGGCGCGCACCAGCGGCACGCCGAACTCTGTGAGTTCGTCGTATAGAGCGGCGGGCGCGCGCTCTCCGGCGTGGCCGCCCGCGCGGTCATTGACGCAGATCAAGCCGTCCACGCCCTCGTCCAGGGCGCGCTCGGCCCAGCGGCGCTCGGTGACGTCGTGGTAGACGATGCCGCCGGCCTCGTGCACGGCCTCCACGACCCAGCGCGGATTGCCCAGCGCCGTCACGAAGAAGCGCACGCCCTCTTCGAGCGCCACGCCGACCCAACTGCGCATGCGCTTCTCGTAGGCGGCGACGCTCTTCTCGACGATGGCGTTGAAGCCGATCGGGTTGGGGGTGAGGGAGCGGATCAGGCGCAAACCCTCGCGCAGGTCGTGGCCGTGGACGTGCATGAGCGAGAGGGGCTGAACGACGCCCAGACCTCCGGCGGCGCTGACGGCGGCCACCAGCTCCGGATTGCTGCATGGATACATGGCGCCGCAGATCACGGGCACCTCGATCTTCGCGTCGCGGGTCAGGGCGGTCTGCAACGAGAGTCCGCGTCCCTCCACGCCGCTCACGGTCTGGGGCCGATCTTCCAGTGGGCCACCGCGCGCGCGACCACATCTCCGCCGGCATCGAACAGCTCGACGCTGACGTCGAAATCCAGCTCCTCGCTCTCGCGCGGCGGATCGCAGCGGCTCTCGCCAATGATCGTCCCGCGGGCCTTCTTCAGGTATTCGATGCTGAGCCCCTTGACGATCCCGCGCGCGTCGGCGTGCAGGCCCGTCAGCATGGCCAGGCCGCTGGTCGCCTCGGCCAGGTTCATGAGCGCGACGGCGTGGACGCTCGCGAGGTGGTTGCGAACCGCTCGGCGGTCGTCCATGGCAATGCGTGCGAATCCGGGCTCGAGCACGAGCACGCGCGGGTGGATCGAGCCGGTGTAGGGCACGGAGCGACGAAGAAACCAGCCGAACAGCATGCGCCCTCCCGGTATTGAACTGAGGCGCTTCCAGCTAGCGAGGATCTTGGCCGTGTCCATGGTCGCCGGGTTGTCAGAAGGCCGAGTGCCCAGCGGGCACCTCGCGAGGGATGCGTACGTAGACTTCGGTCGTGATGCGCGCACAGACGTCTCCGTGGGTGTCGTGCGCCTCGATCTCGTAGGTGCGGCGGAAGCGGCCGCGCTGCTCGAGCTCTGCCGCCGCCGACTCGATCTCCTCCTCGCTCAAGCTGACGTCCATCGTCAGGGCTGTGGTGGCCGGTTTCTCGTAGCGCACCGAGCCACCCTGGAGCCAGGTCTCGACCGCGACTCCACGGCGAGCGAACAGCTGCCAGAAGAGCGTGGCGACGATCGGGTCCGCGGCGGAGAAGATGGTCCCGCCAAAGGTCGCACCGTTCAGGTTGCGCGTCAGGAAACTCAGCGCGATCCGGACGCGACAAGTGCGGAAGTCCGAGCCGACGCTCACGATCCGAATGCGCTGCAGGAGGAGCGGCGGGAACACATTCAGCATCCAGCGAAATGCACGGGGGCTGAGCTTCCAACTGCGCATGGAGGGCGCTATGCCGCCAAGGAAGCCGTCCAGGTCCGCCACGAGCAGGGCACCGTGGAGGTAGATCATTGGCAACCAGGATGGAACCGGACCGAGGTCGGGAGAAATGTAGTGGAAGGCCCCGGAGGCGGCGAGGGCGGCCTCCGCCGCGGGTCCGGCGACAGCCAGGACGAGAGAGAACAGCACCAGGCCGCGCACCCGACGGCGAAACAGGCGCGCCACCCAGGCGGCGGTGAGCAGGGCTGCGAGCCCCAGGCCCCAGTCGCCCAGGGGGCCGGTGCAAGCATAGGAGGCGAGGAACAGGAGCGCCGAGCAGGTGAGCTCGACGCCGCTCGTGGTCAACTCCCGGCCACCGGTCAGGCAGCGAAACCAGCGGTAGGTCGGGACGATGGTCAGCGAGAGGGCGCTGAACATCGGCAGCACCCACCAGCTCTGGCCGAAGAAGGATGTGTCCGTCTTGACGAGCACGCCGAAGGCGATGTGCACGCTGTCGCAGAGGGTCAGGGCCACTCCGCCGACGATGGCCAGGATCGCCCACTGAGCGCTGCGCGGGACCTTCATGCCGCGCTCACCACCAGGCGCGCGCCGATCCAATCGGTCAAGTCCGCCAGGACGCGCTCGCGCTCCAGCTCGTTGTAGATCTCATGGTACATGTCGTCGTAGGAGATCCAGCGGCGCTCGTGCGAACTCGCGGCGTCGAAGAAGCGCCGCGCCGCGCGCGGGTCGACCAGGGCGTCGGCGCCCGCCGCCTGACACAAGAGCGGCACCGCAAGGCGCGGCGCGAGTTCGAACGCGCGCGCCTGGGCCGCGAGGGCCTCAGTGTACCAGCGCGCGGTGGTGGCCGTCTGGCTGTGCGGATCGCCCGCGAGGTCGCGCTCCACCTGCGGGTCGTGGGAGAGCAAGCCGCGATCGAGCTCGGCGCTCAGGGCGAGCTTGGGCAACAGACGCGAGCAGATCCGGCCTGCGGTCGCCTTCCAGGCCGGCACGCGCAGGGCGAAGGCGAATCCGGGGCTGGAGAGGATCAGGCCGGCCGGGGAAACGCCCCGCTCCAAGACCCACAGGGCCGCGACCAGCCCGCCCATCGAGTGGCCGAGGAGGAACAGCGGCGTGTCCGCTTGCTCGTCATCCAGGGTGGCGAGGACCGCATCGACGTCGTCGAGGTAGTCGTCGAAGTGCTCGACGAAGGCCCGCGTGCCTTGCGAGCCGCCGTGACCGCGCAGGTCGAAGGCGGTGGCCTCGAGGCCGGCGCTGACGAGCGCCTCGGCCACGTGCCCGTAGCGCCCGCTGTGCTCCCCGAAGCCGTGGACGATCAGCGCTCGCCCCAGGGAAGCGTCGCCGTGCCAGTGCCGGATGAGCAGATCCGGAGCATCCGTACGGCAGAGAACGCTCTCATCACACGGGATCATCGATCAACCTCGGTCGCGCCCTGGGGCGCGGAACGCGCCCCGAAGCCCCCGACCAGCTCGCGCGGGTGGCTTCCTCGCGGAGGCAACGCCAATGGTCATCTTTCCTCGCATGCGCCCTCCAGGGTAGCCGATCGCGCCGACCAGGGTGTAGCGCTCACGGCGCGAACGCAGGGCACATATTCCTCGCGGCGCGTGCGCATGGGCGCGGCGAGCAAAACGCGCTTCGAGCGAGGTGTGCTCATGATCAATCAGCCGTAGCGACCCTCGACGTAGTCGGCGGTCTCCTGGTTCTTGGGAGTCACGAACATGTCGCCGGTGGCCGAATGCTCCACGACCTTGCCGAGCAGCATGAAGATGCACTCGTCGCTGGCACGCCTCGCCTGGGCCATGTTGTGGGTCACGAGCAGGATCGAGTAGTTACCCCGCAGCTCCCAGATCAGCTCCTCCACCGCGCTCGTCGCCTCGGGATCGAGGGCCGAGCAGGGCTCGTCCATGAGCAACACGCTCGGCTTGACCGGCAACAGCCGCGCAATGCAGAGCTTCTGTTGTTCTTCCAGCGAGAGCCTTGTCGCGAGCGTGTCGAGCCGGTCCTTGACGTTGTCCCACAGGAGCACCTCGCGCAGAACGCGCTCGACGATCTCGTCCTCTTCCGAGGGCTTCTGCTGCGTCGCCCGGTGTAGGCGGTGCGCGAAGAGGACGTTCTTGCGGATCGAGATCGGCAGGGGGTTGGGGCGCTGAAAGACCATGCCGATCTCCTTGCGGAGCTGGGTCAGGGCCACCTCCTCGGCCAGGACATCCTGTCCCATGACCTCGATCGAACCGCTGGTCCGCACGTAGTCCAGGCGCTCGATGATGCGGTTGACCGAACGCAACAGGGTCGACTTCCCGCACCCCGAGGGGCCGATCAGCGAGGTGACTCGCCCGCGTGTGATGTCGAGGTCCACGTCGAAGAGCGCCTGGAATTCTCCGTACCACAGGTTCAGGCCGCGCGTCCGGATGGCGGGATGTGCGACCTCAGCCAAAGCGCCCCTCCAGGTAGTCCGTCGTCCGCCGATCCGTAACCCGGCGCATGAACAGATCCTTGGTGAGACCCACCTCCACCAGCCCACCCTGGAGAAAGAAGGCCGTGCGGTCGGCCAACCGCCGCGCCTGCTGGACGAGGTTGGTCACCAGGACGATCGTCATCTCCTCGCGCAGCTCCTTCAGGATGTCCTCGATGCGCATGGTCGTGACGGGATCGACAGCGATCGAGAACTCATCGAGCAGCAGCAGGTCCGGCTCCTGGGAGAGGGCGCGCGCGATGGTCAGTCGCTGCTGCTGTCCGCCCGAGAGCAGACTGCCCAGGGAGTGCAGGCGGTCCTTGACCTCGTCCCAGAGGGCCGCGCGAGTCAGGCTGCGCTCAACGACTTCTTCCAGCTCGGTGCGGTCACGGATCCCACGCAGGCGCGGAGAGAGCGCGACGTTGTCGAAGACCGACAGCGGCAACCCCACGGGCAGGGGAAACACGACACCGATCCTGCGCCGCAGTGCATACACGTTGCGCCAGGCGCGCACGTCCTCGCCGTCCAGGGCGACCCGACCGGAGACGTGCATGCCTGCGGTCATCTCGTCCATGCGGTTGATCGCACGCAGGAAGGAGGTCTTGCCGCTGTTCGCGGGCCCGATGATCCCGAAGATCTCGTTCTTGCGGATCTCGAGACTGACGTCCTTGAGCGCGACCGTCTCGCCATAGCGGATGGTCAGGTTCTCGACGGTGAGCTTGTTCACCTGCCCGGGCGACTCGCTCTCTACCACTTCTTCCTCCCCCGCAGGACCATCCTGAACGCGATCGAGACCGAGTTCAACAGCAGCACGATCCCGATCAGAGTCAGCGCCACGCCGTAGGGGAGCGCTTCGGGTACGCCCGGGACCTGGGTCGTGATCGTGTAGAGGTGGTAGGACATCGCCATCGTCTGTTCGAACAAGCTCGAAGGCAGAAACGCCACATAGAAGGTCGCGCCCGTGAACATGATCGGCGCCGTCTCACCGACGGTGCGTGACACCTCGAGGATCACGCCCGTGAGGATGCCGCTGATCGAGTTCGGCAGGACGATCCGACGGATCGTCTGCCAGCGCGTCGCGCCCAGGCTCCAGCTGGCCTCGCGGAAGGCCTGGGGCACGGCCTGCAGCGATTCGCGGGTGGCGACGATCACTACCGGCAGGGTCATCACGGCCAGGGTCAGGCTGGCGGCGAGGATGCTCGTCCCGAACTCGAAGAAGAGCACGAAGGCCCCCACACCAAAGAGCGCGTGGACGATGGAGGGGACGCCCGCGAGGTTGATGATCGCGAGGTTGATCAGGCGCGTCAGCAGATTGTCGGGGGCGTATTCCGAGAGGTAGACGGCGGCCGCGACGCCGAGCGGAACCGAGGCGAACAGGGCGACGGTGACGAGATAGAGGGTGCCGATCAGCGCCGGGAAGATGCCCCCTTCCGTCATTCCGTTACGGGGATTGGCGAGGAAGAACTCGGTGGAGATGACCGGGTGTCCCTTCCAGATCAGCATGCCGAGGATCAGCAGCACCGGGAGGATCAGGAGCACGGTCATCGCCCCGAAGAGCAACTGGAACGCGCGCTGCCGCCGACGATTCCGAGCATCCAGGTCCGTGGCGCGGAACGAACTCATCTCGACGCCCCCTTACCGCGCACGAAGAAGTCCGCGAGCAAGTTGATGATGAAGGTCACGGCGAAGAGCAGGATCCCGATCGAGAACAGCACGCGGTAGTGATCCGAGCCGCGCGCGGTCTCGCCCAGCTCGGCCGCGATGGTCGCCGTCAGTGCGCGCACCTGATCGAGGGGGCTGGTGGGCATGTTGATCGAGTGGCCCGACGCCATCAGAACGGCCATCGTCTCCCCGAAACCGCGCCCGACGCCCAGCAGCACGGCCGCGACCAGGCCGTTCTTGGCGGAGGGCAGCACGACCTGCCGGATCACCTGCCAGCGCGTCGCCCCCATCGCCTCCGCAGCCTCGCGGAAGCCGTCGGGCACGGCCTTGAGAGCGTCCTCAGCGATCGTCGTCATGATCGGCGCCGCCATCAGGCCCAGGATCAATCCGGCGTTGAGGACCGACACGCCGACGGGCTCGTCAAACAGGTCCATCAGGATCGGGCTCATGACCATCAGCCCGATGAAGCCCCAGACGACCGAGGGGATCGCCGCCAGGAGTTCCACCAACACCTTGAGGACCTCGCGCGTGCGCCCGGTGGCGAACTCGCCGATGTAGATGGCCGCGCCGAGGGAGAAGGGCACCGAGACCAGCATCGCCAGGCCCGTCACACTGGCGGTCCCGACGATCAACGCCAGGGCGCCGAAGACGGGTTCGGGTTCACTCGTCGGCCGCCACTCCGGGGAGGTCAGGAACGTACCCAGGTCCAGGTCGAAGAGCGCGAACCCCAGGCCCTGTTGGGCGACGAAGACGAAGATCGCGATCACGAAGACGATGGCCGAGATGCCACCCAGGAACACGAGCACCTGGGCGACCTTGTCCCACCACCACTCCCGACCCAGATGGTTCGGCCCGGCGTTTCCTCCCTCGTTCTGCGCCACGGTCAGTCGTCGTCTTCGCCGCGCAGTAGGGCCATCAGATCGCGGACGCGGGGCACGAGCTGCTTGTAGACGGCTTCCGGGTCGCCGCGTTCCTGGAGATCCCAGTGGATGAGTACGGAGTGAAACGGGACCTTGGTGATGTGCTCGCGCGCCTCGCCCGCGAGATCGATGATCAGGTCGAAGTCCGAGACCTGATCCGACATGCCGCCGAAGGAGCGCGGGGTGCTGCCGAGCAGGTCGAGCCCCTTGCCGATACCGAATTCCACGAAGACCTGGTCGGGGGCGTTCTCCGCGGCCCACCCGGCGCTCTCGAAGGTCCCGCTCTCGGGATACGCCTTGCGGCAGTAGTGCTCCGCCAGGACGCTCGCACCGGCGTTGCGGCCGTCGAGGAATAAGACGTCAAAGGTCTTCTCCTCCTTGCCCTCGCCCGTCACCGCAAAGATGGTCTGCTCGCAGATGTTCTTGGCCTGGTGGAGCACTCGCTCGAGGCGGTTCAGGACGGCCATCAACGAGAACAGGTCCTCGATCCGGAGCACATCCCGCTTTCCCACAGCGACGAGGTCCGAGAAGACCTTGTCGAAGGTCGCGCCGTATTGCCCCACCACCGAGCGCGTGGCGCGAGCCTTCTCGACGTTGCCCTCGTCGAAGGCCTCCAGGGACCGCTCGAGGGTCTGCGCAGCGTGGCGGCCCATCATCTCGATGTCGCGCGAGACCGTCTCGGGCGGGGGCTCGGAGAGCTGTACCGCAGCCCTCGACATGGTCTCGGCGTAGTCGCCGATCCGCTCCAGCGTCTTCGACAGGCGCAGGACCGACGAGATGAAGCGCAGGTGTCCGGCGCTCGGAAGGTGCTGGGCGATGAAGCGATGGCAGCGCTGATCGAGCTTTCGGGATTGCCTGTTGATCGGCAGGTCCCCCAGGATCGTCTCGGTGGCCAGCTCGGCGTCCGTGGTCAAGACCGCCTTGACCGAGTCACGCACGGCCGCGACGACGGTCTCGGTCATGGCGCGCACGCGCTTCTTGACCTTCCTCAGGTCGTGCTCCAGACGCTCTTCGTAGTGGCTCATTTGTTCCCCGCTCGTCACTTCAGTGGTCTGACCGGAGCGTAGCCCTTGGTCAGGATGATCCGCTGGCCTTCATCCGAGAGGATCCAATCCAGGTACTCCGCGACCACGCCCTCTGGTTGGCCGGCAGTGTACATGAGCAGGGGACGCGCGATCGGGTAGGTTCGATCCACGGCCGAATCCACCGAAGGTGCAACGGGTGCGCCGGATTCCGCGGAGACGACCGGCACGAGCTTGACGTGCTCGGTAGCGTAGGCGAGGCCCGAGAATCCGATGGCGCCGGGGGTGTTCTCGACGAGATCGACGACGTCCTTCGAGCCGTGCATGTCGAGCGATCCGAGCTTGTACTTGCCCTCATTGCCCAGGACGGCCTCGCGGAAATAGATGAAGGTCCCCGAGTTGTTCTGACGGCTCACGCGCACGATCTCGTCCCTGCCCCCCTCCGCCATCGTCACACCCATCTGGCTCCAGCGCTCGATCGCGCCGCCGTCGCCGTAGATGCCGGCCAGCTGCTCGAGGGTGATCGACTCGATCGGGTTGTCGGCGTGGACGTAGATCGCGAGGGCGTCGAAACCGACGACGAACTCGACCGGAGAGATACCGTTCTCGCGCGCGGCCGCGAGCTCCCGCTCCTTCATCTTGCGGCTGGAGTTGGCAACGTCGACCGTGCCATTGATCATGGCCGAGATGCCCGTGCCGGAACCGCCGCCGGAGACGGCCACGGCGCAAGTGGGCGCGATCTCGCTGTAGGCCTCCGCCCAGGCCTGTGCAACGTTCAGCAGTGTGTCGGAGCCCTTGTTCTGGATCAGGGTGCGGGAGGCGCCGTTGACGCCGCCTCCGCAGGCTGCGGTGAGAGCGAGGAGGGCGAGCGCGGAGGGGAGGGTGCGGAGCATCTGAGGTGTTTCCTTCTTCGAAGCTGCGTCTGGTGGGCCGCCAGGTACGCGCGTGGTCGGAGCTTGCCAGGCGCGCACTCGCGGAGAGGCAGCAGGATAGGCTCCGTTCTGTGAAGAAACGGTGAACACGGCGTGCGCTCTTGCGGTGTGGATCAGCCCTGAAAGGCCTGCCCGGCGCCTTCCAGCGGGCGGGTCGGGTCCGGGGGCAGTTCGACCTGGAAGTGCGTGCCCCCTCCGGGCCGGCTGGACACGGCGATCCTGCCTCCCATGCGCTGCACCAGGTTGCGGACGATGGACAGCCCCAGGCCCGAGCCGCCCGCGGCCCGGCTGCGGGTCGGGTCCCCGCGGAAGAAGCGCTCGAAGATGCGGGGCATGATCGAGGGATCGATCCCGCTCCCGGTGTCCTCGACCTCGATCACGGCCCCGCCGCCGCCGGAGAGCACGCGCACGACGACGCTCCCCTCGTCGGTGAAAGAGATTCCGTTCTGCACCAGGTTAGAGATGCAGGTCTCTACGCTCGTCGCGTCACCGATGACCTCGGCCTCCGCGGCGAGCTCGAGCGAGAGCTCCAGCCCCTTCTCCCGCGCCGCGTCCGCGTGTCGCTCGACAACGGACTCGCAGACCCGGGCGAGGTTCACGGGCACCCTCGGCGCCTGCCACCCGAAATCATCGGCGCGCGCCAGCCCTATCAGGTCGCGTGTCAGGACCGAGAGCGCCTCGGCCTTCTTTCGCGAACGGCGCATGAGGTCGTTGCGGTAGTCGCCGTCGGCGTCCTCCATCAGCTCGAGCATCCCCATCAGGGCCGCGATCGGTGTCTGGAGCTCGTGCGAGGCGTTGGCGACGAAGTCGCGGCGCCGCCGATCCACCTCGGCGATGCCGCTCAGGTCCTCGAGCACGACGAAGCGCCGCCCGCGTCCCGCGGGGCCGACGGTCAGGGCAATGGTGCGCGCCGCCGCTCCCTTGCCCAGTTCGACGGCGTTGCGGGCCGTCCTGTCGCCGACGGACCGGACGGCGACGGCCAGTTCCGTGCCGACCACCCGCTCCAGGTCAGCGGGGAGGTCCGCCTCACTGAGAGCGACGGCCACCACCAGCCCTCGGGCAGCCTCGTTCATGGACACAACTCGCTCCTGGCCGTCCAGTACGAGGACACCCTCCTGCAAGTGCTCGAAGGCGCACGCGATCGACGCCGGGTCGGCGCCCGACCGAACTCCGTCGCGGCGCGCGGCGCGCGCGGCCCATCCGCAGCCGCAGCCGATCAGGAAGAGGAGCAGCCCCCACTCCCAGGTCATTTCGTCTCGTCCCGAAAGCGGTAGCCGATGCCGCGCACGGTCTCGACGCAGTCCGCGTGACTGCCGAGCTTGGCGCGGATCGCGCGCATGTGCACATCGATGGTCCGCTCCTCCACGAATCCTCCACCGGGGGTCGCGAGTTCGAGCAGGTCCTGGCGGCGGTACACGCGGCCCGGACGGCGCACCATGACCTGCAAGATCCGGAATTCGGTCGGCGTCAGGCGCACGGTCCGTCCCGCTGCGCGCACCTCGAAGCGCTCCTCGTCCACTTCCAGATCGCCCACGATCACGACCGCGCGTGAGGAGGACTGGCTGCGCAGGTCCTTGCGCCTCAGCAGCGACCGCACGCGCGCGTGGAGTTCCTTGGGCCGCGCAGGCTTCGAGACGTAGTCGTCCGCGCCGACCCCCAACCCAAGCACGACGTCAGACTCGTCGCTCTTCGCGCTCAGCATCAGGATCGGCAACTCCTCGAAGTCCGCGTCGGCGCGCAGGCGGCGGCAGACCTCGATGCCGTCGATGCCCGGCATCATCACGTCCAAGCAGACGAGATCCGGTCGCTCCTTGCGGATCAACTCGAGCCCCTGCTCCCCGTCCTCGGCGCACGACACCTCGTAGCCCTCACGGCGCAAGAACTCCACGAGGACCTCGCGCAGGTCCGGATCATCCTCGACCACCAGCAGCCGCCGAGCACCCATGGAGAGAAGGATACGGGGGCGGAGCGCAGGAAGCGCGCACCAGCGGGAACTCGGTCTCCCACTGCGGCACGAACCGGGCCCCTGATCCGTTGGGCGCCGGCCAGAAAAGTCCTCGAACAGGTCACTCGCCGGGCAGGCCTACTCGCAGAACGGGACCTCCAGGGCGTCGCTCAGATTGAAGGTCGCGCCGCCGAAGGCGGGATCGCGGAACCAGAACTGGAAGTTCCAGGTGTCGCCATCAGCGATCACGCTCGAGGACTGGCCGGGATCGGTGAAGTCGAGGGCGAAGCTCGCGTCGCCGAAGGCGTCGGTGACGACCACAGGCAGGCGCAAGACCGAGCCTCCGACGCAGCGGAAGCCGTCGCCGAAGGGCACCTGAATCTGGTTCGGGCCGAAGTAGAAGATTCCCGGCATGCCGGTGGAGGCCGCGGTGACCGTGAGCACGAAGTCGTTGGCAGCGATGCTCGTCGTCCCGCTCCAGCCCATCACGGCGCCCGAGCCGCTGGAGTTTGGCGCAGTCGAGCAGTACGAGGCGACACCCTCGCAGGTCGCGTAGCGACGAACGCGGAAGACGTTGTTCTGGTTGGGGTTGGGCAGGATGTTGTCGTATTCCCAGACCATCGCCCCCCCATTGGTTACCTCGAAGAACCAGCCCTGGGCTCCGCTGCAGACCAGGGTGTTCCCGTTGGGCTGACGCTGGGCGCCCGAGATGAACCCCGAGTAGAAGTCGGAAGGAGTCGGCGCCACGTAGCTCCAGCTCGCCGCGGGGGGATCGAAGGTGCCGCCGGCGTTCTGCGGGTAGCCCCCCGCCGCATCCACCGGCGTCGTGATCTCGTCCACCGAGGAGAAGGGCCCACCGGGCCGGTCGGTGCCGTTGTTGAAGATCAACAGGTTCCCCGCGCCGGGCCGGCCTTCCTCGATCCACTGGACGTCGTGCTGGCCGAACAGCTGCTGATCGGCGACGGTGCCAGAGTCGTAGGCCTGCGGGTTCCCCCAGCGGTAGAGGATGTCCCCGCCCATGCCGCTGTTGCCGCCGGTGTGGCCCGCCGCCTCAGCGCTCGTCGTGCTGTGGTCGATGACGTAGACCTCGTCGGTGTTGTGGGAGCTGATGATGATCTGGTCGAGGGCGGCGTTGTAGTCGATCGCGTTGACGTGCATCCAGTCGCCCTGGTTGGCGACGTGCGGCGGAAAGTTGATGTCGAGCAGTTCGGGGTGGTCGGAGACCACGCCGTAGTTGTTCTGGGTCGGATCGAAATCCTGGATCAGGTGATCCCAGATGTGCCACTCCCAGACGATCGTGCCCGTGGTCGCCCCCGTGGCCTGGACCTCGACCACATGGTCGGGCCG